>NZ_JBBMQM010000001.1:1892675-2523567 GCF_038900055.1 Henriciella sp. AS95
ATTTCGACCGGCCTTGGTATCATCATGTACTACCGGCTCGTCGATGAGACCGGCGAGCGGTCGCTGGTTGAGCTGCGCGAGATTGCCGACTGGATGATCAAGTATCCGCTTCAGTCGGTTGAAGGGGTGACGGAGGTTCTGTCACTAGGGGGGTTCGAGAAGCAGTACCAGGTCCGCCTCGATCCCGATCAGCTGACATCCTATGACCTCAGCGTCGGCGAGGTGATTGCCGCCCTGGAGAGCGCCAATCGGACGGCCGGCGCGCAATTCATCGAAATTGGCGCCGAACAGTACACAGTGCGCGGGGTCGGGCTCGCTCGCTCCCTCGATGATCTGCGTGAAACGCCGGTCAAGACCGTGGATGGACGAACCGTCCGCGTCAGCGACCTCGGTGAAGTCGCGATAGGTGGCGGCGTCCGGCAGGGGCTCGCAACTGCCAATGGCGAAGGGGAGACCGTCGCCGGTCTCGTCCTGAAACTTTATGGCACAAACACGTCTGAGGTGATCGAGAACGCGCAAGCGCGCTTCGACGAGATCAACCTGTCGCTTCCCGACGGTGTCAAAGCCGTTCCGTATTATGATCAGGGCGCGCTGGTGAATAAGGCAGCCGCGACCGTGACGACCGCCCTCTGGCAGGGCGCGCTCCTGGTCGCGGTCATCGTCTTCCTGTTCCTCGGCGGCTGGCGTCCAAGCCTCGTGGTTGTCATGGCCATACCCTTCTCGGTCGGCTTTGCCTTCATCGCGATGAAATTCCTCGGCATCGGGGCCAATCTGATGACGCTGGGCGGGGTGGCGATCGCCATCGGGATGATGGTCGACGGCGCCATCGTCATCGCCGAGAACGTGGATCGCGGCTTGCGCGAACGACGCGAGGGTGAAGATAGCCGCACGACGGTCGCGCGAGCGAGCGCCGAAGTGATCGCGCCGCTGATTGCTGCCGTCCTCGTGGTGATCATTGTCTTCCTGCCGCTCTTTTCGCTACAGGGCACTGAAGGCAAGACGTTTCGGCCGCTCGCCGCTTCTGCCGCGCTCGCCATGACAGGGTCGCTGATCTATGCCGCGCTCATCGCTCCGGCGATGGCGCTCGGCCTCATGCGTCCGCCCAAGAGCAATAGCCAGGAGAGCGACAGCCGGCTTGTTTCGCTGATCAAGCCGCTTGCGGCCTTCTTCGTCCGGCGACGTCTCGCGGCGGTCGGGCTAGCAGGCGTCCTGCTTCTGGTTGGGGGCCTCTCAGCGACACGCCTTGGCTCGGAGTTCACGCCTGCGCTGGAGGAAGGCGATGTCCTGTTGCGTGTGACGATGGCGCCGTCCATCTCGCTAACCGAAGCAAAGGAAACGTCGACCCGCATCGAGGCAAGACTGCTTGAAGCCTTCCCCGAGATCAGTTCCATTGTCAGCCGGATCGGTCGTGGGGAAGTCGGCGCGCATGCCGACCCGGTCAACAGTATCGAGGCCTTCGTGGCGCTCAAACCCCGAAGCGAATGGCGCACTGGCATCAGCCCGGATGAACTCCGGGCGTCGATCTCCGAGAATCTCGGCGGCTTTCCAGGCGTCAGGGTCAATGTTGGCCAGCCAATCGCCATGTCGGTTGATGAGCTCCTGACCGGCACAAAGGCGCAACTGGCGGTCAAGATCTTCGGTCCGGATACGGCGGTCCTGCTCGAAGGCTCGCAGGACTTGCAGTCCATTCTTCAGGAGGTTCCAGGGGCGACCGACGTCCAGGCCGATCAGATCACCGGCGCGCCGCAGCTTGTGGTCTCGCTCAACCGTCCTGCGCTCGGCCGGTATGGACTGAGCGTGGAGGAGGCGCTCGATGCCTTGCGTTCCGGCGTCGGCGGGGCAGAGGCTGGTGCCGTTTTCGAGGGGGTACGTCAGTTCCCTGTCATCGTGCGCTATGCCGAAGAGGACCGCAACACGCCCGCGGCCATCGGACGGATTATTCTGGAATCGTCCAGCGGCGCACGGGTTCCACTCGAAAGCGTGGCAAACATCAGGGAGATTGTCGGTCCACGTCAGATCACGCGCGAGAATGGTGAGCGATTCATCACCGTTCAGCTCAATGTGAGAGGACGCGATATTGGCAGCTATGTCGCTGATGCGCAGCAATCGGTCGCCAGCCAGCTCGACCTGCCGGCTGGTTATCGCGTCGAATGGGGCGGACAGTTCGAACTCCAGCAGGAAGCGAATGCGCGGTTCGCGGTCGTGATCCCGATCACGCTCGGTATCGTATTCCTGATCCTGCTATTGACGTTCGGGCGCATGAAATCGGCCATCCTGATCCTGCTCAACATTCCGCTGGCGCTGACCGGCGGGGCGATGGCGCTCTGGATTGCAGGCCTGCCGATCTCGGTGCCTGCGACGGTCGGCTTTATTGCCCTGTTCGGTATCGCGCTCGGCAATGGCATGGTGCTGGTCAGTTTCATGGATGATTTTGCCAGGGAGGGCCGTGGTCGCGATGAACTTGCCGTCGAGGCGGCAGGCTTGCGGGCACGTCCTGTGCTGATGACCGCCCTTACGACGGCGCTCGGCCTTGCGCCGCTGCTCTTCGCAAGTGGTGTCGGTGCTGAAGTGCAGCGGCCACTGGCCACGGTGGTCATGGGCGGGCTGGTCTCCTCGACCGTGCTAACTTTGCTGGTGCTACCCGCCCTTCACCGCTGGTTCGCACCAAAGCCCGACGCGCACCATTCCTTGTTGGAGGCCGAGCATGTTCATCCATCGTGAACTTCGCTTCGCGGTCATGTCCGTTTCTCTCGCAGCCCTGGCCGGCTGCGAGAGTCTCGACAACGTGATGGGGGCCCTTTCAAGTGAGCAGGCGGCCAAGGTGCAGGAGGAATGCGGCCTGATACCACCAAAGAGCCGTGTAAAAAACGCGGTACACGCGCGGCGACGCGCGTATCTCGATTGCAAGCGCAAGGTGCTGGAAGAGGAGGCCGATCCTGAGCCACGCACATGATCATGACGATCTTGATCCCGCGAGCGATGATCGTCGGGTCTCCATTGCCATCTGGTCAATAAGAGTGTCATACGAATCACTGATCCGCCCGCCGTTGGTGGCTGGATGATCGTTATTCTTGGCGGTGTTGCGCTGGTCATTGCAGAGCTTACAGCCCTCCTGATCTATTCGGTGCAGAATGGGAGCGTGAATATCCGGGCGCTCCTCCTTCACAATCTGTCCGACGCACTCGCATCTGTAGCCGTGGTTGCGGGCGACGCGCTCATCCTCATCTATGACTGAAAACTGTTCGATCCGTTCGTGACGATTGGTATCGCGGTAACATTCTCTGCCTGTCGTTCCGCGAAATCGGCGGGCGATCCACATGTTGTGGCTAGGTAGTCCGCCGGACATTGACAACGGTGCCGTCATTGAGGCGATGCGGAGCGGTGATGGTGTCGTGGATGTCCATCAATTGCATCTCCGGCAGATGCAGGAGCCCCTTTTGTCAGCTATCTTCGAACAGTTTGTCGGTGAGTGCGCAATCGGGTGTTTCAGCGCCGGTGCAACCAGCCATGATCTCGCCGAGCCGTCGATCCATCTGCTTCAGATCGGCGATGCGTTTACGGATATCGCCCCGATGTGCTTCTGCCAGCGCCCTGACCTCCGCGCAGCTCGGCCTGCCATCATTGATGCCAAGTAGCGAGCGTACATCTTCCACGGAGAAGCCGAGGCTGCGGGCTCGCAATATGAAACGCAGTCGTACCTGATCTTCATTCGAATACAGCCGGTGGCCACTTGCCGTGCGGGCTGGTTCGGGCAGCAATTCGATCTTTTCATAATAGCGGATCGTTTCAAGATTGCAGCCGAGCCGCCCGGCCAGTTCAGCCCGTTTGAGTGCTGCTCGCGGCGATGTGATGGCCATGATGAAATACCCACTTGTGTCTGTACCAACTACAGAGCGTAACGTGATCATGATCAATAAAGCAATGGGAACAGCTGGTCATGGCAGGTACGGAAAACAGCCCAGCAAATGAGCGTCGCTCAAGGTGGCTTGTTGCCGGTGGCACGCTGGGGGCATTCCTTGCATCATCCTGCTGCATCGTGCCGCTTGTGCTGATCAGTCTCGGTGTTTCCGGAGCGTGGATTGGCCAGTTGACGGCGCTGGAACCCTACAAGCCCCTTTTTCTTCTGGTCGCGATCGGATTTCTCGCGGCTGGGTTCTGGGATGTCTATTTTCGAAAAACCAGTGTCTGCGAGGATGGTAGCTATTGCGCCCGTTTGCAGTCGTCAGTCGTCAAGCAGGTCGCCCTGTGGAGCGGCGCGCTTGTCGTGCTGGCGGCCTTGACCATCGATGTATGGGCACCGTTATTTTACTAGCCAGGGAGACAAGTATGAAACGCACATGGATGATCGCCGGACTGGCAGGTCTGGCACTCGCGGGGGGGCTCGCAGTCGCCGGCGCGCAGAATGCTCCGGATGCCTCGGTGGAGGTCGAACAGGCGACAGCCCGTTTTACGATCGGAAACATGACCTGCGCGACATGTCCGATTGCTGTCAGGAAAGCGATGATGCGTGTCGAGGGCGTTAAATCTGTCGATATCGATTATGCGGCCAGGACCGCAGAGGTGGTTTACGATACGGCGGCGACAACGCCTGAGCTGATCGCTGCGGCTTCAACCGATGTAGGATACCCGGCAAGCGTTACGGACGGTTGAACACGCAGCATCTGGAATATCCTGATGAGGCACCTGCCAGTCGATGTTCGCATACATCGTCAGATTTTCACACAAGGCTTTCACTTTGATGTCAAAATGGACTGACCGAAAACTGCTGATAACGGGTCTGGCCGGTACCGTCATTGCGACACCTTCTTGTTTTGCATCAATGAGCATGTGCCTCAGCCCCGGCCGGGTACCAAAAATGGACAGGCTGAACCTTGAAGCTGCCTGCGCCGAGTGCACTCGGCGGGGCATCCAGGTGAACACATCGATGCGTACGAGCGATCCCGCGGTCTTCGCCGCAGGCGAATGCGGCGACAGCGGCCCCAACCTGATCCCGGCCACGCCTCCGACATCGGGTCGATGGTGTGATTTTGAATACTTGATCGAGGCCGCGTCGCCATGCCTGGTCACAAGCCAAGGAAGAAATAATGAATCAAACCGTAAAGACAGGCGATTGCTGCTCCGTCAATAAAAACGGCGACGACAGCTATGACCTCATCGTCATAGGTGCTGGCTCGGCCGGGTTTTCGGCTTCGATTAGCGCGGCCGAGGCCGGCAGGCGCGTGGCCATGGTTGGACATGGCACCATCGGCGGCACCTGCGTCAATGTCGGCTGCGTGCCGTCCAAGGCGATGATACGGGCCGGTGAAGCGGTGCATGCTGGTACAGCGGCGGCACGGTTTCCGGGCATTGAGCCCTGTGCGCAGAGCGTGGACTGGTCAGCGGTCGTCAAGGGGACGGCCGAACTGGTCGACGAGATGCGCCAGAAAAAATATATCGATTTGCTGCCTTCCTATGAGAATATCACCTATATTGAGAAAGGTGCCGCACGCCTGATCGAAGGCGGGATTGAGGTCGGCGGGCGGATCATCGCTGCACCGAAGGTTCTAATCGCCACCGGCTCGCGCCCTTTCTTGCCGGAAATTGACGGGATCGAGACCGTGGAGGCGCTCGATTCCTGGGACCTTCTCAGCCTGCCCGATCAGCCCGAAAGCATCCTGGTACTGGGCGGCGGCTATATTGGCTGTGAACTGGCGCAGATGGCGTCGCGGCTGGGCGTCAAGGTTACACTGGTCACGCGTTCGCGCCTTCTGCCCGGCGTGGAACCGGAAGTGGCCAAGGCGTTGACCGACGCGTTGAAGGCTGAGGGTGTCGCGGTCGAGACCAGCCTGTCCTACCGATCGGTGAGACGGAGTGACGGCGGCGTCACGCTGACAATCGAACGGGGTGGAAAGCCTGTGACCCTCTCCGCGCAGCGGCTTGTGGCCACCACAGGCCGGGTGGCCAATTCCGAAGACCTCGGCTTGCGCGAGTTCGGCATCGAGACCGATGCGCGTGGATCGATCAAGGTCGGAGCCGACATGGCCACAACGCGGCCTGGCGTCTGGGCAGCGGGTGATGTCACCGATCGCGACCAGTTCGTCTACATGGCCGCTTATGGGGCCAAGGTGGCGGCCAACAATGCGCTCGGGCTTCAGGATTTGCGCTATGACAATGGGGCCATGCCCTGGGTCGTGTTCACCGATCCGCAGGTCGCCGGCGTCGGCCTTTCCGAGGTGCAGGCGAAGGCAGCCGGTCATGACGTCAAGGCCAGCGTGCTGACGCTGGACCACGTGGCACGCGCCGCCGCCGCCCGCGATACCCGCGGCGTCATCAAGCTGGTCGCGGATGCGAAGACCGACCGCCTCCTGGGCGGACAGATCGCGGCGCCCGAAGGGTCTGATGCGATTCAGACGCTGGCTATGGCGTTGAAGTTCGGCATGACGAGCAAGGCGCTTGGCGAGACAATTTTTCCATACCTGACAACTGTTGAAGGGTTGAAATTGGCGGCACAGACGTTCGACAAGGACGTGGCGAAGCTTTCATGCTGCGCAGGCTGAAACCAATTTTAACCGCAACGGGGCCTCGCCAGTCCAGCCAGATCAGGAAACGTCCCAGCCATGGATATTCGCGCGACGTTGTTGATCTATGCTGGCGCGGCAACCGCCGAAATTGCCGGTTGTTTTGCATTCTGGGCCTGGCTGCGGCTTGGAAAGTCCGCTTTCTGGCTGGTTCCGGGGATGATATCCCTTGTTGTATTCGCTTGGCTGCTGACACTGGTGGAAGCGTCTGCAGCCGGGCGCGCCTATGCCGCCTATGGTGGGGTTTACATAACTTCCTCGCTCATCTGGCTATGGACCATTGAGGGGATTCGTCCCGACCGCTGGGATCTGATAGGGGTTGTAACCTGTCTGATCGGGGCTGCGGTTATTCTTTTTGGTCCGCGCATGCCAGTTTGACGCTATGGCGAAACGGGTCTTTATCGTCTTCCCTTTAGCTCGATCGGGGACAGTGCCGGAGTATGCCGCCTTACTGATCTGGAGGGTTGTCCGGATAAATCGTTTCTTGGTCCGGGCAGTCGCGGCCATTCGCGGGAATGCTGCAAATTTCCATGATGCGATGAGAACCGTCCCGGCCCCGTTTGACCTGGAAGATCACGTCATCGCCTTCAGAGAGGTCAGTCAGCTCAACATCGCCCATTAAAGCGAAACTCATGGTCATCGCGCCCATGGCGATGCCTTCGAAAGGGCCATGGTCGATGGTGACCCGGCCGTCGTCGCGATCAAGGGATGTGATCCTGCCCGTGGCCCGTCCAGTATCGCCGGGCATAGCTTCATCTGCCTGTTCGAACGGTTCAGGCCTGGTCTGGTCCGCAGGGCCGGATGCTGGCGGCGTTCGGCTTTCGGGGTCACTGCAGGCTGTCAGGGAAACGGAACCTAACAAGAAGGCGGTAATCAGAATTCTTTGAGTCATTGGGATTTCCTGGTGAACTAATCGGGAGACGCAGGCATTCCGGCCGCGGAACGCGGCCGGAACCTGATTTACGAATTTTTTGCTTGAAACAGAGGACCGGCTAGTGATCGGTGTCGTCATGATCCTTGCCTGACATGCCGGACATGGATCCGTGTCCGCCCATGTTGCAGTCCATCATGCCTTTGCCTTTCATCATCGACATCATGGATAGTTTGAAAGCATCCGGATCGCCGCCGATCGGCATCATCATGGCGATATCATAATTGTCGCTGTCGTCCTGCTTGAGCATGAAATGGACGTTGTCGCCATTCTCGAATTTGTCGAGCGCAACCATTCCGCCGACCTCGAAGTCCATTGTCATTTCACCCCAGCCGATCTTCTTGATCGGATCGTGTGAAATATTGACGGTTCGGGCATCCAGATCGACGCCGTTAATGACGCCAAAGCCGGGCGCCATGTCGCCGCAGCAGCTCATGCCGGACATGTCCATGTCTTTCATGCTGTCCATTTTCATGCCGGCCTCCTGGGCGAGCGCCGGACCAATCAGGGCCAGTCCGAGGATTGCGCCTGTGACTGCTGTCTTTCTGACGAGGGTTTTCATCGTTTTCTTCCTTTTTGATTGTCAGGCGCGGCTTTCAACAGAGGCCCCCGATGCGCGCCGGGACGGGGGAATAGGGTGGATGGACACGGGACTATTATTTCGACCTCAGATATTTGATGAGGGCAGCGATCCCGAGCAGGAGGAGGAGCACAGCAAGCAGCATGAACACCGTGCCGAACAGGCCGCCACCCATCATGCCGCCGTCGATCATCATTCTGCCTGATGAGCGATCCTGCGCGGCCGCCGGCAGCATGGCGCCACTCAGAAGCAGTGGAAACAAAAGCTGAATTTTCAACAGGTGTCTCGTCATGGTTTTTCTCCTTCGGGGGTGAATGAGCCGGCCCGGTTATCCGGTTCGGCCCGGGGTAAATCTGATGGAATCTGCAGCCCGACCCGGATGTAGTAGATGGCCGGGATCACGATCAGGGAGAGGATGAGGGTTGAGGCCATGCCGCCAAGCATGGGCAGGGCAATCCGGCGCATGACGTCCGATCCGAGGCCGTCGGTCAGGAAGATCGGGGCAAGACCTGCAAAAATGGTCGTGACCGTCATCAACTTCGGCCTGACGCGCATGGCCGCGCCCTTGCTGACAGCTGCGAAAAGCTGGCTCCTGTCAGACGGGTTCGCCTTTCGGACTTCCGCGTCGATATAGAGCAGCATCACGACGGCCGTCTCGACAGCGATGCCGCCCAGGGCGATGAAACCGACCGCGACGGCAACTGACAGATTGTAGCCTGCCAGCCAGACGGCCCACATTCCGCCGACCAGGCCGAATGGCAGGCTGGCCATGATGATCAGGGTCCGGTCGAGCCGGCCGAAATGTAGCATCAGCAGCAGGAAGATCAGTGCAATCGCAGCTGGAATGGCGATTTTCAGCCGCGCATTCGCTTCCTGCATCTGTTCATACTGTCCGGAGAACTCCACCGCATATCCCGCAGGCAGGTCGACGGCGTTGGCAATCACCTGTCTGGCGTCTGCAACATAGCTGCCCATGTCCCGGTCCGCGATGTCGACGAAAACCCAGCCAGTCAGCCTGGCATTTTCCGATCGGATCATTGGCGGGCCTTCCGCATAGGAAATGTCCGCCAGTTCGCTGAGAGGGATATGGGCGCCGGACGGGGCGGGCACGAGTATCTCTTCCAGGTCTGTGGCACTCTCACGAAATGGCCGATCATAGCGCAGGATGATGTCATAGCGTTCCCGGCCCTCGACAGACTGGGAGAGCGTCATGCCGCCCAGGGCGGTTTGGATCACGGACTGGAAGGCTGCCATGTCGATATTCCGCCGGGCGAGTTCGCCCCTATCCGGCGTGATCTCGAGATATTTTCCGCCCATGACCCTGTCGGCGAAGGCCGAGCGCGTTCCGGGTACGTCCGAAATGGCCGCTTCTATGTCCCGGGCAATGGTCTCAATCTCTGTCAGATCATCGCCGGTAACCTTGATGCCAATGGGCGTGCGCACACCTGTTGAAACCATGTCCATGCGAATCTTGATCGGATAGCCCCATGAATTCACGAGGCCGGGCATTTGCAGCTTGGCATCGAGCTCATCGGTGATGTCCTCGACCGTCACACCTGGCCGCCAATCCTCCTTCGGTTTCAGCTTGATCCATGTTTCGATCATGGTGAGTGGCGCTGGATCGGTTGCGGTATCGGCGCGCCCGGCCTTGCCGAAGACACGATCGACTTCTGGCACGGTCTTGATGACGCGGTTTGTCTGGCCAAGAATCTCCCGCATCTTGGTGGATGACACGCCGGGCAGGGTGGTCGGCATGTAGAGGAGCTCGCCTTCATAAAGGGCCGGCATGAATTCCGAGCCGATCCTCTGGACCGGCACGATGACACTGGCCGTCAGCGCGAGCGCAAGGGCGACCGTGATCCATTTGAACCTCAGGGCTAGATGGAGCAGCGGTTTGTAGGCCCAGACGAAGAAGGCGTTCAGGGGATTGGCTTCCTCGCGCCGGAACCGACCCCGCATCAGGTACAGCATCAGAACCGGGACAAGTGTCACCGACAGAATGGCCGCGAAGGCCATCGCATAGGTCTTGGTATAGGCGAGAGGACTGAAGAGCCTGAAGCTCTGACCGGTCAGGGCAAAGACCGGCAGGAAGGAGACCGTGATGATGAGGAGTGAAAAGAATATGCCGGGGCCGACTTCCTGAGCCGACTCGACCAGCGCCTGGCGGCGCACGCTCGGATCGGGTTTCGGTCCCAGATCCGCCAGTTTCCGGCTGGCATTCTCGACAAGCACAATCGAGGCGTCGACCATGGCGCCGATCGCGATGGCGATCCCGCCAAGTGACATGATGTTCGCTGTGACACCTTGCCAGGACATGATCAGGAACGCGCCGAGCACTCCGAGCGGCAAGGTGATGATGGCAACCAGAGATGACCTTACATGGAGGAGGAAGATCAGGATGACGAGCGCAACCGCGATGCCTTCCTCGATCAGCTTGTCTTTCAGATAATCGACCGAACCCTCGATGAGTGGCGCGCGGTCATACACAGTGACAATCTCGACACCTTCCGGCAGGCCGCGCTGGAGACTATCAAGTTTCTCCTTCACACGTTCGATCACCGACAGCGCATTCTCGCCATCGCGCATCACCACGATGCCGGACACCGTTTCGCCTTCGCCATTGAGTTCGACAATGCCGCGCCGGAGGGCCGGGCCTTCGACAATCCGGGCGACATGGCTCAGCTGGACGGGGGTGCCATCCTCTGCCTTGACCACGACCTGTTCGAGATCAAGCTTCTCATCGACATAGCCTGATGAGCGGATGACATATTCCGTTTCGCCCTGTTCGAGCACGCGGCCACCGACTTCGCTTGAGGCTGCGCGGACCGCGTCACGGATACGGGTGATCGACAGGTCGTAACTTCTCAGGCGATTGGGATCGAGGAGAACCTGGTATTCCCTGACAAAACCGCCGACCGAGGCGACTTCAGAGACCCCCTCCACACCGGCCAGTTCGAGTTTCAGGAACCAGTCCTGGAGTGAACGCAGCTCGGCGAGATCGGTCTTGCCGGTCTTGTCGACCAAGGCATACTGATAGACCCAGCCAACGCCGGTCGCATCCGGTCCTATCTGCGGTACGGCGCCTTCCGGGAGTTCAGACCCCAGCCGGGACAAGGCTTCGAGCACGCGCGAGCGGGCCCAGTAGAGGTCAACATCATCGTCAAATATGACATAGACAAAACTGGTGCCGAACATTGAGGAGCCGCGCACATCCTTGGTCTTCGGCAGACCGAGAAGGTTCGTCGATAGTGGATAGGTGACGAGGTCCTCGACAATCTGCGGGCTCTGGCCCGGAAAATCGGTACGAATAATGACCTGGGTATCTGTCAGGTCCGGCACTGCATCGAGCGGCGTGCGCTGGATCGCCATCCACCCGGTCACAGCCAGTGCAGCGGCGAGCATGAGGACGATGAGCTGGTTGGAAACCGACCAGGAGATCAGCTTTGCCACCCATGATCTGGAGGGGTCTTGCCCCGCGAGGTCTCTGTCGTTTCGTTCAGTCATGACCGTCCCCCGAATGCCCAGGGGCCTGGTCAGCGCCAGTCTCGCCGTCATTGGTCGTCATCGACATGCCGGCCATCGGGTTGGGCCAGTCAATCCGTTCAGCTCCATCTGCGCTGTACGGATTGGCCGGTTTGGCTTCTTCCTGCAGCCAGTACCGGCCCGTTGCGGTGTCCCGGTAGAGCACCAGACCAGCCTCGCTGTAATGCTGAGGTGCGCCTTCCAGCAGCCAGGGTTTCAAGGCCTCGACCAGGTCTGAGAGTTGTGTGGCAAGGTCTTCGCGGTCCGTGGCGTCCTGCGCGGCGGCGAGAGCGGTTTGCGTAGCATCCATGACCGGTGCCAGTTTCGTGTTCGCGTAACGGTCCCGCAGCACAGGCACCAGGGCGAGGGCGGGGTCCACGAATAGCGGATCGATGTCATACCCGTCTGTCAGGGCCTCGTGGAAGTAGAGCGCCATGTCAGTGAAGTGATCGATTTCGGCGAGGGCTTTACTGTCCACCGGTATATCGGAGAGCGGTGTTTCCGGACTGGCCGCACTCGCATCTGGAGCTTCCAGCTTGGCAAGGCCTTCTTTCAGGTTGGCTTCGCTATCGAGCAGGAACTGCCCGCTGGCGACGACCATGTCGCCGCTTTCCAGACCCGACAGGATTTCGGTCCGGCCATTGGCCGAAATGCCGGTTTGCACGGCGCGTCCGGAGAAGCGGCCATTGCCCTCGGCGATGACGACACGGGCGCCCTCGCTACCAAGTAGAATGGCTTCACTCGGAACCGAAAGACGCGGTCGGCCGCCGATATTCAGCCTTATGTCCGCATAGGCGCCCGGGCGAAGATAGCCCGACACATTGTCCACTTCGATCCGGACGTCGGCTGTACGGGTTTTCGGGTCGATTGTCGGATAGATATAGTCGACCTGGCCTTTGCCGGGGGCATCGGGCGCGCTCGGAAAATCGAGTTCGGCCGGCATGCCTGCCTGCACCAGCGGCAGGTCGCTCTCCGGCACAGAGGCAATGACCCAGACATCGGCATAGGATTGCAGGCGCAGTATGGGTGTACCGGGTTTGACATAGTCGCCATTGCGGATCTGAAGCTCGGCAACCGTGCCGCCGGCTTCTGCGTAAACCGGAACACGTTCAATGACCTGGCGGGTTTCGGTCAGCCGGTCGATGGCCGCATTCTGCATGCCAAGGGAGCGCAGGCGTTGGCGAACCGACGCGATGCGCGCTTCGTTGCCGATCTTGAACGAGTTCAGATAATCTTTCTGCGCGGCGATCAGGTCCGGACTGTAGATCCGGTAGAGGAGACTGCCGGGGCGGACGGTGTCGCCCTCGGCATTGACCGCCAGATTCTCAATCCAGCCTTCTAGCCGCGAGACGGTAACATTTTCGAGCCGTTCATTGGTCTCGACCGTGCCGAAGGCTCTCAGTACACGGCTGAAATCCCCGGTCTCGGCAGGTGCTGTCCGGATCCCCATGGTCTGGATCATTTCCGGCGAGACGGCCACGCCCGATCCGGTGCCATCGGCATAAACCGGGATGTAATCCATGCCCATGGAATCCTTTTTCGGAACGGGCGAGGTGTCCGGCTTGCCCATGGGATGCTTGTAGTAAAGGATTTCGCCTGCTGAGCTCGTTGGTTCCTGGGCCTTGTCGGCAGGCACCAGGTCCATGCCGCAGATCGGGCAGGTGCCGTCCGGATCGGTCGAAATATAGTGAGGGTGCATGGGGCAGGTGTATCGTTGCGTCTCGCTCGAGGCGTTCGGTTTTTCACCCTGGCCGCCCGGTGATCCGCCCGGTGCGCCGCATGCGGCGAGCAAGAGGGCGGCAGATGCGGTGCCCATTATCAGGAATGTCTTTTTCATTGTGTCACCAGGAGGGCATTCAGGCGTGCGATCGCAGCGGCCTTGCGGGCCGTTTCAGCTTCGATTTCCGCCCGGAGTTTGAGAATGGCGATCTCGCCGTCAATGATCGGCGCATAGCCGCCAACACCGGATTCATAGGTAATCAACTGGGCCTCGACTTCGTCTTCGACGGCAGCGATCTTGACCTGCAGGACGTCGATACTGGCATCGGTCGCGCGGATAATGGCGTCCCGGGACGCATACTGGGCCGCCGCATTCCGTGCGGCAGCCTGGTAGCGTTGCTCGGCGCCGGCCCGCTCAGCCTTTGCGGCGCGCAAGTTCGGTGCCTGCTTCCTTTCGGCCCAGAGCGGAACCGTAAAAGTCACCATACCGGAGACCCAGTCATCCCCCGCGAACATCGCGCCTTCATCGCGCTGTTGATAAGTGAGCTGAGCCCCCCATTCTGGCTTCCAGGCCGCGCGGGCCTCGTCGATACCGTAATCGGTAACGCGGACGGCCGCGTCGGCAATGCGTACGGTATGGAACTCAAGCGCTGCGCCGGACCAGTCTCTTTCAGTCAGGGGAGGGAGGCCAGTTGAAGGGACCAGTCCGACGAGTTCGATCAGGCGCGCATCGGTCTCGGCTTCCTGCCGATCAAGATCAACAAGCGTCCGGGAAACTTCTGCCCGTTCGCTTTCAATTTCGGCAAGGCGATAGACGGCCGGGCGGCCCGCGTCGATCTCGGCCTCGACAATGTCGACAAGCTCGTCATATTTGGCGTTTCGCGCTTCGGCGAGGGATCTCTGCCTGGTCAGTCTAGTCTTGTCAGCGAGAAAAGCGATGAGTTCGGCGCGCAAGGCCGCATAACGGGCATCGCGAACCGCCTCGGTCTGTGCTGACATCGCCCGGGCTTCACCGGCGCGGGCTTCACGGCCCGCGAAGCTCGGAAATTGTTGCCGGATACCAACGGCTTTATTGGTCGGCAAGTAACTGTCGAATGAGGGATCGAAAATCGGAATGTTGTTGATCCCGAGGGATACGACGGGGTCCGGGAGTGCGGTTGAGGCGACAGCACGCTCCCGGTCGGCTTCGGCATCGTAACCGAGAGCGGAGAGGCTTGGATGGGCCTCGAGACGGGCTTCAAGCTCGGCAAAGCTCTGAGCGCTGGCAACCGCCGCCAGGGGCACAGCGGCAAACGCTGCGACCAGCAGCATTCTCGAAATGTGGGGCATGATAAAACAGGCTCTTCTGAATTGTGTGAGACGATGACGACGGGCTGCTGTGGCAGCCGCAGGTCATCGCTCTCAATTCAGGAAGCGCTGCTTTAGCGATATTGGCGTGTGCTGGACGATATCCAGCCGAGGTGGAGGCCCGGTCTTTAGTGTTTCGCGCTCTGGCAGGAATGCCTTTGGTGGGTTAGCGAGAACCGCAGCAAATTCTGCGTCTACATTCGCAACAGGTGCAACTGGATTGGCGTCACTGTGCGCCTGGATAAGCATGGGTGCACAGTCGTATCCCGCGGGGCAATCAGACGATGACGCCTGATCTGTATGCCCGGTGTCGGCCATGGCTTCCATCGCCATGTCATGACAGGGATGATTGCTGCTCATTTCAGTCGGCGCGGTTTCGGAGGCCCCGACCATCAATGGACACGCCATGACCGGATGAGCCGCCATGAAGGCAGCGGCAAACAGTGTCAGGAGGCGGGTCACAAACTGCATCATTGTTCAAATACGTGAAAAGATTAAAACTTTCATTTCAACAAACTGTGAGGCCGCTACTTCTTGCGGCCACCAAGCACAGCAACAAGTTCCTCGACCTTTTCACGCCGGTCATCGACATTGCTTCCGGTCAGGGCATGATCCACACACGTTGCGATATGGTCATCCAGGATAACGGCCTCGAGGCCGACAAGCGCGGCCTTCACAGCCTGCACCTGACGAATGACATCAATACAATACCGATCGTCGGACACCATCTTCGTGATGCCGCGCACTTGTCCCTCGATGCGGGCAAGCCTCCGGGTCGCGGCCTCTTTGGTTTCAGTCTTCATGGCAAATACCCCATACAGGGTATCCATATGGGGACCTCGTGAAGCAATTTCCAGTCTCTTTATGCGTCAGAAACGAAAGGTTCAGCCCAAGATGGACTGACAGTCATCACTCAATGGCATTTCCAGCTGCGCTCCACGCCTTCATCGAGCCGATATAGACATCGACGTTCGAGAACCTCTTCCGCAGAAGCTGCGAGGCGGCAATCGTGGCACGTGCACCGCTCCCGCACATGGTCGTGACCGGTTTGTCCGGGTCGAGGTCACTGGCCGCATCAGGCAGCTTGCCGACATAAGCGTGCTTGCTGTCCTTGATATGGCCGCTCTCATATTCGTCGATGGCCCGGACATCGAGCAGGGTCCAGCCAGCCGGCGGGTTGTCTACGCGCGCGGCGACGGTTTCGGTATCGACGAAGTCGAGTGTGTCGAGCGGGCCGTTCTGGACCGCCACGGGCATGGCGCCGCTGACAAATCCGCTCACATTGTCGAAGCCGATCCGCTGAAGCGTGGTGGCCGCATCGACCGCCTGGTCGTCATCGCGTGCTACCAGCAGCACCGGTTTGTCGCCTGGCAGCAACCAGCCCGCGAAGGCGCCGCGGATCGATGACCGCAGCTTCACCATCGGCACTAAGGAAATAGGAAAGGTGGGCAAGGCCCTGTGCCTTGATCTTTTGGAGTCTCATTCTGTTTCGCTCCTTTTCGGGATCGAATGGGTCTGACTGGACGTGGAAGGCGCGTCAGTCCTCGGCGATGGCTGCCCCGGCAGCGTCGTCTGGGTTGAGCGTGCCTTCAAAGGGAGGAACGGGGCGGCTCGCCGCCTCGCTTTCCGTCGATGCCGGGCCATTCTCCGCGATGTCCGAAATCAGCCATTCCATTTCCTTGATCTCGCGGCGCTGTGCCGTGATGATCTCGTCGGCAAGCTCGCGCACGCGGACATCCTCGATGCCGGCGCGTTCACTTGTCATGATGGCAATGGAGTGGTGGGGGATCATCGCTTTCATGTAGGACCGGTCGTCGACAGTGCTCTGGCTGCGCACCAGCCAGAGGGCCAGGACGAACACGACCGCAGCGCCAATGAAAATGCCGAAATTGATCCGGCTGTCCTTGTACATGTTGAGCATGAAGCTCAGCATCACGACGGCCATCGCGGCGCCCATGATGAAGGCCATGTAGAAGCGCGTTTCGCTCCAGCGAACATGCTCCCACGCATAGGTGTTGAGGTACATCAGTCCAAACATCACGATCACCGATGTGATGATCATTGCTCCAAACCGCCAATAACTGTTCTTCATATCCACTTTCAACATCCTCCTTATACAGTGGTGGGGTATTTCCACGACTAACGGAGAAGTGTGTGAACAGGTTCCGAGTTAATCCGATTTTTGAATTCCGCCCGAAGTTGGACCATCCATTTGGTTTCGCATCAGGAGGAAAATGAAGGATGCCGAGCACGAAATCAGCAGGAAACCATTGAGTGATTCCAGTCCCGCCAGGAACCGCGAATGTCCGGTTGGATAGATATCGCCCAGCCCAAGCGATGTGTAGTTGACGAGGGAGAAATAGAATATGTCCATGAACCCGTCCGCTTCGCCGCCCTTGAAACCACCCAAGTCAAAGGCATCCAGTAGCGTAAAGCTGGTTGCATAGAGCGCTGCCTCAGCGAGGTGCGCCAGGCCTGCACCAATGATACCCGAAACAACGATCGGGAGACCTGAACGCGCTTCATGGTTCAGGCGTCGGTGCAGATGCGCCAGTGCGAGATAATGCACTGTGCTTGCCAGCACAAAAGTGAGCAGTCCGATCAAGGTTGCGATGATCATGAATGGGCTTTGTGCTGGTCGTTTCCGGACTCCTCTGCGGGAGGATTGTCGCGAAGACGTTTCAGGAAGAAATGCTCGAATAAAAAGACTGCAGCCATGCCGAAAGCCGCGATCATGATGATGACTGGATCGGCTTGCCACTTCAGGGCGATGAAGGCGATCAGGACGACGGCATCGAGTGCCATCGCACAGATAAGGATTGCGGGTGCGGCGCCGACATCCCGTCTCAAATGCCGGAAGACGCCCCAATGGATGATGATATCCATGACCAGATAGAAGATTGCGCCAAGCGAAGCGATGCGACTGAGATCGAAGAAAGCCGCGAGCAATCCGGCAGCCACAACCGTATAGACGAGCGTATGACGCTGTACCGTTCCGGGCATGCCGAAATGTCTATGCGGAATCAGGTTCATGTCGGTCAGCATGGCGAGCATGCGAGAGACGGCAAACAAGCTGGCAAGCAGGCCTGAAGCTGTCGCGATGATCGCAATCGTTACTGTGAACCACAATCCATAGTTTCCAAGTGCTGGCCGGGCCGCTTCGGCGAGAGCATAGTCCTTCGCCGCAACAATCTCCGAGACAGTGAGGGTTGATCCGACAGCGAAACAGACAAGGAGATAGATGAAAGTGCAGATCGCAAGCGAGATCATGATGGCCCGCCCGACATTGCGGGTCGGTTCCTTCACCTCGTCGCCACTGTTCGTGATGGTGGTGAATCCCTTATAGGCCAGGATGGCGAGCGCGACGCCGGCCAGGAACCCACCGGCAGATGTGCTGTCAGCGAAACCGTCTGCTGCTGGCTGGAAGCTGAATCCGGCAGCCCAGATCGCAATAAGCGCGAAAATCAGTATGCCACCAATCTTGAGAATAGCCGTGACCTTCGATACGCCGCCGATCACCTGATTACCGGCAATATTTATCACGAAAGCCAGGATAATCAGTCCGATTGCCAGCAAGGGGACGAATATGCCGCCCTCGACGCCAAACAGCTGCAGCGTGTACGCACCGAACGTGCGGGCGACCAGGCTTTCATTGATGATCATCGAGAACGCCATCAGCAGGGCTGCGCTTCCAGTCACGGTAGACGGGCCGTAAGCGCGTTGGAGTATCATCGCGATGCCGCCGGCGCTCGGATACTTGTTGGAGACCTTGATATAGGAATAGGCGCTGAAGCCGCTGATGATGGCTGCCGTGAGGAAGGCGAGCGGAAACAGGTCGCCTGCAAATTCAGCGACCTGACCGGTCAGGGCAAAGATGCCGGCACCGATCATCACGCCCGTCCCCATGGCGACGGTGCCCGCCAGCGTCAGTGACCCTTGCTTGTAGTCATCCTCACTCATGGTCTTGCCGGTTCGGAGACCAATTGCGTTCCCCGATAGGAGGCATATGTCCTGGCATCCTCTCCAGAGAAGATGATGACATCATACCGATCTGGCGCGTTCGGTGTTTCCATGCCGGGAGAGCCTTGCGGCATGCCGGGCACCGAGACGCCGTTGACGTCAGGCTTTTCTTCGAGCAAGCGTCGTATTTCCCGAGCGGGAACGTGACCTTCAACGACATATCCGGCGACTTCTGCGGTATGGCAACTCATCAGTTCATCCCGAACACCAAGCCGTGACCGAATGGGTGTCAGGTCCTCTTCCTCTTTCACGATGACGTCGAAACCCTCGTCATGCAGGTGGTCCACCCAGGCGGCGCAGCAACCGCACCATGGCGTCTTGTGTACAGTGACTGTTTGCGCGTTGGCTGTGGGTGACGCGGAGAAGAGCATCATACCCGCTATCAGGGCTGCAATCATCAGCGCACCGAGCGCGCTCATAGCAAGTGGTCTGGACATGTCTGTGCTCCGGAAAATTAGAGTTTAAGGGTTCTCAGCCGCAAGGCGTTGCCGATAACAGATACGGAGCTGAAACTCATGGCGGCCGCCGCGATCATCGGGCTCAGTAACAAGCCGAAGAAGGGATACAGAATGCCAGCGGCAACCGGCACGCCAAGCGTATTGTAGAAGAACGCGAAGAACAGGTTCTGGCGGATGTTGCGCATCGTGGCGTGGCTGAGCTCCCGGGCCTTTGCGACCCCGATCAGATCGCCTTTCACAAGCGTTACACCGGCACTCTCCATGGCCACATCGGTTCCGGTTCCCATGGCGATTCCGACATCCGCCTGAGCGAGCGCGGGCGCATCATTTATGCCGTCACCGCACATGGCCACGCGGGCACCGTTCTTCTGGAGTTCGGACACGATCCGATGCTTGTCTTCAGGCGAGACGTCGGCGTGAACCTCATCGATGCCGACCTTGTCGGCGACCGCGCGTGCTGTCGTCTCATTGTCACCTGTCAACATCACAATCTTCAACCCTTCGGCATGAAGACGTCTGATGGCTTCCGGTGTCGTCTCCTTGATCGGGTCCGCCACAGAGACAAGGCCTGCCGGTTTTCCGTCGACGGCGGCGAACATAACCGTCTGGCCTTCGGTGCGGTACTGGTCAGCGCGTGTCCCGAGGTCGTCAGACCAGCCCCCGATCCGCTGCATCATCTTTCTGTTGCCGATGGCGACGGTTTGGCCGTCGACGCTTGCCTGCGCACCTTCGCCAGTGACGGATTCAAATCCGTGCGCATCCTTGTGAGGCGCGCCCTTGCCTTTTGCGCCACGCACGATCGCGTCGGCAAGTGGGTGCTCGCTCAAACGTTCCACCGCGGCTACGAGACTAAGCAACGAGGCTTCGTCGAAGCCTTCGCCTGGCTGGACGCGTACCAGTTCGGGACGTCCGAGCGTCAACGTCCCGGTCTTATCGACCACGATCGTATCGACCTTCTCAAGCGTCTCCAACGCTTCAGCATTCTTGATCAGGATGCCGTTGGACGCGCCCTTGCCCGTGCCGACCATGATCGACATTGGGGTTGCCAGACCTAACGCACAGGGACATGCGATGATCAGGACGGCAACGGCATTCACGATCGCAAAAGCCATCGCCGGGTCGGGTCCGAACACGGCCCACACGACAAAGGTCAGGATCGCAATTCCAATAACAGCCGGAACGAACCAGGCAGCGACGAGATCAGCGAGCCGCTGGATTGGAGCTCGGGACCGCTGAGCGGCGGCAACCATTCGGACAATCTGGGACAAGAGCGTGTCTTCGCCCACATGTGTCGCCTTCATAACGAGCGACCCGGTTCCGTTGACCGTGCCGCCGGTCACACGGGCGCCAGTGGCTTTTTCGACGGGCAGGGGTTCGCCGGTGACCATGGACTCGTCAACCGACCCATGGCCGTCGACGACCTCGCCATCGACCGGGATCTTCTCACCTGGCCGGACCCGCAGCTTGTCGCCAGACTTTACATCCGCGAGATCGACATCCTGTTCGCTGCCATCGTCAGCAATCCTGCGCGCAGTAGCAGGGGCAAGCTCCAGCAGTGCACGAATGGCTCCTGAGGTGGCGTTGCGCGCGCGCAGTTCGAGCACCTGGCCAAGTAAAACCAGCGTAACGATGACGGCGGCCGCCTCGTAGTAGACTGCTACCGCGCCGCCATGCCCACGGAATGAATCGGGAAATATGCCGGGCGCGAATGTTGCGACCAGGGAATAAATATAGGCCACGCCGACGCCCATCGCGATCAGGGTGAACATGTTGAGGTTGCGTCGCTTCACGGATTGCCAGCCGCGCTCGAAGAAAGGCCAGCCGGCCCAAACGACAACGGGAGTCGCGATCAGGGCCTGAAGCCAGACACTCCATGTCGGATCAATCCAGTGCCTGAGCGGGCTGCCGGGAATCATTTCGCCCATGACAAAGGCGAGCAGTGGCGCCGAGAAGACAAGGGCGACCCAGAAGCGCCGCGTCATGTCATCCAGTTCGCTGGTATCCTGCTCGGCCGTCACCGTTTCCGGTTCGAGCGCCATGCCGCAGATCGGGCAGCCTGTATTGGCAGTTTCGCGTACCTGCGGATGCATGGGACAGGTCCAGACGGTGCCGGCATAGCCGATCGGAACCTTGTCATAGGCATCATCGGGCTTCTCTGGAGCGGCCTGATCGTTGTGATGGCACGCATGTCCGGAATGGGCGTGAGAAGTGTCGTTGGTCATGGCTCTGACTCTTTCAGCAGGAGTGCTTCACAGGATGAGGGTATGCATCACTTTTATGCGCTGCTGTTTCGGTTGAAGAAGTTGAACAAGGGAACGAACAGAAGGGCGATGTACCAGCCATAGAGATAGCTCTCGACAAGGCCGATCAGGAAACCAGTCAGCGTTCCAAACTCAAATCCGGGCAGTAGATCCTGCCATGCTGGATGCATGTGAAGGCTGGACGGCGTCACACTCCCCCAGCCGACGCACAGCAAATAACTGACGAGCAGGAACAGAGACAGCGAGTGTCCGACGGGGATAATTTTCATTCTGACCTCCAGCGGTCCAGGCAAGAGCAAGTAGGACAGTCATAGTATAATACCCCTAGGGGGTATATTCAATATCATCGCCGCTTGCCGGTTGCTTTTCAACTTGGCCGGCAAGCGGCAGTTTGGATTTCCTCCTTATCGCGGCGCACGGGAGGACGAGTGCGTGTGAATGACCTGCCAGGTGCCGGCGACCTTGCGGAACAGCACCGTTTGTTTCCCGATACGCTCCAGGCGTTCGCCATTGGAGCTGAACGTTCCACTGATCGCTGTGTCCGCGACAGCCCATGCAAAGTCACTTCCCTCGAATTGCACGTCTATATTCGAGAAGTCGAGTTCGAGATCCGGAATGGTATCTTTTTCGGGCTCGACATGATTTTCGACAAGGTCGAGCAGGCCAGTATTCTCGCCGCCTGACTCAAAGTACCGGGCGCCTGACCAGTCGAGAAAGTTCTGTCGGAACAGTTCGCCATCGCCGGTCTCCCAACCGGTTTCGATCGCGGCCATGATATCCAGGATCGCCTGTTCATCAGTCGAGACCGGTTTGGTGTCGTGATGGCCGTCGGAGTTGTCGTGTCCGGCGGGGACCGTGCCTGACATTTCTCGATCAGCTGCACCGTCGGTATGGTCGTGATCATGTCCATCGCCGCTCGCCGATGATCCATCCATCGTGTCGGATGGAGGCGCTCCGTGAGCGTCTTGATGATCGTCTGTTGAATTTACGGTGCCTTGGTCGCCATGACCGGCTCCGCCGCCATGATCATGATCGTGGCCTGGCCCGCTGGCTTCAGGAAGGGTCTGCACGCCAAGTCCGTACTTGTAGACAATTGTGCCTCCCCACCACGCTGTAACCGTCAAAAGACCTGCCACCACCAGGGCACTGATCGCAAATACCGGGCCGGGCGACGAGGCCCTTCTCAGCCAGCGCCAACCGGCGAGGGCCAGTAAGGCGAGGCCCGTGGGAACAGCCCAGTTGCGATGGGTTGTCATCGCTTCATGGGACGGCGCATCGTGAGCAACGCTGTAATAGGCCTGAAACCCGGCCGCGATGGTGGCCAGAACCGCCAAGGCAGCCAATGCCAGCATCCAGTCGGCGGCCGGTCGAAGGCTGTCGCGCCAGCGGCCTGCAGGTACGAGGAGGCCAGCCACATATGCCAGGGCTGCAGATGTGCCGAGGGCATAGGTAAAATGCACCAGCACGGGGTGAATATTGGGTTCTATGAAACCGCCCATCTTGTTCTCCTAATACCAGGTCCGCAGGCCCACGAGAAAGACGATATCGTCGCCTTCACCGCCTGCGGCTTTGATCATGTCGCGTGTCTCACCGAAGGCGCTTTGCCATTCGACGCCGACATAAGGCGCAAACTCCCTCCTGATTTCATAACGAAGCCGCAAGCCGGCATCGAGTGTGCTAAGTCCCGCGCCCGTTTCCCTTTCCGGTATGTCCTGCGCGGAAAGATTTGCTTCGATCCGAGGCTGCAAGATCAACCGCTGGGTCAGGAGCAACTCATATTCAGCCTCGATGCGGGCCGTTACATCGCCTTTTTCACTGAGAAAGGCGGAAGCGTCGACTTCGAACCAGTAGGGCGCCAGACCATTCAGTGCGACGACCCCATGCGCGAGACTATCCGGTTCGATGTCGTAGCGAACGCCCGCCTGAACATTCCAGAAAGGCGCAACCGCACGGGAATAGAGCGCCTGGATCTCGGCGTCATCCACGCCCTCTCCATTCAGAGAGGCGCGGCCCTCGCTCTTGAACCAGAGCTTGTTGATATCGCCTCCATACCAAGCCTGTCCGTTCCAGTACAAACTGTCGCCCTCGTCAGACATCTGAGCCTCGAGCTGGTTGAAGAGGATGTAGAAGCTCTTCTGGTCTCCGCCTTCGGCAAGAACGTCCCGGCGAGCCTCCGCCATTGCATCCTCGCCGTAGATGGCGTCGGCCTGATCCCAGGGCGGGGTTTGATTTGTGTCTTCCGCGAACGCGCTGCCGGTCGCGTAGAGCGCGAAGCCGAGGAGGAGAGGGGCTGCCAAATTCTGTTTCATCATGATTTTCCCTCCCCATGGTTCATGCCGTGATGGTCCATGGGCATATTCATCTGACCTGCCGGCATTTTTTCAGCTGGTGTCGTATCGTCTGCTGGCGGAATGACGCTGACGACCTGCATCATGCCAGCGTGCATGTGGTAAAGCAGATGGCAGTGGAACGCCCAGTCACCGACATGTTCTGCGGTGATGTCGACGCTGACCCTGTCTGCAGGCTTGACCGTTACTGTGTGCTTTCGAGGCATGTGATGACCACCGCCATTCACGAGATCGAAAAACATGCCGTGCAAATGGATCGGGTGTGGCATCATTGTATCGTTTACGAGCGTCAGGCGAACACGTTCACCCTCGTAGAACTTGATTGACTCGGTTACCTCGGAGAATTTTACACCGTCGAACGACCACATGTAGCGTTCCATGTTCGACGTCAGATGAATGACAATTTCGCGGCCAGGCGGGCGATGGTCCTCATTCATGTCGAGCGCGCGAAGCTGGTTATAGGTGAGCGTGCGGTGGGGGACATCATCAAGCCCGAGACCGGGTTCGCCCAAGCGGCTCATCGTCATGCCTGATACTTTTGCGACACCGGGGCCGCGCTCTATATCTGCTTCGATCTTGACGGGCTGGACCGCCGGACCATGAGGATCGGGCATCATCGACATGGCACCCATGTCGTGGCCTTTCATGTCGTCCCCGGCCGTCGCGGTGTCCGGACCATGATCCATGCTCCCCATGCCTGACATGCCCGCCATGTCTCCATGGGCCATTCCCATGTCCCGCATGGTCAGCATGGGCACGGGACGAAGCGCAGGCGCATCGGCCCGCATACCGGCACGCGGGCCGAGCGTGGCGACGGCCTGGCCGGAGCGGTCGATCGATTCGGCAACAAAGGCGTAGGCGCGCGCTTCGGTCGGCGCGATGATGACATCATACGTCTCGGCCACGCCCATCTGGAACTCGTCGGTCTCAACCGGCTGGACATTCAGACCGTCGGCCTGGACCACCGTCATCGGCAAGCCCGGGAGGCGGACATTGAAGAGGGTCATGGCGGAGGCGTTGATAATGCGCAGGCGAACCCGCTCGCCCGGCTGGAAGACCATATTGAAATTATCGGCCGTCGAATGGCCATTGATCAGGTAGGTGTAGGTTTCGCCGGTCACGTCTGCGAGATCGCGCGGGCTCATTCGCATCTGCCCCCACATGCCGCCAAGCCCGGTTGGGTTCGACAGGGTCGGGCGGTTGAAATTCAGGCTCTCGGCATTCTTCTTGAGCTTGTCGAAGATCCGGTGCGGATGCGTGAAACTCCAGTCGCTGAGGACGAGCACATATTCCCGGTCATAAGCCACTGGATCTGTACCTGCCGGATCTATGACGATCGGACCGTAATGGCCGAGTTGTTCCTGCAGACCAGAATGGGAGTGATACCAGTAAGTGCCATTTTGCGGCACCTTGAACTGATATTTGAACGTTTCGCCCGGTTTGATGCCCGGGAAGCTGACGCCCGGCACGCCGTCCATATGGAAGGGGACAAGCAGTCCGTGCCAATGGATCGAGGTGTCTTCGGCAAGCCGGTTGGTGACGTTCATTGTAACGTCATCGCCCTCGCGCAAACGCAAGAGCGGGCCGGGAAGTGTGCCATTGATTCCGGTTGCCATACCGACTTTGCCGTTGAGCCTGACCGGGAACTGCCCGATTTCGAGGTCGAAGCGCGTGCCCGAAAGTGAGGGCACACCAAGGTTTCCGTTGCTGGAAGATTTTGCCCAAGCGGGCAGGAGGCTGCTTGCCCCCCAGGCTGCGCCGGTGCCGAGCACCGTCTGCAGCATATGTCGTCTGTTCAACATAATCGTCTCCGTGAGGTGAATTTATGCAATCGGGCTGCTAATGCAGCGACGCACGAAATCAGCTCAGGGAACGCACCTTTAATGTGACTGGCGTTTGTTGCAGCAGGTAACTTCGGACCTCAGGCCAGGGCGTGCGGACATTGACGACGCGCTTCCATGCGTGTTGCCATGAGGGTGTAGCAAGCCCGATGGGCGTCGTATCGCCTGATACGTGCTGGACCGGGTTCGCCGTCTTGTCGGCTTGGGCGACCGTTGCTGTCTGAAGCTTGCAGTGATCAGTCTCATCATCGCAGGGCGCCTCAGGCCCATCGGCGGGCGCCTGGTGAGAATGAGCGGTGAACTCGGTTGCCATGCTGTTCGTCGCCGACATATCGACGGGACACGCGCAGAGCACCTGCGACAGGCTGAAAAATACAGTCACGAGAGTTGCGACAACAAAGTTCATGACCACCATTTATACCCCACAGGGGTTTAAATCAATAAAGAACCTCTGAGCTCTCGAAATAGGCCTGTGCCGGGCAGAGCGAACGCACAACCACCGGATAAACTCTCGGCGAACAAGTATGCGACGCGTTACACAAAGCGTTTCGCGCACAGACCCGCCCAATTATGATTGATCCAGGCCAGGAATGTTATTGGGGCGAGGTTCAGCAGTAGTGAAGGCGGGCCAATCTCGGTCACGTTCAGCCTTGTCCTCTCGTTACGATTGTGTCCTCACATAGCGCGCGATGAGCCACCACAGTATCGCCCAGGCCGCGCCAAATCCCCAACCGGCCACAACGTCGCTTGGCCAGTGGACACCAAGGTAGACACGACTGCATCCAACCAGAATCGAAATGAAAATCGCGCTCGCGATCAGAAATACTTTCAGGCGTTTATGGCTTTCCGCCTGAGCGAGAAGGAGGCCGAGCGTGAGATAGACCAGTGCCGAACTGGCGGCGTGTCCGCTCGGAAAGCTTGAACTCGAGGCGTGTGTCAAATGATCGACGAGGTCCGGGCGCGGCCGGTCGAAGCCGAGCTTCAGTAAAGAAATCAGAAGCGTGCCCGAAATGATCGAACAGACCAATAGCAGAGCTGTCCGGATCCTGTGCTCAAGGAGCAGGTAAAGTGTTGAAAGCACCACAATCAGAGTCAGGACCGCGTATCCACCAAGCGAGGTCATATCTCCCATTGCAAATTGCAGCCATGCCGGACCTATCGGGTCGCTGGTATCGCCCGCCTGTCTCAGCGCGAGCAAAAGTGTCTCATCGACCTGGTGGCTCTCGCCTTCAAGGACATCTTCTGCAATGGCCCCGAACAGCAATAGTCCACCAACCATGATGCCAAAAGCCACGATGACCTGGAGTTCGAATGCCGTGCCGGCGAACCGATGTCGCAGCCACGAAGAGAGCGCGCGAATCATGGCGCTGCCACGCTCCTGCGGCTTAGCGCTGCGTGGATTAATGGCGCGGCAATCAGAACGAGCGGCGCACCGACGATCAGTCCCGATATGATCGCGGTGGCCATCGGCGCGAGCAGGGCGGATCCTTGGCCGACCTTCAGAGCCAGGGGGGCAAGCGCCAGAATAGCAATGAGCGCAGACATCAAAATTGGGCGTAATCGGGCCTGGCCGGCAGAGATTCGGTCATCATGGGTCGCGCCATCGCCTTCGAGTTCTGCAAAATAGAAGACGCCGAGCTCGGCGATGATCCCGATCACCATGGTCAGGCCCATCATGGCTGAGATGTTGAGTTCCGTTCCTGTCAGGACCAGTCCGGTCAGGACCCCTGCAACCGACAGTCCGACAACGCCCAGGATGGAAACGGCCTGGGACAGGCTCTTGAAGAGGAAGAGGAGGAGGAGGCCGGACAGCAGGAAGGCTGCCGCGAACACGGCCATCAGGTCGTTGAACGATTTTTGCTGCTCTGCATAGAGTCCGCCAAATTCGTAGCGCACACCCGCGGGCAGGGCGAGGGCCCCGATCGCCTGCCGGACATCAACCATGGCCGACCCCATATCGCGTCCTTCAAGGCGGCCCGTCACGGCGGTCATCGGCTGCAAATTCTCACGGCTCGACTGGGCCTGACCGGACACGGTCTCGACGCTGGCGACGCGTTCGAGCGGTACGAGATGGCCGTCAGGCGCGCGCAGCATGAGATCCTCGATCTGCGGCACGCGTTGCCGGAGTTCGGGTGGCGACCAGAGGCGGATATTCAGACTGCGTTGCCCGGCGAGAATAGCGCCGGCAGATCGTCCCCCGACCAGCGTTTGAAGCTGCGCGCCCACGTCTGCGGGATCGAGGCCTTCAAAGGCCAGCGCGGTTCGGTCAAGCCTCACGACGATCGCATCGCCGGCTGTGCGATCTGATTTCCTGACCTCGACAACGCCTCGGACGCCTTCGAGCGCTAACAAGGCCTGGTCGGCCGCGATGGAGAGGGAACCTGGATCGTTGCCGTACAGTTTGACTTCAATAGGCTGCGGCACTGCCGTGAGATCACCGATCAGATCGCCCATGAGCTGTATGGTCTCAATCTCGAGCCCGGGAACGCTTTCGGCTACCCGCTGGCGGACTTCAGACATGACGGCTTCGATTGGTCGGCGGGGAAAGGGCGTGAGGCGGATAAACATGTCGCCTTCATTCGCCTCGGTGAGGCCGCCGCCCAGTTGGACGCCGGTGCGCCGCGAGTAGCTCGCAACATCGGGAATAGTCTGGATGATCTCTTCCATCTGCGACACAAGTCGGTCGGTTTCAGTAAGGGACAGGCCGGGCGGCGCGACATAGTCCAAAACGAATCCACCCTCATCCATTTGCGGCATGAAGCCGGACGCGATCCGGCTGGACGATAGGGTACCGGCACCAAGTGCCGCCACCACAAGCAAAAACGCCGCGACACGCGCATGGCCGAGCAGTTTTCGCATCAGTCCGGCATAGGCCCGCGCCAGCCCATCGAGCCAGCCAGCGGCGCCTTCGGCCCGGATGGCATCTTCCTTTCGTGCAAGCGTGCGGGCCAGGACCGGAACGACGGTCATGGCAAAGATCATGGAGAGAACCAGGCTTGAGGCCATGGTGATCGCCAGCGCTTTGAAGAATCCGCCCGTCACGCCTGACAGGAAGGCGAGCGGTGTAAACACAACAATTGTTGCGAATGAGGAGCCGACAAGCGGCTGTAGCATTTCGGAGGCTGCCTCGAGAACACCCTTTGTACCTTCGGCGAGACGCCGCGCGACATGTTCGAGCATGACCACGATATCATCGACGATCAGTCCGACCGCGGCCGCCATGCCGCCAAGCGTCATGATGTTGAGGCTCTGTCCCATGACCATCAAAAGCAGGGCCGTCGCGGCCAGTACAGATGGCAGCAGAATGGCCACGATCAGGACCAGCCTCAGACTGCGAAGGAAGAACAGCAAAACGAGACCCGCCAGCAGCGTCCCGATCAGAATGGCGTCACGGACGCTCCCGGCGGCGGATACAACAAGGTCTGACTGGTCATAATAGGACGTTAGGGTCAGATCCTTGGGAAACGCTACACGCTCCCTCGCGATCGTATTCTTGACGGCGGTGGTCAGGGCCAACGAGTTTGCGTCCGGCGACTGTCGGATGTTTAAAAGAACGGCCGGTTTCCCGTCGGCGGTCACCCGCGTCCAGTCCGGCGCTACGGCAAGGCGAATGTCGGCCACATCGGAGACTTCGACCGCGCCGCCACCGGCCAGGCTTTTCAGCACAATGTTGCCGATGTCTTCGGCGCCAGTAAGCTGATCGTCAACAATGGTCAGATAGAGCCGCGACTGGTCCTCAAGGCGGCCTGAGGCCGAAACGATGTTCGACGTGGAAATGGCGGTTTCGACATCCAGCACGGACAGGTCCCGCGCCTTCAGCCTCGCCGGATCGACGAGCACCTCATACTCAGCGTCGCGCCCGCCAAGCACGGAGACTTCGACGACGCCGTCAATTGACGCAATGAGAGGCCGCAGAGTGAATTGTGCGAACGTCTTCATCTCGACCTGGGACAGTGTGTCGGATGTCAGGGAATAGCCCATGACCGGAAAGATGGTCGGATCCATGCGGCGGATCTGGAAGGCAAAGCCCGGCGGCAGGGACGGCGCCAGCCTGGCGAGTTCTGATTCCGACTGGAGGGCTGCTGTTACGATGTCTCCCCCCCAGTCGAAGGTGACCGAAACCTCAGCAGAGCCTCGGCTGGTTTGCGAGCGGATATTGCGCACGCCGGGAACGGCGCGGAGCGCATCCTCGACGGGCCGGGTCACCAGCGCTTCCATCTGGTCGACCGGGCGGTCTCCAGCTTCCAGCGACACGGCAAGCCGGGGAAACTGGATGGTCGGAAACAGGCTGACAGGCAGCTGGGTCAGCGCGAAGCCTCCGCCTGCGGTCAGCAGACAAAACGCGGCAAGGATGAACCGCGCCTGCTGGCTCAGCCACCGGCTCATTTCGGTGCTTCCGGATTAACTGCCTGGCCGGTTGCGGTGTCGCCAGAGGTCAACTTCATCCCATCCGACAGAATTGCGCCGCCTTTAATGACCACCTGTTCGCCTTCCGAAACTCCAGAGACAATCTCTGTGAGGTCTCCATTCGTCTCGCCACTCTCGACCCTTCGGCGCTCCGCTTTGCCTTGTTGATCAATGAAGACATAGTCGCCCTGTTCGTCTGTAAACACCGCGCTGCGTGGCGTGAGAATGACTTGGGATTTTGTGTCCCCAACAGCCGTGGCGCGCACGGCCTCGCCCGCCAGGAACCCATTACCAGGAGGCAGCGGAACAATGATAGAGGTCATGCGCGTTGCCGGGTCGACCCGCAGGTCTATGGTCGCAATCGCCGCATCCGTCAGATGAGTTCCGCCATCAAGGCCTGTGAGATGAACGACATCGCCGCTTGCCAGCCGTGTCGCGTCTTCCAGTTCGAAATTGATCCGGGCCTGTATCGCATCCGGCTCTGACAATCTGACAAGCGGGCTACCCGCCGGAACCACGTCGCCGGGTGAAACGAGTACAGCATCGACCACGCCGCTCGATTGAGCCGATAGGGTCCGGACGTCACCGATATTCCTGCTCAACGTATTGGCTCTTGCCGTGAGATCATTCGCGCTCGTCTGTGCCCGCTCCACATCGCCGTCGCTTGCCAGGCCATCGGCCCGCAATCTTTGCTGGCGGGCCAGTTCATCCCGGGCGCCCGCGGCATCAGCCAGTGCCTGGGTCAGATCGAGGCTGGACGCCGAAGAGGGGGCGAGGCGTAGGAGTGGTGACCCCGCATCCACAGTCGCACCCGGCTGGACAAGGGTTTCTGCGACGCGGGACTCGATCTGGGTCGTCAGGACCTGCTGGCGCGAGGGATCAAATTGCACCGTGCCGTAACCGATGACATTGAGCGGGAGATCGCCGCGCACGGCGGGCGCCGTTGAGACACGGGCGACCGGCTCGGCGACAGGGGGCTCAGACGGCTTCGAGCATCCAGCTAGCAGGGAAAGTGTCAGGATGGCGATAGAAGGAAACAGGCGCTTTTTCATTTGTTTGTGTCCAGTGGCTGGCCGAGCGCTGTTTCCAGCGCGATTGATGCTTCGGCAGCCGAGAGTGCCAGCGTGTCTGCGAGGATTTCCTTGTCGAGTGCGGCCAGGCGTGTCGCAGCGGCAGATGTCTCGGCGATGTCGCCTCGGGCAGCTGCGGCCTCGGTTCGGGCAGCCTGGTCAGCGATACCCGACAGGCCTCTTATGACGTCAGCGCGTTGCCGGCGCGCAATCTCGAAAGCTGACACGGCTGATCCGATGTCCGCGCGAACGGTTTCGGCGCGCGCCTGATATTGCGCTTCCAGCACCGACAGGTCGGCCTCGGCCACTGCAATATCGCCGCGCGCCTGGTTCCAGACGGGAAGCGTGAACGTCACGGCCGGTCCAAGGGTACGGATGTTGCCTGTGTCTCGCCCGGCATTGATGGCAATTGAAGGTAGCGGGAAGCGGGACGCGTCGGCGACAGCAACCCCTGCGCTGGCCGCGCTCAAACCGTCCCGCAGACCTTTCAGGTCTGCGCGCAGCTCCAGAGCGCGCGCAAAGAGGTCCGGCATCGCGGGAAGATCGGCACTGAACGCTGGCGGCTTTTCTACAAGAATCGTGAGGCTTGGCGAGACGCCGAGCAGGCGATTTAAATCGAGGCGCGCTGCGGCAAGCTGGCTCTCTGCTGTGCGGTCCCGATCGGCGGCATCTGCGGCGCTCAGCCGCCGGGCATCGACCTCAACGGCGGCGATGTCGCCGCGCCCAGCTGCGCGCAGGGTGCGATCGAGGTCCTGATCGGCGACTTGCCGATATTGGATCGTCTTTTGCCGCACCTCTTCGAGCCATGATATCCGGCAGGCCAGCAGCTTGGCATTCTGCCGTGTTAGCCATTCAGCCCAGACTATGTCCTGGCGAACACTGGCCGCATTGGCTTTGGCTGCCTCAAGCCTGGCAGGTCGGGTCGAAAGTCCTGCCAGATCAAGTCCCAGAGACCCCGCGATGGCGAGGACTTCATTGGTTCCGTTCAGCGGCGCATCCACACCCAGGCTAAGGCTGGGATCGGGCAGTAGCCCTGCGGCAAAGATCTGGGCCTCGGCAAGGCCGGCCCGCGCCCGCATGGCATTCAGGTCTGGATTACCGAGCACGGCAAGCCCGGCGAGCTCGTCTGAAGCAAGAGGTGCGGCCGTCGACATCGAAGCGCCCGTGTCGGAAATCTGAGGCGCTGTGTAAGTCTGTACAGGCGTCGCGCAGGCGGCCAGGATAAGAAAAACTGGCAGGACCATAGGTGTTTTGATCGCGCTTCGTAAGCTTGGTTTGGTCACGGACCGAAACCCGCAAGCGTTTCGGTATAGTCGAGGGCTCCCCCTGTGCCGATCAAACATTATCGCCTCCTAGGATAAGGGTTTTGAGCCAATGCGGCGCCATTCGATCCAATCTGGGGTGCCGGTTGATTTGTCTTGCCATCCACTGCTTACCCTGGCGTGAGTTGCGGGCCAGCAAAGCCGCGCCCGCCACGCCAATTCCAACGCCGATCGGTATGAATGGAAACGGCGTCAGGATCGCGATAGGAACAGACAGGATGAGAAGCAGTACGCCCGTCCCCGCCAGACTGACTCGCCAGACGGATACTCTCTTGCGGGGGCTGTTTTGTACTTGCTCAGTCACGTGATTTCAACGCCTCCGAAAATGGTTTAAATCCCACGCGGACCGCTAGACCAGGCTTTGCATCTGAAAGTCGCAACCCGGCCTTATGCAGGTCGGCAATAGCCTTCACCAGGGCAAGTCCGAGGCCGGACCCCGGCGTATGTCGCGCCTTGTCGAGACGGTAGAACCGCTCTGTAACCCGCTCATATTCCTCTGGTGGAATGCCCGGTCCATCGTCGGATACGCTAAGCCAGACGCCATTCAGGCCGGAGCCGGTTTCGAGCCGGATTGTTGCGCCCTGACCCGCGTGCCTGATCGCATTCTCGATAAGGTTGGCGCCAAGTTGGGTGAGAAGGTCCTGATCACCATGTACGAGCGTGTTGGCATCCATGTTTGAAGAAACCAGTAATGTCTGTCCCGCATCGTCGCAGACTGCAGCATAGGCCTCGTACAGGGCTGCTGCGATACCGGCGATCGGGACAGCGCGAAATTTGGCCTTGCGGGCCCCCGCTTCGATTTGCGAGATTCGTAACAGCGCATCGAATGTGTTGGTGATCTGACGGATATTCGACGACGCCTGATTCAGTTTGTCCTGAAGCGCCGGCTGGTTGCTTGCTTCCAGGGTCAGGCTCTCAACCTGGATGCCGAGACGATTGATGGGCGTGCGCAGGTCATGGGCGATATCAGCGCTGACCTGTTTTATGCCAAGAACGGTGGCCTCCAGTTGTTCAAGCGCATCATTGATACGCTCGGACAGTCGGCCGAGATCGTCGCTGTGCCCATGCGTTTCTATTCTTTGCTGCATCTCCCCTGCGGCAACCTTGCTCAGAACGCTTGAGATCGCTTCGATCCGCAACTGTCCGCGGCGGGACAATATGAAGGCAACCAGTGCCGAAAGGAGCGTTACAATCAGGGTCGCCGCACCGAAGGACTTGAGCACCGTGCGGGCAATATCGTCTGTATCTTCATAACTGCGCGCGGTAATCAGGCGAAGATCACCGATTTGCCGGCTTGTCAGGAGGTATGTGTCGTCATCGTCCTGTCCCAGCCGGGTTCCGGACACATCACCGACTGCCAGGTCTTGTGGATCGGGCAGGCGGTGACCGGCGAGAAATGTTCCATCCGCAAGTCCGAGCCAGACGATGTCATCCTCAGGGTCTAGTGCAGTAGCACGCGCCCTAGTCGCCTCGACAAGCGCGTCTCTTCCATCTCTCTCAAAGGTGTCAGCCAGTTCGACCGACATCAAGACGGCAGCCTGTTCCACGCGGCGATCAAGGTCGTCATGGATCGCCTGGAAGGCAATCCAGCCCGCGCCGAGATTGGCCAAGACGAATAGGCCTGCCAGAACCATGGCAAAACGAAAGTACGTGCTTCGAAGAAGATCCCGGCTAAACACGAAGCGTGTATCCTACATTCTTGATCGTATGTAGAAGCTCAGTCTCAAAGGGTTTGTCGATCTTGGCGCGCAAGCGGCTGATATGGGTCTCGACCACTGTCGTCTGAGGGTCGAAATGGAAATCCCAGACCTGCTCGAGCAGCATGGTTCGCGACAGCACACGCCCTTCGGACCGCATGAAATATTCAAGGAGCTGGAATTCCTTTGTGAGGAGCTCAATAGGTTGTCCGGCGCGCGTCACGGACCGGCGCACCAGATCCATTTCGAGATCGGCAACAGTTAGTCGAGTCTGCTCAACTACCTGGGTGGGGCGCCTGCTAATGGCGCCGAGGCGAGCTGAAAGTTCGGAGAAGGCGAACGGTTTGGTCAGGTAGTCATCGGCGCCGGCTTCCAGGCCTTCGACACGGTCATCAACACCGCTGACCGCCGTGAGGAACAGGACAGGGGTCTGTACATTGGCGCCCCGCATCGCTTTCAACATGGACAATCCGTCCATGCCGGGAAGCATGCGGTCGAGGATGGCAGCGTCATACGAAGCGCGAAGCGCCAGGGTCAGCCCGTCGATGCCGTCTGTAGCATCGTCCACTACGTGTCCGGCGCCGCGGAGGCCATCGAGCACATATTTGCGGGTGACGTCATCATCCTCGACCAGCAGTATTTTCATGTTTCAGCCCCCTGCGCCGACCGGTTCTGTCAGTCTTCCATCTCGGTTTTCAGCACTTCGCCAGTCGCCGCGTCGATGATCACTTCGACTTCTTCATTGTCAGATCGCAGGACCTCTATCGAGTAGGCCCAGTGGCCATCTTCTTCTTCGAACTCACCAGACAAGGCCCGGCCATCGCCAGCTTCTTCGGCAATGCGCACCGCATCACGAAGCGATACAGTCGAAGCGAGGAATGCTGCAGCCTCGCTTTCGGAATCATCCTCTCGGCTATTTTCGCTGGCAAAGGCCGCAGTCGTTCCGGAAATCATCACGAGCGCTGCGGCAAAGATCTTAATAGGAGCATTTTTCATAGTGTGTTCCATATCTTGAGATTACCCTCTCAACCCTGCCGGAGTGATTACCCTACTGATCTCAATTACGCCGTTCGGCCAATATACATCGGTGTAAGCTTAGCACGCGCGAAACGCGCGACTGGTGCGCAGGGCTATCGTTCATCAGCGCTAGCGTGTCGGGTAGGCTTCTTTTAGCGAGCGAATTTGTATTCTCACGCGAATATTTGCATGGCTTCTGAAGCAGAAACGAAGTTGAATGTGTCGTGTAAATTGGGCGCTTGAGACGCAGTTCGGATCAAAGGATCAAGCATGTTGCCGGAATGCACCAAAAGCTTGTCAAGTTTACATATGGCACAGCCTACATGATTGAAAATCCAGCCAATTTTATTGTCGGAGCCGCTGACGGTAAAAGTTATCCACAATATTCTGCGAACTGCAGTAATTATTGCAGGATACGCAACTAGTTCATCATCGAGTGGGAATGATCCGAGGTCTCCCGCGACCGATTAAGGACATTCGAAAACCAATTAAAAACAGATGCTTGTCGTCAAAGGACCATCACTATCGGTCAGTGCTGTGCTTTGACGCCCAGTTGCGACCCCGGATTTTCATGCCGCTTTTGTCTGGTCTATCCGGCGATGCATAAACCAGGCGAAAATCATGGCCATGATGGTCGCTCCAATCGCCGTCAGCACGATTGCGTTGGATAAGGATTGTGTCCCGCCGATCTGATCGCTCAGGCGCGCGACCACCACAGGCCCGAGCCCTTGCCCGAGCAATCCGAGAGAAAGCAGATGCGTCGCCATCAATCTGGCTCGCATTGCGGGTGGCGAAGCCTCCTGAATGACGATGGCAGGCATCACCATCGCCGCGGACAGGAACATATAGGTGACCCCCAGACTGATGAGAAACAGCACCGTCTGCCCTGACATCAATCCGAAGCTGAGCGAAGCGCCCGCAAGCAGCGCCGCTATGCCAATGACGAATGGTGTATTGCTGCCGCCAAGACCTGTGGCCAGCCGCCGGACGATCAGGGGACCGCACACTGTGCCCACAATGCCGGCTGGGACGCCGACTGAACCGAGTGCGATACCAGCTTCTGATAATCCAAAGGAATAGGTTCGAACCAGAAGAGTCGGGGCCCAGGAAAGCAAGCCCATAGCAAGCGCGGCAAGTGTGCCGACGCTCAGGAACATCAGGACAAAGAAGCGCCCTTCGTGGAGAAGGTACGACAGGACTTGCTGTGCAGTCGCAATGGGTACCGCCCCTTCATTCTGGACGGCACGGCTTGGCGGGCCAATCAGAAATGCCGCGATAAGCGCGAGAAATAGACCCGGCGTTCCGACGATAATCAGGGTCGTGCGCCAGACATCCATACTTATAGCGGCAGAGAGATGTGTCGCGGCGTCTACCGCAAGGCCTCCGATAAAGAATGAACCCGACCCCATGAGTATGCCGACCGCCATATATATACTGGTCGGCAATGCTCGCTGCGCTTTGGGGAACATATCGGCAATCACAGCAATAGCGACGGGTGTGAGTGCGGCCTCTCCGACTGCCACTCCAAGACGACCAATGGCGAGCTGTGAAAAGCTTTCGGCAAAGCCGGAGCCAATCGTCGCGACACTCCACAAGGTAGCCCCGCCGACCAATACGAGCCGTCTCGCGCCGGCGTCTACGAAATGGGCAAGCGGCAAACCGATCAGCACGTAAACCAGCGCAAATCCGATACCGATGAGCAGACCGATTTGCGTGTCGCTGATGCCGAGGTCCTGGGTGACGGGGTCGACAAGGAGCGCAAGGATCATCCGGTCAACAAATGAGATGACATAAAGCGTGCACAGGACTGCCACGGCGCTCCATGCCAAAGCGGCTGATTGCGGTCTTTCGAGTCCGACCGGACCGGAAATACTAGCCGGCATTTTCGGATTTCCACTTTTCGTGGATTTCCGAAATGTTCATGGGCCAGCCTATCGGGTTCTCTTCAAAGGGGGGATCCATTTGCGGAATCGTGGCAATTCCCTCAGCGTAGGAAGGATAGGTTTCTGACCACAGCTCGATGAGATTCTGATCCGGGTCGCGGACGTAGATGCCTTTGCCCAGCCTGTGGTCTATGGCCTTTTCAGCGGACACGCCTGCGGCGAGCGCGCGGTCGTAGATCCTCATGGAATTGTCAAAAGAGCCCGTATCAATTGCGAAGTGGTAGAGGCCCACTTTCTTGACTTGCGGCGGGCCGAATTCCTCGGCTGCCTGGGCCAAAGCCAGGTCGTGATGTTTCTCCCCAAAGCTCAAGGCGAAAAACCGCCCCGGTGAACTCGCTAGCACGCGCATGCCAAATACGTTGACGTACCAGTCGGCAGTCTTCTGAACATCGGCACAATATAAAGCCACGTGGGTGATGAATGGCGTCATTCTGGCTTCCTCCTATTTGTTATTCTTTATGAAATGGCGCGCCGGTGATGCTTTGCAGGTCTTTGAAATCCGTGCCGAAAATCCTGCGGACGATGAGCCGGCCATTGATGACGTCGATCATGGCGTCGCGCCGGCAGAGGTCCTGGCGCTCCGCGCCTGTTCAAGCTCGCCATCCTGCTTTCGCCAGTCCTCGTAATTCTGGGCCTTCACATGACCATAGCCCCGAACGTGCTGGATCGCTTCGATCCGCCCCGTCCAGTGGTGCAGGGAGGTTTCGTCCAGGGACGCGATGGCGCGGTCCACGAGTGCTTCGAATTCAGGGATGAGCTGGCGTTCCAGCTTGCGGTCTTCCGTCCAGCCGAAGGGGTCGAAAGGCGTGCCACGCAGAAAGCTGAATTTGGCAAGTATCTTGAGGCAGGGCCGCATCCACGGTCCGAACTTGATCTTCTGAGGGTGGCCCGAGGGGCCGGACTTCCGCGCGATGACCGGCGGCGCCATATGGTAGGAGACCTTCGCCTTGGCTCCGTACTTTTCGCGCAGCCGTTGCTCGAATTCCGGTGATGTCAGAAGGCGGGCGACTTCATACTCGTCCTTGTAGGTGAGCAATTTGGCATAGCTGCTCGCAACAGCGTCCGCAAAGCCATTCGGCGTTCCGCTGACGTCAGCTTCAGCGGCTTCAGCGCGTTTAACCAGTTGCTCGAAACGTTCGGCCAGCTTTGAACCGCCATAGGACCGCACCTTCTCTGTCAGGAACTGGCGGGACGGCGACAAGGTCTGGGTCGGTTCGCCTGAGCCGCGCCTGCTGCCAGCAGCGATTATCTCGCTTCGGCCAAGCTGGAGCGCCGCGAGATTCTTGCTGACCGAAACGCCCAGTTCCTGGATCGCGGCCTCAATCGATTCAATTTTTACCGGCAGGTATCCAGACTGTGCGGCGGCGCCGAGCAGGATGAGATTCGCCGCATGCGGACCGCCGATCTTTTCCCGTGCCAGATCGTGTGCCGACAGGACCGCCAAGTCCCGCACACCGCCCGCCAGATAGGCCTGCACATCGCTCTCGGAGAACTGGAAATCCGGATCCAGCTGAAAGTGTGCAGTCGGTTCGGCATGTTCGTCAGCGATCGCAATCGTGTGATCCGGATTCAGCATTGGAAAGGCGAGATTTTGCGTCGCTGCGATCGGGTCGCAGGCGATCAGGACATCGGCTTCTCCTGCCTGAATTTGCGGGCTTTTGATCGGCTCGTCATTTCCGATCCGGACATGGGTGACCACCGCTCCATTCTTCTGGGCAAGGCCGGTCATGTCGAAAGTGTGAGCCGTGCGGCCTTCGATCTTTGCGGCGCGGCTGATGATCTGTCCAAGGGTGACGATGCCCGTACCGCCGATGCCAGTAAGCAGGACATTCCAGGTTCTGCTGCTGTCACCGACAAATGCCGCTGGGGCTTTTATGTCGCCCGTCGTTGAAGGCGGGCTTTCAACCTGCTTGCCCTCGATGGATACGAAGGAGGGGCAGAAGCCCTCGACACAGGAAAAATCCTGATTGCAGCTTGCATGGTCGATGCGGCGCTTCACACCGAGTGGCGTCTTCAGCGGCGCGATCGAGACGCAGTTCGATTTCTTCGAACAGTCTCCGCATCCCTCGCACACAGCTTCATTGATCTCGACCTGTTCGGCGGGTGTTTCGAGCTGTCCCCGCTTCCGCATGCGGCGCTTCTCCGCGGCGCAAACCTGATCGAAAATCAGAACCGTGACGCCGGGGATTTGGGCCAGTTGTTTCTGGACGGTTTCGAATTCGGTTCGGGGATAGACCTTTACCTTGCCGGGCAAGGGCGTGCGATAGCGCTTCGGGAACTCCGCAACGATGGCGACCTCGGCAACGCCCTCTGCCAGACACTGACTGGCAATGATCTCAGGCGACAACGCGCCGTCATGTTCCTGGCCGCCCGTCATCGCCACAGCGTCATTGAACAGAACCTTGTAGGTGATGTTCACCTTACCCGCCACTGCTTGCCGGATGGCGAGGGTGCCAGAGTGGAAATAGGTCCCATCACCAAGATTCTGGAAGATATGCTGGCGATTTGAGAACGGGGCCATGCCAACCCAGTTCGCCCCTTCGCCGCCCATCTGGGTGGGCGGAAGGGTTTTGCGGTCCATCCACATCGCCATGGTGTGACACCCAATTCCGGAGAGGGCGATCTCGCCGTCTTCGACCTTGGTCGACCGGTTATGGGGGCAGCCCGAACAGAAATAGGGCAGGCGAGAAATTGGGGCAGGCGCGTTAAGGAGCGCCGCAGGGCCCGGCTCATCAAGCGCTGATGCCCGAGGGGCTTCGATATCCCTGGCGCGCAATTTGGGAAGAATGGCGCCCGCAACGGTCCTGGCGTCCAGCGATTTTGCTGCCGGTAGCTGGTACTGGCCGCCGGACGTCATCTTTCCGCTTATCGCCGGACGCGGTTCGGGCAGGTCGTAGAGGGCCGCGCGGATCTGGTCTTCGATGAGGTTGCGCTTCTCTTCGACGATGATCAGTTCGTCGTAACCTTCGGCAAAACGCCGGGCCGCATCGGGATCAATCGGCCAGACGAGACCGATCTTGTAGATGCCAATCCCAAGGTCCGCGGCGCTTTCGGGATTGAGGCCGAGGAGATCAAGCGCATCCAGGACATCGCCATAGGCTTTGCCCGATGTGACGATGCCGATGCGTTTGTGCGCCGGGCGGGTGATGACCCGGTCGATCTCGTTTGCGCGGGCAAACTCATGGATACGGGGTAGCCTGAACTCTTGAAGACGAGCATCAGCTGCCATCGGCTCGTAGCGCCATTGCACATTGACGCCTTCGGGCGGTGCCGGGGCAGGGTTGTTGGGGCGGTTTATCACGGGCGCCGACGGCAGCGGTGAAATCGTCGAGGCTTCCGCGAGCTCGTTCACGCATTTCAAGCCGATCCACAGCCCCGAATAACGGGACATCGCCCAGCCCTTCAGGCCGAACTCGATGATTTCAGGAATGGTCGAAGGGGCCAGGACGGGAATAGAAAAGGAGGCCAGCGTGTGATCGCTCTGGTGGGCCGTCGTCGATGACTTGCCCTGATGGTCGTCACCAGCAACGACAAGCACACCGCCATGTTCTGCTGCGCCAGCGAGGTTTCCGTGTCTCAGGGCATCACCAGCGCGGTCGACACCCGGTCCCTTGCCATACCACATCGCGAAGACACCATCGAACCGATGTTCCTGGAGAACTTGCCCCTGTTGAGACCCCCAAACTGCAGTGGCGGCGAGTTCTTCGTTCACACCAGGCTGAAAAACGATGCTGCGTTCAGCAAACTCAACTTGCTTGCGTTTGAACATCTGATCGAGCCCGCCGAGCGGCGAGCCTCTATAGCCGGAGATGAAGGCAGCCGTATTGAGGTTTGACGCCCGATCGAGATCGGATTGGAGGAGTGGAAGCAAGGCCAGAGCTTCGAGCCCGGAAAGGAGAGTACCATGCTGCATGTCTAATTGACCTCGACCAGAACTTTGCCTTGCGCCCGGCCGGCAATCACATCGGCGAGCGCTTGCGGGGCTTTTTCGAACCCCTTTCGGATATCTTCCCGGGCGGTCAGTTCGCCTTCACGCCACCAGGCCGCCAGGCGCGAAAGGGCCTCGGGAACCTTGTCTTCGAAGTCACGGATGAGGAATCCTCTCAGCATTGCCCGCTTTACAAGGATCGTTCTTAGATGCCTTGGTCCGGTGTCGGGCCGATCTGGATTTGCGTAGAAATCCATCGTTCCAAAGACGACGACCCGGGCGTGCAAGGCGAGATGGCTCATGGCAGCATCGTGAATTGTTCCGCCAACGGAATCGAAGAAGACATTGATGCCATCCGGAGCAGCCTGCTGGATCGCGGATTCCACATCGTCCGTCTTGTAGTTGATGGTCGCGTCGGCGCCGATTGACGTCACGAAGCGACATTTCTCGGGGCTGCCCGCGACGCCGATGACCCTACAGCCAAGCTTCTTTGCGATCTGGACGACGAGTGCGCCCACAGCGCCCGATGCAGCCGTAACAAGAACCGTATCGCCCGGTTGAGGCTGTCCAATCTCAGTCAAGGCCAGATAGGCGGACAGTCCGGATGAGCCGAGAACCCCCAGACTTGCCGAGATAGGCCAGGGACCGGTCTCAACGGCCCTGAGCTCATTGGCGTTGACCACGGCTTGCTCTCGCCAGCCGAGCCAGTGTTCAACGATGTCTCCAGATTTGAATTGCTCAGATCGCGATGCGACGACTTCGCTGAGTGCTCGACCGGTCATGACTTCACCGGGGTGGACAGCTGCGGCGTAACTTGATCTGTCCATGAGGCGCCCGCGAAGCAGGGGCTCGATTGACAAATAGCGTGCCTTGACCAGGACTTCCCCGTCCTGAAGTTCGGGCAAGTCGACTTTCGCAAGCTCGAAGTGATCGGCCCGCACATCGGCTGCGGGACGGCTGACAAGCTTCCATGCCAGACAATCGGTTTGTGTGACCGTGCTCATAACCCGCCTTTTCAGTAATTGCATGCAACTTGACTAGTGCATGCAATAATGCTGTGTCAACTCGAACATCAGGCAGTTGGAGAGGGCGGTCGGGTTTGGCCACGACAAAAGCAGTGACCCAGAATCATGTGTCCAGGGTGAGAGCCTGCTCAGCCCTGGCAGGCCTGCTCCAGGGCCACGATTACCATTGCTTTTCAAGGGGCTGAGAGGTCGCCGCTCAGCAATTGAGATAAGCGTCGCCGCTGTACTCAGGGGTGATGCACTTAACGTGAAGGGAAGAATAAAATGGATGAGATGCAGCGCGCTTTGATCGAAAAGCAGTGTGAAAGGCTGTCGATCAGATTTGCAAATTATGTCGACCAGGGGCGGGCTGAGGACGTTGCGACTCTGTTTTCGGACGATGGTTCGTTTTCCCGGGCTGGCCAGGTTCTCGATGGCCCTGACCAGCTGCGCGCGTTTCTGGAAAAGCGTCCGCCCGAACGCGTCACCCGTCATGTTTGTACAAATATCGACGTGAACCTGGTGAGCCCGAATGAAGCGACTGGGGTCACCTATTTTCTGCTGTTTGAAGGAAGCCGGGCGGCTGATTCCGAGGGGCCGCTGCCTCTCATGTCTCCAGCTGCCCTCGGGGAGTACCACGACACTTTCGTGCTCACTCCGCAGGGCTGGCGCATCAAAGAACGATCCGCCCAAGCCGTCTTTCGTCAAGTGGAGGGCTAATCATGAAAATCGTCAAATTCTCTTTCCAGAACCTGTTCGGTGAAGGTGTCGTCGAAGGTGACCAGGTTCGCGTCGCGCATCTGTCTGAGGTTCCAGATGCGCTCCAGGCGCCATTCACCCTGTCATCCAGAACAGAAACTGAAATCAACGATCTACTCGCGGGGGCTGGCAGAAGCATACCTTTGAGCGAGGTCGACCTGCTTCCGCCAATTCATCCTGCGTCGAAGCTGATTTGCCTTGGTTTCAACTACAAGACTCATGTCGAGGAAACGCACTCGGACATGGGTGAGGCACCGGCTCTTTTTGCCAGATGGCAAGACTCGATCGTGGGCGACGGCTCAGATGTCCTGCTTCCGCCCGAGTCGGACACGTTCGACTTTGAGGGTGAAATTGCGGTCGTGATCGGCAAGGGAGGGCGCCGGATATCGCCCGACAGCGCTGCAGGTCATGTCTTTGGCTACACATGCTTTTTCGATGGCAGTATCAGGGCGTTTCAGATGCATTCCCCAACGGCGGGAAAGAACTTTCCCAAGTCTGGCAGTCTCGGCCCCTGGATCATGACGGCCGACGAAGCGGGCGATCCCGCCGCGTTCGGTCTTGAGACTTACGTCGCCGGCGAGCAGATGCAATCCACGCGTGGAGACCTCATGATTTTCGGCGTTGCGGATGTCATCTCCTATGTTTCTCAATTCACGAACCTGTCGCCGGGGGACGTGATCGCGACGGGAACGCCAGGAGGTGTCGGTGCGAAACGGACGCCTCCGCGTTGGCTGAAGCCAGGTGAAGAGGTGGAGATCAGGATCTCCCCGATTGGAAGCCTGAAGAACACAGTTGCCCTGGAAGCCTGACCCGTGAAACGGGATATGAGAGATTTACTCATCGTTTGTGTCGCGGCCGGCTGGCATTGCTGCCTCCATGGTCGCGACCAAGCTTGGCCCAGTCCACACGGTTGTTGAGCGCCGAAGCGGGGTGCATCGCTACCCCCCCCCAGCCCCATGTCATAAAGGCAAGAGCTCATACCACCGTTGCTAAGGATCTCGCTGAAAAGCTCCGTGCTCACCTTCGTTTCGGGACGTCATGAGTTCTCATCGGTAATCCCTGCTGCCGCCAGATCTGGCAAATAAGGGCGCGAATCCGGGGTGGTCGTGGCTCTTCTCTGATGCGCCCTGAGGGCGATTTCTGAACGGGCACACTGTGTACAAAACAGCACAAAGACCGACATTGACATGCAAAATACGTAAATGTATGCAATGTTGCGTTTGCACGCATAAGAATGGCGATTTTCAGCACGGGCTCTCAAGAAAGCCCGCACGAAACGACGTGCATAGCCAAGCAATTGTGCATAGGGAGGAAACAACTTGCTTAAAATAAAATCGGGATACTGTGCTGCCACTTCACTGGTGACGGCCCTGGTGGCTCTTGTGCCGGCGTCTGCGTACGCGCAGGACGCTAGCGCTGAAGATGCGAACGACCAATCGAAAAGGTTGGGGACTGTTACGGTGACGGCGCAGAAAAGAGAAGAATCGAGCCAGGACGTGCCCGTGGCGCTGACGGCTTTCTCTGGCGACATGGCAGAAGAAGCAAACATCGTCGCCGTGGAAGATCTGGCACGTTTCACGCCCGGCCTGAATATCGTTCAGTCAGATGCCGCAAGGACGCGCATCCGGATCAGGGGCGTTGGCAGCCAGAAGTTCGACATCGGATCGGATCCGTCCGTGGGCGTCTTTATTGACGAAGTCTACATTCCCCGGTTCAGCGGCGCCGAATTCGCATTGCTCGATGTTGAACGTATCGAAGTTCTAAAGGGACCTCAGGGCACTCTTTTCGGCCGGAATACCCCTGGTGGTGCCATAAGCGTCATTACAAAAGACCCGTCAGACACGTTCGAGGGATTTGTTGAGGCGGGGATCGGCAACAAGGATAGCTATTCCTTCAAGGGACGAGTTGCGGGACCGCTCAGCGACACAGTCAGCGCCAGTCTGAACTATGGTGAGGAGACGGAGGGCGGCTATGTCAAAAACGACCTCACCGGCAACACGAATGACGAGACATCGCGGGCAGCGATCGCGAAACTCAAATTCGAACCCGACAGCACGCTCTCGATCACGGCCAGCCTCCAGTACACAGACATCGAAGCTGACGCCATCCTGGCCGGTAGCGAGGCAACGCTTCCGAACTCCCAGGCTTTGCCGTTATTCCTGTTTCCGCCGGGCTCTACAGTCACGGTCAATGATGATCCGTTTCTCGCGACGGCGAACCTAGATGGTGGCCTCAACATTAAATCAATCATGCCGATACTCAGAATCGAGAAGGATTTCGGCGACCTGACATTGACCTCGATCTCTGCCTACAGGGACAGCGAATTCGATGCCATTGAGGACTTTGACAGAACATCCGCTGATGTTGGCCGGACGGCTATCGAGGAAGAATCGACCACCTTCTCGCAAGAGCTTCGCGTTTCGAACGCAAACTTCATTGCGGGCCTATTCTTCTATAATGATGATGCATCACGGTCGGATGGTTTCAACTGGTATAGTGCGTCGGTTCCATACGCTCTGGCGGGGGGCAACATTGCAAGGGATTCGGCGATTGTTGACCTCGAGACAGAGAGTTGGGCGATATTCGGCCAGTATGAATTCAATCTCACTGACCGCCTCAGCCTGACACTTGGCGGTCGGTACACTGAGGACACGAAGAATTACACCCTCGCGGCGGAGTCGAATGCTCCGGGTGTCCCACCGGTAGCCGTGCCTTATGAGACGACTGGCGAGCTGACCTTTGACAGTTTTGATCCCAAGGCGTCGCTCGAGTTCAACCCGACCGAAAATGTGTTGCTTTATGCAAGCTATAATCAGGGCTTCAAGAGCGGCGGCGTGCAGTTCACGGCGTTCCGCGAAGCGCTTGCAGATCTCGTCTTCGAGCCGGAAGACATTGACGCCTACGAAATTGGCGTGAAGGCGGACCTGCTCAACAAGACCCTCCGCGTGAACTCCGCAGCCTACCAGTATGATTATGCAAATTTGCAGCTGCAGCGGGTTGAAGTGGTCGATGGAAGTCCATCTTCGGTCACCCGCAACGCAGCCGAGGCAGAGATCAAAGGGCTCGAACTGGACGTCACCTGGCTCCCGACGGACGAGTTGCTGCTGCGCGCCGGCTACAACTACCTCGATGCCACGTTCCAGGATTTTGTTCTGCCTCTGACCGGTGACGACCTGAGCGGGAATACGATGCCGAACAGCCCGGAACACACATTGTCTGCGACGATCGACTATCAGAAGCAGTTGAACAATTTGTGGACCCTGGGTCTCGGCGCAGACTGGTTCTGGTCAAGCGAACAGAACCATGACGTCTTTGATGATGATCCTGTCACACAGCAGGATGCCTACAATACCGGACAGCTCAGAATGTCGCTGACGTCGCCAAATGAGGGGATGCGGATATCGGTCTTTGCCGACAATGTGACGGACGAAACCTTCCCCCGAATCCTTCTTCGCCGCCAGACGGAAGTTCTGACGAATTATTCTGATGGTATTCGTTACGGGGCAAAGGTGCGGTTCAGCTTCTAGTTCCTCCCGCGTCTTGTTGGACTGGCCGCGCTCACGAACCGTGCAGCGCGGCCGCTTTTTTGGGACGCGATCTCACGCTAGCTCAGCTTTCGTCGAGATGGCAGGGCTGGTCGGCGGTTGTGCCTCCGGCGAAACGGCAAAGGGCGAATGCCTGGAGGGAGGGGACATGTCAGACAACGAACAGCTTGACAGGGTCAGGATAGGTCATCTCATCCTCCAGGAACGCGTTGCGCGCGATACTGGCAGGTGGGATCAGATGCGGGCGTGCTATTCGGGCAACTCCACTATCGATATTTCCTGGTTCAGGGGAAGCGGTTTCGATTTTGTCGACGTCTCCCGCGAGGCGGCGGACAGCGGCAGCGCTTCATTCCACAAAATGGAGCCCTGCCTTGTTGATATCAAAGGTGATCGCGCGAATGTTAATGTTGGCGTAGCCATTCACCTGCGGACTTTGATGAACAATGTGGAGGTGCTGCTCATCGGCCACGGACGCATGCTTTTTCGCGTCGAGCGACGTGCTTCAAATTGGCTCATCAATCATCTGACGGGCATTTATGTCATGGATACACTGCAGCCCGCCGTCCCGGGAGAGGCAGTGAGTGTCGATCGCGAGCGCCTCGCAACCTATCGCGCTTCATATCGATATCTCTCCTACCTGCTGGAATTGTCTGGCCGGCCGGTAAGCCAGGACCTGCCCGGCGTGGACAGGCCCGACAGCGTTGACGCCATCCTGACGGCAAATACTGATTGGCTAAATCAGTGATCTAATGGAGGAGGCAGCGCGCTCACTATTGAGCCGCAAGAAATCGGAACGAGTTCTGGTGATCAGTCTTTGACAAGTCGCAGGAATGGATAGCGCTCGATTTCTTCAGAGTTCTCCTGAAGCGATGTGAGAACGCGTTCGAGGTTTTGACGCGCATTGTGGATATGCTGCTTCAGGGCGTTTTCTGCCCGGACAGAGTCGCGCGCAACAATCGCCTCGTAGACCCATTTATGGTCCTGCTGGGCGCGTTCGATCACGGCTCGAATTGATTGGAAGTCGCGGGTCGTTGCCGCGATGGATTTGGCCGCGGCGAGCGGAATGGATTCGAATTTCTGCATCATTTCACAAAGCACTTCATTGTCCGCCGCCTTGATGATGGCATTGTGAAACTTTCCGTTGATGTCGGCGAACATCAGGGCATCTGAATAGTCGAGCTCTTCTTTCAGCAGGAGGCCATCAACCTGAAGAAGATACCCCTTCAGGTCCGAGTTCATTTCACGCGAAATGCCATTATGAGCTGCCAGCCGGGCTGCCATGCCTTCGAGTGTTTCGCGAACGTCAACAGCAACCATAATATGCTTGATCGAAAAACGCCGGACGACGAAGCCGCGATTTGGCGTGTATTCGAGCAGGCCCTCATTTGCCAGTTCGGTGAGGGCGAGCTTCACTGGCGTCCGGGATGTGTCGAGCCTCTCGGCGATATGCTTCTCTTGCATACGTTGACCAGCCTCGAACTCGCCCGTCATGAGCAGTTCGCGCAGTTTGGTGACAATATATTCGGTTTGAGTGGCCACGGAACATCCCTGTGTTTTACACTCATTGTAGTTTAGACGCGTTTGTCGGAATCGACAAGATTGCATGCACCTGCAGCTCAATCGACTTCAAATTGGCCGGCCATCCTGTGTTTGCACAATGACTGGCGGACCACTGCAGCCTGCCCAACCATCACGCTCTACCCTGGTCTGTAGTGCGCTTGAAGAATCCGAGGTTTTCTCCAGCTCGGCGCAGTTCCATTATCACGCTTCCAGTTCATGGGTGCGACAGAAATGACCATGCGTACTGACAGATTCATGGTTGCCAACAAGCATGCAATAATACAAAAAGTATGCACAAATTCGGTTTTATTTTCCGAGACAGATGAAATTCACAAGGAAGAGGAGCGGCGGCCATGAGGGAATTCCCGGTAACAATCGTAGGGGGCGGGCCTTCCGGGCTTCTGGCGTCCGCGCTGCTGACTCGTCATGGCATCGAGCACCTCGTGGTTGAGGCCCGCCAAGGGCTCCACAGGGCGCCGCAGGCGCATGTGCTGAACACCCGCTCTTTGGAAATATTTCGGCAAATTGGCGTGGATACCCGAATTCTGGACGCCGCGACGGTGGTGGAGAAGCAGCGCTACATCACCTACTTCGATCAGCTCAAGGGGCTGAGCTACGGGGCTCTGGACATCGGTGCGCGGCGGAGCGGGCAGGATTTCCTGGAATCGCTAAGCCCGACGCGCGCAGCAAACCTGCCGCAGGACCAGCTCGAGGAGATCCTCTTCGAGAAAGCCCAACAGAGCGAGGTCGCTACCATCCGTTTTGGCACGCGATGCACCGGCCACGCGCAAACGTCTGACGGGGTGATCGTCGATCTGTCGGATGAGAACGGACAGGACTATCAGGTTCGCTCAGACTATCTGATCAGCGCTGAAGGTGCTGGCAGCGGCACGCGGCGCCGAATGGGAATTGAAATGGAGGGGCCTGTCGGCATTGCTCATTTCATCACCGTCTATTTCAAAAGCGACCTTGCCGGGCTGTTGAAGGGCAGGGAAGGGGTGGTGCACTGGTGCCTGAACCTGAAGACCCCAGGAATACTGGTCGTGCACGATGACAAGGAACGCTCGGTTCTGATGATCCAGTACAATCCCGAGACCCATTCCCCAGAAGATTTCACTGAAGCAGTGTGCGCCGACTATCTGCGCAACATTATTGGAGACGAGTCGCATCCGTTTGAAATCAAAAGCCTCGATACCTGGGTGATGAATGCGCAGGTCGCCAAGTCCTATGGCGAAGGACGTGTTTTTCTCGTTGGTGACGCCGCTCACCGTTTCCCGCCAACAGGTGGTCTGGGGCTGAATACCGGCGCCCAGGACGTGTACAATTTTATCTGGAAACTGAGAGAAGTCCTGAGCGGCAATGCCGAAGCCAGCCTGCTTGAGACCTATGAAACCGAGTGCCGCCCGATGGCCTTGGTGAACTGCCAACACAGCCTGACGAATATGCTGAGGGGGGTAGAGGTGCCAAATGCCATCGGCCTTGGAGAAGATGCGGATTTATCGGAGACGAATATCGCCATCCTGAGACAAGGCGGTCAAGCTGCGGCCGAAAGGCAAGCGACGATTCAGGAAGCAATCGAAGGGCAGTTGCCGCACTATGTGTCCTACGGACTGGATCTCGGGAGCGTGTATGAGGCGGGCGCCCTGGTGCGCGATGGCGAGGCGATCGTCGATGCGGCGGAAAACCCGGTCGAGTACCGGCCGAATGCTCAGCCCGGAGCCCGGTTCCCCCATTTCTGGGTGAAGCATGGCGGTGTTCGCAAGTCAGTGCACGACCTGTTGTCCTATGATGGGTTCACGATGATTGTCGGGCCGGACGGTAGCGCATGGAAATCGCTGCTCGCTGAGCTCGATGAGTGTTCCTTCGGCATCAACCTTGTGGAAATTGGACCGCAACAAGCGGTTCAGAACGAGGATGATGCGCTAGCTCGCCTTTGCGGAATAGCCGGCGACGGCGCCATACTGGTGCGTCCGGATGGCCATGTCGCCTGGCGTGAAAAGTCACTCCCCGCCAATCCCAAGGCCAGTCTTGAGCAGGCGATCGCTGCTGCGTTTCCGACAAAGTTGCGCTGGCGTGATGATGTCCCGGCGGGCGCTCACTGAACGGCCTGACGTATCGTACGGCGCGGGTGAAAATCTGTTCCCGGGCCTTGCGGTGGAGACAATAGAGCTTAAAAGCATGCAAAGTATAAAAAGCATGCTTTATGGTTCGGCATGCGAATGAGCTGGGTGCGCCAGCCAGGAGGAAGCATAGGTGTTCGAGATGATCATGGACCGATTTCTTGTCGCAGGCAGACGTGTTGCTCTGACCGGCATTTGCGCCCTTGTGTCGGCTTGCATGCCGGCCCAGGGCACTGAGCAAGAGGCGGCAGTCGTCGAGGCGGGCAGTCGGCAGCCGAACATCATTGTTATTCTCGCCGATGACCTTGGCTTCAATGATATTTCGCTCAACGGGAATCCGCTTGTTCGAACCCCGAACATAGATCGGCTCGCGACGTCGGGTATCCGCTTCAGTCACGCCTATTCGGCAAATGCCGTCTGCGCCCCGTCCAGGGCGGCGCTTCTGACCGGACGACACCAGCAGGCCTTCGGTTTTGAGTTCAACCCAATCATTCCTCCGTACATTGAATCGCTGCCTGCAACGCAGGCGGACGTTACTGAGACCGGGCCCGAACACACTGGAACGTCCAAGGATCAGTATCCGCCCATGAGCGAGATCGGCATTCCGGATTCCGAGCTAACGATCGCACAGCGCCTGAAGGCGGCAGGATATTCTACGGCTCATATTGGCAAATGGCACCTGGGCAGCGCGCCGGGCAAGCGGCCTGCGGATAAAGGCTTCGACAGGGTCTACGGTTTCCTCGCTGGAGCAGCGCTTTTTGCGCCGGCTGACAGGGACGGAATCGTCAACGCCCATCTCGAGGACCCTTTCGATGCGATGGTCTGGGCGAACGTGACGAACGCGATTAGTGACGATGGTGAAATCATCCATCCGGACAGGCATCTCACGGATGCCTTCGCAGATGAGGCCGTCGAATTCATCAGCGAGAACAGGGAAGACCCGTTTCTGCTCTATCTCGCCTTTAATGCGCCGCATAACCCGCTGCAGGCGCGGCAGGACTATTACGACCGCCTGTCCTTCATCAAGGACCACAAGACGCGCGTCTACTATGCGATGGTCGAACAGCTCGACGACGCGATCGGACGGGTCCTGGACGCCGTCGATGAGGCCGGCCTGTCGGAGGACACGCTGATCATCTTTGCCAGCGACAATGGCGGTGCGTCCTACACCGGTATTCCAGTTCATAATCTGCCTTATCGCGGCTGGAAGGCGACCTTCTTCGAGGGCGGTATCGTTGTACCGATGCATGCCTACTGGCCGGGACACATTCAGCCCGGTCAACTGGTGACAGATCCCGTCAGCCTGCTCGATATCGCGCCGACCATTCTGGAAGCAGCAGGTCTGCCAATACCCGAGACGTTCGATGGCCAAAGCCTTATCGGTGCGGATGCAGTCTCCAGCGATCCATCAGTGAGCCGGCCATTCTTCTGGCGCGCCGAGCACTACAGGGTCGTGCGCGACGGGAAATACAAGCTCCAGATATCTGAATTCCCCGAAAAAACTTGGTTGTTCGATCTGGAGAAGGATCCCGGCGAGCACGTGAATATTGCCGACGCCCATCCTGACATTGTGAGCCGCCTGAAAGACGAGCTTTCGTCTTGGGAGGCCACACTCGCCGAGCCGATCTGGCCGGCAATGGAGCGGCGGCGGGAGTTTCTGGATGGGTACCAGGACCCTGAAGTTCCGGACCAGGAATACATCTATTATCCGCTGTGACCGGCAGGGCCGGACGCGCGCGGGTGACTGAAATGCCGACTGGCGATCAATATGAGAGGAGCCAAAATGGAAACGAAGCTGCAGTACAAGCGCTCGCGCGAAGCCAGCGACCGCATTCGCCCCGCCTCACTGGCGCACATCGTTCTGCGCACCGGCCAGCACCAGAAAATGGTGGGCTGGTATGAGCATGTTCTCAACGCGGAGATCGTCTATTCCAACGATCATCTGACGTTCCTCACCTATGATGACGAGCACCACCGGATCGCAATCGCGAAGCTTCCTGTGACCGGGCGCCGGGACAAGAGCCGCGCAGGCGTCGATCACATCGCTTTTACCTATGAGTCCCTCCCATTGCTCCTGGAGAACTGGAGTCGGCTGCAAGAGGACGGGATTGAGCCGATATGGTGCATCAATCATGGGCCGACGACGTCCATGTATTATCAGGATCCTGACGGCAACGTGCTTGAGCTGCAGGTCGAGAATTTCGAATCAGACAGTGAAGTCGATGAGTGGATGAGCTCTTCGGATTTCGACATCAATCCGATTGGCGTTGATTTTGATCCGGCCGAAATGAAGCGCAAGTTCGATTCCGGGGTTCCGGTCGAGGAGCTGAAGGTCAGACCCAGGATCGGTAAACGGAGCGCCAGCACAGTTCCAACGCCTTATATCGGCAAGTTTGCCGCCACGATGACACGTGTCGCGAAACTGCTCGGCAAGGACGTTTAGTCCATCCTGCCACTCAGGCTGACCCAGGAGTCCTCTTCAAGCATGCGACCTTCAACTATTGATCCTGCCTGCAATCCATTCGCCGGCTGGGATATCCGCACGCTTCTAAACCGTCAGGCTGCGCGGTTTGGCGACAAGCCCTGTCTCATCTGGGAACCTCTGGATGGACAGGAAGAGATCTGGACGTATGGCGAGTTCGTCAGCAGGCTGAAGGAAGTTGGCGCGGGGCTTTATGCGCGTGGCATTCGGGCTGGCGACCGGGTCATCGTGCATCTGGACAACTGCCCGGAGCAGATGTTCGCCTGGCTAGGCTGTGCCTGGATTGGGGCCGTTGCTGTCACGACGAATTCGAAGTCCAGCAAGGCTGAACTTTCCTACTTTGCCGAAAAGTCAAAAGCACGCGCTGCCATCACCCAGCCAAAGTTCGCCGACCTGATCGCCGACGCCTTCGGCGGCGCGGAGTGGATTGTGGTCACCACCACCGATACGGGGGAGCCGCCGGCAGAAATGGCAGGATCCTACGAACCGTTCGAAAGCCTGTCCGGCGCATCGGCGACTCTGCCGGACCGGGACGCCGACTGTACCGCTCCCTTCGGTGTTCAGTTCACGTCTGGCACGACATCGCGTCCAAAGGGCGTTGTGTGGACCCATGCGAACGCCCTGTGGGGCGGAAGGGTGAGCGCCCTGCATGAGGGGCTCGGGCCAGAGGACGTCCACCTGGTCTATCTTCCGATGTTTCACACAAACGCGCAGATCTATTCTGTCATGGCATCGTTGTGGGTGGGAGCAGGCATCGTGCTGCAACCGCGTTTTTCCGCATCCCGTTTCTGGCCTGTGGCGCTGAAGCATAAGTGCACCTGGACGTCGATGGTGCCGTTCATGGTCCAGGCCCTTCTTGAGTATCCGGTTCCCGACAATCATTCTTTCCGGTTCTGGGGGAATGCTGTCTGCGACCTGCCATCGGACGCGCATTTCGGCGTGCGGTCGATTGGCTGGTGGGGCATGACGGAAACAATTACACACGGGATCGTCGGTTCAGTGCACCATGCTGATCGGCCCAAATCCATGGGCCGGGTCGCGCCCGAATACGAAATCGCCATTGTGTCAGCCGATGGCCGTCCGGCAGGATTGGGAGAGACCGGCGATCTTCTGATCAGGGGCCAGCGCGGCCTGTCGCTCTTTCTCGAATATCTCGATGATCCAGTGGCGACCGAAGCGGCCTTCAACGAAGACGGCTGGTTCGTCACAGGAGACCGTGTGAAGATCTCGGAAGACGGCTGGCTGATCTTTGCGGATCGGTCGAAGGACATGCTCAAGGTCGGCGGGGAGAATGTCGCCGCTTCGGAAGTCGAGAGCGTCATCTCGGCTTTTCCGGACGTTCAGGAAGTCGCCGTGGTCGCGAAACCTCACAAGATGCTTGATGAGGTCCCCGTGGCGTTTGTACGGCTCAGCGACCCCGTCTCGCATGCGCCAGAGGGAATAGTTGACGCGCTTGCCCGCCACTGCCGGGGAGAGCTTGCGAGCTTCAAGGTGCCGGTGGAATTTCATGTGGTCGACGAGTTGCCACGATCCACACTCAACAAGATTGCCAAGGCAGAGTTGCGTAAGATGTTAGTGACTGACGGGCACTGAGCGCGGCTGTTCAAACAGCCTGCCAAGCAACAAGATCTTTCGATGAGATAGCTTCGCCAACTCATTCAGAACACTGGCTTAAGCTCTGTTGTTAACGACAAGCGTTGGCGTTGTGCTCATTTTCACGAGCCAATTGTCGGCATGTTGGTCGACATCAGACAATCCCGGCGCCCACGCCGACAGGTCGGCGCTCCTGCCTTTTGCGGTCGCGATAGCCCGAGGAGGGTCGATCGATATCATATCGATTGACCCGCATGTCTACTCCCGGACTTTGGAGAGGACAGCGGACACATCCGTCTTGTAGCCGCTTCGAACATCTTGCGTTCGAGAAGCATGCGCCAGTTATCCGGAAGCGCCGCAGGACCGTTATAGAGATTTAGCTCAAACTGAATGTGGTCTTTATCCAGACGCGATCGGTCTCGGCGTATTGTCCGAAGATGCCATCCGCCTCTCCCCAAACGAGGTCGAGGCCAGCATCGAGCCGCACTTTATCTGTTGCGCGCCATGAGATGGACGGACGAAACGTACCATCACCTTCGTTGAGCGACGCCAGTAACTCTGCGCCAAGACGAAGGGTATCATTCGACAGCGTCTTCTGCAGTTTGAGCGTCGCGACGACATCGGTAGAGGGGCGCACAAGGTCAGGTCCCGTGATGTGGTCCACGCCCAGCTGTGCATTGGCGAAAAGGCCGTCCGGCAGGTCCCAGTCGACACCCAGTCCAACAAGCCACCGTTGCCTGTCATCCGTCGTCGGCGTTGCAGACTGCAGATTGACCGGTTGGTCGGAAATGGATGCTGCTTCAAGGCGCCAGACCCGCGGCCCGCTCGAGCGTTGCCATGTCGCGCCGACAAGTGTGCGGGAGTCATATTCAAGCGCGACGCCTGTGGTCGATGCCCGGAAAACCGGCTCCGTGTCTGGCCCATGGATGATGAGAAAGGACGCGTCATTTGCGCCGAACCTTCTCGATGCCTTCACGCCGAGCGTGGGCTCGTCCGAAAGTTTGACGTGGAGGTCTGGAAGTGAAGCCGCCGCCGGCAGCCCGGCGCGATAGCGCGGTGCCCGAACCGCATACGTATCTCCAGGTATGGCGAACTGATCGGCCGTCCCATCCAGGACGCCAGCTATATCCCACCGCGTGCCGGCGTGTTTGAACTGCGCCCGCGCGCCCCAGCGAGACATACGGTCGGGTCTCTGATCAATGAAAACAGCCTCCCGCCGCCGGACCGCATCGAACCGGTCAGTGACCTGCAAGCCATCAAGAACGCCCCATGCGAGAGTCTGTTTGCCGAGCGTCACGCGGGTTGATCGTTTGCGCCAGCTGAGCGTCGCCTGATCGATCTCGATGCGCGTGCTGTCTCCAAGTTCGAGAGGATGTGACGCTTCATCATAGGTTTGCAGACTACCAAGACCGACCATCGCATGAGCACTTTCGAGGCGCAGGGAAAGGTCGCCTCGCCAGCCTGATGAGAGATCAATCTCGAAGTCCGGACGAATGTCCAGACGCAGCCTGTTCGCCTCGTCATTTCCAATCGAAATGGCCGCGAACTGATTGGTTTCGACAGATGTTTCGACCTTCCCTGGCTCCGCCATAGAGGCTCCTGCGGAAAGGACTGAAATGGCCGTGACCAGGATGCCGCGAGGACACCGGTCACCCATCAACATCGGGTATGCCGTAGGCCAGTGTTTCAGGGTCGAAAATCGATTGGTCCAACTGCGGAACGTGGTGCATGCCGGTGAAGCTCACCGCCGTTGAGTGTCCGGTCTGCTGGTTGGTGGCCGTGAAGGCGAGCGCTGTGTGAACGCCGCCAATGATCTCGATTTCCAGAACTTCGACGCGCTTCAGGGGCTCGCCATCTGTGTCGGTATAATCAATCCAGACCGGAAAAGCGGTCTCCAAGTCGATCCCGGCGCGAAAGCTCCCATAGCCCATCTCCGCTCCAATTTCCGGTGTGCGGGCCTGCCCGGTCAGGATGGGCAAGGAGCCATTCTCTGCGTCATGAGCCTCGATGGCGAAATCCCAGTCATCGAGACCGAATTTGAAGTTGTCCTTGATGTCGCCATAGGTGAGATCGGTCCCGAGAAAATAATCGCCCCGATCAGATGCGGGCAGCCGCCGGACCCGGTCCGTGGCAGGAAGGTAGAGCCAGTTCTCATCCTCGGCCGCGGCGTGATTGAAGCTGAGAAATGCCGTGTCTTCAATCATGGCGGGTTCGGTGAAATAGATCGCGATCCGTTCGGTGTCGTCCTTTTCGGAATGGATCATTAGCGCTTCGCGCTCACGTACGCGCGATGAGCTGTTTTCCAGGCGGAAATGCATGGTCCCGACCCGGCCTTCATTCGCTGCGCGCTCGGCAACGAGCTTGGCAAGGTCGTTTGCGTTGATGGGCTCCTGCGCGCCTGCCAGACCTGGGGTCAACCAGACCAGGCAAAGAGCGATAGCATTACGCGACAACATGGGTTTTACCTCCCTCTGTGACTTTGGCGCCGATTGACCAGATCGCTGGAACGATCACGAGCGCGCCGACCAGCGACCCGATCGCGCCGACAGACACGAGAAAGCCAAACCAGCGCAGGGGCGGGGCAGACGATATACAGATAACGGCCAGCGCCACGCCGAGGGCGATGGCAGAGTAGAAGCAGGCGCGAGCGACAATATCGTATCCGCCGCGAAAGGCGTTGATCCCAAACGCCCCCGCCTCGTGCTGCCTTTTCACGAGCGAAATGAGATGAATGCCGAAATCGATGCCAAGGCCCGTCGCAATCGCCGCAGTCATGGACGTCGCAGGCGCGATATCGATCCCGAAGAGGCCCATCGTTGCATAGACGCTCACAATGCCAACGAGAACCGGCACCATCGAAAGCGCCGCATACTTCAAAGACCTGAATACGAGGACGGTCGAAAGGAAGACGAGCGCGATGGCAAGTCCCAGGCCACGGAAATGGTTCTGCGCGAGCAGCGACATCCAGCCATCGTTCACAGCGACCCGGCCGCTGATATCCGCGGTCAGTCCGCTCTCGGCTTGCCACGCTGACAGGATGTCCTCAACCTGATCGACAACCGGAAGCGTCTGGCGATAATTGTCTGTATCTAGCTGCGCGCGGATGAGCGCCCGCGAATGATCAAAATCGATCTCTTTCTTGAAGTCCTCCGGCGGGGCCGACGCTTCGTATAGAAACATGTACTGGCCTGGTGCGCGAGCCGCATCGGGAAGGCTCCCGGCCGGCGCGCCGGTCAGCACCTGATGCATCAGCGAGATATATTCATCGATGCCACTGACTTTTGCGACACGCGGCAAACCTCCGATCTGTGCGCGCAGGCCCTGGATGTCTACCAGGGCTTTTGGAGTCATCAGTCCGCCGGCCGTTTCGGACGACACGACAACGTCCAGAAAATTCACGCCCCCCAATCTTGTATTGATCTCCTGATCGGCTTGGCGAACGGGATCGGCGGCGGTGAAGTAGCGTTGGCGTTCGTAATCGAACTCGGCCTGGAGCGCGAAGCTTGCGAGCAGGCTGACCAGTACGAGGACGGCGGCAAGCGCGCGCATCGGTTTCTTGAAAACCGCTATCGTGATGGCGCCCACCATCGCGTCGACGCGGTTCTTCCTGGCTTCCTTGTTTAGAGCCTTCTGGGAGGGGCGCAGATCGGTGAGGATCAGTATGGACGGCAACAGCACGAGGCTGAGCAACCAGGCGGCGGCAACGCCGAGCGCTGCAAACAAGCCGAATTCGCTGATCGGTTTCATCGCAGCGCCGAATGACAGCCCGATGAAAGCAGCGATGGTCGTGACACTCGTAAGCGTGACCGGAAGCTTTGCTTTGTCGAGCGCGAACCGTGTGGCCTGTAGAGCGCTGAGCTCGACGTCCTCTCTGCGTGCACGAAGATAATAGGTCGAGATATGGAGCGAGTCAGCGACGCCAATGGCCATGATGACCACGGGAAGCGCCGTCGTAATCAGATAATAGTGCGACCCAAGCCATCCCATCATGCCGATTGCCATCGCAGCCGATCCGGCGATAACCAGAAAGGGGCCGAAGGCGGCCGCTGGACTCCGCAAGGCCAGAAACAGAATGAGCAGCACCGTCACGACCGCTGCCGGAACGAAGATTTTGGTGTCGTGATCAACCATCTCAGAGAGGCGCGCATTCATGGCCGCCACTCCGGCGATCTGCACGTCGAACAACCCGGATGCGCTTTCATTTGCCAGCACCGAAATTGCTTCGACGGTCGCCAGCGCCTTGTTCGGATCTTCGACCGGTACAATGACACTAATCAAGCGCTCATCTTCCGACGCCAGAAGGCCCGCCAGCATCGGCATCGACTGGAAACGCGCCCGCGCCGTTCCTGCATCGGCGTTTGAAAGCAGGCCAGCCTCGACGATCGGGTCCACAACAAGATCACCGTCATTTCCGCTGATCGCGTTCTGGCTGGCGAGGCTGATGACGTCGTTCTTCTTCACTCCGTCAATTTGGCGAACGGCGATATCGATCTCTCGCAGCGCTGAGAGCCGAGCCGGGGTGAAAACGGTTTCACCCTCAGGAACCGTCAGACCTATGATCACGGGATCTTCAAGACCGAACAGTTGTTCTGCAATGTCCCGGTTGATAGCGGCGGGGTGATCGCCGGGAACGAATGCATCAACTGATGGGTCTTTTTCGACCCTGATCAGACCTGCACCACAAACGAGTATCAGTAACAAACATGCCAACAAGGCGCGCCACGGCCGACGCAACAGGCTTTCCTGTAATGTCCCAAGCGGCTTCGGCGTGGTGTCTCCCCGGAAGTACACCGGCTCTGTTTCCATCATCTCGTTTCTTCCCCTCTGGCGCGTCCCCCACGCCTGCGGCTTCATGGGGCTTAACGAGAAAGGGGCGGAGAACCGGACAACTTGTTTTGCAACTTTCTTGAACTTTTCTGCGGAGTGCGCCTTGCTAGGGGGAAATTCCAGAATGGATTCCTTTATGAACGGCGAGAATGAGACGGGCGCGACGGGCTATAGCGATGAAGAACGAAAGATCGCCGGAGGCTTTATCGAACTTGCCTATGAGCCTTTGCTGGAACTGGCCCGAAACCGGCGCCGCCGCGCTGGATTTCACGATACGATGATGACTGAGGACATCTTGCATGAGAGCTTCATGAAGCTGAGCGGCAAGACGGTCTGGCAATCTCCCGAACAGTTTCTGCGAACGGCAAGCCTCGCCATCCGCCAGGTCATTGTGGATCATGCCCGGCGCAACCTGACCGCGAAGCGCGGCGAGGGGAAGTCCGCCGTGGAATACATCGATGACGAGACCGTGCTGCCGGAGTTCAGTGAAACACCCGAGCAAATTCTGATCGTCAATGATCTGCTTCAGCAATTGGAGGCGGCGCAACCTCGGCTCGCAAAGATTGTCGATGCACGGTATTTTTCCGGAATGACGGAAGCTGAAACGGCGTCTGCTTTTGGGCTTTCGGAACGCACAGTCCGGCGAGACTGGCAAGCGGCCCGCAACTGGTTGGCCAAGATGATGCAGGCAGCAGACAGTTAGCTTCTATTCGATTCCTGCCTGAGCCAAAATCTGCAGACGGGCAGTCAGCTCTGGGCTTTGCCTGATGATCTGCACGTCTGGCTCAAGCGTATCATAGGCGGCTTGCGCGGCCTTCTTGCCATCCAGTTGAAGGACGACCTCAATCTTCGCGAGCTTGAAGAGTTCCGCCACACGGGGAGAGGAACTCAACTTCTCCGGATCCGCCGCGACGGACGAGAGTGCGCGGCGTGCGCCTTCGTCTCCCAAATGTGCAAGGATAATGGCCCGCCTCAGTTTCATTTCTACAACTGTATCGGATTGAGGGCCGCTATAACGCTCCACGAGCGGCAGGGCCGCATCCATCTCCTGCAGCGCCTGTTCATACTGTCCGCTTCTCAGCGCAACCTCTGCCTTGATCGCATTGGCTTCGCCAAGCTCACGGCTAGCGCCTTTCCTCTCAGCGGCCGTCCGGATGACGCGTTCGGCAAGGTCTCCGGCGCGCTCAACGTCCCTTGTGTGCCAGAGCTCGAACAAGGCAAGGCTGATGAGAGCTGTATCGGACCCGGCAACTTCCATCAGCGGATTAGCGTCGATGATATTCACGACGTCCCTGGTGGCCTCGTAGGCCGCATCCATATCGCCTCGCAGTTGGCGCATCTTCGAGGTCTGGCGCAAGTAGTACATCCGCAGAGGATCGACAGGTTCGCTTGCGAGGCCGGTCTGCAGGAGCGCTTCGGCGGCTCGGATGTCTGCTTCCTTTTCCGATACGATCGCGACCTGTGCCGCCGCAGAAATATGGTCTGCGGTGCCGGCGTCAAAGCTGCTGGCGTAACTGGCCTCAACCTGCCTGAGGAGGGGGAGGGCTTCCTCTTTGCGTCCCGATGACATGTAGGCAACAGCGAGTAATTGTCGGCCATACTCTAGCAGATCGGTGGACCCGTAACCTTCCTCCAGCCAGGGTTCAAAAACCTCGATCGCGCTCACATAGTCATTCCTGAAGAGAAAATTGCGCCCGATCGCGTAGCTGAGAAAAGCGGCGTTTCTCGGGTCACTTTCACGAAGGTCATGAGCCTGGCGCCACCGGTCCTTGAGCGTGTCGGTCTGGCGCTCGACATCGGCCTCGCCAGCAAACAGCGATTGCAGGGCGTCCGCATAGGCTGACTGTGTCTCATAAAAAAGGTCGGCACGTTTGAGGTAGAACTGCGCCCGTCTCAGGCTCTCTTCCGACTGCGCCAGTGCCTCGTTCGCCCGCGACGCTTCAGCCGACGCTTCACTTGCAAATTTAAGACTGAAGGCAAGCCCGGCCGCAATTGCTACGAGACAAATGGCAGCCAACGTCGATGAAAGCGGGTGCCGCTGCAGGAATTTGAGGCCGGCATACCAGGTGCCACTTGTGCGAGCCGCAACGGGACGCTTCTCGAGATACGCCGATATGTCATCGCTCAATGACGCGACTGTCGAATAGCGGTCGGCTGGCTTGCTCTGAAGCGCCTTCTGAATGATCGCCGTCAGGTCCGCATTTGCCAGCGCGTCCGCATCGGCCCGCATTCCACCATCGGGCAGTCTTTCCGGCAGAGCGCCCACAAGAATTTCGTGCAACAGCACGCCCAGCGCAAAGATGTCGGTCTGGACCGAGACGGGCTCACCCTTCAACTGTTCCGGGGCGGCCGTCGCAAGTGTGAGCGCCCCTCGAACACCGCTGTCATCTTGTAGATCTGTAGAAATGCCAAAGTCGATAAGCCGGGGTGAACCCGTCTTGGAGATCAGGACGTTGTCGGCCTTGATATCACGATGCAAAGTCAGTTTTGCATGAGCATGTGCAACAGCGTCACAGACGTCCTGGAACAGGCGGAGCCGCTGCGTCCTGTCCGGGTGCTCGCTGCTGACATATTGCGAAATGGGCCGCCCATCGACGTATTCCATGGCCATGTAGGGACGACCATCTTCTGTCGTTCCGCCATCAATGATGCGGGCAATGCCTGGATGCTCCATTAGAGCAAGACGCCTGCGCTCATCCTCGAAACGATTGCCTCGCTGCGGACTGATGCCTTGAATGACCTTCAGGGCAACGGTCTGGTCATACAGCCCGTCGGCGCGGTGAGCGCGGTAGACATCTCCCATACCGCCGCGGCCGATATGGCCGTCAATCTTCCACGGACCAATGCGTGCGCCTTCCTGAAGAGGCGGCGACCAGGGATCGGCTTGTCCGGCTGATGTGGCCAGCAAATCGTCGGCAGGGCTGGTCAGCCGTAAAAGCCGCTCAACGACCTCTGCATCATCCGATGTCGAGATCGTTTGAAGAAAGTCCGACAGTCGTCCTTCCTCAAGCGTACGCCCGTGCTCAACTTTCGCGACAATTTTTGCCCAATCCAATATCGCCCCTCCAGATTGCGATTGGCCCTCGCATTCCAGTTAAATGCTAGATCATCACCATCCGGACAGGCAATGAGATATAGTCATCGGGCCCGATCCCTGTATCGGGCACTGTCCTGCGATGCGCACGCCGGCTTGGTATCCAACGACCCTGTCCAGACGGTAGGATCTCCCTTTCAAACGGGTGAACCTCGGCCACAAGATCGGGGTGGCAAGCACTGCGTTCGGAGCACGGCTGCGCATCGCTCAACGGCCTGGATCGCGCTGGACGAAAACTTCGTGAAATAAGTTTAATAAACGCCCGAGTTTCTAATTGACGAATGGTTAATAGTTGTTAATGTTCCCGCTGAGCGTGCAGCGATGTGGGGACATTGTCGCCTAGATGGTCTGGGTCGGGCACGCCTTAAAAAAACGGGGACAATCAATGAGGGGACGCCTTTCAGCAGCATTGCTGTACACTGCAGCCGCCATGGCTGTCAGTGTTTCTGCCTCAGCACAGGAGCTTGTCTACGAGCCCATAAATCCCTCATTCGGGGGAGATAGTTTCAACTCGTCTCATCTTCTTGGCACAGCAAACGCCCAGAATGATTACAAGGACCCTGACCAGAAGAATAACGCCGCGAGCCAGTCAGAACAATTCGTCCGCCAGCTGCAAAGCCGTCTCCTGTCCTCGCTCGCCGGAGAAGTGAATGAAGCAATATTCGGCGACAATCCGCAGGATTCCGGCACGATCACCTTCGGCGACCAGATCATTGAGTTCTATCGAGGGCTTGATTCGGTCCAGCTCACCATTACAGACCTGACGACAGGCGCCGTAACCGAGATTGAAATTCCGCTTCTCTATGCCGGAGGCTCAACGGGTTCCTCCTCCGCTGCTGGTCCGTCCAGCCTTGGTGCAATGAGCGGTCTGTATGGCGACGAAGGTCGGGAGTTGGGCGTAACGTCCGGGGCCTCGATTACCGGTGAGGCCGATACCGAACCGGGGATCTACTGACATGTGGAAGATCCTCAAAGCATCGATTCTTGCCGGAGCCGCAGCAGCAATGCTCTCTGCTTGCACGACACCGATAGGCGCAATGCGGTCCATCGTAAACGAACCGGCCATTTCTGAAGTCGTGACTGAAACCCAATCTTCGCTTCGTGCGCTTCCGCCGCCAAGAGAGCGTGCAGCCGTTGCCGTGTACAGCTTCGAAGACCAGACGGGTCAGTTCAAGCCGACTTCAGGTGTGCAGACGCTTTCCAAGGCGGTAACCCAAGGCTCGACCTCGGTTCTCCTGAAAGCGCTACAGGACGCGGGAAACCGCTCCTGGTTCACGGTCATCGAACGCGAAAATCTCGATAACCTTTTGAAAGAACGCCAGATCATTCGGGAGATGCGCCGTCAGTATCTCGGTGAAGAAGACGTCAATGAAGCAGCCCTGCCGCCGCTTCTGTTTGCGGGCATCATCCTTGAGGGCGGCATTATCGGGTATGACTCCAACACGGTGACCGGCGGAGCCGGTGCTCGCTTTCTCGGCATCGGTGCCCATGCGAATTATCGCGAGGACAAGGTGACAGTGTATCTGCGCGCCGTCAGCGTGAAGACGGGTGAGGTCATCACCACGGTCGTGGCGTCAAAGAAGATCGCATCTGTTGGCGTTGCATCGAACGTGTTTCGCTATGTCAGCTTCAAGGAGCTGCTTGAAGTCGACACTGGTATAACAACCAATGAGCCGGATTTGCTGGCTTTGCGCCAGGCAACGGAAAAGGCAGTCGAGCTTCTCATTCTGGAGGGCGCTGACCTCGGCGTCTGGGGCTTCGCCGATCGTGTCGCTGGAGCCGACATTCTGGAACAGTATCGCGCTGAACGCGACGGCGTCTTCGACGACATGGAGTCAGCATACGCCTCGCGATCAACTGCGCCTGTCCGGCAGGCCGCCGTGTCGACGACAGCAGACCAGGAAGTCAGTGCTGCAGAAGCGGCGTTGCCCGCAGGAACTGATGCTCAGCGATCACCGCCTCAGTCTGATGTCGAAAGCAAGCCAGCGACACAATCGCCTCAGCCGTCGAGTATGCCGCTGAACAAGCCGGTCAATCACGGCAAGCGACGCGCTTCCCGAACACTTACCAATTCAGATTTCCTACCCAAAGAAGGCGTGCTGACAACAGTGTCGAACACGAAATTCCCGGTCCAGGAACAGATTACCGCGCAGACCATCTCCGCGGTACCAGCGGTCGTCATACCTGTCGCGCAAGGGGACGGCGCAGACGGGCAGACGACCGCTGACTTTTACAAAGCCGCTATTAGCAGCCTACCGGCGCTGAGCGGTTCGAGTCTTGGATGGCAGAACTGGCAACGCCGAGCGTGGCGGACATTGCCAGTCACAAGCCGAAAGGCCCATCGAAATTGGAAGGCGCATGATGCGTTGTTCAGACCCGCCCAAGGGACAGAAATTAGACTGGGCGGTTGGTGAAGGGGGCTCGCCAATAGCGAGCAGAGCGAAGTTTAAAGGAGTAGATCATGCGCAAACACCTTCTACTTGGAGCCTCAATGGCCCTTGTGTTGGCGGCGCCTGCGTTCGCAAATGAATCTGACGTCAGTCAGTCTGGCTCGTCGCAGTCCGCAACCGTCGTTCAGACGGGTGGAACGTCTGGCAAGTCAGGCATTTCGCAAGCTGGCATCGACAATTCAGCATCGGTGACCCAGGGGGATATCGGGGATCCGTTCGTTGGTGTCTTGAATGAGAGCGAGGTCGACCAGCACGGTCTTCGCAACGATGCGACGATTATCCAGTACAGCACAGGCACAGCGGGCGCAGCCGCCAACAATTCGTACATGAAGCAGGATGGCGACGATGATATCGTGGATGTTCTGCAGAACGGTACCGGCAACGACTCCGACATCTATCAGGATGACGCCAGCGTCGGCGCAATTGGTGTTAATCAGTTCGGTGCAAGCAACGCATCGGCAGTCGAGCAGACCGGCGATGGGGGCATCGTCACGGTCGAGCAGGGACTGACCAATCCAGGCGCAGACGGCAACTCATCGATCGTGAACCAGTATGGAGGCCTTAACGAGGCCATCGTCACCCAAGACGACACGGGCAATGCGTCAGACGTCATGCAAGTCGGTGCCGAAAGCCTTGTGACGGTTGCTCAGTCGGGGGCGACCAATACTGTCGACATCGATCAGGACGCGTATGCCGGCTCGACTATCGAAGTGACGCAAATCTCCACGAATGCGATTGGGAGCTCGTCCTTCCTTTCACAAGCAAGTGCTTCCGGCTCGGCTCTGAGCGTGATGCAGATTGGCTCTGAAAACATGGTCGGCGACAGCCTTTCACCGTTCGTTCAATCGAGCTCGAACTCGACCATTGACCTCGCCCAGCTTGGCACCGCCAACACGATTGCCGGCTCGCAGGCTGCCAGCAACAACGCCATGACGATTATCCAGTCGGGTGAGAACAATTCGGCGACGGCCTCTCAGGTAACCATTGGAAATGCGATGATGGTCAGCCAGACGGGCGCCTACAACGTATCCTATACCGAGCAAAGCGGCGAAGCTCTCAAGCTGACGCTAGATCAACTCGGTTCCGGCCTGAACTCTGCGACAATACTCCAGAGCGGGAATCTCAACGAGATGATCGTTATTCAGGATGGTGCGTCCAACTCTGCCGATATCAAGCAGAAGGGCGACAACAATACGTTGAATGCTGATGCGCTTGGTGCCGGCAACAAAGTGATCGTTGAACAGGGAGCCAGCGGCAACTTGATTGATATCGACCAGGACTCCGATGGGTCCAGAGCTCGCATCTATCAGGGCGGCGGCAATGGCAATGAAGTCTACGTCACCCAGGCGACCGACGGATCTGATTCTTACGTCTTCCAGACCGGCTGGGGCAACTACGCCCACGTGACGCAATAAAAAGGAGAGACATCAGCTTTCGGGCTGATCAAGGTGCAGGATGTTTCATTCATGAAAAGACTCCTCACATCCATGCTGGCGATCGCTGCCCCAGCAGCGATCGCTTCGGCGCAGGTTGGCGTACCGGAAGCGTACCGGAACGCTACGATGATCGAGCAGATCGGATCGGCCAATCGGACGATCGTCAATCAGCGTTTCGGCGGAGGTACTGCCGGTGCTTCCAACTCTCAGATATTGCAGGTTGGATCACAAAACCGGATTCACGTTTCGCAAGCCAGCCACATAGCTGCGAATGCAGGCGGATTCGACAACTATGCGACGGTGGAACAGCGATCAGACGCGAGCCGTGCGACCGTTCATCAAATCCATGATTATACTGCCACGGCAACCAATGAAGCGATTATCCTTCAACGGTCCAATCTCGCAAACGCCACGATCATGCAGCGCGGCGCTCGCAATTACGGGATCATCAGACAAGGTGAGCTGACGACTGAACCGCGAGCGCGTCTCGAGCAAAACGGCACAAACAATTTTGCGGACATTGTTCAGACGAGCAATGAGGGTGTGGTTCTTGTCAACCAGGGCATGTTTGACTGGGCACCTTCAGAAACGCTTGCCCAATCGGCTGACAATCTCGTGACAGTGCTGTCAGGCGGCATCAATCCTTTTATCAAGGTCGAGCAGGCCGGAGACGCCAACACGACCGATATCATCGAAAGCGGCGTCAATGGCGTCATCGATGTCACGTCCACGGCATCAATGAATACGTCTTCAGTTGAGCAGTTCGGCGTCGACGGATTGGCAACCATTGAGCAACTCACGGGCAGTGTGAATGATGCGGGAATCTCACAGCATGTAGACGATGTTGGCAGTTCTGCCCTGATTGAGCAGTCAGGTATCGGCAGCACATCTTTGATAGAGCAGCGCGATACCGATGGACTGGGCGGTGGCAATACTGCCATTTCGCGGCAGTCCGGCACGAACTGGGTATCGGATCTGATCCGGTCCACAATCGTTCAGGATGGCGCTGGCAACCTTGCTATTGTCGATCAAAAGTCGGCTGTCGCAAGCTCCAACATCGAGCAGGTTGGGTCCACGCACTCTGCCAGTGTGGCTCAGTAGGGAAGGTTCAGACATGTATTCTGCAACCACGCCCATTTTGGTCCGCTACGTAGCCATGAGCCTGACGGCATTCATTCTGTCGGGTGCTGTGGCAATGGGACATGAGGGAGACGGAGAGTCTCGCCGCAGCGACGCCGGCGGTGAATACGAGGCGCTGAACAGAGACCCTTACAAAGACTTGACGGGTAGCGATCTAAAAGACGGCGCCATCAGCTTCGACGTTTCGCCAATTGATAATGATCGTCTTTACGATGGCCCCGGAAATAATGTCGTGATCGTGCAGAAGGGCAACGCCAACACTGTCACTGTTCGTCAGGATGGGGAAAACAATCTCCTGATGTCGTCACAGAGTTCCTTCAGGGGAGGGAACGTCGCCGAAGTCGTGCAATCTGGTAATTTGAACAGCTCGACTTTGCTTCAGTACGGCGATGACAATCTCTACGCACTTCAGCAAACCGGAAACGATAACTGGTCGGCCGCGACGCAATATGGCGATGGAAATGTGTTCGAACACATCCAGACCGGCGATAGATTGGGGTTCGCGATCACTCAGTACGGCGAATCGGCCATCAAAGTTACCCAATCAGGGGGGCGATAGGAGAGCACGATGCGCCGGACTTCATTTCTCGCCACCGCGTTCTTCATGGCTGTTTCGCCGGCCGTCGCCGATGGCGAGGCGCTAATTGGCCAGCTTGGAAACAATAGTGAAGCGACCGGCGAGCGTAGTAGCGCAGATTTAAGTCAAATCGGCCAACGTACCGTCGAGGCTGGCCGTCTGGTGGATCAAATCGATGCCTCTCAGCCCCTCCAGACCGACATCGACGAAAGCGCTGTGGGAGAAACGCTGCCATCAGAGCTGGCAAAGGGCGAATGTCTCCTCACCAGTCGTCAGGAAATTCTGGTTGAGTACCTGATGGAAGAGGGCCGGGTTTTTAGCGACACGTGCGAAGTTTTGAACTGGCTTGACGGCGGCGATGGTGAGGACCCGGATGAACGGGATCTGTTCAATGTGATCTTCGGCCCAGAAGCGCAGCGTCTGAAGCAAGCTGAGCTGGAGCGTCTGGAAAAGGAGCAAGCCGAGTTTGAAGCGCGAGCCAGGATTATGGACGCGATAAATTATGGGTCGTCCACGGACGGTTGATACCTCGGCCCACACCCGTCCCGTGCGGACTTGTTGGAAAAATATAGTCTTACTGCATCCAAATGCTGCCTTGGATGCATCTTGATCCCAGAAGCTTCGCAAATCGATTGCGCGGCAAATTGCAGGATCGAAATCATGGAAGATGTAATTGTCCCTATTGTGTTGTTCGGGGCTATTGTTGGCGTTGTCTGGCTGGTTAGCTATTTCAACCACCGCAAGCGTCAGGTGACCCAGGAGACGCTACGTATCGCTATTCAGAACGGTGAGTCCCTTTCACCTGAGATGATTGAGCGTCTGTCGCAGACACAGGATCCAAAGCGGGCGGATATGCGCCGTTTTGTGATCGTTGGCAGTATCACGCTGGCCTTGTGTGCGATCGCTTTTATTGCCCCGATCGACGACAAAGACGGTATTCGCGGTGTACTGGCTGCGGCGGTCATTCCGGGCGCGTTGGCGCTGGCCTATCTCGGACTGTGGCGTTTCGGGCATGAGCGCTGAGCTGATAAGGTTTCCCGGAGGCATGGATGTGACGCCAACCAGCGATCCTGACCTTGCAGCCTTGGCGGTTCGAGGAGACCGAACCGCCTTCGCTGAACTGGTCAGCCGCCATCAGGGCAAGGTTCGCGGCATGATGCGACGCTTGTCGGGCTCTGCGGCCGATGGTGACGACCTTGCTCAGGTGGCATTTGTCACCGCTTGGGAAAAAATCTCGACCTATTCGGGAGGCCGATTTCAAAGCTGGGTATGTGCCATCGCTTACCGATGTTTTCTTCAAGCCAAACGCAGGGAAAAGCCGCAAGTCCCGCTGGACGCCGCTACCGAACAGACTGCACCAGAGGCACCAGTAGGCCTGAAACAAGACCTGAGCTCTGCCCTTAACCAGCTTAGCGAACCGCAACGCTTATTGGTGGTGCTCTGTACGCAGGCCGGTCTCACTCACGCTGAGGCGTCACGCTTGCTGGATTGGCCATTGGGGACTGTGAAATCGCATCATTTGCGAGGGACTTGGCGGCTCCGGGAATTACTGTCAGACTATAGATTGAGCGCAGGATAAACGAAATGACCACCGAAAAAGACTTCGATCTAGAGGCGATGTTCCAGGCGGAAGATGAGGCGCTGCCCGAGCAACCGTTCACACAATCTGTGATGTCCCGCATTTCCTATGCCTCGATGAGGCGCCGCGTCGTTCTTGGGGCAGGATGCCTGGCTGGTGCCGCTGCGGCGCTGGCAATCCTTCCTGCCGGATTGATTAGTGCGACCGAGAGTGTTGGCCGGTTCAAGCTACCGGAATTGTCGATGCAGTCGCTGGAGACGTTTGCACAGAACCCATACTCGTTCGCGGTGCTTGCCATCGCAGGTGGATGCGCAGCACTCTTGGCTGGATGGGGGCTTGAAAAAGCCGGCTAGACAGCGTCGACGCGGCGTCATCATTTACAAACGGCGTCCCGGATAGGCAGAAGAGCGGCATGGCGACTTCCGATGCGACTTCAGTAGCTCCCGAAACGATGCGTGCGCTTTCGGTAAGTCAAATTGCAGAGAGCTTTGAAGGCTGCAGCGTTCGCGACGTCCCCGTTCCCAAGCTGGATGAGACCGGCCTATTGTTGAAAATTCGAGCCGGTAGCCTCGGGTTTCCCGACCTCTTGATGACGCGCGGTGGGTATCAGTACAAACCGACGCTTCCTTTCATCCCCGGCGGCGACGTCGCTGGTGAGGTTGTCGCGGTCGGATCAAAAGTTTCCGGCTTTTCCATCGGTGACCGGGTCGTCACAGCTGGCGTGGGCGGAGCTTTCGCTGAGTATGGCGTCTACCCGGCGGCGCGAGCCCGCAAAATACCAGACCATCTCGATTATGCTGAGGCCGCATCAGTCGGTTCAGCATATGTCACCGCATATGTCGCCCTGATTCGCCGCGCAAACATCAAAGAAGGTGAGTGGCTGCTGGTTCACGGCGCCGCAGGCGGTGTCGGATTGGCCGCCGTCGACCTGGGCAAGCATCTCGGCGCGAAAGTCATTGCCGCTGCCTCATCCGACGAAAAGCTGAAGGCCATCAAGGAGGCTTACCAACCAGACGTACTGATCAATTCGTCCAACGGATTCCGCGAGCAGGTCAAAGAGGTTACCGGGGGCGGCGCGGATGTCATTTATGATCCCGTGGGAGGCGACGTCTTTGATGAGAGCGTCCGATGTATCGCGTTCGACGGACGTCTTCTGGTTGTTGGCTTTGCATCAGGACGCATCCCGTCCGTGTCCGTAAATATGCCGTTGATAAAGGGGTTTTCAGTCGTTGGCGTGCGCGCCGGTGAGTACGGCCGGAGGTTTCCCGAGAAGGGCCGTGAGAATTTGGACGAGGTTTGGAGACTCGTCGGCGAACGAGCCGTGACCCCTCATGTGCACGGCGTCTATGCGCTTGATGACTGGCGCAAGGCCTTCGAAGAAATGGATGGACGACGTGTGATCGGCCGGGTCATTATTGATCCTTCGAAGTGACGTCGTAGCCGTATATCCAGTCGAGCCGCGAGCGGACAAAGGCCGGCGCGACCTGTCCGGCCATCCACATGGGGCCGTAAGTGCCGAGGCGCGAGAGTGTACTGCGCCGATGGAAGACACCCATGTTTGAACGCGATGCCGCCTGCATTCGTGCCGTACGTAGCAGGCGTCGCGATTGGTATACGGCGAGGCCGGAAGGGATATCAGTAGCGTCGCTTAAACTATCGGCGAGGACCCACGCATCTTCGATTGCCATAGCGGCGCCCTGGGCCTGAAATGGTAACATGGGGTGGCAGGCATCCCCGAGCAGCGCGACCGATCCATCGACCCAGCGCTCAAGCGGTGCGCGGTCGAACAAGGCCCAGCGAAAATGCTCGTCAGCTTTATTGATGAGCTCCGTCAAACAGAGATCCCAGCCAGCAAAGTCAGCGAGCGCTTCGGTCCTTGTTCCTTGATCGGTCCAGCTTTCATTAGTCCAGTCCTGTCTCTCAACGACGCCGACGAAGTTCGCGAGCTCTCCGCCTCTCAGCCGGTAAGTCACAGCATGCCGGCCCTTGCCAGCCCACACGCACGCCGTCGGCGGAGGCTGGCGCGTTAGTCGTTCCATCGGCACTGTCATCCGCCAAGCCACGTTTCCTGTGAATCGGGGCGTGTCAGCACCGAGCATCCTCGTTCGGATCACTGAGTGGATGCCGTCTGCGCCAACAATAAGAGGAGCGGTGAGAGGTTCACCGGATGCTAGCTGCAGAACGGGCCCATCCGAGTTTTCAGAGTAATTCTCAACTCTGGCACCGAAACTGATTTTAGCGTTCCCCGTGTCTCTGACTGCATCGGCAAGCGCCTCGACGAGGTCCGCTCGGTGAATGTGCAAATAGGGGGCGCCCCATCTCGACTCGGCTTTTTCCCCGAGTGGGATCCGGAAAACAGATTTGCCGGATCGACCAAGCCTCAATTCCAGGGCTTGCGGTTCAAACCCGCCCGCCTGAATGGCATGAGCGACCCCAAGCGCGTCGAGCACCTTCATCGCATTGGCGCTTAGCTGCAGTCCCGCGCCGACCTCTTTCAGAGACGGCGCCGCTTCCAGCACGTGCACCATCCAGCCCTTTCGGGCGAGTGCCAGGGCAGCCGTCAGCCCGCCGATACCCGCGCCGACCACGAGCGCGAGCTTGCCAGTTTCGTTTATGGCAGAGGTCTCATTCATCGCACAGATTTATCAGGCGAACGCCGGCCTGTCTTTGGTTCGATTTGTCGCCATGCTTGCCGGTCGACAAAAAAAGAAGGACAATCGAACCAAGACGGCGGGAGGGCCTGATGATCTATTTTATTGCTGGATTAATCGTGTTTTTTGGCACGCACCTGTTCACGACATTTCGGTCTCGCGAGCCGGGCAAGGACATCAAGACCAAGCTGGGCTACGGGCCTTATATGGGATTGTACAGTCTTGTAGCGATCGGTGGCCTTGCGCTGATTGTCTACGGATATGGCGCAATGCGTCCATCAACGATCGTCTGGCTCCCGCCCGTGTGGACCAGACACCTCAACATCACCATCCAGCTCTTCGCCTTTGTGATTCTGTTTGCGGCCTATTTGCCGACGGGCTTCATCAAGAAGACCTTGAAGCACCCGATGCTGGTCGGCGTGAAACTCTGGGCGGTTGGGCATTTGCTAGCGAATGGGGAGCTGAATTCCATAATCCTGTTCGCCAGTTTTCTGGCCTATGCCGTCATTGACCGGATCGTTCTGAAGAAGCGCGGAGACAATGGGCCGCCTCCAGGCGTCAAACCGAATATTATGGGTGATATTGGCGCACTTCTCATCGGTGCAGGCTTCTGGGCCGCAATGGTTTTCGGCCTGCACAAGATTTTGTTCGGGATGCCGGTCCTTGCGGGCTAAGACCTACGGGGCAGGAACCGTGCGAGCAGCGGCGCGAGTGCCATCGCCAACAATCCGATCGGAAAAAGCCTTCCGTTGCTGACGTCGAAGCTGGTAAGGTATTGGCTGATCGTCATGCCCATGATGCCGAGAGCGAATAGGCTCTCAATCAGCAGCAGGATCAGCGTACCCAACACACCCGTGAGCAAGAGAACTCTTCCGTCAGAAGCATGACGCCGCCCGAGCGCTCAGCCCACCGCGACAATTGATAGCGTCACAAACGGAAACTCGATCAGCTCGCCTGCGGTTTCTCCGAACAAAGGAATAAGCGACATTTCTCGTGTGGCGCCGAACAAAAAACCGATCAGGAAAGCGATGAAGCCATAGGCTGTCGCGGTCTTGAGGAAGGAGCCGGGTTTAGATGACATGGTTTCACAAACTAGCATGGTTTCTTGTCGGCAGGCAGGACGCGCGCTAAGGCTCATGCCCATGTCAATGCAAAGCCAAATTCGACGGAAAACCGTTCGCGATATCGCAGCAGCCAAGGGCGGTGAGCCTCTGGTCTGCCTCACCGCCTATGATGCGCCCATGGCAGAGATTATGGACCCCCATGCTGATGTCATTCTGGTCGGCGACAGTGTCGGCATGGTCGTCCATGGCCTGCCGTCGACGGTCGGGGTCACCATGGAGATGATGATCCTGCATGGCCAAGCCGTCATGCGGGGATCCCAGCAGGCGTTCGTTGTCGTGGACATGCCGTTCGGCAGCTACGAAACCAACGCCGATCAGGCATTCTTGAACGCAGCGCGCCTCATGAAGGAGACGGGCTGTCAGGCGGTGAAGATCGAGAGCGGCGCTTATGCAGCTCAACAGATTCGTCACCTGGTGGATCGCGGTGTCCCCGTAATGGGGCATGTCGGTCTTCGGCCGCAGGCCATCAACGTCGTTGGCGGCTTCAAGGCCCAAGGGCGCAATGACGATGAGCGTCAGCGTGTCATGGAAGAGGCAAAGGCGGCTGAAGAAGCCGGTGCGTTCTCAATAGTCATCGAAGGCGTGGCTGAAGACCTTGCTGAGGAAATTACAAAAAGTGTTAGCATTCCGACGATAGGGATCGGTGCGTCGGCGTCCTGCGATGGCCAGATCCTGGTAACCCACGACATGCTCGGCCTGTTCGACTGGACCCCTAAATTTGTTCGCAAATACGGCGGAATGCGTGAAGAAATCGAGAAATCTGTTAAAGGGTACGCCGATGATGTGCGCGCCCGCGCTTTTCCCGGTAGTGCAGAAACTTACAAGCTGACCAAAGCTGACGACAAACGGCTTTCTCGCCTTGGCGGGGACAAATCCGGCAGTTAGGGTGCGCCAGCTTTGGCGTTGGAAATGAACAGGTGGAGTAGGCCAGTTGGCTGATATCTTTGAAGAAGTTGAAGAAGGTCTCCGACAGGACCGCGCTGCCAGGCTCTGGAAGCGGTATGGCGTGTTCGCCTACATCGCTGCAGCATTGCTGATCGGCGGCGTGGCGTTGAACGAATACTTGCAGACGCGTGAAGCCGAAACGACGGAAACGAGCGCGCTGGAGTTTGAGGCTGGGACGGACGATCTGGCCGCCCAGAACTGGGAAGCCGCCACGTCGACGCTGGAACCTCTGGCAAACGAAGATGTCGATATTTCTCCATTGGCCGCGAACTATCTGGCGGAAGCGCGACTTTCAGGAGGCGCGGATGTTGCTGGAGCGGTAGAAGCTTTGGAAAAGGCCGCAAATACCGATACGCCAATTGGTAAGGTATCGCTGATCAAAGCGGCCTATCTGAAGTCAGCGACGATGAATCGCGCGGAGCTTGAGACTTATCTGGGCGGCCTTGCTGACGATGATTCCGGTTTCGGAGCCCTGGCCATCGAACTGCTTGCTGCAGTTTCGGCGTCTGAGGGCGACTACGCCAAGGCGCGTGAAGATTTCAATTACCTGGCTGTGTCGCATGCTTATGCGACCGATGCGATCCAGGCACGCGCTCGCGCAGCGCTGGCTGCCATACCGAAAGAGACTGCTGCCACGCCTGACGACGCCGCTGCGCCAGAGGCAGATGACACCGTGACACCTGATACAGACATAGAGCCGGGGCCTGGGGCCGCCGACGGAGAGACACAAGAATGACCTTCAAATCCTATTACAAGCTGGGGGTCGTCGTCCTGCTGACAGCGTCCTTGGCTGGATGTTCGTACATGCGCAACCAGCGCGCCGAAAAAGAGCGGCTGACCGAAGAGGAAAAAGCGGGTCGGATCGAAATGGTGCTGGGCGATGAAACGCTCACGGCCGATCCGGAGCTGGCATCCACCACGATTACGTTGCCTGAGGCGGAAGCTGTTGCAAGCTGGCCTCAAGCCGGGTCCACCGCCACCAAATCGGTTGGTCATGTTGCTGCGGCTTCGTCAATGCAGGTTGCATGGCGTGTCAATGCGGGCGCGGGGTCTAGCCGAAAATCCGCTCTCACCACAGCGCCCATCGCCAGCGAGACGAGCATCTTCGTTATCGATTCTAAACAGACAATTCGGGCGTTTGACGTAAACACAGGCAAGCGCCTGTGGCAGCGCGAGATGAAATCCGGCAATCGGCGTGACCAGGTCGGCATCGGCTCGGGTCTGGCGCTGGCGGGTGACCGGTTGATTGTCGCGAGCGGCTACGGCTTTGTCGCTGCTGTCGATGCCTCCAACGGTGCTGAGATCTGGCGGCGTGATATGGAAGCGCCGATGACCGGATCGCCGACGGTTAAAGACGGCCGAGCCTTCGTGTCATCAAACAATAATGAAGTTTTCGCCTTCAGGATTAGTGATGGTGAAATCCTGTGGACCGATCAGGCCATTTCAGAATCGGCGCGCATTCTTGGCTCTCCGAGTTCAGCGGCGGTTGAGGACATTATCATTACGCCCTACTCGTCGGGCGAGATCATTGCCTATCTCGCCGTAAATGGCCGCCGGCTCTGGACCGAAGCCCTGTCGCGTCCTGGACGGTTCACGCCAATTTCGTCGATCAATGACATTGCTTCGCGCCCCGTTGTCGGTGGCGGCCTTGTCTTCGCTGCGAACCAGTCCGGCGTCATGGCTGCGATCGATGGGCGCTCGGGCAACCGCGTCTGGGTGCAGCCGGTGGGGTCCACATCCGCGCCAACCCTTGTTGGTGAGTACATTTTCGTTTCAGGAACCGATGGTCAAATCGTTTGCATGTCGGCTGCAACGGGACAGATTTACTGGGTGAAGCAGCTACGTCAGTGGGAAAAGCAAAAGAAGAAAAAGGGCCGGATTTCCTATGCCGGACCGATTGTTGCGTCCAACCAGGTTCTGGTCGCGTCGTCCCAAGGCGAGCTGATTGCTCTCTCCCCGCAAACGGGAGAGCGGACAGGGTCTGTCAAGCTGGGCGATCCGGTCTACCTCGAGCCGATTTCCGTCGGCGACAAGGTCTTTGTGCTGACGGATGATGCGCGCCTGATTGCAATCCGCTAGACGGCTGCGCTCACTCGCCAAATCTGAAATTCGGGGAAGGGGCGCACCATGCCATTGAAAATTGCGATTGTCGGCCGCCCGAATGTGGGCAAGTCCACACTGTTCAACCGGCTCGCCGGCAAGCAGCTTGCCCTGGTCGATGATCAGCCAGGCGTGACTCGCGACCGCAAGGAAGCGCCGGGACGGCTGGCAGACCTGCCGCTCATTCTGATCGACACGGCCGGGTTCGAGGACGTCAATGACGATTCGCTGGAAGCGCGGATGCGTATGCAGACCGAAGTCGCTATCCGCGAGGCTGAGCTGGCCCTGTTCCTGATCGATGCGCGTGAAGGCGTGACGCCGATGGATGAACGCTTTGCTGACGTCCTGCGCCGCGCCGATCTGCCGATCGTGCTGGCCGCGAACAAGGCCGAGGGCAATCAGGGCGATATCGGCATGGCCGAAGCCTGGGGCCTTGGTTTTGGTGAGCCTGTTGGACTGTCGGGCGCGCATGGCGAGGGTATGGGTGACCTTTACGGTGCCATCCGCGAGGCGCTTGGCGAAGAAGCGTTTCTGGCGTCATTCGCTGAAGATGACGCCGCTGAAGGCGAAGGTTTCGATGACGAGATCCTCGACCGCATGGCCGAGATTGATGTCGACAATCCCAACATGACAGAAGACGAGCTGACGGCAGCGCTCGAAGCGGCAGGCATTGATGACGCCGCAGAAGCCGAAGCGCAGCTGAAGGCACGCGAAGAAGCGCGTAAGAAGCCCATCCGCCTTGCCATTGTCGGGCGCCCGAATGCCGGCAAGTCGACGCTGATCAACCAGCTGCTGGGCGAGCAGCGCGTGCTGACCGGACCGGAAGCCGGCATTACGCGCGATTCGATTTCCGTGGACTGGATGTATGAAGGCCGCAAGGTCAAACTGGTCGACACTGCTGGCCTCCGCCGAAAGTCGAAGGTGCAGGAAAACCTTGAGCGCATGTCGACCGGCGAAACAGTACGTTCGCTGAAATATGCTGACATTGTCGCGCTCGTCATGGACGCCGATGAGGCCTTCGAGAAGCAGGACCTCCAGATCGCGGACCTGGCCATCCGCGAAGGCCGCGGCCTGGTGTTCGTGATTTCCAAGTGGGACCTCGTCGACAACCATGCGCAGAAGATGCGCGAACTCTCCGAAATGGCGAAGGCACTGCTGCCGAATGCCCGAGGGGCGCCGGTCGTGACTTTGTCGGGGCTTACAGGCAAGCGCGTCGATCGCTTCATGCCGGCCGTTGCCAAAGTCTATGATGACTGGTCTGCCCGCGTGAAGACGGGCGATCTGAACCGCTGGCTGCGCTATACGATTGAGCGCAATCCGCCGCCTTCAGTACACGGCAAACGGATCAAGCCTCGCTACATGGCGCAGATGAAATCCCGGCCGCCGACTTTCGTGCTGATCGCGTCGCGCGGCGAGCAGATGCCGGAGCAATATAAACGCTTTCTTGTCAATGGGATACGCGAAGGCTTTGATCTTCCCGGCGTGCCGATCCGTCTGTTCGTTCGCCAAGGGGCGAACCCTTACGCTGATAAGTACAAGCCGCAGAACCAGAAGAAGACGAGCGGGCGCGGCAAGGGCAAGACGCGCAGCATCAACAAGCGCAAGTAGGGGCGGCGGTACCGTCGCTGATCCAGGCGACGACGCTACTGGTCCCTGAACGAAATCCGTACGCCCGTTCGCGTCTCGCTTTCCTCAAGAAGCGGCGCGAGCTTTTTGGCAACGTCTTCTGGTGTTGGCAGCGTCATCGGGTCTTCGCTGGGCATGGCTTCTGCGCGCATACCTGTCCGGGTGGCCCCCGGATCAAAGATATTGACGCGCAGGGGCAGGTTTTCGTTTTCGTCCGCCCAGCCGAGAGCAAGATGCTCCATGCCGGCCTTTGAGGCCTGATAGGGCCCCCAGAAGGCACGCGGGCGCGGGACGACACCGGAACTGATGAAGACGGCTCGCGGCGCTTCAGAGCGTTGCAGCAGCGGCGCCATCGCACGGATGAGCCGCCAGTTGGCCGTGAGGTTCACTTCAATGGTTTCCTCGAAGCTGCGCGGACCAACCGCCTGAAGCGGGCCCAGCGTGCCAAGGATGCCCGCATTGGCCAGAAGCCCATCGATACGGCCAAAACGCGTGGCGAGCGCCTGTCCGGCGGTTTCGAAGGCTGACTTGTCCTTCAGGTCCATCGGAATCAGCGTGGCTGAGCCACCATCGGCCTTTATCTCATCGTCGAGTTTCTCCAGCGCCAGTTTGGAGCGGGCGACTGCGACGATGTGATGGTTACGGCGGGCCAACTCAAGCGCAGCGGCTTTGCCAATGCCGCGGGAAGCGCCGGTGATGAGCGTTATACGTTTATCCATGCGGCGCGGGTTAGCCTGCGAGGCAGGCTTAGTCCAGCAGGGAAAGCTGACGATCCTTGGCGCTATCATCTCGCATATGGTCGACGAGGCGTGTCGGATAACAGCCTGTGAAGCAATGGTCTGAGAATTGCGGAACGTTCACATCCCGCTCGACGCCGATTGCTGAATAGAGGCCGGGCACAGACAGGAAGCCCAGAGTCTCAACTTTCAGGAAGTCCCGCATCTGCTCCAGCGTGTTGTTGGCAGCAATCAGTTCCGACTGGGCGGCCATGTCGATGCCGTAGAAGTCTGGATGAATAATCGGAGGGCTGGCAGAGCGCAGGTGAACTTCGCGGGCACCCGCATCACGCACCATCTGCACGATCTTCTTCGACGTATTGCCGCGCACGATGGAGTCGTCGACCAGGAGCACGCGTTTGCCTTCGAGCACCGCACGGTTTGGCGAATGCTTTTTGGAGATCGATTTTTGGCGACCCGTCTGGGTCGGCTCGATGAAGGTGCGGCCAACATAGTGACTGCGGATGATGCCGAGCTGGAACGGAATGCCCGCTTGTTCGGAATACCCGATCGCCGCAGGCACACCCGAATCGGGAACCGGCACGATCACGTCGACGTCTGCCGGATTTTCCCGCGCCAGCTGATGCCCCATTCGGCGGCGCACCTCATATACAGAACGGCCCTGAACAATACTGTCAGGGCGCGCAAAGTAGACATACTCAAAAAGGCAAGGGCTTTCCGGACGTTTGGGGAAAGCATGAAAGCTCTCGACGCCCTGTTCGGAAATAATGATGACTTCGCCGTTTTCGATTTCGCGGACAAATTCTGCACCGATGATATCAAGTGCGCAGGTTTCCGATGCCAGGACCCAGCCGTCGCCAATCTTGCCGAGCACGAGCGGGCGCAGGCCGATTGGGTCACGGGCGCCGATCAGTTTCTTGTTGGTCAGGCCGATGAGGGCATAACCCCCTTCAATATAGGTCAATGCGTCCTGGAAGCGGTCACGCATGAGAGGCTTCGGGCTGCGGGCCACGAGTTGAAGGACGACTTCGGTATCCATCGTGGACTGGAAGATCGCGCCTTTTTCGATGAGGTCACGGCGCAGCGCCCGGGCATTCGTAATGTTGCCGTTGTGGGCGACGGCAAAGCCCGATGATGCGAGGTCAGCGAAGATCGGCTGGATATTGCGCAGGGCAGGCTTGCCCTGTGTCGAATAGCGATTGTGCCCGATGGCCGAATGACCTGGAAGCCGGGCCGTCAGGTCTCCGCCGAAGTTCTCCCCGACGAGGCCCATATGACGTTCGTTATGGAATTTCTCGCCATCGAACGTGGCAATGCCGCAAGCTTCCTGTCCGCGATGTTGCAGCGCGTGCAAGCCGAGTGCTGTGAGGAGGGATGCTTCCGGGTGGCCGAAGACGCCTACAATGCCGCATTCTTCGCGAGGCTTGTCGTCATCATGATCCCAGATCATCGAAACCTCGCTTAGCTAGCTGCCTGCGAGTTATGACGGAGAGATGACTTCGTCAAGGGTGTCGCGCTGCTGAACGCGCTCACCGACCTGCGGAGCGTAACGTTCTACGTATTCAGCGCCGTTCTCCAGCATGGGGTAGGATTGTGCGTCGCGAATCCACTCCGGGATTCTGTCATGATCCAGCGCCATCCGCATAAGAAAAACGAAGAATATGAGCACGATCGCGCCGCGCACAAAACCAAAGACGGCGCCCGCGACTCTGTCAAACGCACTAACGCCCTCTGCACCTTGGATCGATTTCGACAAGTTTGCGCCAAACCACGCGACAATCACGTAGACGAGCAGGAAGAAGCCGAGAAACAGAATGAGGTCGGGTAGCCAATCTGGTGAGTCTTCCGGCATCAGTCTGGCAAGCGATTCGCGCAGAAAGAGACGAGCATAGTAGGCGGCTGCCAAGGCTGCGATGAATGCGCCGAGCGTCGCCAGCTCCCGCATAAAACCTCGTGCCAATGCCATCAGGGTCGAGATAATCAGAAGGACGATCACGATCGCGTCAAAGGCTGTGAGGGCGTCCATCATGCGTCTGGTTCCGGACCTAGCAAATCTACAAGCTCAGATAGCCGTGACAGCCCCGTCACGGTCAACCCTTCAATTGCCGAGAAACTGCCTTCTGGCACGAAAGCGTGCTTGAAACCGAGTCGCTTGGCTTCCTTGAGCCGCTGATCGATCCGGGCAACCGGTCGAATGGACCCCGAAAGTGCGATCTCTCCAAAAAACACTGATTTCTCTGGCGCAGGCTTATCCGCGAGTGATGTGAGCAGCGCTGCAGCTGCCGCGAGGTCGCCTGCCGGTTCTGCGATTCGGTAGCCGCCTGCGACGGACAAATAGACATCGCGGCCGCCAAGCGACACGCCGCAGCGCGCTTCCAGCACGGCCAGCACCATGGCAAGCCGGTTCGCGTCCCAGCCCACGATGCTGCGCCTTGGGGTGCCATAGGCAGAGTTTGAAACGAGGGCCTGCACTTCGGCGAGGACAGGGCGTGACCCTTCCATCGCGGCGAACACAGCGGCCCCACCCGACGAATCGCTATCGCTTGAAAGAAAGAGGGCGGATGGTTCGCGCGCTGGTGCCAGGCCGTATTGATGCATCTCGAAAATGCCGATCTCGTCGGTCGGTCCGAAGCGATTCTTGACCGCGCGAAGGATGCGGAACTGGTGGCCGCGTTCGCCCTCAAAATAGAAGACAGTGTCGACCATATGTTCGACGACGCGAGGCCCGGCGATCTGGCCTTCCTTGGTCACGTGCCCCACCAGAATGAGTGCGACATCCGATTTCTTGGCCCAGCGCGTCAGTTCCTGCGCGCAAGCTCGAACCTGAGCGACGGAGCCAGGCGCTGCTTCCAGATTATCGGACCACATGGTCTGGATGGAATCGATGACGACGAAATCTGGCTTGGCTGCCTTCAGGGAGGCCAGTACTTTTCGAAGGTCTGTCTCGGTGGCGAGCTCGACCGGGCTTTCAGCAACCTTGAGACGGCGCGCCCGATCCTGGATCTGCGCGGCGGCTTCTTCGCCGGACACGTAAATTGTCTTCAGCCCGTTTCGGGCAAGTCTGGCGGCGACCTGAAGCAGGAGGGTGGATTTGCCAATGCCGGGATCTCCCCCGATCAGCGTCGCAGAAGACGGAACAAGACCACCGCCGAAGACACGGTCGAGTTCCTCGACACCGATCTCATGACGTTGTTGTGGCTCAGTTACAGCGTTAAGCGGCGTGAATTCCGCCTTGCCAGCTTTGCGAGACAAGGATTTGGGGGCGGACAGGCCGCCCGGCGCCGAGGACGACGCTTCCTCCACAAGCGAATTCCATTCGCCACAAGCTTCGCACCGACCAGCCCATTTCGCATGAACTGCGCCGCAGGATTGGCAAACAAAAGCGGTGTTCGACTTGGCCATATCGATAACGCCTAAAGGGGTCCGAGGGATACGTGAAGCTTCGATGAGAGTATTACAAATGTAACATTACTATTTTGTAATTATCGAAAAACAATAATTATGTTATGGTGTTTTTGCTCAAGGGAACGGGTAAGAAAATAAATACAGAGAGGGACATAACATGTTCTCGAAGAAACTTGCCATCGCCAGTCTTGCAACCGCCACGCTCTTTGCTGCTGGTCCAGCCTTGGCGGACGACGCTCCAGAAACCAATTCAGTTGACGTCAGTATCTCAGGATTCGATCTGACAACCGAAGAAGGGTCTGCGGTCGTCTTGCGGAAGATTGAAAACGCTGCAGAAAAAGTCTGCGGGGCACGATCCGGCCCGCAATCGATCACCGAAAGAAACCTGACCCAGAAGTGTGTTGCTGACGCAATGTCGGACGCTCTCGACTCACTTTCTGTCGCGCGCCAGCGGCAGGCAGATCTGAAGAATTCCGGCGCAGGCTGATTCTCAAAATATATAGGATATTCGCCCGGTGCTCAGACAATGGATGCCGGGCGTTTTCGTATTCGATTAGTCAGAATTTCGATAGTTACAGATGTAACTAAGGCGTGCCGCACCAGCGCGATTTGAAGTGAGCTTCGGTCAATTTGATTACGTCGCTGAGTAAGCTGCGCTGCAGCCAGCAGGGCTTCGCTAACGATTGAGCGTTTTTTCCCGCAGTGTTTTGCTGTTTAAGCGCAGAGTGCTCTCACATGAGCCGCGCGCGCCCGCAGCACGATGATAAAGAGACTAGATGGCTGGCTGGATCGGCCCTTCGGCGCGGCCATGCACGAATTGATCAACGTGATCATTGCCAGACGAATCGATCTGCGCTGCTGGCCCGCGCCAGATAATCCGGCCCTCGTACAACATAGCAATTTCATCAGCGACTTTTCGCGCCGAAGCCATGTCGTGCGTAATGGTCACGGCGGCCGCGCCGAGCGCCTTCACCTGCTCAAGGATCAGGTCATTGATGGCGTCGGCCGTAATCGGATCAAGGCCCGTTGTCGGCTCGTCGAAGAAAATGAGATCTGGCTTGGTGATGATGGCGCGGGCGAGGGCAACGCGCTTCTGCATCCCACCTGAAATTTCAGCCGGGTAGAGATCAGCGACGGATGAGCCGAGCCGAACTTTCTTGAGCGTTTCGATGGCCCGCTCTCTGGCGTCCGATCGTTTCATTTTTTCCGCATTGAGAAGCCGGAAAGCGACATTCTCCCAGACCGTCAGGCTATCGAACAGTGCGCCTGACTGGAACAACATGCCAATCCGCGCCCGCATGGCCTCGCGTTCCTTGCCTTGATCATGCGTGACGTCCTCGCCGTTGAACAGGATCTGTCCGGCGTCAGGCGTCATCAGGCCGAGCGCATTCTTGAGCATGACAGACTTGCCGGAACCCGACCCTCCGAGCACGACAAGCGAATGCCCAGGGGCAACATCAATATCGACGCCGCGAAGGACGTGGTTGGCGCCAAAGCTTTTCTCAACACCTTTGAGCTGCAGGATGGGCTGGGTCATCGCTTAAATTCCTATCCGCACGAACAGGGTGGACAGCATGTAGTTGGACGCAAGGACCAGCACTGCCGCGCCGACCATGGAAAGGGTCGCTGCCCGGCCGACGCCGGTGGCGCCAGCTTTCGATCTGGAGCCCTGATAACAACCCATGATCGCGATCACTGCGCCAAACACGACGGCTTTGATCAGGCCGACGACAATATCATCGGTGGTCACGAAATCCACCGTGTTGCGAAGATAGGTGGTGGAATCAAAGTCGAGTGCGAAGACACTGACGAGCCAGCCGCCCATCACGCCGACAATGTCTGCGATGAGGACAAGAATGGGCAGGGTAATGCACGCCGCAACAAACCGCGGGGCATAGAGATAACGGAAGGGATTTGCTGAGAGGGTTTTCAGCGCGTCGATCTGCTCTGTGACCTTCATCGCGCCAATCTCGGCCGCGATGCCCGCCGTGACTCGGCCCGCCAGCATCAGGCCGGTAATCGTAGCGCCCAGCTCTCGAGTGATACCGAGAACGACAATGTTCGGCACGAATTGCTCCGCCCCGAACCGGTTACCGCCGGTGTAAATATTCAACGCGAGCGCAGCGCCGATAAACACGGCTGACAAACCGACAACAGGAAGGGAGTAGAAACCGATTGCGATGATCTGCTTCCAGACCTGGGCGAGGTTCCAGCCGGGGCTTAGCGCTGACGCAATTGTGCGGCCGGCAAATAGCGACAGGCTACCTGTCTCGGCGAACAAGCCGATAGCGCCCCGTCCGAGCCATGCGAGCGGATTGGGGAAGCCGCCGGTTTTAGTCGTAGAGCCGTCTGACACGATGTCCCAATCCTGTAACAAGTTCATAGCCGACTGTGCCGGCGCATTTTGCCTGCTCCTCAAGAGGAGCATCCGGCCCGATGAATTGGGCGAACCCGCCCGGTTTGGCAAGGTCTGATGCTGCGCTCACATCGATCGTGATGAGGTCCATCGATACTCTTCCCATGATCGGACAACGAATGCCGCCGAGCGTTGCAACCCCCTGATTGCCAGCAGACCGAGGGAAGCCGTCGCCATAGCCCAGCGCAACGGTTGCGAGCAGGGTGTCCTGCTTCAGCTCACATGTTGCGCCGTACCCAACTGTCTCATCGGGGCGTGCTTTCTGAACCGTGAGGATCGGCGCTTCCAGCGTCATTCCGGGGAGGATGTCGACACCTTCCGGCGGTCGCGGGCCGCCCCCATACAGGCCGATTCCAGGCCGGGTCACGTCAAAGCCGTACATTTGTCCGAGAAAGCATCCGCCGGTATTGGCCAGGCTGGATTGTATCGAGGTTAACGGACGGATCAAATCACCAAACGTGTAGCACTGACGGGTATTAAGCGGACATTTTGGATCGTCGGAATCGACCAGATGGGACATCACGTGAGTCAACGCTGTTCCCCTGGTAAGGTCCAGCATTCGAGCAACGTCATCGGGGCGCACGCCAAGTCTGTTCATGCCAGTATCGATATGGACAGCGAACGGGATCGTACGATTGTACGAAACCCACTCATCAATTGCCGGCAGCGAGTTCAGGACGGGGACCAGCTGGGCGTCCCGTACAAGTGTACGATCCTCTTCCTGCGCGCCATTGAAGACCATAATCTTCGCATCAGGTCCGACCGCTTCGCGCAGCTCGGCGCCTTCTTCCACGTAGGCAACAAAGAAGGTCCGGCACCCGGCATTGTGTAGCGCGCCGGCAACCTGTGCGACGCCATGACCATAGGCATTCGCTTTTACAACGGCGCCAGTTTCACTTGCTGGCGTTAGCGCACCAATGGTCCGCCAATTCGCAACAATGTTGTCGAGATGAATTGTAGCGCGCGGATGAAGACTCATGCATTCGCGTTAATCTGAGCGGCTTGGTTTGGCAAACCCTGCTGTGGGGAGCAATGCCGGTTTTCGCGCCCTGCCTGCTTTGCGTCACAACCGCTTCGCAGATCAGCCCACTGAGCGCCCGCCGGGCGATAACGAACTCCGTTTGGTTTAATGATCACTCATAGTCGTCATCGGCGGGCGCGCGGTCCAGATTGCCGAAACGGGTGGTATTCGCATCGAATGCAAGCACGACGCGGCCGATCGGGCCATGGCGCTGCTTGCCAATGATGACTTCGGCGGTGCCATAGACTTCGTCCATACGCTGGCGCCACTTGGTCCACTTCTCTGCGGCCTGAGGATCATCACCACCAGCTTGGGGCTCCGTCCGCTCCAGATAATAGGACTCCCGATAGACGAACATCACAACGTCTGCGTCCTGTTCGATCGAGCCGGATTCGCGCAGGTCAGACAGTTGAGGCCGCTTGTCGTCTCTCTGCTCCACCGCACGCGATAGCTGCGACAGGGCAACGACCGGAACGTTGAGGTCCTTGGCAAGGGCCTTCAGCGACATCGTAATCTGCGTAATTTCCTGAACGCGAGATTCTCCCGCCTTGCCGGAGGAAGCGGTCAAAAGCTGCAAATAGTCGATCACCACCATATCGAGACCAATGGTCCGCTTGAGGCGGCGAGCCCGCGCGGCGAGCTGGCTGACCGAGATGCCACCCTGGTCATCGATGTAAAGCGGCAGGTTCTGGAGCTCCTCAGTCGCTTCACGGATTTTCTCGAAATCCTGCGCGTCGAGATCACCCTGGCGGATGCGGTGGGCGTTGATACCCGTCCGCTCAGCCACGATACGCGTCGCAAGCTGTTCGGACGACATCTCCAGCGAGAAGAAGGCCACCACAGCGCCTTGAACGGTCTTCTTCGAGCCGTCTTCCTGAACCTCGCGCTTGCAGTGGTGCGCTGCGTTGAAGGCGATGTTCGTCGCCAGCGTCGTTTTACCCATCGATGGGCGACCGGCGAGAATGACGAGGTCAGACCGGTGAAAGCCGCCCAGCTTCTGGTCCAGATCGTCGAGATGGGAGGCGATGCCAGCAATCTTGCCGTCCCGCTTATAGGCCGCTTCGGCCATGAGCAGCGATTCTTTCAGAGCCGCTCCGAATGTCGCGAAGCCTCGGCCGGACGACCCCCGATCGGCCAGGTCGAAAAGAGCGCGCTCGGCCAACTCCATCTGGCGGTCACCGTTTTCATCGGCAGCAGGGCGATAGGCGCGTTGCTGCACGCTGGCCCCAATGTCGATCAGCTCTCGCCGCATCGAGAAATCACGGATCATGTGTGCATAGTCCGAGATCTCGGGTCCGAACGCCGCAGAATCGAGAAGCTCCGCAAGATAGGCGGCGCCGCCGATCTCCTGCAGTTTATCCGCCTTTTCAAAGTGCTCGCGAAGCGTGATCCCGTCCGCAACGCGGCCTGACTGGATCATGTTTGAGCAGACTTCGAAGATTTCCTGGTGCGGAATTGAGTAAAAATCACCCGGTCTCAGCGTGTCTGCGACGCGCTGAAAAGCGTTATTGTCATACAGGATTGCGCCGATGACGGCGGCTTCTGCGGACAGATTGTGCGGTGCCTCCACAGTGGAGGGCGGGTTCGACATATCGTTCATGGTTTGGACCAGTGTGACTGCATTTGCGATATTAACCAAGAGAGCATCGAGATTGCAGGCTTGACTCGCAGCTAACCAGCGCGGTTTTGCGGTCGGTCCACAGAGGATTCTTTAGCTGTGGACAAGCCCGGATAGACCGGGGGTTCCGGTCACGAAAAAAGGCCGCACCCGATTGAGCGCGGCCTTTTGAAAAAGACGTGATGGTTGGCTTAGTCTTCGTCGCTCTCGCGGGCCGTTTCCATCATTTCAGCATTCGCTTCCGCCATTTCTGCGGCTTGCTCTGCGGCTGCACCTTGTTGCTCAGCCTGGATGGTTTCGATGACATCTTCGCCAGCAGCCTGACGATCAGCTTCTTCCTGCGAACGAGCGACGTTCACAGAGATTGAAACCGCGACTTCAGCGTGAAGGCGCACGTCCATCTCGTAGATGCCAATCGTCTTGATCGGCTGGTCCAGCTTGATCTGGCCGCGGCGGACCTTGAAGTCTTGCTCGGCCAGCGCATCGACGATGTCGCGGGTCGAGACAGAACCGTAAAGGTTGCCAGTGTCGGAAGACTGACGAATGAGAACGAGTTCAGTGCCGTCGAGGCTCTGGCCCTGGGTCTCGGCTTCCGAGCGGGCTTCAGCATTGCGCTTTTCAATGACGTCGCGTTCCGCAGCGAAGCGGGCACGGTTCTTGTCATTGGCAATAAGCGCCTTGCCGCGAGGCAGCAGGAAGTTACGGGCGAAACCGTTCTTCACTGTCACTTCTTCGCCAAGCTCGCCGAGGTTTTCAACGCGTTCAAGAAGGATGATATCCATGTGGGTGTCCTCCTACTTCACAGTGAATGGCAGAAGCGCGAGCATGCGGGCGCGTTTGATGGCGCGGGCAAGCTTACGCTGGTTCTTGACGTTCACAGCGGTGATCCGTGACGGGACGATTTTGCCCTTCTCGGAGATGTAGCGCTGAAGGAGTTTTACGTCCTTGTAGTCAATCTCCGGTGCACCTTCGCCCGAAAACGGGTCGACCTTGCGGCGGCGATTGAATGTCCGGCGGGCCGGAATGTTGGTGATGTTGATATCACCTGCATTGTTTTCTGATGACATGTTGCTTCCCCTTAGTCCTTGCTGCGGCCTTTACGGCCCATCATCGCGGACGGCTCATCGTCGAGCTGATCGACTCTGATCGTCATGTAACGGATGACGTCGTCGGAGATCCGCTGGCGGCGCTCAAGCTCTGCAATCGCTTCGGCCGGGCCGTCGATGTTGAGCAGGGAGTAGTGACCCTTGCGCTGCTTGTTGATCGGATAGGAGAGGTTGCGCAGACCCCAATATTCGGTCTTGCCGACCTTGGCGCCTTGGCCTTTCAGCCATTCGCTGAGCTCTTCGATCTGGGTCTCCACCTGTGCAGGCGAGATGTCCGGCCGAGAAATCAGCACGTGTTCGTAATATGACATTTTGCTTTCCCATGGTTCTGAGTTGCGGCGCTGGAGTGGCGGGAAACCTCTCCGGCGATGGCCCCTGACATGTGCAGCTCATTCCGCACCGCAGGACCGCATCCCGTTGAAGCGCGGCTTAAACCTTAAACTGTGGATAAAATCAAGCCGCCAGGCTCAGTCCTCATCGGCCGACCCGGCATTCATGAGCCGCATCAGTTTCTCGCCGGGCAGCCGTTCCATAAATCCAAACGTGCCGCTCTCTAAAAGTTCTTCTCCAGCGTCGATCAGAGCGCCATAGGCCAGGCTATTGAAGACTGCGCCGACGCTGACGCGGCGAACGCCAATTTCTGCCAGTTCAGAGACAGGAACGCGGTTGGCTGAGGGGCCCAAAAGTACGTTCACCGGGCGGTCAACCGACGAGAGCAAGGACTTGATGTCATCGAGCGTGCGAAGGCCCGGCGCATAGAGACAATGTGCGCCAGCGTCCTGATAGGCCTGCAGCCGGGCAATGGTATCTGTGAGATCCGGACTGCCCGTGAAAAAGTTCTCTGCGCGCGCCGTCACGATGAACGGGAAGGGCAGGGCATTGGCAACTTCAACCGCCGCAGCCACACGTTCGGTGGCCGCCGCAAGGTCATACTGCTGTCCGGGTTCGCCGGAGAAGTCCTCGATCGACCCACCGACAAGACCGACCTCCGACGCCATCCGGATTGTTTCGGCGCAGTCTTCGGGCGTATCGCCAAAACCGTTCTCCAGGTCGGCGGTGACCGGCAGGTCAGTCGCTGCGCACAGCGCTCGCGCATGGGCGATCACCATGTCGCGAGTCACTCGATAATCGTCGACGCCAGTTGAACGCGCAAAGCCGGCACTCGTGGTCGCCAGCGCCTTGAAACCGAGACCGGCGAGAATTCGGGCCGACCCACGATCCCAGGGATTGGGTAGAGCAAAGCAACCCTCTTGGTGAAGCGATTGGAAGGCTTTCGCCCGATTTGCCTGACTGGTCATGTCGATCCATTAGCTATGTGTGTGGACGTGCAGGATATGCAGCGCAAGGCAGCCTGGTCGCCACCCGATACTTGCGCATCAGACTGGACCCTTCTAGGCAGTGCGCCAAACGAAAAAACGATTCACATAAACCAAAGGGCAGGGCGTCATGACGAAGTTTGCGTTCATTTTCCCGGGACAAGGCAGCCAGTTCATCGGCATGGGCAAGGACCTTGCTGATGCTTTTCCAGAAGCCAAAGCCGTTTTCGACGAAGTTGACTCCGCGCTGGGCCAAGACCTCTCCAGCCTGATCTGGACGGGCGATGAAGAGCAGCTGAAGCTCACGGCAAACACCCAACCAGCCCTGATGGCCGTCAGTGTCGCCGCCATGCGCGCTCTGCAATCCAAAGGCGTTGGGCCCGAGAAGGCGGCATTCGTCGCAGGACACTCACTTGGCGAGTACTCCGCTTTGGCGGCGAGCGGCGCGATCAGCGTTGCGGACGCAGCCCGTGTCCTGCGCATTCGCGGCAATGCCATGCAGGCGGCTGTTCCAGCCGGTGAGGGCGCCATGGCAGCTCTCCTCGGTGCAGACCCCGATCAAGCCGTTGCGGTGTGTGAACTGGGCGCAGCCGAGGGCGGCGTGTGTGAGATCGCAAACGACAACGCGCCGGGTCAGATTGTCATCTCTGGCTCGAAAGCGGCTGTCGAGCTTGCCGCGTCCAAGGTGTCAGAGGTCGGCGTGAAAAAGGCGATGATGCTTCCGGTCAGTGCGCCGTTTCACTGCTCCATGATGCAGCCTGCGGCAGACGCCATGATGGAAGCCCTGGCGGGCATCGAGGTCAAAGCGCCGGCGACGGCGCTTGTGGCGAACGTGACCGCTGAGCCGACGACTGATCCGGCTGCTATCCGCCAGCAACTGATCGAGCAGGTCACAGGACAGGTCCGCTGGCGCGAAAGCGTCGAGTTTATGGTCTCACAGGGCGTTGACCTGTTCGTCGAGGCCGGAGCCGGCAAAGTCCTTACCGTGATGAACCGCCGGACGGCTAAAAGCGTCGAGGGGCTGACTTTGGGAACACCCGAAGAGGTCGAATCAGTTGCAGAACGGCTCGGCTAGGGCGACATAGTCCCCAACATTGATACGAAACGCTCGGGAAGAAGGACGAAACCATGTTTGATCTTACTGGCCGCACGGCGCTGGTAACTGGCGCATCAGGTGGCATCGGAAGCGCGATTGCAAAATCCCTTTCGGATGCAGGCGCAAAAGTCGCCTTGTCCGGTACCCGCGAAGGTGTCCTCGAAGACGTCAAAGCTTCCCTCTCTGGCGAAGCCGCAGTCGTCACGGCCAATCTCGGTGATGCAGAATCTGTCGATGGACTTGTTGGCCGCGCCGAAGAGGCCATTGGCCCCCTCGATATCCTCGTGGCGAATGCGGGCATCACCCGCGATGGACTGCTGATGCGGATGAAGGACGAAGATTGGAATGACGTGCTCAACATCAATCTGGGCTCTTATTACCGCCTCACCAAGTCCGCGATGAGAGGCATGATGAAGCGCCGTCACGGCCGAATCGTTGGCATTACGTCCGTGGTCGGCGTGATGGGAAATCCCGGCCAGGCGAATTATTGCGCGTCCAAAGCTGGCATGATCGGCTTCACGAAATCGGTGGCGCAGGAAGTCGGCAGCCGTGGAATCACGGTGAACTGTGTCGCTCCGGGCTTTATCCAGTCGCCGATGACGGACGGACTGCCAGAAACGCAAAAAGATGCGCTGTTAGGACAGATTCCGGCCGGAAAACTCGGTCAGGGTAGCGACATTGCTGCCGCTGTGGTTTACCTGTCGTCAGATGAAGCGGCCTATGTCACAGGCCAGACGCTTCACGTGAATGGCGGTATGGCTATGATTTAAGGCTGTTTACCAAACAGTTGAAGCCCTTGGCGACGTGATTATCTTCGTGCTACGGGGCATCCCAAGACCGGTTCGGTCTTCCTATCAGACATCATGAGAGAGGTTTTCCATGTCTGACGTTTTCGAGCGTGTAAAAAAGATCGTTGTCGAGAATCTCGACGTTGAGGGCGACAAGGTCGTCGAAACTGCAAGCTTCATCGATGACCTCGGTGCTGACTCTCTCGACCTCGTCGAGCTGGTCATGGCTTTCGAGGAAGAGTTCAACATCGAGATCCCGGACGATGTTCAAGAAAACATTCGTACCGTTGGTGACGCTGTCACCCACATCAAGGCACACGTCTCCTAGGAGCTGCTGATGCGTCGCGTCGTCATTACCGGAATCGGTATCGTGTCCCCGCTTGCAAACGGGACCGAGGCCACATGGGAACGCCTTATTGCAGGCAAGTCCGGAGCGGGTCCCATTGACCTGTTCGATACAAAGGATGTGCCCTGCAAGATCGCCTTTCAGGTTCCGTGGAATGACGGCCGCGGCGGCGGCAGTGCGGATGATCCGCACGCCTTCGACCCCGATAAGGCGGCAAGTTCCAAGGAACGTCGCCGGATCGATGAGTTCATCCTCTACGCGCTTGCTGCATCAGACGAATGCGTCGAGGACTCTGGCTGGAAACCGGAATCGGACAATGACAAGGAGCGCACAGGCGTTCTGATCGGGTCCGGAATCGGTGGTCTCCAGTCAATCTACGACACGGCAATCACACTGCACACGCAGGGCGCTCGCCGGGTCAGCCCGTTCTTTATCCCATCGGCTTTGATCAACCTGGCCTCCGGGCAGGTTTCCATCCGTCACGGATTTAAAGGGCCCAACCACTCGGTCGTCACGGCCTGCGCGACAGGGGCTCACGCCATTGGCGACTCAGCCCGTCTCATCAAATACGGTGATGCCGACGTCATGCTGGCTGGCGGTGCCGAGGCTGTGATCTGTGAGATCGGCATTGCCGGTTTCTGCGCGGCCAAGGCGATGTCGACCAATTTCAACGACACGCCTGAGAAGGCTTCGCGTCCCTATGACAAGGATCGCGACGGCTTCGTCATGGGCGAGGGCGCCGCAGTCGTCATGCTCGAAGAGTATGAGCACGCAAAAGCGCGCGGTGCGAAGATCTATGCCGAAGTGGCGGGCTACGGCCTCACGGGCGACGCCTATCACATCACAGCACCCGCCGAAGGATCTGAAGGCGGCTACCGCGCCATGAAGATGGCGCTTGGTCATTCCGGTCTTGATGTGTCCGACATCGACTACGTCAACACCCATGGCACCTCGACGCCAAAAGGCGACGAAGGTGAAATTGGCGCTGTTGAACGGCTCTTTGGCGATCACACAAAGAACTTGTCACTGTCATCGACGAAGTCTGCGGTTGGCCATTTGCTTGGTGCAGCGGGTGCCATTGAGAGCGCTTTCTGTGCGCTCGCGATCCGCGACCAGGTGATGCCGCCGACCCTCAATCTGGACAATCCAAGCGTGGACACACCTATCGACCTCATTCCGCACAAAGCGAAAAAAGGTCAGGTCCGGGCAGCGATGTCGAACAGTTTCGGCTTTGGCGGCACGAATGCCTGTCTGATCCTTAAGCAGGCTGACTAGTTCCTATTCGCGCGTCGGTGGGGCAAAGTGGGGCGGAATCAATTGATTGAGTCGCTTCCATGGGTTTTCTGAAAGCAATTTTCGTCCTTCTCATTATCGGCGTCATCATTGGTGGGGCTGCGCTGGCTGGCGGCTGGATGTGGCTGCAGAATGAAGTCGCCAAGCCTGGGCCAATCATCGAAGAAACAAATTTTCGAGTTGAGTCCGGTGATCACGTCGGTGCCGTGGCTCAACGCCTCAAAGACCAGGGCATCATTTCAGATGCACGCGCGATGAAACTTCACGCGCGGATCAGTGGCCAAGAGGCTGCCCTCAAAGTGGGCGAATACGCCATCCCGGCGCGGGCCAGCATGGGCGCAGTGCTCGACCAGCTGGTTGAAGGTGACGTGATCCAGTACCGTATCACTGTGCCCGAAGGGCGGACCACCGCACAGATTCTCCGCCTGGTAGACGCGCATCCTGATCTTGTCGGTGATCTGCCGGACCGAGACATCGCTGAAGGCACACTGTTGCCGGACACCTATATATTCGCCTCCGATACATCGAAGACCGCCATCATAGAGCGTATGGAGAAGGCGCAGGACGATCTCCTCGCAGAACTCTGGCCGGAGCGTCAGGATGACATCCCTGTCGCCACACCGGAGGAGGCTGTGATCCTTGCGTCCGTTGTCGAGAAGGAAACCGCAATAGCCGAAGAGCGCTCGCTTGTGGCGGGTCTCTTCACGACGCGGCTGAAGCGAGGCATGCGGCTCGAGAGTGATCCGACCGTCATATATGGCGTGTCTGGCGGGGAACCTCTTTACCGAACGCTAAATGGCGAGAAGGTCAGGCGCACATTGTACCGGTCGGAGCTCAATCGTCAGACGGACTGGAACACCTATCAGATGGACGGATTGCCAAAGACGCCGATCTGCAATCCTGGCCGCGATGCCATCGCGGCGGTGCTGAATCCACCGCAAACAGAATACGTTTTCTTCGTCGCTGACGGCAAAGGTGGACACCTCTTCGCTGAGACGCTTGCTGAGCACAACAAAAATGTCGCCGCCTATCGCGCCTATGAGCGTGAAGAGATCGCCCGGGAGCGCAGTAATTGACCAATACCGTATCGTCGATGACAGGCTTTGCCCGCGTATCGGGAGAAGCCGACTGGGGCAGTTGGGCGTGGGAAGCCAAAAGCGTGAATGGCCGCTCGCTTGACGTTCGAGTCAACGTGCCGAGCGGGTTTGAAACGCTCGAACGGCAGGTCAAACAGGCCGCTTCAAAAGCGTTTTCGCGCGGTAATCTTCAGATTGGCCTCCGCATTGACCTCTCTGCTGGCAAAGAGACGCTGGTCGTCAATTCCGATGCGCTGAACGCCGTCGTTGATGCTTTTCAAAATGCGTCGTCTGCTGCCATGGACGGCAATGCGCTGGCAACACTGATGACGATCAAGGGCGTCGTCGAGGCTGGCGTGCAATCCACCCGGGATATTGGAGCCGATGAAAGCGTCGTGCGTGACATGGCTGCCGCTGGCGAACAGCTCATTGTTGATCTTGCCCTGTCGAGGCGGAGCGAAGGGGCCGCCATGGCTGACGTCATTTCCGGGTATCTGGACGAGATGGAAGCGCACCGCGCAGACGCCGCTGCGCTCGCCGGTGACCAGCCTAAGCTTCTGAAGGCGCGGCTGGAAAAGCAGATCGCCGAGCTTGAGGCTGACAAACATGTCGATGCGGACCGCATGGCGGCCGAGATTGCCTTGGCAGCAGCGAAAGCCGACGTTCGCGAAGAGCTGGACAGGCTGGCGGCTCATATCGAAACCGGTCGGTCGCTGCTTGAGGGCGGAGGCGCTATCGGCCGCAAGCTCGACTTCCTCGCACAGGAATTCAACCGTGAGGCCAATACGCTCTGTTCAAAATCGGTCAGCCTCGATTTGACGAATGCGGGACTCGCGATCAAAGGACTGGTGGACCAGTTCAAGGAGCAGGCAGCCAATGTCGAATAGCGGGCATCCGAAAGATCAGGGGCAACGCCGTGGACTGATGCTGGTCATCTCTTCCCCGTCTGGGGCTGGCAAGACAACATTGGCCCGCAAGCTCATGGAAGAGTTTGCTGACATCAAATTGTCGGTATCGGCCACGACGCGCGAAGCACGTCCGGGCGAAACCGATGGCATCGACTACCATTTCAAGACACGTGACGATTTCCGCGAAATGATTTCCCGCCGGGAATTCCTCGAATGGGCACTCGTCTTCGACAATCTTTACGGCACACCGCGCGCTGACACGGAACGTTTGCTGGAAACCGGCCATGACGTCCTTTTCGACGTGGACTGGCAGGGCGCCGATGCCCTGCATGATCAGATGCCCCGTGACGTGGTGTCCGTATTTGTGCTTCCGCCAAGCATTGAAGCGCTTAAGGCTCGGCTCGCCGCGCGGCCCGGCTCCACTGACGAAATCGTCGAACGCCGCATGCGTGACGCCAAGGCCGAGATGCGTCATTGGCGGCGCTATGACTATGCAATCGTGAATGATGATCTCGAAGTTGCCTATCAGCGCCTCAAACGCATCCTGCTCGTCGAACGGTTGAAGCGCCTGCGCCAGCTCAGCCTGGAAGACCATGTCCGGGAATTGATGGGCGAGGCCTGACCTAGTTCGCTTCTCGAATGCGCCTTACTCATAAAGGAGGTGCATTCGCATGACGGGTGAGGGCCAGTGCTTTTGCCGTTTCTGCGGCGCGCGAATTGGCCGTGACAGCGTCCGTGTGGTGCAGACTATCGTATCGATCAACGACGCTGGTGAGATAGATGGCGGGTTGCAACACCCGCCAGCCTGGCTGTCTGAAACGACCCCCTGCTATACGGACAGAAAAGCGGCGTACGAGAAGCGAGATCAGGAAATCCGAAGCACTTATGCGGCGGCAGAAGTCAAAGGCATGCTTATCTCATTCACAGTGGGCGGACATTTTCAGCGCATCTATATCGGCGAATGTGCCGTCTGCGGCCAGGAAGACCCGCTGAACAAGGTCGCTGGACTGCTCGCGTCCGGTTTTGAGCGAATCGATATGCCGGAGATTGACCGCTGCTCGCTAGGCGAAGAAGGCGAGCAGCGCCGCGCAAGAATTGCCGAAGCAGAACGCCAACGTCTCATCGACATGGGCATGTCCACGGTCTGTCCGTCCTGCAATGAGGTTAACCGGAAAAGAGCAACATGGTGCCGCAAGTGTGATTGTCTGCTTGCAGATACCGACCCTGCTTCCTCCGCTCCCTTGAAAGAGCGTCAGTGCCATGACTGCCGGGCCATTCTAGGGTTTAACGAAGCCATGGCGCTGGAGTATCCCGGTTTGCTCAAGGCGTTGCCGGACTTCATCATGCCGGCGACAATTACCATGTCGGCTTTGGAAGGGAGCAAATATACCGGCACTCGCAAAGAGTCAGTGGCCATTAGGCCCTGTGATACGTGCGGCAGCAGAGATCCGCTGAGACTGGTGGAGCAATTGGAGAAGGATGGCTATCGCTGATCGGCCAGCGAACTGGCCAAGGCCCTGAACTCATCCTGCGTCAGCGTTTCGGCTCGAGCCGTCGGGTCGATTTCGCAGCTTTCCAGCCATTCGGTCGCATCGACGCCGCGGGATTTCGCCAAAGATTTGAGGCTGGCCCGTAGCATCTTGCGGCGCTGACCGAAGGCGGCGGTCGTCACTTTTTCGAGCGTTTCCAGATCGGCAAAGCGCTGATCCGGTTGGAGCGGCGTCAGCACTGCGACGGCGCTGTCGACCCTGGGCGGCGGCCGAAAGGCGCCGGGGGGCAGGGTGAAGGCTATATGCGCGTCACACACCGCATGTGCCAGCACAGCGAGACGTCCGTAGTGCGGCGTATTCGGACCAGCCACAATGCGTTCAGCAACCTCCTTCTGAAACATCAGCGCCATCTCACCGCGCCAGTCATCTGTCTTGAGCCACTCCACCAGCAACGGCGTGCCGACATTGTAGGGCAGATTGGCGATTATCATGGCGGGCATGTCTCCGCCTGACTCCTCAATGAGTGATCGCCAGTGAACCTTCCGGGCATCCGCCTGGCGCACTGTGAGCTGTCCTGACTTGCTCTCCGGCCAATCGGCTAGTGCTGACGCGAAGCGTTCGTCTGCCTCGACGGCGATGAGTTTTTTGACCCCTTCTTTCAGCAAGGCTCGCGTCAGCCCGCCGGGTCCGGGGCCAACTTCGATCACCGTGCGGTCTTCCACCGGCCCTGCGGCTAGCGCTGTACGGCGCAATATATCCGGGTCGAACAGAAAATGCTGTCCAAGGGCCTTTCGTGCGCGGCCCTCTGTCAGGTTCGGCTCGTCAGTCATGGCGCGCGCGGTTCGAAGCCATTTGCGACGCGAGCCTGATCGCAGCGATCAGGCTGTCAGCCCGCGCAGATCCATCCCGCGCTGCATCATAAGCTGTGCCGTGATCAGGGCTGGTGCGAATTATGGGCAGGCCGAGCGTGGTGTTCACGCCGCCCCAGAAGTCGAGTGTTTTTACGGGGATCAAGCCCTGGTCATGCGTCATCGCAATGATGGCATCAAACCGGCCATCCAACATTTCAGCAAACACCGTGTCAGCGGGGCGTGCATCTGAGATGTCGATGCCCTCCGCTCGCAGCTCTGCCGCGACAGGGTTGATGATGTCCTGTTCCTCGAGGCCAATTGTACCGCTTTCGCCCGCGTGCGGGTTGAGCCCGGTAAAGGCGATGCGTGGGTTACGGGCCCCGAGGTCCCGGGCGAGCGCGTGCGCGGTCGTCTTGGCGACCTGCCTGAGGAGTTTCGGCGTCAGTTTGCTGGAGACGTCGAGCAAGGGGATGTGAATGGTCGCCAATGCGACCTTCAGCCCGCCGCCGACCAGCATCATGACTGGTGGACATGGCGTTCCCGTCTCACGTTCGCAGATCGAGGCAATGAACTCCGTATGGCCCGGATGCTTGAAGCCGGCCGCATACAATACAGATTTCGAAATCGGATTGGTCACCACACCACCGGCTTTCCCTTCCAGGGCGTGCAGGGTTGCGGTCTCGATGCTTTCAATGATTGACGGAGCGGTGTCAGAGTTGGGCGTGCCCGGAACGATATCGGGCAGGGCATTGGCAAGTTGCAGAACGGGAAGACGATCGCCGAAAACGCTTGGCGTCTGTTCCGGACTTTTGATGACGGTGCACGGGCAATCGAAGAGTGCTGGATCTCCGATCACGTAAAACCCATCTGAAAGCGATCCGCGCAGCATCTTCCAGGCGTCGACAGTGATCGCCGGCCCGCACCCGGCGGGATCACCCATGCTCAAGGCGAGAGGAAGAGAAGCGCGAACGTTCATGCCCCTGCATAGTTGAGAATAGCAGGCGCGCTCAAGCGCCTCTGGAACTTAGCTACCACGCTGGATGATAGTCGCTTCGCGGCGAAGATTCCGGAGTGAACGTTGGGAAATCATCGACAATTGCCGTGCAAACAGACGGTCTTCGACTTCCTCGCGTGACGGCAATGTGCTGCCGGTCTCATCAATGTTGCAAACATACATGACCGCGATCGTGCCCGACATGGCAAAGATATCCGTGGCTTCGCCGACGGGGGTGGATTCCACCAGTGACCGGCCTTCGGGACCGAGATCTGACAAGCGCAGGTCTTCAAGACGCGAAGCGCGCAGGTTCGGATCGTTTTCCGCAATTGTTTCAGCGCCTTCACAGCTGCCAGCGGCTGAAGTCGCGGTAATCAGGTCTTCCTCGCTGCCGTTTTCCACCGACAGGCGGACGAGATCCACCAGAGCGACTGTTTCGGTCGGCTCGCGCTTGCCTTGATAAGCGATGATGTAAACGCCGTCCTCAACCCGGATTGGATCCGACAGGCCTTCGCTTGGCATTGCGCTGAGCGCCTCAGCAACAGCCGGATCGAGATCTTCAGTCGATACCCAGCCCATGTCTCCGCCTGCCGCGGCTGTCGGGGCGGAGGAGAAGCGTTGAGCCGCAACTTCGAAAGGCGCGCCTTCGCGTAGCTGCTCCAGGATCGTGTTCGCACCAGCGATTGCCTGTTCCTTTTCTTCATCGCTCGGTGCGTAAAGGAAAATTTCGGCAATTCTGTACTGAGTTTTGTCTAGCGACGCTTTCAGCTGAGCCAATTGCTCATCGACCTGGTTTTCTGAAATACGGATGCGGGACCCGTAAAGGCCGCCCATGATGCGACGCCACGCGATTTCAGAGCGCATTTGCGCCTGGAGGCTCGACGGGTTCACGCCAGCCGACAGAAGCACGTTTATCAGACCATCGCGATCCATGCCGGATTGACGCGCCATATCGGACACAGCAGACGCGATGTCCTCATCAGACACTTCAACTTCATACTCCGTTGCTTCCTGCAGCTGGAGCTTCTCGTCGATCAGCTCATCAAGAGCCTGCGCCGTGATTTGTTGCACCTGCTGCTGGTTAGGGTTCTGCACGCCAAGGGTAAGCAACAGCAGAGAAGCACGTTCGCGCACGTCGCTGTAGGAAATTGGCTCATCATTAACGATCGCAACGATGCCTTCGATCGTTTGCGCTTCCTGCGCCGTAGCCACCGGGGTGAGAGCCGGAGCAGACGCTGCGAGTGCCAATGCGGCGATGCCAAATTTCATCATACTTACCTCCATGACCGCCATGCCAACCCATGTCGCCCAAATTATGGCAGACCATACCGCCAGAAACACGTGAAGCAATCCGAAGATGCCAGTGCTGCTCAGCGACTATGCATCACCGGCCGTGAACCTCAGCTGAACTAGTCGAAGTTGTTGGATCCCATATTTCCCAGGGTTTTCAGGCCGAAACGGAACATGATCGAATCCGACGGACCGAGTTGGCGGTCAACCTTCTCGGACCGCTCGAAGACAAGTTCGAACCTCGAACAATCATCCTGATAGCCCACACCGATGGAGTGGCGAATATCACGATTGTTTTCAATGTCACGCTGCAGGCCATAGATCAGGAAGTAATTATCGGTGACAGACACTTCAGACTGCAGGATCACGCCTTCCTGCCGCAGTCCGGCCTGCGTGACTTCCGCGTCAATCTGGTAATAGATCGCCGATGCGAGGAACCGGTCGAACCGCATGTCGACGCTCGTATCAATTCTGTTGAGTTCCAGGCTGTCATCATCAAGGCGAACTTTGGCCTTGAACGTAAAGGGGTTTCCCATATCCAGCGAGACGGCGCCGAGCCAGTCGCTCGCTGTGCCATCAAGGTTGCTTGGTACGTCAAAGGCAGCGTCGTCGCGATTGCGCCACCGGCGACCCGCAAGCGCTGTCAGCTGCACGCCTGATTTCCACCTTGCGACCGTCGAAATACCCGCGCCGATCTTGCCGTCGCCCTCATAGAGATCGTATCCGGCCTGCCCGTTGGCGTCGAAAATAGAGGATGTGTCGAGTTCGTAGAACAGCCCGTCTTCGATGGGAATTTCGGCGTCATTCGGGCCGGTCGTACCGATCGCAGCCATTACGATGGGTTCGACAATGATGTCCACTGACTTGCCGGGGCGATAGAGGGGCAAGGATAGCTCGGCGCCGACCGCCCCTACACCGCGGTCAATAGTGTCCGCATCGCCCGTCGTGGGGAAATCGTTCAGCTCATACCGGTCGAACCGGGCTTCGGCGAAAGGCTCCGCGACAATGCCGCCGGGCAAGACCTTCTGCATGGACCAGTCAGCACCGACACTTACGCGGTGGCTGTCTGGCCCGGTCAGGCGGGACAGGAACGCTGTGGAGGCATTGATATTGGCAAAGCCAAGCTGGCCCAGGTCAAAGTCGTATTGCGCATAGCCGAGCGGCAGGACATCGGCGATGCCAGCTTCGCGTTGGTCCGTCAGGCGAAGATTGTCGAACGTCAGAACCGATGCATCGGCGTACCAGTTTGACGATTGCCCAACTGTATATAGTTGCGAGAGTAGCGTGCGTGGCTGGTTGGTGTAGAGGCCGCGTTTATTGTTCTCACCCTGGATGTCGTAGCGCTCAATATAAAGATCGTCGGTGGTTTCCTCCACACCGAAACCCCAGAGCCAGTTCTTGTTGATGTTGAACTGGCCATCGGCGAACACGTGTCCGCGCCATTCCTGTTCACCAAACTTTTCGCCGTCGGAATCGAACTCTTTCTCATTCGTGGCTGTCAGGTTGATATTCAGGTTTCCCGACCAGAAACGCTTTCTGTAATCGAGTTCAATGACAGGATTGACCTTCGAATACAGCCATGGCGCGACCGTCAGGTCCTGATAAGGCGAGATCGCCCAAAGATAAGGCTGCTGGTAGGTGAGACCGGTTTTGGAGGAGCTGCCAATCGTCGGAATGAGAAACCCTGAACGACGTTCAGCTTTTGGGTCGGGGTGCGCGAAATAGGGCAGGTAGATGACCGGGATGCCAGCGATCTCCAGCACGGCATCCTTGTATGTGTACATGCCGTCCTCTTCATCGAGAACCGCTTCACGGGCGCGGATGGCCCATGTCGGCGTCGTGTCGCCTTCGCACAATTCACATGCGGTGAAGATCGCACGGTCCAGCGTATTGAGCGATTCATTCTCCCGGCGCGCTGAATTGGCTGAAGCCGTCGCCCCATCAGGCGTCCGCATGGAAAATTCGACCGCGTAGCCATCCGCAAGGTTAGCGTCGGTCTCAACCTCATCGGCGAAACGCTGCGTGCCGTCCGGCTCCAGTATGACAATATTGCCCTGCGCACGCACGCGGGCCGTCGACCGGTTGTAAGTCAGCTTGTCTGCCGTCAGCACACGGCCTTGATATTCAGCCGAGACATTCCCTTCAGCGACGACGGTGTTCTCATTCTCCAGAACATACACGTTGTCGGCCTGCAGGATGACTTTTGAGGATTCCGCCGCCTCAGTATCTGAGGCTTGCGCGACGACCTGCGGCGCGGTGGCGCTCAGCATGATCGCAGCAAAAGCGGTTTTCCAAACGGCCATAAGGCCTCCTGCACTTACCCAAAACCCGGTGATTCTCGCATAAGCGGCCTTGTACGGCCCGTCCAGATTTACATGCCACCCTTGACGGTAATTCACGAGCTGTGTTGCAGGCCGGACATTACCGGTGCTGGGCTCAAGTGCGCGAGGCGAGACCACCGGCGTGAGTGATCGCCCGGCCTTCCAGCTCGAGTTCTAGGAGCACAGACGCGCATTGACGCGCAGAGCAAGCACTCGCCAGTGCGATCTCCTCGATGGCAACCGGCGTCGGAGAAAGAGATTCGTAGACGCGTCCGGCAAGTCCCTCCGGTATGTCGGGCACCGTATGAGCGCCCTTGGCGGTCGGTTGAAAGGCAAACAGATCATCCTGCCTGGCAATCTGGGCGCTCACCGCCTCGATGACGTCGTCTGCATGACGAACCAGTGTTGCGCCATTGCGCAGTAATCTGTTGGTCCCGGCAGCGCGCGCATCAAGCGGCGATCCGGGGACAGCCATCACTTCGCGCCCTTGTTCGCCGGCCATGCGAGCAGAAATGAGCGAGCCGGATCGCTCGGCCGCTTCCACAATGACGGTCCCGACGGAGAGACCAGTGATGATGCGGTTTCTCCGAGGAAAGTCCCGAGCGGTTGCGCGATGACCAAAACGACGCTCCGACACGATGAGGCCTTTCTCAGCGATGGCAGAATAGAGATCCTGGTGTTGGGGCGGGTAGACCTGGTCCACACCGCCGGCCAGCACTGCAATCGTGCCGGTCTCCAGGCTGGCGGCATGGGCTTCGCCATCGATTCCCCGGGCGAGGCCGGACACTGACACCAGCCCCGCTGCGCCGACACCGGCCGCGATCAGGCGGGCCAGCTTCCGTCCGGCTGCCGAAGCGTTCCTCGCGCCGACAATGCCAATGGCAGGCCGCTTCAGCAAACCATGATCGCCGATCATCGAAAGAACCGGGGGCGGTGGTGAGAGCGCTGAGAGAGCCGGCGGATAGTTCTCCTCACAGGCACATACGATCTGCCCACCTGCGCGCCGGCACATGTCGATTTCCTGCTCGGCAGCCTGATAATCCAGTTTAAGTTGCGGGACCGATTTCGCTGCTTCGACGGGAGAACCGAATTTATCTAAGAGCTGGAAAAAGCTCACCGGCCCTATTTTGGGCGCACGGGCGAGGGCCAACCACTCAACCCTTTCGCGGTCCCCAAGCACGCCCGTCATTCAGCGTCGGCCTGCTTTTTCTTTTGTCCGAATTTCGGTTCGCTTCCGCTTAGCAAACGAGCCAGATTGGCCCGATGCGTCCAGAAAACGAGAATGCTGAGAGCAGCAAGGACGCCCACGGCGAAATGCGTTTCGCCGAGCAGAAATGCGCCGATTGGCACAAGAGCGGCCGCTGTAAGGGCCGCCAGCGACGAAATCCGGAAAATCAGGAACATGCCAAGCCAGATAGGCCCGCCAACCATCAATCCCTTGAGTGATGCGAACACAAGAAGCCCCGCATAGGTCGCGACACCCTTGCCACCTTTGAAGCCAAGCCAGACGGGGTAGCAGTGGCCCAGAAAGGCTGCGGCGCCAGCGATCAAGCCGACATTTCGGCTGGCAAAGGCAAAGGTGAACAGCAACACCGCCAGCCCCGCCTTGAAACTGTCCAGGATGAGCGTCGCGAAAGCGAGGTCCTTACGGCCAGTGCGCAGCACATTGGTTGCACCAATATTCCCTGATCCGATCTGGCGGATGTCGCCCAGCCCCGCAGCCCGCGTAATGATCAAGCCAAACGGAATAGACCCCAGCAGGTATCCACCAATAGCGGCGATGAAAAACGGGAGGTAGGTCATGAATTTGTCCTGTCGTGCGATCGCCTGATTTACCGCTTAGCTTGTTTCGTTATCGGGTTCGAGCGTCAAGGGACAAGGACGCTGGCTACACCCTTTGCGATCTCGACGCGCCAATGAGAATTGATTTACACTGGGCTGACCCAGGGGACGGGAGAGACGACAATCGACGCAAATGAACGACTGCTCAGGGCCGCGATTTCGCTGATCGGCGAGAACGGGCCGGACTTGCTGACGCATCGAATGATTGCGGAAGAAGCCGGTTTGTCGCCGGGGACGGCCACCTATCATTTCAGTTCTCTTGATGTCCTGATTGAGAGAGCTTTTGCGCTCTATATTGCAGACTATGAAAGCGCGCTGGAGGCAGCATTAACGGCCAAGCCGATGCGCACGCTGAGAGATGTCACGACGTTCCTCACCCGCATGACGGCTCTGGATGCCAGTGATGCCGAACTTGCACGGATCGAGTATTCGATGATCCTTTATGCCCGGCACAATGAGGCCCTGCATGATCTCGTGAGCCATTGGTCAGGCCTGCTTCAGGGGGCAGTCGCCGATGGCTTGCGCGCGGCCAGCGCCCCCAGTCCGGATTTTCTGGCAGGGATCGCCGTCAGTTTCTGTCGCGGAATCGAAATTGAAGTGCTTTCCAAAGCCAGCAAAGTCGACGATTCCTGGATGCGCTCACGCCTGGACGCGATCTTCAAGCTGTTTGACTAGAACTCAAACACGGTTTCGCCCGCGATAATCGTTCGCTCGACCCGGCCAACCATGCGCCGACCGTCGAAAGGCGAGTTGAGCGAGCGTGACCTCAGATTTTCGCGTTCGCACAGCCACGGTTTATCGGCGTCGAACAGGATCAGGTCTGCGGGGGCACCAACGACCAGTCGTCCTTGAGGAACGCCAATAATATCGGCGGGGCTCGATGTGACGGGTTTCAGGGCATCCAGGAGGTCGATCCGTTCATCCTGAACCAGCGCGAGGAGCGCTGAGAGAACGGTCTCCAGTCCGGCGGCGCCAAATGAGGCTTCGCCGAATGGCAGCCGCTTTTCTTCCGGTGGCTGCGGGTCGTGCGCCGACACCACCGCATCGATCTCGCCGTCGACGAGCGCCTGGATCAGTGCCTGCCGGTCCTCCTCTACGCGGAAGGGCGGATTGACCTTGCAGTAGGTGAGATAGTCGCCGACATCGAGCTCATTGAAGAACAGATGATGCGCCGCGACGCTCACATACACCTTGACGCCGCGGTCGCGCGCTGCCCGGATCATGTCGATGCTGCGGGCGGTCGACACCTGATCGACCAGAAGCGTGCATCCGGTCGCTTCGGCAAGCAGCAAGTCGCGGCCAAGCCCGATCCATTCTGCCTCTCGTGGCAGTCCGGGCAGCCCCATTCGGGCCGCTTGCGCGCCTGCATTCATGACACCGCTGGTGCCAAGCGCATGATCATTCGGCCGGCTGGAGACGATTGCGTTGCAGCTCGCGGCATATCCCATCGTCCGCCGCAACATGGACGGATTTTCCACCGGCAGGTCGCCATTGGTGAAAAACACCGCGCCGGAACCTGACATCATGGCGATTTCTGCCATGGCATTACCCTTCAGGCCTTTGGTCAGTGCGCCCGCCGGATAGATGCGCGCTTTTGCAGTCTCCTTGCCGCGATTGGTGATGAACTGAACCAGCGCGACATCGTCAATCACAGGGTCTGTATCTGGCATGACCACCATGCTGGTGACGCCGCCAGCAACAGCAGCCCGCGAAGCCGTCGCGAGTGTTTCCTTCTGCTCTGCGCCAGGCTCGCCGGTTTTGACCCGCAGATCGATGAGGCCAGGCGCAAGGCAAAGCCCGCCGGCGTCGATGGTCTCATCCGCTGTTTCGTTGACGGCCCCGACTGCCGTGATGACGCCGTCTTCGAAAAGCAGCGACCCTGCCTCGTCCCATCCGGACGCTGGACAAGCAAGATGCGCGTTGGTGATCAGCGTTTTCATCGGCGTCTCCCCGACAGGAGCTTGAGAACAGCCTCACGCACTGCGACGCCCATCTCGACCTGCTCAGTGATGACGGACCGCTCGCCGTCGGCGATTGCGCTCTCGATTTCAACGCCGCGATTCATTGGCCCGGGGTGCATGACTGTGGCGTCTGCCGCAGCCTTCTCGAGGCGTTCGGCGGTCAGGCCGAAATTGCGAAAATATTCGCGCTGGCTTGGCAGATAAGCGCCATTCATCCGTTCGAGCTGCAAGCGAAGCATCATGACAACGTCAGCGCCTTCTATGGCCTTGTCGAAGTCATGAACCGCCTGCGCCGCGCCCCATGTTTCAGTGCCGGACGGCAGCAGCGTTGCAGGGCCGCACAGCGTCACCTGAGCCCCGAGGAGGTGTAGCGCCATCGTCGTTGAGCGCGCCACGCGAGAATGCAGGATGTCGCCGCAGATCGTGACTTTGAGGCCTTCAATACGGCCTTTGGCACGGCGGATCGTCAGTGTGTCCAACAGGCCCTGCGTCGGGTGCTGATGTGTGCCGTCGCCCGCATTGATCACCGCGCAATCGACCTTGCGCGACAGCAGCTTCACGCCGCCGGAGGCAGAATGGCGGATCACGATGGCGTCCGGCGCCATGGCATTGAGCGTCATCGCCGTGTCGATCAGCGTTTCACCTTTTTTGACGCTGGACTGGGCCACCGGCATTGAGACGACATCGGCGCCGAGACGCTTAGCGGCAATTTCAAAGCTCGACATGGTGCGCGTCGAGTTCTCGAAGAAAAGGTTGATGACCGTCATGTTTTTCAGATGCGGTTCGGGCCGGCGGCCGGCGCGGGTCGCCTCTGCAAACTCTTCTGAAAGATCGAGAATATGTTCGATGTCGAGCCGGGAAAGGTCCTCAATGCTCAACAGGTGGCGGTGCTCAAATTCGTAGCTGTAGCCCGGAATGGCCATGCGCTGCCTTTCGATTTTTGGCGGTTTATGCGCGATTCCGGCTGAGGGCAAGGGGGCAGCGGCAAGGTGTTAGAATAGTCCCGCCGAAAGGCATGCAAACCAGATTGCCGGCATGGTGACAATCGACAGCACCGTCTGCATCGCGATCAGGTTGGCGGCGAGGGGAGCATCGCCGCCGAGCTGGCGCGCGAGAATGTAGGAACTCGTGGCGGTGGAGGTCGAGGCACTGATCACCGCGACAGCGAAGGGCGTGCCGGTAAGGCCGAGCGCAAGGGCGCCGGCAATGGTGAGCGCGGGCATGCCGAGGAGGCGAACGAGCGACCAGGTGACGGTGCGCACGCCCGCCCGGCCAAGCGCGCTGACATCCATGCCGGCCCCCGCCGCGAGCAGGCCGAGCGCGATCGTGCCCTGGCCGAGCAGGGCAAGCGTGTCGTCGATCATGGGCGGAATGGTGAGGTTCAAAGCGGCCAGCGCGCCGCCGATCGCACAGGCGATGATCAGCGGGTTTCGGATGAGTTCCGCAACCGGGTTGCGGCGGGCGCCGGTCTCCCGCTCGGCATGCGCCGTGAGCGCTGTGACGCTCAATATGTTGGCGGTCGGTATCATGGCGGCTGCGGCGATGGAGACGAGCGCCAGTCCCTCCTCGCCGAAGAGCGCGCTGCCGATGGAGAGCGCGACGAAAGTGTTCCAGCGCACATTCGACTGGATGATCGAGCCGACGGCGGGACGCGTCATACCGGGCCAGGCGCGCGCGAGCAGGCCGACGAGGCCGAGCAGGCACTGGGCGCCGATCAGGATCAGGGCAAGCCTCCAGGGGGCCGTTTCGAACGGGGCGCGGGCGAGCGCGCGGATGATGAGGGCAGGCAGGAGCAGGACATAGGCAAGCCGTTCGACCGCACGCCATCCATCATCCGACAGGACATTCCTCCAGCCCAGAAAGCGCCCGAGGGCGACCAGAAGCATGACTGGGACGAGGGCTGCTAGAAACGCGCTCATGACGCGTTGGCGAGCCGGTCGATGGCGGTCTGAAGGATGATGGCGGCGGCGGAGGCGTCAATTAGTTCGGCGCGTCTGGCGCGAGACAAATCTGCCGATATCATGGCGCGTTCGGCCTCAGAGCTCGTCAGGCGCTCATCCTGGAACGCGATCGAAATGTCACGGCGTTCATTGATATTGCGCGCAAGCGCGCGAGCCGATTGAACGCGTGGGCCTTCCGAGCCGTCCATATTAAGCGGTAGCCCCATGATGAGACCGACGGCGCGGCGTTCATCGATAATCGCCATCAACCTGTCGAGAGAAGGGCCAAGCTTGCGACCTTTCTTGATCGTCTCAACGGGTGAAGCGATCATTCGGCCTGCGTCGCACGCCGCAATGCCGAGCGTTTTCGAGCCGGGATCAATCCCGATCAGGACGCCAAATGGCGGAAGGTCAAACAGGTCTATTACCGGCATGGCAGCGTGTGGGCTCGTCTCTTGAATTTGCCCTGCCTAGCGCGTATCGGACGGATATGTCGATTGGAGAAAGCCAATGAGCGTTACGAAAGACGATGTTCGCAAGGCTGCGCGCCTGTCCCGCATTGCCGTGACGGAGGACCGTCTTGAGCCATTGGCCAATGAGCTGACATCCATCATGGGCTGGATTGAACAGCTGAACGAGGTCGATGTCGAAGGCGTGGAGCCGATGACATCCGTTGTCGATGCAACCCTCCCACTGCGCGACGACGTCGTAACTGACGGCAATATTCAGGACCAGGTTCTCGCCAACGCTCCGAAGAGCGATGACGGTTTCTTTGTTGTGCCGAAGTCGGTCGAATAATTATTCGTCGGCCGGCTCGTCCTCTGCGGCGTCTTCATCCCATTCATAGATAGCGGCAATTGGACAGCGTACGCTGGGCATATCGGTCTGGCTCGGCCCAAAGACGCTATCGTATGCGTAGATGGCGTCGCCCCGGCTGATACAACCAGCGCCTGGACTGTTGTCGAAGCTGAGCGAGAGCGCGTGATCCAGATCGTAGCAACGACCGACTGTTTCGATCAGATACTCGTCATTCACGCCCTTTTCGACGATCACGGTGTTTCGCGTTGCATTCCGGAAATTGTCGATGGATGAACCGAAACAGATCCTGTCGACTCTTTCGCCGAGACGGGCATCAGTACGCCACTCATCGGCGGTCTCGTCGCTAGCAGCGGTCGAGGAGCAGCCCGCCAGTGCCATCAGAAGCGCTGCGGAGGCTGCTGTCAGTGCAAATGTTGGTTTCATATTGGGCTCCTTTTATAATGGCTTAGGCGCCTGAATCTGTATGGTGCATGAACAACGGTTCACCCGCCAGGGCTGTTGCAAATCAGTACGATTACGTCTCGGGGCTTGAACTTTCGGCCAAGCCCAGCATACCAAGGCCGAAATTCGTTTCCGGATATCCCAGACTTCTATGACCGACCTCACGAAACTTACCCTCGCTGGCGCGCTTGACGGGCTCAAGTCGAAATCATTTTCGTCCGTCGAACTGACGCAGGCTTTTGTCGATGCGATCGAGGCATCGAACGACACGATCAATGCTTACGTGGTGAAGACGCCTGAGAAGGCGCTGGAAATGGCGGAAGCGTCCGACAAGCGGATCGCGGCAGGCGAGGCCGGCGCGCTGGAGGGGGCGCCGCTTGGCGTGAAGGATTTGTATTGCACCAAAGGCGTGCGAACCACGGCTTGCTCAAACATCCTTGGTGAGTTCACGCCCACCTATGAGTCGAGCGTTACGCAGCAGCTCTGGGATCGCGGCGCCGTCATGCTGGGCAAACTCAACATGGATGAGTTTGCCATGGGCTCATCGAATGAGACGTCGCGTTTCGGCCCGCCAGCCAATCCATGGCGACGGGAAGGGACCAACCAGACGCTGACGCCAGGTGGCTCGTCAGGCGGGTCTGCAGCGGCCGTTGCGGCTGACCTTTGTCTGGGCGCAACAGCGTCGGATACAGGCGGTTCGATCCGCCAGCCAGCCAGCTTCACCGGCACGGTTGGCATCAAACCGACTTATGGCCGGGCCAGCCGCTTCGGAATGGTCGCCTTTGCGTCCTCGCTCGATCAGGCTGGGCCCATCGCCAAGACCGTCGAAGACAGTGCGATCTTGCTGGAAGCCATGTGCGGACATGACGCAAAAGATTCGACCTCGCTTCCAGAGCCTGTGCCGAACTGGCGCGATGCCGTTTCTCGCGGCGTCGAAGGCATGAAAATCGGCATTCCGAAAGAATATCGCGTCGATGGGATGCCGGAAGAAATTGAAGCGCTCTGGAGCCAGGGGATTGAGTGGCTGAAAGCCCAGGGGGCCGAAATCCTCGACGTTTCGCTGCCGCATACAAAGTACGCTCTACCGGCTTATTATATCGTGGCACCGGCAGAAGCGTCGTCAAACCTCGCACGCTATGACGGCATGCGCTACGGCACCCGCGTCTCAGGCGAAGACCTTGTCCATACCTATGAAGGCACGCGTAGCGCAGGCTTCGGCAATGAAGTCCAGCGGCGTCTGATGATCGGTACTTATGTGCTGTCGTCCGGTTATTATGATGCCTATTATCTCCGTGCACAGAAGGTCCGCACAAAGATTTTAAATGACTTTGAGGAAGTCTTCAAAACCTGCGATGCGCTTTTGACGCCCACATGTCCCTCCGCAGCGTTTGCTTATGGAGAGAAGTCAGGTGATCCGGTTCAGATGTATCTGAATGATATCTTCACCGTCACCGCCAATCTGGCCGGTCTGCCGGGGATTTCAGTGCCTGCCGCTCTCGACAAGCAAGGGCTGCCGCTCGGCCTGCAGGTCATCGGCAAAGCCCTGGACGAGGAAGCCTGTTTCCGTGTCGGCGGCGCGCTGGAAGACGCAGCCGGATTTGTCGCCAAACCGGAGAAGTGGTGGTAAGCTCAGCGCATGAGCCGGAAGACTCGCACATTCGTCTACGCTGCTGGCGCTTTCGCGATCATGCTGTTGATGATCGTCCTGATGGCATGGCAGCAGGGCGTTGATCCATTTCATCCGCGCACGCGCATGTACTGGCTGGCTGCCGTTGTCACAGCTCTCTACCTTTCTCTGCGAGGCGCCGTTTTCGTCGAGCGGTTGCAATTCCGCCGCAGCAAGCGCCAGGAGCGCGTCGATACACCTAGCCGACTGAGCAAGAATATTGATGACCGGATGGCTGCTCGAAAGGCGCGGGTCGAAGCGGCTAGGGCGAGGCAGAACTCAGACGAGCAGGCCTGACGCGGATCGGCGCAATTGCGCCTAATCTGATTAGCGGGAATTAACCATGCCATGCTAATGCTCCGTGCTGGGAGTATTAGACTGAGCGCCATGCGAAACCATATCGTATTCTTGTTCACCGCACTGATCGTTCTGGGTGCGATTCTCGCTTACCGAGAATACAATCCAGAGCCGCCAGCCGACTATGAAATCTATTATTTTGGTTCGACCAAATGCGGCGTCTGCAAAGAATGGAAGTCCGGCGCATTTGCTGACTGGAAACATGACGACGCCTTTCGGTATGCGCCGATCAAGATGGTGGAGGTGACACCGTCTCTCGGGCGAAACTCAGGCGATTATTTCAGATACAATGACGTTTATCAGCGGGCCTTTGGCGGCCAGAGATCGACGATCTGGCCAAGCTTTGTCTTGTTGAATGGCGACGAGGTTGAAGTAAAAACGTCTGGGCTTGCGGGTTGGCAGAAGATTGAAAAGCGCGTTCGCAATGAAGCGCACCGGGTTCGCCATCAGACGGAAGCCGGCCGGCTTTGCCTGAGCCGTTCAGAAAGTCCCAAATGCGTCTGAGGCGCACGAGAACGATCCTGCCGCAATAACAGCCCTCGGCTATGGAACAGCCGGTCGGCTTATGCTTAAACCCGCGAGATCGAACTGAAGCGGATTGCATGTTATGACCGAACGGCCGACTTATACTTTGACTGGCGAAACCGGTGACTGGGAACTTGTCATGGGCCTTGAAGTCCATGCGCAGGTGGCATCCCAGGCAAAACTGTTTTCCGGCGCATCAACAGCGTTCGGCGCTGACCCCAATTGCAATGTATCGCTCGTCGACGCGGCCATGCCTGGCATGCTCCCGGTTATCAATCGCAAGTGCGTCGAGCAGGCGGTGCGCACCGGCCTTGGCCTGAAGGCGAAGATCAACAAATGGTCGCGCTTTGATCGCAAGAACTATTTCTATCCGGACCTGCCGCAGGGCTACCAGATTTCGCAATTCGAATTCCCGATTGTGGGTGAGGGCGAGATCGAGGTTGATGTGGAGCCGGCTCATGGCGATCCGGCTTACAGTTTTCCGGTCCGTATTGAGCGACTGCATCTGGAACAGGACGCCGGCAAGTCTATCCACGACATGGCCCCGGACGCCACTTATGTTGACCTGAACCGGTCTGGTGTCGCGTTGATGGAGATTGTTTCCAAGCCTGATGTCCGCACGCCTCTCGAAGCTGCCGCATACGTGAAAAAGCTCAAATCCATCGTGGTGGCGCTGGGCACCTGTGACGGCGATATGGAGAAGGGCAATCTGCGCGCAGACGTGAACGTGTCGGTTTGCAAACCGGGCACATACGAGAAGTTTCGCGAGACGGGTGACTTCAGCCATCTCGGCACCCGTTGCGAGATCAAGAACATGAACTCGTTCCGCTTCATCCAGGCGGCCATCGAATATGAGGCGCGCCGTCAGATCGAGATCATTGAAGGCGGCGGCAAGGTTGATCAGGAGACCCGGCTTTTCGATCCGAACAAGGGTGAAACCCGGTCAATGCGGTCAAAGGAAGATGCGCATGATTATCGCTACTTCCCGGATCCAGACCTGCTCCCGCTTGAGATCACCGATCTCTTTATCGACAACATCCGTGACAGTCTGCCTGAGCTGCCAGACGAAAAACGTGCCCGCTTCGAAAGTGAATATGGCCTGTCGCGCTACGATGCAGGTGTGCTGACGGCCGATGCTGAGCGAGCAGAGTTTTTCGAGGCGGTCGCCCATGGCCGGGATGCAAAACTCGCGGCGAACTGGGTTAGCCAGGAATTGTTCGGCTATCTCAACCGCGAGGATATGGAGCTGGCTGAAAGCCCCGTCTCAGCGGTGGAACTCGGCGAGCTGGTCGATTTGATCTCTGACAACACCATCTCTGGCAAGATTGCCAAGGACGTCTTCGCCCGCATGATCGATGGCGAAGGCGCGCCCGCTGCGATTGTTGAAAAGCACGGCCTGAAACAGGTGACCGACACTGGAGCCATCGAAGCGATTGTCGACAAGATCATTGCTGACAACCCCGAACAGGCCGCGTCCGTCAAAGAGAAGCCGAAGGCGATGGGCTGGTTTGTCGGTCAGGTGATGAAGGAAAGCGGTGGCAAGGCCAACCCACAGGCCGTCAACCAGATTCTCCGCCAGAAGCTCGGGCTCTAGCCGTCGTTCGCGCCCGCTTCGTTGCCCGTATCTGAAAACTGCTCGCTGAGGAGGTTGATGTCGCGTTGAATGCTGCTGCGAAGCACGTCCGACATGTCTTCACCGTGCGGGTGTATGAGGGCCAGTTGCCTGAGGACCAGACATTTGCAGCAGATTTCGAGCGCGTGTTGGCTATTGAGCATGGCAAGATCATAGACGCGCTGTTTTAGCGTTGCGGCCAGCCCTCTTGCGCGAGCTTCGACCATGGAAGACAGGACCTTGTCATGGTGGGCTTCTGCAAAGGTGTTCGATTGCTGCTGTAGATGCAGATAGTCTTCCAACAGTACCAGCCAGTTGCGGGTGAAAGTCGTAATCTGACCCTCAGGCGCATTGCTGAGCAGCGTTTTCGGGTCCACGCCGTGGCGGTCCAGAAGCTGTCGACAGAGATCGTTCAAGTCTTGGGTCATGGGAGGAACATCTTTTTTTATGTAGATGGTCCTATACCCATGTGCCATCGTGACACGTGTCACGTATACGGGCCACAAGCTGCTAAAACTCGGATGATCTGCTGCTAAAAGTATGCCGAGATCTTGTCGGCCAGAGCTTTCAATTCATCCATGTCTGCCGGCTTTCCGCTGGCGTGGGAGCGCGTTTCGCTGCCCTCGAAAATCGGAAGAATGTGGAAGTGCAGGTGGTAGACGGTCTGTCCTGCCGGCGCGCCGTTGAACTGCATGACGCGCACGCCGTCGGGTTGGAGCGCTTTCTCGACGGCCTGCGCGACCTTCTGAACGCGTTGCATGTAGGGGCCGAGCTTGTCGTCAGGCATTTCCAGCAGGTTTCGCGCTTCCACATCTTTCGGAATGACGAGTGTGTGGCCTTCGACCTGCGGGAAAATGTCCATGAAGGCGAGGGCGACATCATCCTCGAAGACCTTCACAGCGGGCACTTCACCGCGCAGCATTTTTGCGAAGATATTGTCGGTGTCGTAGGTGGCGTGAAGGGTCATTCAGTATGCTTATCGCGTTCAGCCGCTTTGTAAAACGCTTTGGCGTCGAGAAAAATCCAGATCATTGAAGCGATCAAGAACAGCGGAAGGAGGAAGGCGCCACCGTCGTTTATGAACTGTATCGACTCTGACTGGTAGGTTCTCCGCATCGTCTGGTCAGTCGCCAAACCGGCCAACCAAAACGGTATCGCCAGAAGTCCAACAAGCGCCGCCAACAAGCCCTGCGGTGCCAGGAGATAGGCCCACGCAGCAATCCGACCGTAAGGTTCTGGCTGTTCATAGTCCTGTTCCGGTTTACTGGCGCTGGTGACCTCTTCAAGGAGCAAGTTTGCTTCTTCGAAGTCTTTTGAAGCAACCGAAACCCTGACGCCCCCAAGCGCTTCAATCAGATACCATTGGACGGTGATATGTTCGAAATCGTTGATAACCGCAAAGACACCGTTGGCTTCGAGAAAGGACTTGCAGGCCAGTGCCTCTGGTAGGGCTGCGAACCACCGAATCGTAACGAAAGAGCTCATCCATCTTTCTTAAACGGGGTGCGCTCACGTAGATAGCCTGCTTCTCGCTCTACCATAAGGCGTTCGCGGCCGAGATAGTCTTCAACGGCATTGGCGAGACCCTCATGGGCGATCCAGTGAGCGGAATACGTTGTCTCGGGCACGTAACCGCGCGCCAGCTTGTGTCCGCCCTGGGCACCGGCCTCGACAGTTTTCAATCCGCGCTGGATCGCGAAATCGATCGCCTGATAGTAGCAGGTCTCGAAATGCAGCATCGGTCGCGGTGACGTCGTTCCCCAGTAGCGGCCAAGCAGCCGATCGCCGCCAATCATGTTCATGGCGCCGGCAATGGGGACGCCGTCCTCTATTGCAAAAATCAGCAATATGTCGTCTGCCATTCGCTCGCTGAGCAGCGAAAATGTCTCCCGGTTAAGATAGGGCGACCCCCATTTGCGTGCACCGGTGTCCATATAAAACTCGTAGAATGCATCCCAATGAGCTTCGGTGATCTCGTCGCCGGTGAGGTGCACGAAGTCGAGCCCGTCCTGAGCCTTTGCGCGCTCCTTGCGGAGGTTTTTGCGTTTCGCCGAGGACAATACGGCAAGGAAATCATCAAAGCTTTCATAGCCATCATTATGCCAGTGGAATTGCTGATCTGTGCGAATGAGCAGGCCAGCCCGGTCGAGATTGGCGGCTTCCTCGCGCGTCACGAAGTTCACATGCAGCGAAGAGATATCGTTCTGGTCGGCGATTTGCGCCGCCGCCGATATCAGCGTGCGCTCGATCATCGCCTGATCGGGGCCCGGCTTGGCCAGCCGTCGACGACCGGTCACCGGCGTGAAGGGTACGGCGGAGAGAAGTTTCGGATAGTAGCGCCCACCCGCGCGTTCATAGGCGTCGGCCCAGCTATGGTCGAATACAAATTCCCCTTGCGAATGGCTCTTGAGATAGAGTGGCATGGCGCCAACCAGACCGCTGCTGGCTGTTTCGACCAGGAGATGATGTGGTGCCCACCCGGTTGCCTTGCTGGCCGCTTCGGTCGCTTCGAGCGCCTCCAGGAACTCCCAACTCAAAAATGGGTCGTAGGAGATGCTTGCCGGGTTGGCGATCGCGTTCCAGTCCTGCGGGTCGACCTCATCAAGGCCGTTGATCAAGCGGATCTGGAAATGCGTTTCGTCCATAAATGACAAGGTAGAGCAGCGAGGCTCAGTCGGCAAAGGCTGGATCGAAGCCTTCGAAGATCTGGGCGACAGGAAGGGCCTTCAGGCTTGCAGACATGTCGGCGGTGGAGACCGTCCAGGTGGCGACGGGCAAGCCATAGTCGGTCGCGATGGCGGCAGCTTGTTTGGCATCGGTCACGTGGCAGGCGATATAATCGGGCTGAAAGCCCGCAGACGTGCTGATAAGCGCCTGCAGGGTGATTTCATCCGACATGCTGCTCGGCAGGATCAGGGCGCCTCTCATGATTTCGCGGGGCACAGCTGCAATGGCGCGCCGTGAAAAACTCATAAGCGCGGCCATGCCATCGTGGCGGTTCACCAATTCAGATACGATTCCGGCGAACCCTTCTGCATCTGTCTCGCCGTCGATCTTCAGCTCAATGAGGAGCGGCTTGTCGTCTGGCCATTGGGACAGAACTGTTTCCAGCGTGGGAAGGGTGCCCCCGCCTTTGAGCGGCGTCGATGTGATCTCGGCAGCCGAGCGTCCGGAGACAAGCCCGGATTCGTCCGTCATACGGTCGAGCAACGGATCATGGAAAACGATCGGAGTCCCGCACGCAGCGGGTCGTACGTCCAACTCACAGCCAAATCCGCGTCCTGCAGCCGTCAGGATTGCTTCAAGGCTGTTCTCGGGATGGGTATCATCAGACCAGAGGCCGCGATGGGCATATGAGAAATCAAGAATGTTGAACCTGGAAGCCATGCCCCATCAGGATTCGATTTCGAAGATGCCGTCAATCTCTACCGCGACGCCCAGCGGCAAAGTCGGGCAGGCGACAGCTGATCGGGCGTGACGTCCGCTTTCTCCAAACACTTCGACCATAAGGTCCGAGCAGCCATTGATGACCTGCGGAATTTCCGTGAACAGCGGGTGGCAATTCACAAAACCGCCGAGCTTCACAACACGCTTGATCTTCGACAGCTCGCCGACAGCAGCCTTACACTGTGCAATGAGATTGATGCCGCAATGACGCGCCGCACTTTGGCCGGCCGGCAGATCCATCGTTTCGCCGAGGCGCCCTGAAATCCGACCATCCGGTGTCGCACTGACCTGACCAGAAATGAAGAGCTGGTTCCCGGTGATGACGAAGGGAACATAGTTGGCCACGGGGTTCATCGCGGGGGGCAAGGTGATGCCGAGTTCGGTCAATCGCTCTTCTGGTGTGCTCACGGGCCGGTTCGCTCCTCAAACTGATTTCTCTGCAGTCTTAAACGTAGCGCGAATGCGGCGGCAAGCCACTGAACGCAACCTCATTTGCGACGCTGCAGATCGAGCCGCATGGCGCGTCCGGTTTGCACGGCGGCATCCCCGAATTTGTCTCGCGCTTTATCGACGGCCCGCTCGGCAGCGGCTCGTTTTGCGATGCCCGGATCGATCAGGTCTACCTGGTCAGCGCCTGCGGCATGCAAGTCTGAGATGCCGACACCGATAAGCCGGTAAGCTGTGCCTCCCATCGTTTCCTTTTCGAGCAGGGGGCGTGTCACGCGAAACATTGTACGGGCGAGTTGAGTCGGCTCTGACAGGGTAACGCTGCGGGTGAGAGATTTGAACGTCTTGGTCTTCAGCTTCAGGGTCACGACGTAGCCAGCCGTTCCATGTTTCTTCGCGCGGCTCGCTGTCTCTTCGCACACTGACCACAGCCGGTCGGTCAGGATTTCGCGTGAGGCGATGTCTTCGTTGAAGGTGCGCTCTGCCGAAACGGATTTGCGCTCCCGGTCCACGGTGACGCGTCTGTGGTCGATCCCGTGTGCGCGTAGCCACAGGTGCTGGCCACTCTCGCCGTAGCGGCCGATCATGGATTTCTGGTCGGCCTTCTGCACGTCCGAGATGAGCCGGTATCCATCTCGCGCGAGTTTGCTCGCAAATGTTGGTCCCACACCGTGAATTGAGCTCACAGGCATCGGGCCGAGAATCTGTGCCGCGTCTTCGGGATCGATCACGGCAAAGCCGCGGGGCTTGTCCATCTCACTTGCCATCTTCGCGAGGAAACGGTTGCCCGACAGTCCGATCGAGATCGTGATACCGATATCGCGCTCAATGTCCCGGGCCAGGGTTGCCAGCATGGATGCGGGGGCCTTGCCGTGCAGGCGCATCGTGCCCGAAAGGTCCACATAGCCTTCGTCAATCGAAACCATCTGGACGAGCGGCGTCATGTCCTCAAGTTTGCTGCGAATCGCCCGCGAAGCTTCTGAATATTTCTTGCCGTTCGGTTTTACGACAACTGCATTCGGGCAAGCCTTCAGAGCCTTGAACATGGGCATGGCTGAACGCACACCATCGAGCCTCGCAATGTAGCAGCAGGTTGAGACGACGCCCCGTTTGCCACCGCCCACGATCACTGGCTTGTCACGAAGTTCAGGATTGTCGCGCTTCTCGATTGCTGCGAAGAAGGCATCGCAGTCGATATGGGCAACTGAAAGGGCAGGGAGCCGGGGGTGGAAAATCAGTCTGTCGCCGCCGCACGCGGGGCATGCGCGAGCATGTCCTTCGTCGAGTATGGAACAATCCCGGCACAGGAAATACATGTTTGTTCATCTCATGTTCCGGCCGGTCCGGCAAGTTGTCTTGCGCTGCTCAAACAAAGATTAAGACTTGGCAGTCTACATTCAGTGGGTTCGAATGAGTCGATTGATCAATTGGGTTCGCCTTGATGGCCGCTGGCGCTAAAAAAACCGTGCTTGTCGTGGAAGACAATGAGCTGAACATGCGCTTGTTCTGCGACCTTCTCGATGCGTACGGCTTTGATACGCTTCAATGCAAGGACGGCGCAAAGGCGGTTGAGCTTGCGCGCGAGAATCACCCCGATCTGATCATCATGGACATCCAGCTTCCCGAAGTCTCAGGGCTCGATATCACGCGCTGGATCAAGGACGATGAAACGACTCGCGACATTCCGGTCCTCGCTGTCACCGCCTTCGCAATGCGTTCCGATGAGCAACGCGTGCGAGAAGCTGGCTGCGAAGGCTATCTTTCCAAGCCCATTCAGATGCGATCCTTTCTCTCCACGGTGGAGGAACTCACGGCGGATGACAGGCAGGCCGCATGAGTGCGAGAATCCTTGTTGTCGATGACATCCTGGCGAATCGCCGGCTGATGCAAGCCAAGCTTGAGGCGAAGTACTACACTGTTCTTCTGGCTGAAAATGGTGTTCAGGCGCTCGACACGGCCGAAAACGAACAACCTGAGATCATTCTGCTCGACGTGATGATGCCCGGCATGGACGGGTATGAAGTCTGCCGCCGCCTGAAAGCCAATCCTGCAACAAGCCATATTCCTGTCGTGATGCTGACGGCTCTCAGCGAAGCGACCGACCGAATTCGTGGTCTTGAGGCTGGCGCGGACGATTTTCTGACAAAGCCCGTAGATGACTTTGCGCTGATGGCCCGCATCGGTGCCCTTAATCGCTACAACGCCGTTGCGCTTGAGCTGCGCAAACGCGAAGCCAGCGGCGTAAGATCGGGCGCCCTGAGCGAGGACGAAAGTCAGGTTCTGGAGCGCGGCGCAAACATTCTCGTTGTCGATACCAATCCGCGCACAATCAATGACATTCGCGAGCCGCTGACGGCCGCTGGCCACACGGTTCTCACGCTCGCAGAGGCAGAAGGACGCACTGCGCTTATCAAGGATCCACTGGACATTGTCCTGCTGGCATTGAGCGGCCAGGCGTATGACCCGCTGCGGCTTTGTGCCCATTTCCGCACGAGCGGCTCTACGCGCGGTGTTTCAATCATTGTCATGGCGCAACAGCGTGATCGCGAAGTTGTCGCTCAGGCGCTGGACCTCGGCGCGACAGATGTGATCTCGACGCCCGTCATACCCGAGGAACTGATCGCGCGGGTCGCGACCCAGACCCGCCGCGCCCGATATGTCGAAATTCTGCGCCAGCGCGTGGACAAAGGCCTTGAGCTGTCGGTCGTGGACCAGCTGACCGGGCTCTACAATCGGCGCTATATGAACAATCAGATGGCGCTATGGTTGCGCCGCTCTGTACAGGGCGGGGCGCCGATGTCGGTTGTGTCCGCAGATATTGATCACTTCAAATCAGTCAACGACCAGCATGGGCATGAGGCGGGCGACCGCGTGCTGCAGGAGTTCGCAAACCGGATCATGGTGAACGTTCGGCCGAAAGACATTGTCTGTCGTCCGGGCGGCGAGGAATTTCTTGTTATCATGCCGGAAACGTCCGGCGACCTTGCCTGCTCGGCAGCCGAGCGAATTCGACGTGCCATTGCCGCTGAGCCATTCGAAATTGATCCGGCTTCAGGCCGGCAGATCAATGTGACGGTCAGCGCCGGCGTGGCGACATATCTTGGCGAAGACGACACCGCCGCGGATATCCTGAAACGCGCAGACAAGGCGCTTTACGATGCCAAAACGGCTGGGCGCAATCAGGTCAAATCCATCGCGGCCTGAGATACAGCGCTAGCCCGCGCGCTGCTTGTGAGCCGTTGTGACGACAAACACCGCACACGGCGCTTCGCGGATCATGTCAGAGCTTTCTGAGCCTTCCAGCAGGCGTTGCCACCATTTCTTCTGGTGCGAGCCGATCACGATGAGATCGGCGCCGATCTTCTCGGCGTAGCTCGCTGCGTCACGGGACGGATTGCCATCCAGCACTGCGACAGTCGCGCTAGGCGCTTTCAAGGTGGTCAATTCGGTCAGCGCATCCTTTCGGCGTGACTCATCCATGGCGTGGGCTTGCGCGTCGGCCTCGATCGCGCCGGCCGCATACGGGGATTCAAAGGTCGTGACGTATGGGTTGGAGTCGATGGCATGAAGCTCACCGCTTGCTGATGTCATCTTTGCGGCGATGTCGAGTACGAGGTCGCCGAGATCATCATCCACGTCTATGACGGCGACAACTTTCTTGAATTCAAGGGCCATGGCTTTCTCCTTTGTTCTGGAACAATAACATGCCGGAACCGCGATTGCTCCATCCGTAATTTTGCGTAGGCTTCGACCAAAGAAAAAGCCGAACCTGACAGGTCCGGCTTTTCTTGTTTTCGTACAGGCGGCAGATCTTACTTGATCTTGCCTTCCTTGAATTCGACGTGCTTCTTTGCGACCGGATCGTATTTCCGCATCACCAGCTTTTCGGTGATGTTGCGCGGGTTCTTCTTCGTGACATAGAAAAAGCCAGTCCCGGCGGTCGAGTTCAGGCGAATCTTGATTGTGGTCGGCTTGGCCATGACGGTTGCTCTTTGCGAGTGTTCTTGGAATTCGAAGGGCGCTTAATGAAGGCCAAGCCCCCTAAAGTCAAGCGGTGCAACGCATTGAGCTGAAGTCTATATCCGCTCGCTCGAATGACCGCTCGGCGTCCAGCGAAGGAAGGGCGGGCGCATCGCGTTGACATCGGTCTGTTTCAGCCTTTCGCTGATCTCGCCGATCATGAAACGGGTGACGTTTGGAAGATCGAGCGCCAAAGCGTCGTTCAGCGTGACCCACTGCAGATCGTGCAGCTCCGCACCGTCGACGGGAGGCCGTTCGTCGATGAGCACATCTTCGGCTTCAGCCATGAAAAAGCGCGCGTCGAAGCGCTTCGGTCGATACGGTGGGGTGATGGCTCGCCCGATAAAGGTGAAACCTCTCAGGCACGGGGCAGCGCCCTGCGCGGCATATTTCGACCAGTCGGCAGCTGGCGTGCCCGGAAAGTCGCTGGCGCGGCCGACAATCAGCCCGGTTTCCTCGAAGGTTTCTCGGATCGCCGTAAGGCCGAATGCGCGCGGTTTGCGCCGCGTCTTGTGCAAGAGCTTTTCCTCGACCGATGAACGGAACTCCGACAGGCTCGGTACGCGCCCGTCAGCTGTGTCTACGCGTCCTCCCGGAAACACGTATTTGTCGGGCATGAAAGTATGCCGGCCTGAGCGCTTGCCCATGAGTAGCCTCGGCTGGGCCTGGTCGCGTCGCAACAGGATGAGAGTCGCAGCATCGCTTGGGCGCGGCGTCGGTCGGTCCTTCTGGATGACGTCGCCATCACCTTCCTTGTCGTATGCGCTGCCGAGTTTGACGGTCATTCGCGTTTGCCTCCCTTTTTCCGCCTCTTGTGACGAGGCTTGGAGGACATGCTGCCACGACCTTTACCGCGAGGACCAGACTTGCCCCCACGGGAGTCGGGCGCTTTCTGGCCGGGTTTGCGGGGGCGTGGTGGTGAAAGCACTTCCAGCAAGAGACCGCCCTGTAGCGGTGTCACCTCTTTGAGTGACACTTTGACAATCTGACCCATCTCAAAGCGCTTGCCGCTACCCCTGGCAATCAGCGCCATTGAGGCCTCATCGTGGACCCAATAGTCGTCGGACAGTTTTGAAATCGGGGCAAAGCCGTCAGCGCCGGTGCCGGCCATGCGAATGAACAGGCCGGCCGGTGTCACGCCCGTAATTCGTCCCTCGAACTCTGCGCCGACCTTGTCGGAAAGATAAAGCGCCAGATAGCGGTCCGTCGCCTCGCGCTCAGCGGCCATGGAGCGGCGCTCCGTGTCGACGAGGTGGCTGGCAAGATCATGCAGCGATGACGCCATTTCCTTCGTCATGCCGTCCTCGCCAAGCTTCAGAGAGCTGATCAGCGCGCGATGAACAACGAGGTCGCTATAGCGCCTGATCGGTGACGTGAAATGAGCGTACTTGGCCAGATTGAGTCCGAAATGCCCATTATTTTCAGGGTCATACACAGCCTGCGCCTGCGAACGCAGGATGACTTCAGAAATCACGTCAGCATGATCAGTCTCCCGCGTATCCGACAGCAGCCGATTGAACCGGTTTGTCTGCGGGCGTTCGCCGAGTGGCCACTTCATGTCCAGCGTTTGAAGGAACTCTGCGAGAGCGGCCAGCTTTGAATCGCTTGGTTGATCATGAACCCGGTAGAGCAGGGGAGCGCCCTGTTTCTCAAGCGTTTCGGCGGCTGCCACGTTTGCCTGAATCATGAACTCTTCGATCAGCTTATGCGCGTCGAAGCGCTCTTTTGTTGTGATCGCGGATACCGTCCCGTCTTCGCCGATCTCGACACGGCGCTCAGGCAGATCGAGTTCCAATGGTCCGCGTTTTTCGCGGGCTTTCCCAAGTGCCTCGTAGGCGCCCCAGAGGGGCTTCAGGACGGGCTCAAGGAAGTCATCGCCCTTGCCGCCTGTTTTGCCATCGATCGCCGCCTGGGCTTCCTCATAGGACAGCTTGGCAGCAGATTTCATCGTTCCGCGAATGAACCGGTGTTTTCGTTTGGTGCCAGATTGATCAAAGATCATTTCGACAGCCATGCAGGGGCGGTCTTCAAGCTCGCGCAGCGAGCAGGCATCTGCTGACAGTTCAAATGGCAGCATCGGAACGACGCGGTCTGGGAAATAGGTTGAATTGCCGCGCTTCTGGGCTTCGCGGTCGAGCGCCGTCCCAGGGCGGACATAGGCGGCGACATCCGCAATCGCCACGATCACTTTCCAGCCATCATCCAGCTTCTCTGCGTAGACGGCGTCATCATGATCGCGCGCATCATGCGGGTCGATGGTGATCAGGGGCGTTTTCGTGAGGTCTTCGCGTTTGCAGGGGAGCGGCTCGATGGTTTTAACCTCGTCCAGCACCTCTTTTGGAAACTCGACCGGTATATTGTGGGCATGGATCGCCAGCAGGGACGCCGCGCGAGGGTCGTCCATACGCCCTAGAACTTCCGTGACCACGCCGAATGCCGGGCCTGCCGGTTTTCCCGGCTTCGGCATGGCAGTCACAAGGTCGCCGTCCTCGGCGCCGTTGCGGTCACTTTCAGCGATCAGCAGGGACCGCTTGTCCCGGCGATTGGCCGGCACGATGCGTCCACCTTTCGGCGTGCGCTCGAAACGGCCCGTCATGGGCGTTTCTTCGTCACGTTTTTCAAAAAGCTTGATCAGCTTGGCCCTGTATTCGCCGCCTGTTTCCGTGACTTTGGCCAAGCCACGATCGCCAATCCCAGGCTCCGGGCCTCGTGATTTGCCCTGATAGCCCGTGTAATGGATCACAGGACCAAAAGCGCCGTCTCGACCGACAGCGCGGGCGATCAGGTCTCCGTGCTCGTCAATCGCCTCAAAGGTAATAACGCCGGTTGGGGGTGGGGTATCTGCCTTGGCCCAGGCACGTTTGCCGGTGCGCTCAAGAATACCTTCAGATTCAAGGTCTTTGAGGACGGCACGCAGGGTCTGTCGTTCGCGGCCTTTTACCTTGAGGCCACGTGCAATTTCCTGCTTTGTCGTAAGCGAAGGATTTTTTTCAATGAAGTCGAGAACAGTCTCGCGGTCGGGAAAACTCATACGCCGCATATAGGGGATTCTGGGCCGGATTGCTTGTAATCATTCAGGTTGGCCTTCCCTGAAGCCTACATCATCGTCGCGAATACGACGGCGAGAGCGATGACTGCGGCGACTATTGAGATAATCAGCACCCAGCGCATGCCGAAACCCGTTTCGCCCTGGCGCGCTTCTTCCTTATTCAGTTCTTTCTCCTGCATCTCAGATTCCTCTCGATAATTCGTTGGTCACCAAACCAACGTTCGAAACAGGATCTGGTTCAGAATATACAGAAGGAAAGGGCAGAGCGTCAGTCGTCGAGGCCAAGCCGCATTTCGGTCAGATAGGGTGCAAACCCTTTTTTGGTATAGGCCCGCAGCGCCGGTTCGTTGCCTGGATACACCGTCAGTCTGACCTCACTCAGACCCTGCTGGCGCGCCCAATCGGTGAGCGCATCCACGATCAGATTATTGAGCCCCTGCCCACGATAGTCTGGCGCGACGTACATGAAGCCCAGGAAAGCGTGCCATTCCGGCGACGTATAATGGCGCGAGCGTTTTTTCTTCGCATAGCCCGAGGCGACAAGTTTGCCATCGACTTCAGCCACGATGACGATCGCACCATCCGCGTCGATCATCTCTGCGATATCGTAATAGCTGATCGGGTCCGGCTTCAGGAGCGAGTCGAATGGGCGTTCTGCGGTAATGATGCCCTGCTCGAAGTCGAGCAGGGTCGGCAGGTCATCCCTGGTCGCCGGGCGAATTGAAACAGTCATGATCGTACGATGCCGGTTCAGTCTGCTCTCTGCCCCGCTACTTTTTCGCTTTGGCCGCGGGCTTTTTCTTGGCAGGCGCTTTCTTTTTTGCGGCCGCCTTCTTTTTAGCAGGCTTCTTGGCTTTCGCGTCGATCAATTCGACGGCCTGCTCAAGCGTCACCGTGTCTGGCGTGACATCTTTGGGGAGAGTCGCATTTGTCTTGCCGTGCTTCACATATGGGCCGTAGCGGCCCTCATAAACGTGGATCGGCTGCTCATCGCCTGGGTGCTTGCCGAGTTCCTTCAGCGGCTCTGCCTTGCCACGGCCACCGCCCCGGCTCGCATTCTTGTCCGCGATCAACGTGACGGCGCGGTTGAGACCAATATCGAAGAGCTCCTCGATATCCTTCACATTGGCAAACGTCCGAAGATGCTGAACGTAAGGGCCATAGCGCCCAAGATTGGCGAGGATCGGTTCATTATCCTCAGGGTGTTTGCCAACTTCGCGCGGCAGTAACAGCAGTTTCACGCCCTTCTCAAGGTTCATGTCCTGCGGCTGCCAGCCCTTGGGCAGGCTGGTCCGCTTCGGCTTGTCGTCCGTTTCCATTTCGACATAGGGGCCGAAACGCCCGGTTTTCAGAAGCACGGGCAGACCGGTCTCCGGGTGAACGCCAAGTTCTTCGCCATCAGGACTGATCGCGCCGTCCTGCTCAGCATCCGCCGAGAATGGCCGGGTGAATTTGCATTCCGGATAGCGCGAGCAGCCGACGAAAGCGCCATGGCGCCCCAGCTTCAATGACAGTTCGCCCTCTTTGCAGAGCGGGCATTCACGCGGGTTTTCCTTCGGATCGCCGTTTTCGTCCTTGGATGGGAAAACATAAGGGCCGAGCGCGATGTTAAGCGCATCGAGCACTTCCGAAACGCGAAGGTCCTTCGTGTCTTCGATGGCCGCGTGGAACTGCTTCCAGAAATCGCGAAGAAACGCCTTCCAGTCCAGTTTGCCGTCGGAAATGACGTCGAGCTTTTCTTCCAGTTCGGCAGTAAAATCATACTCGACATAGTGCTCGAAAAAGTTCTCGAGAAACGCCGTTACCAGTCGGCCCTTGTCTTCCGGGATAAGCTGCTTCTTCTCAAGGCGGACATAGTCGCGATCTTCAAGTGTCGACAGGGTAGACGCATAGGTCGAGGGACGGCCAATGCCGAGCTCTTCAAGTCGTTTGACGAGCGACGCTTCTGTATAGCGCGGCGGCGGCTGTGTGAAGTGCTGCTCGGACTTGGCGTCCTTGAGATCAGCGTGCTCACCTTCCTTCATTTTCGGCAGGCGGCCTTCTGCGTCTTCATCCTCGTCGCCATCATCCCGGCCTTCAGTGTAGAGCTTGATGAAACCATCGAAAACAACGACTTGTCCGGTCGCGCGCAGCGTGGCGCGCTTGTCTTTCGACTGGAAGTCGAGCGTGGTGCGTTCGAATTCTGCCGGCTCCATCTGCGAAGCGACGGCGCGCCGCCAGACAAGCGTGTAGAGCTTCTTCAGGTCCCCATCGCCGCGATAGGCTTCCGGGCGAATGCTGAAATCGGTCGGGCGAACGGCCTCGTGCGCTTCCTGGGCGTTCTTTGCCTTTGACGAATAGCGGCGAGCCTTCTCAGGTAGATAGCGGGCGCCATAGTCGCTCTCGATTTGTCGACGCGCCGCGCTGTAGGCCTCTTCGGCCATGTTGATACCATCGGTCCGCATGTAAGTGATGCGGCCTTCTTCATAGAGCTTCTGGGCGGCCTGCATGGTCCGCTTGGCGGAGAAGCCAAGCTTGCGGGACGCTTCCTGTTGCAGGGTCGATGTAATGAACGGTGGCGGCGGGTTGCGCTTGACCGGCTTGGACTCCACCGAAGAGACAGAATAACCGCCGACTTTCACCGCGTTCAGCGCGTCGGTGGCGGTCTTTTCGTCTGGCAGGTCGAATTTCTTGAGTGTCTTGCCATCCAGCGCGTAGAGCCGCGCCTTGAAATCCGTGCCGTCTTTCGCCCGCAGATCGGCTTCGATCGACCAGTACTCCTGTGGTCGAAACGTCTCGATCTCCAGCTCACGCTGGCAGATGATCCGCAAGGCAACAGACTGGACCCTGCCCGCCGAACGAGACCCTGGCAGTTTGCGCCAGAGAACCGGGGACAGGTTGAAGCCCACCAGATAATCCAGCGCACGGCGCGCAAGATAGGCATCAACCAGTTCCTGATCGATCTGGCGCGGGTTTTCCATGGCCGTCGTGACCGCGTTCTTCGTGATCGCGTTGAAGACGACGCGCTCGACCGGGATACCTTTCAGGGCGCGGCGCTTCTGCAGCGCTTCCAGAAGGTGCCAGCTGATCGCTTCGCCCTCGCGGTCGGGGTCGGTTGCGAGAATGAGTTTGTCGGCGGTCTTCGTCGCCTCGGCGATTTCGCGAATGCGGCTCGCCGATTTGCTGTCGGCCTGCCACACCATCTCAAAATCATTGTCCGGATCGACTGAGCCGTCCTTTGAGGGCAGGTCACGCACATGCCCGTAGGATGCGAGCACTTTGTACTCGCTTCCGAGATACTTGTTGATCGTCTTTGCCTTGGCCGGCGACTCAACAACAACAACTTTCATATGGGGGCTCCTCCAGAGAGCGCCGGAACTTGGTGGTGACCTTGACGCCTGTCAACCCGTGCTTGCGTCAGCCATCCTCGCGATAGGCAATAACGGTAAGGCTCGCGAAGAGGGCAAACAGGGCCGGCGACCACGCTGCGATGATCGGCGGCAGTGCCCCCGTCGCGCCCAGGCTGGATGAAAACTGCATGATGAAGAACACGCCCGTTGCTGACAGCGCACCGACTGCAACGAGTTGGCTCGTTCCGCCCAGACGCGACAGCCGCAGGCAAACGATCGCACCGATCAAAGCCATCGATGTGTAGAAGACAGGGATGGCGGTAAGGCTGAAGAAACGCACCCGGAACCGCGACGTGTCGAGGCCCGCTTTGCCAGTTTGCTGGATGAAGCTCGGCAGTCGCCAAAACCCGATTGTGCTCGGCGAAACAAAGCGGTCGAGCAATGTGTCCGGGTCGAGATCGGTTGGAATAGCCAGGCTTGCCATGCGCTGAGGCGGCGTCCCGGGGATATTTTCGACCAAGTTTTCGATCTGCCAGAAGCCGTCAATGATGCGGGCCCGCTCTGCATCAATGCGCCGGACGAAGTTGAAACGCTGTGTCGGGCGACCGTCTTCAAACACCCGTCCTTCTTCCAGCATCTTCACATCCTCGAAGACCTGACCGGTGCTATCGACGCTCTCGGCATGAATGACGATCTGCGTATTGCCATCGCCCTGACGCAGCCAAACGTCATTACGCTCCGACTCAGGCTGCAAGCCGCCGGAAATCAGGAGGGCGTTTCGCGACTCCTCGAACTGATTGGACAGGCGCGAACCGAGCGGGTTGAGCACCATCATTGAGAACAGGCCGACAAGGACGGCCATCGCCATAACCGGTCGAAGAAACTGCCAGGCCGACATGCCGGTCGCGCGGATGACCGACAATTCAGAGCGCTTGTTCAGCCGGCTGAAGGCCATCATGGCGGCGACAAGGATCGCGAAGGGAAGGGTTTCCTCAATCAGTCCGGGCAGCTTCATCGCCGATAGCTGAACGGCCTGTAGCGGCGACAAGCCGACATCGCCGCCGACCGTTCTGAGCTGCTCCACGACGTCGACCAGCATGATCGTCACGACAAAAATCGTCAGCACCAGCGCCAGGCTCGTTGCGCACTGCAGGAAGATGTATCGCTGAATCCGGTTGAGCATCAGCGATACTCCCCCTTCACGCGTTGGGCAGGCGCATCCTTCCAATTGAAGAAGATGAATGAGAGCACGGCGAGCGTGCCGAGGGGGACCAGCCACTGGCCGATATTGACCATCACATTGTCGGCGCTGGCGGACTGTATTGTCAGCTGCACCATGACCAGGCCTAACGCGCCCGCCGTCGCAAACACGATACGGCGGCTATATCCACGACGATTAAAGTCGCCGCCCAGAACCGCCATGATCGCGATGAGCGCCATCGCGATGCTCACCAGCGGCGTTGTCAGGCGAGCGTGGGCTTCAGCGACGAATTTGTCGGCGTCCTGGATTTGCTGGTAATTGGTCCGGTCGATATTGATGAGCTCATGCAGATACCGGTCGGATGCCTTGAGAACCACAGCGCCGCGGTCTTCGGTGAACGGCGTCAGGTCAAACGTCGACTGGTCGAAGTCCAGGATCGAAAGCCCGCCATTTGCATCGGGCTGGTGGATCTGGCCTTCCCACATGACGATGCTGGGGGCGCCGTCAACTTCGACAAAGCGGCCACGCTGGGCGAGATAGTCTCGCGCATCATCGCGATTGTCGGATATCAGCACGCCGATGAGGTCGCCGCCGCGTGATTCGCGCGCGAAAACCGTCAGGTCATCGCCTGCTTTCGTAAATTGGCCAGGCCGCACCAGCGATGTGGCCAGATCTGCCCGCGCTTCGGTCACCGTCTCTCGCAGAGCGCGCTGCGCGGTTGGCTGAACCCACAGATTGACGGTCAACAAGGCAAGAGCGGCAAGAACAGCCAGCCGGATGATTGGCGAGGCGATCTGCCAGCGGGTCATGCCCGCCGCGCCGGCGACGACAATCTCATTGTCCCTGTGGAGCTTGTTGAGCGACCAGATCGTCGCGACAAAGATGGCCAGCGGTGTAAGCAGTGCAATAATCTGAGGAGACCCGAGCGCTACGACATAGAAAAATGTCAGTGCAGACTGCCTGTTCTCAATGATAAGGTCGGTCTGGGACAGGCCTTGCGCCAAAATCGCAAGCAGCGTCAGGCCGCCGACAATCACCACAACAGAGCGGAACACTTGCTTGAAGAGGTAGCTCTGGATGCGATTCATGGGCGGGTCAGGTGCTATTTTTTGCTGTGCGCCTTGCCTAGCGAGTTGATTGGCGCGCGTCGATGCTTAGTTTCGGCAACAAACGGAGTTTATTCATGAAAATTGCTTTTGCAGAACAAGCCGATGCAGACATCACTGCATTTGTTGTCGACGAGAACGGAAAGCTGCCTGCCGCAGCCGAATCCCTGGACGAGACGAGCGGCGGTCTTCTGACCGAAGCGCTCTCGCAGGAACGCTTCAAAGGGAAGACAGGCCAGCAAGCCTATGTGGTTCTCTCGAAGAGCGCACCCTCGCGGCGCGCCGTCCTGATTGGCGGCGGCAAGCCGAAGGACCGCGATGCGCGCGCTTTGGAGAAGATCGGTGCGTCGCTCTACAAGGCGCAGGCAAATAGCGGCTTCAAATCACTGGCGCTCCATATGGATGACGCCAAATCGGCAGTCCGCGCGGCGCAAGGTGCGGAACTCGCATCGTATCGGTTTGATGATTATTTCACGAAGCTGAAAGACGACGACAAGCCGAGTCTTGAGACGTTCACCCTCGTGGTGCCGGACGCAAGCGCCGCCGAGACCGCCTATGAGCCACTTGCTGCCGCTGCTGCTGGCACTGCATTGGCTCGTACGCTGGTGAATCTGCCCCCCAATGATCTCTACCCGGAGACGTATGCCAACCGTATCAAGGAGCTTGAGAAAGAAGGCCTAGAAGTTCAGGTTCTGGGTGAAGCCGAGATGGAAAAGCTCGGCATGGGGTCTCTTCTCGGCGTCGGCCAGGGCAGCGTGAAAGAGTCCAAACTTGCCATCATGAAATGGAATGGCGGCAAGGACGGCGACGCGCCTGTCGCGCTTGTCGGCAAGGGCGTCTGTTTCGACACGGGCGGCATTTCGCTGAAGCCGGGGCCAGGCATGGAAGACATGCGCGGCGATATGGGCGGTTCGGCTGCTGTCGTCGGCACGATGCTGTCACTCGCCAAGCGCAAGGCGAAAGCGAATGTGGTTGGTCTTGTCGGCCTCGTTGAGAACATGCCCGATGGCAATGCGATCCGCCCTGGCGACATCCTGAAGTCTGCATCCGGTCAGACCATCGAAGTCCAGAACACCGATGCCGAAGGCCGCTTGGTCCTTGCCGACGTGCTCTGGTACGCACAGGAATACTTCAAGCCTGAAGCCATCGTTGATCTCGCAACGCTCACTGGCGCGATCGTCATATCCCTCGGCCACCACCATGCTGGCCTGTTTACGGATGATGACGGCATGGCCGATGCGCTGACCAAAGCCGGTCTGGAATCGGGCGAACGTGTCTGGCGCCTGCCGCTTGGATCGGAATATGACAAGCTGCTGAAATCAAAGTTCGCGGATATGCGAAATATTGGTGGCCGTGCTGCTGGCTCGATCACGGCTGCGCAATTCCTGAAGCGCTTCATCCGCGACGGTCAGAAATGGACGCACCTCGACATCGCAGGTGTCGCCTGGGTGGAAGGTGACAAGTCTCCAATCGATCCAAGCTGGGCGTCCGGCTATGGGCCGCGCCTGCTGGATCGCTGGATTGCGGACAATTACGAGGGCTAATGGCTGAATGGGACGCTTCTCCTCCCCCGTTCACGGGGGAGGTGCCCGAAGGGCGGAGGGGGCACGCCTCGTTCGCTGAGCTATGCAACTCCCCCCTCCGAACGGCTTTGCCGCCCACCTCCCCCGCCCGCGGGGGAGGAGAGAGCGTTGCGCATGTCTGACACCGCCAAACCTGAATGGTGGTTCTACCATCTCAAGCGCACCACGCTTGAGCAGGCCGCTGGTCCATTGCTCGAAAAATGTCTGGAACGGGGCTGGCGCGTGCTTGCCGTCAGCCCTGATGTCCGCCGCCGGGGCGCGCTCGATGAAGCGCTCTGGAAATTTGACGATCAGAGCTTTCTGCCGCATGGCCAGGCTGAGGCGGCTGGGCTCGATCCGGCCCGTCAGCCCATCCTGATCACCGAGAAGACCGACAATCTGAATGAGGCGGCCGTCGCGCTGCTCATGGACGGCGCCGACATGGCGATCCACGCGCCCTATGAGCGCTGCATGGTGATGTTCGACGATGGCGACATGCCCGTCCGCAACAAGGCGCGCGAACTCTACAAGGCGGCGTCTGACGCCGGGCTCACGACGCGTTACTTCCAGCAAACCCAGCAGGGCGGCTGGAAGGAAGCTGGCTAGGAGTTCGGCTTTCCACCCGCTGGCTTGGACAGAAGCAGGACAGCAATCGACAGAACTGTAATGATGCCCAGCGTGCCGAGAATTTCCCGGCCATAGTCAGGCAGCGTTCCGGTCCAGAGCCAGATAACAGCATAAACTGCCGAAATCATCAGGGCGAGGGCGATCATCAGCCTCAATATGCCGGTCATGGTGTGTCCTTCCGATTTCTTGCTGCATGTTCCCTAAACTAGACGATACCGCCGCGCGTGTCAGCAAACTGTTGCCCCCGGCCCGCCTGCCAGTTATAGGCCGCGCCAAGCAATTCATCCGACTAATAAGGAGCCATGCATGGCGATCCAGCGTACCTTTTCCATCATCAAGCCGGACGCAACCGAGCGCAATCTGACCGGCGCCGTCAACGCCGTCATCGAGAAGGCTGGTCTGCGTATCATCGGCCAGCGCCGCATCAAGATGACCCGTGAGCAGGCTGAGCGCTTTTACGACGTCCACAAGGAGCGTCCATTCTTCGGTGAACTCGTTGAATTCATGACGTCCGGGCCGGTCGTTGTTCAGGTCCTCGAAGGCGAGAACGCCGTCAAAGCGTACCGCGATGTCATGGGCGCGACCAACCCGTCGGAAGCGGCTGATGGCACGATCCGCAAGCTCTACGCCAAATCCATCGGCGAGAACTCAGTCCACGGTTCTGATAGCGAAGAAAACGCCGCAATCGAGATTGCGCAATTCTTCAGCCTTGCGGACATCACAGGCTAAACGCGTCAAAGCCAAGATTTTGAGAGGCCCTTTCGTTCGCGGAGGGGCCTTTTTCTTTGCCGTAAACCTGCGTTAACCAACCCGCTGCAGACTCGCCTCTCAAACCTAGCAGGGCTTACAGAATGCAACGCCTCATCTACACCAGCTCGGCGCGTCACAATCTCAAGGCGCCGCACATTACCGACATCCTGACAACGTCACGCGAGAACAATCGCAAGGCCGGCGTGACTGGCTTGCTGATTTACCACGAAGGCACGTTTCTTCAGGTGCTGGAAGGCGATAAGGCCGTCCTGGACGCGCTTTACGCCCGGATCCGCAGGGACTGGCGCCATTCGGACTGTAAAATGCTGCTGAACGAGTGTGTAACCGGACGGGCATTCGCAGGATGGTCGATGCTCTACCGCCTTGGCGAAGACATGGACGCCCGCCACGTGCGCCAGCTAAGAGATATCCGCTCGGCGGTCGAGAGCTGTGAAACCGGCGACTTTGCAAGCCACCCGATGTTGAGTGTTTTCCTGCGCGCCTTCCTGAGCAATCTCAGGATGCATGACGCTGCCTGATCAGGCGGCAGGCCTCCGCAAGGGCACGCGGATAGAGTTTGTGTTCTTCTGCAAGCACGCGGTTCGCCAACTGATCTGGCGTGTCACCGGATAGAATTGGCGCCCGCGCCTGCGCGATGACATCGCCTTCATCGACGCCTTCCGTCACCCAATGCACAGAGCAACCCGCTTCCACATCACCAGCCTCAATGGCGCGGGCGTGCGTGTTCAGGCCAGGATACTTCGGCAGGAGGGATGGGTGAATATTGATCAACCGGCCAGCCCACTTGCCCACGAACCATGGGGTCAACACGCGCATGAAACCGGCAAGCGCAATGATCTCGATACCGCGATCCGTCAGAGCTTGGTCCATGGCGCGTTCAAAGCTCTCGCGGTCATCAAAATCACGATGCGGAATGGCGAGCGCTTCCACACCTGCGTTGCGGGCCGTATCCAGTCCGGCTGCGGATGCCTTGTTTGAGAGAACGAGGGTTGCAATGGCCGGAAAACCATCTTCGGCGGCCGCCTCCAGCAGGCGCTCCATATTGGTGCCACGCCCGGAAATCAGGATCGCTAGCCGCAGACGGCTCACTTTGCCGCGATCTCACCAATGATGGTCGGCTGTTCGCCCAGCGACGCCAGTTCTGACATCACATCGTCGGCGTCTTGCGGTGCTACGGCGAAGACAAGTCCGATGCCCATATTGAAGGTGCGGTGCATCTCGTCTTCTTCGACCCGGCCTTCCGCCTGCAGCCACTTGAAAACCTCCGGCACGCTCCAGCTGGTGCGGTCAAAGCGCGGCGTCAGCTGATCAGGCAGCATGCGCGGCACGTTCTCGGTAAGACCGCCGCCCGTGATATGCGCGAGCCCCTTCACCTTGGCGCCTTTGATCAGCGGCAGGGCGGCTTTCGAGTAAAGCCGCGTCGGGGTCAGCAGCGCTTCGCCCAGCGTTACGTTTGAGAAGGGGGATGCTGCGTCCCATTTGAGGCCGGTTCGCTCAACAATGCGCCGGATCAGGGAATAGCCGTTCGAGTGCGGACCTGAAGAGGCAATACCGATCAGGACGTCACCGGCGTCCATGTCGTTCATGCGAGGCAATATGTCGGAGCGCTCGACCGCGCCAACGACGAAACCAGCAAGGTCGTAATGTCCCGGCGGATACATGCCCGGCATCTCGGCAGTCTCGCCGCCAACAAGGGCGCATCCAGCCTGTCGGCACCCTTCGGCGATACCGGAGATAACCGATTCAGCGATCCCGCCTTCCAGTTTTCCGCACGCGAAATAGTCCAGAAAAAACAGCGGTTCGGCGCCCTGCGCGAGCACGTCGTTCGCACACATGGCGACAAGGTCGATGCCGACCGTGCTATGAATGCCCGTGTCGAAGGCCAGCATCAGTTTGGTTCCAACGCCGTCAGTTCCGGAAACCAGCACCGGATCCGCCCAGCCGTCCTTCTTGAGGTCGAACAGCGCACCGAAGCCGCCAAGCCCTCCCATCACGCCAGATCGCTTAGTGGCCTTGGCCAGAGGGGAGATCGCATCGACGAGGCGTTCGCCTGCCTCAATGTCGACACCGGCGTCCTTATAAGAAAGAGGAGTTTGGTCTTTGGTCGTCATGGATGAGCGCGTTAGCATGAGCGTCCTGCTTCTGCCAGCCACAACAAGCGGTTTCAGAGATGTATCAGGCCTGCTAGGAAATTAGAGACGTGGATTCGAGAAAGACATGCTGATGATTCGAGTTTTGATTGTAGGCCTGACCATGGTGTTAGGTCTGTCCAGCGCAGCGCATGCCCAAATGCGCGAAATCTACACGATCCGCGACATTGACGTTGATGAGTCGGCCGCGTCCGTCATCGAGGCCCAGCAACGCGCCTTCGCTTCGGCGCGTATCAAGGGCGCCTACCGCCTGATTGATCGTCTGACCTTGCCAGAGGACAGACGCGGCAAAATCACACCCGGCATGATTGATGTTGCAACTGCCAACCGCCTTGCAGCCGCTGTCGATGTTGAAGAAGAGACGCGCGGCGGTGGCCGTTATGTCGGCAAGATTGCCGTGGTCTATAATCCGGTCATGGTGCGGACGTTCCTGGAAGAGCGGTCCATCCCCTATGTCGACAGCTCTGCGCCGCGTGCCGTGGTCTTTCCCGTATCAAACCGGTTCGACAGTTTCACATGGGCTTCCGCCTGGCCTGACGAGTCGCAGGGAAATCTTGCTCCGTTTGTGGTTTCTCGCTCGACCGGCATATCGACGGATTCCGATTGGTTCGAACTGCGCCCTGATGTCGATGCATCGAGTGCACGGCGCGCGATCAAGGCACGCCTGACCGGCGGCACCGGTGCGTTTCGCGTTGATCTGATTTCCGTGACCGCCGCAGGCGAGACAGAGCTCGGCTCTACGCAGACCGTCGCGACCATGGAGGAAGCCGCCATGGCGGCCGCTGACGCGATGGACGCGGTCTGGAAAGACCAGTCCATCGTCCGGTCAACGACCCGTACGCCCGCGCGCTCGACGATCTTCTTTACCTCGCTTGTCGAGTGGAACACGTTGCGCACGGCGATCGCGCGCTCGCCGCTGATCTTTGACTTTGCTGTCGAGGGTCTCTCGAAAGAGGGAGCAGTTGTGAAATTTGTTTATGCCGGCGATGAGCAGAGACTTGTGAGCAATCTGCGCGAACGCGGGATAACGCTTGACCCGGACATGATGGGCTGGGTTATGACATCTGCAGTCTCCCAGTTCCCTGACACCGAGTGAAGATTGACCTCGTCTGAAGACAAGCCGAAGAAAAGCCGCCAGCTCAAACTCGACTTCCCGGAATCCGGACTGACGCTTGAGACGCTTTCGGTTACGCCGAGTAATCGCACCGCTATTGCCACACTGAAGCGATGGCCGGATTGGCGAATGCCGGCACTGGCACTCGTCGGAGGTCGAAAGTCGGGTCTGACGACCGCCGCCAGTGCCTGGGCCGCTTATGCGGGCGGCGAATTGCTGAGCGCCAAGGCGTTTGACAAGCTGTCTCACAAAAAGCTGGAAAAGTTGGCCGCCGGACCTATCGCGATCGATTTGGGGCAGGGCGTGTCGAACGAGGACAACCTTCTCTCGGCCATCAACCTTTCCTCGCGAGCCGGCGGCTCTCTGCTGATCACCGGCAATGCGTCTCCGGCGCAATGGCGTGTGAAACTGCCCGACCTCGCCTCACGGCTCAAATCAATGACACTGGTCGAGTTGGCGCCGCCAGACGACGAGATGGTCTCTATCCGCCTCAGGCGCGCAATGAAGCAGCGATTCCTCAAATTACCGGAGGGCGTAGAGACCTATTTGCTGATCCGCATTGAACGTAGCTATCTTGCCATAGAAACTTTCGTTGAAAATCTTCATGAGATGATAGATGGGCGTGAGGTAACCATACCCCTTGCCCGCGACGTCCTCGATGAAATGGATGGAACGCGGCCACTGTTTGAGGATGAGGAAGACTGATGGCGGACGCGGCTGAAACGGATCAGGACAGTTCAGCGACGACAATGAAAGGTCCGCAGCGCTTCCTGAATCGTGAGCTCTCCTGGCTGCGCTTCAATGAGCGCGTTCTCGAGGAAGCCCATAACATTTCGCACCCGCTTCTGGAGCGGCTTCGATTTCTGTCGATCTCAGCAAATAATCTCGATGAATTTTTCATGGTCCGCTACGCTGGCCTGCGGGAGCAGTTTCGCGCAGGGGTCACCAAGACCAGCCAGGAGGGCATGACGCCTGGACAGCAGGTCGAGGCGATTGAAAAACAGTCGGCCGCACTGATGGAGTCGCAGCAAGCCTGCTGGAAAGAGCTTCGCGATCTGCTCGCATCAGAGAAAATCCACGTCGAACCCGCTTCTGAACTGTCCAAGGCGGATCTCAAATGGCTGAAGACCCATTTCGAGGACAATGTCTTTCCGATCCTGACGCCTCAGGCGGTGGACCCGGCACACCCATTTCCATTCATTCCGAATCTGGGCTTCGCCGTCGCCTTCCAGCTAATCCCGGAGCACGCGGGTGCGGAGGCGATGGTTGGCTTGGTGCCCATGCCCGCTTTCTCGCCGCGCTTCATACGTCTGCCAGACAAGGCCAAACAAGGCATTCGCTTTGTCCGTCTTGAGAGTGTGATCGCTGAGTTCATGGACATGCTGTTTCCTGGCTATAGTTCCAGTGGCCATTGCGTGTTCCGCATCGTTCGAGACAGCGACATCGAGATCGAGGAAGAGGCCGAGGATCTCATTCATGAGTTTGAAATCCTGCTGAAGCAACGCCGGCGCGGCCGCATTGTCCGCATTCACATCGACGCCGACGCGCCCGATCAGCTGCTTGAGTTTATCACGCGGGAAATTGGCGCCGAACCACGCGACATCATGGTCCTCCATGGCCTGCTCGGCATGAAAAGCCTGTCAGAGCTCATCATTGAGGATCGCGCTGACCTGCAGTTCAAACCTTACGAGCCACGCTACCCCGAGCGCATTCGCGAGATGGGTGGTGACTGCTTCGCAGCGATCCGAGCGAAGGACTTCATTGTCCATCACCCCTATGAGTCCTTTGATGTGGTTGTGCAGTTCGTTCGACAGGCTGCGCTCGATCCTGATGTCATCGCGATCAAGCAGACCTTGTATCGCACGACGCTGAATTCTCCGATTGTTGCCGCCCTTATGGAAGCGGCCGAGATGGGCAAGAACGTGACAGCCCTGGTCGAGATCAAGGCGCGGTTCGATGAGGAAACCAACCTCCGTCTCGCCCGTGACCTGGAGCGGGCAGGGGTGCAGGTCGTTTATGGTTTCATTGACTACAAGACCCATGCAAAGGTCTCGCTGGTAGTCCGCAGGGAAGGCCAGAAACTCCAGACCTACACCCATTTCGGGACAGGAAATTATCACCCTGTCACTGCCCGCATCTACACCGACCTGTCTTTGTTCACCGCCGATGCGGCGCTCGGACGCGATGCCAACCGCCTGTTCAACTACATAACGGCCTACCGTGAGCCGCCCGAAAATGCACCGGATTTCGAGAAAATCTCGATGTCACCGCGCACGCTGGAGCAGACGCTGATCAAGCTCATCGACAAGGAGGCCGCCAATGCCAGGGCAGGCAAGCCGAGCGGCATCTGGGCCAAGATGAACTCGCTGGTCGACGGCGATGTCATCGATGCGCTTTACAGGGCGAGTCAGGCGGGTGTGCCGATCATTCTCATCGTTCGCGGCATTTGCTGCCTGCGGCCTCAGGTGCCGGGTCTGTCTGACACCATCAACGTCAAAAGCCTGATCGGGCGGTTCCTCGAACACTCGCGAATTGTCTGCTTTGCCAATGGCGAAAGTCTGCCCTCGGCAAAAGCAAAGGTCTTCATCTCCTCCGCAGACTGGATGCAGCGAAACCTGAAGCGGCGCGTTGAAGCTCTCGTGCCTATCGAGAACCCGACCGTGCACCGCCAGGTGCTCAACCAGATCATGATCGCTAATCTCAATGATGATGAGCAGAGCTGGGAAATGGATGGCGACGGTAGCTTTTTCCGTCTTCGTCCACCAGAGCGGGGCGACGGGTTCAGTGCCCACCGCTACTTCATGGAAAACCCCAGCCTGTCTGGCCGCGGAAATGCGCTCGTTGTGAGTATTCCACCGCGCCTCGCGCCGAAGAAACGCGGCAAGAAACAGAATGCTTAGATCGCTCACGCCAGAAAAATCTGCGGTCGTCGATATCGGTTCGAACTCGGTGCGTCTCGTCATCTATGAGGTAACGGGGTCTGCAGCGCTGCCCTATTTCAATGAGAAGGTGCTCGCCGGATTGGGGCGGGGCTTGCCGGAGACCGGACATCTCTCTCCTGAGGGCGTCACCGAAGCCATTGCTGCGCTTCGCCGCTTCCGCGCCATCCTGACGGGCCTGAACGTCACCGAAGTCATCGCTGTTGCCACGGCCGCTGTACGTGAGGCGTCAGACGGGCCCGAATTTGCCCGCCGGGCGGCGACGGAGCTCGGTGCGAAACTGAGAATTCTGTCGGGCGCCGACGAAGGAAGACTATCGTCGCTCGGTGTCCGCGTCGGCTTCGATCTGCCAGACGGCATCGTCGGCGATCTTGGCGGGTCCAGTCTGGAATTCCAACGCATCACACCCTCGGGGCAGGACGGACAGGGCGAAACGCACCCGCTTGGTCCATTCTCTCTTTCCATGGCGCCCGATACGAAGATCAGCGAGCATCGCAAGGCGATCCGCAAGGTCCTCAAACACTCCGACATCCTGAAGTCTGGTGCGCGCCGTCTCTATGCGGTTGGTGGCTCATGGCGTGCGCTCGCGAGCGTTCATATCGACATGACCGCCTATCCACTCGGCATCCTGCACGGCTACCGAATGAATGGATCGGCGATCCGGCTGCTCACGCGCGAGATCCTGTCGATCCAGCGTGACAAGGAAGTGGCCAGCCGCGTCTCTTCCATTGTGGGCCGGCGCTTCGATACCATCATACATGCCGCCCTTGTGCTCGACGAAGTCTTCGATGTTGGCGAATTCAAGGAAGTCGTCATTTCGGCCAACGGTTTGCGCGACGGCGTGCTGTTCGATCAGCGAGGTCAGGTGCTGTTCGAATCGCTCGGTAGCCCCGCCGGTGACCCGCTGCTCGATGGCACAGCAGCCTTCCTGCGCCTCGACAAGTCACAATACGAGTTTGGCCTGGCGCTGTACGATTTTGTGCGGTCGGTCCTGCCGAAATCCGTCGCCAAGCAACGTATCTTCAAGGCCGCTTGCCTCATGGCCGATTGCGGCGGTCGTTTCCACCCCGATCACCGGGCAGACATGGCGTATTACCTCATCCTCCGCTCACCTATACGCAGCATGTCACATGAGGACCGGGTCCTGCTCGCCCACGCTACCGGCGCGCGCTACACGCACAAATTCCAGCGCCCGAAAGCCTTTACCCGACTGGGCCGTGATTCCGATGACCATCTTGCTCGCGTGATGGGCGCTGCGATGCGTCTCGGGGCCGTTTATTCCGGTCGTACGGCAACGCTGCTGAAACAGGTCAGCCTGCGCACAACCAAATCCAAACTTGTCCTGGAAGTTGAGCCCGGCTGCGAGGACATGGTGTCGGCAACGGTTCGCAAGCGCCTCAACCAGCTTGGCTCGATCATGGACCTGAACCCTGAAGTGGCCGTCGCCGAAACAGTGAATGTCTAGTGTTTTGGCTCGAACAGCCGGACCTGACCATCCTGGAATGAGAGCGCCAGCTCACCCGTAAGCAAGGCCCGTGCTTTCGTACCGAAAACCTCGTTTCGCCAGCCCGTCAGCGCAGGAATGTCGTCAGACGTCTCTCCGCGGGCGATACGCTCGATATCGGCGGCATTGGCAATCAGGCGCGGCACAACGCTTATATCGTCGCTGACGGCCTTCAGGAGGACTTTCAGCATTTCCGGAGCACCGGGCGGCGTTTGGGGATTGTGCTGACGCTTCGGCAGTTTCGGCGCGTAGTATTCCGGGTCTGCCACAGCCGCTTCCACCGTTTCCAGCAGGCCTTCAGCATTGCGCGAACGAATGAAGCCGTTCGGGACAGCGCGCAGTCGGTCGAACTGTTCGGCAGTTCTGGGTTTCTGATCAGCGATTTCCTGAATTGCTTCGTCTTTAAGGATACGCCGGCGAGGACGATCCAGCGACTGCGCTTGGCGTTCACGCCATTCGGCGACCGCAACAAAGACAGCCAGATAGTCTTTATGGGTCTTCCGGAACTTCAGCCGCTGCCAGGCATCCTTGGGATCGGTGTTGTAGAGATCGGCATCGGAAAGTGCGGCCATCTCCTCCTTGATCCAGTCGAGACGGCCAAGTTTTTCCAGCTCATCGTGCATCATGATGTAGGCATCGCGCAGATGGGTCACATCGCCGAGCGCGTAAGTGAGCTGCTTGTCTGACAAGGGGCGACGTTTCCAGTCGGTGAACTGGCTCGACTTATCGATCTGCCGACGCAGCGTTCTCTGAACCAGATTGTCGTACGAAATCGAATCGCCAAGGCCGAGTGCCATCGCAGCGATCTGTGTGTCGAACACCGGAGCAGGGGGCGACCCGATGAGCTTGTTGAAAATTTCCATGTCCTGACGGGCAGCATGAAAGACTTTCACGCGAGATGTGTCTGCCATCAGATCGAGAAATGGCTGCAGGTCGAGTCCCTTGGCTTTCGGGTCGATAAGGCCTTCCACGCCGGGCGCTGACGCCTGCACCAGGCAAAGCTCTGGCCAAAAGGTCGTTTCGCGATGGAATTCTGTATCCACGCAGATAAATTCGCTTTTCGACAGGGAATCGCAGAACTTTTGCAGCTCTCCCTGTTCAGTAATGGGCGTCAGTGTCTTGTCAGTCATGGCGCGCACGCGTATCGCATCCGCAGAACAAAGGCGAGAGGCTTGCTGGTCAAAAGCTTGTCTCTCATGAGAAAATTCTCGGAGCGATAGAATGCACGCATACCGCTCGCATACATGCGGCGAACTTACGAAGTCTCACGTTGGTGAGACTGTGAAGCTATCTGGATGGCTGCACCGCCGCCGCGACCATGGTGGTGTCATCTTCATTGACCTGCGCGATCATTACGGCCTGACCCAATGCGTCTTCAATCCGGGCTCACCGGGTTTTGAGACGGTCGAGCGCCTGCGCGCCGAGAGTGTGTTGACGGTGAACGGGAAGGTAGTTGCCCGCGATGAGTCGCTGGTGAACCCGAATCTTGAAACGGGTGAAATCGAAGTCGTGGCTGGTGAAGTGACTGTGCAGTCCGCGGCCGCCGAGCTGCCCCTGCCAGTCTTCGGCGAACCCGAATATCCAGAGGAGGTCCGTCTCAAATACCGCTTCCTCGATCTTCGCCGTGAGACGCTGCACAATCACATCATGACGCGGACCAAAGTCATCGCGTCGATGCGCAAGCGCATGCAGGACAAGAATTTCACCGAGTTCCAGACGCCGATCCTGACAGCCTCGTCGCCGGAAGGCGCACGGGATTTCCTCGTGCCATCGCGTCTGCACCCTGGTGAGTTCTACGCGCTGCCGCAGGCTCCGCAGCAGTACAAGCAGCTGCTGATGGTGTCGGGCTTCGACAAGTATTTCCAGATCGCGCCGTGCTTCCGGGATGAAGACCCGCGCGCTGACCGTTTCTACGGCGAGTTTTACCAGCTCGACCTCGAAATGAGTTTCGTCACGCAGGACGATCTCTTCGACACGATGGAGCCGGTCTTCCGCGGCCTCTTCGAGGAGTTTGGTGAGGGCAAGCCTGTCACGCAGGAGTTTCGCCGCATCCCGTATGACGAGTCGATGCGCAAATATGGCTCCGACAAGCCGGACCTTCGCATCCCGATCGAGATGGAGGCCGTTACCGAGCACTTCGCGGGCTCGGGCTTCAAGGTCTTCGCAGGGATGATCGAACGGGACCCCAAAGTCGAGGTCTGGGCCATCCCGGCCAAGACGGGCGGCAGCCGAGCCTTCTGCGACCGGATGAACTCGTGGGCGCAGGGCGAAGGCCAGCCTGGCCTCGGCTATATCTTCTGGCGCGAAGAAGAAGGCGCGGTCGCTGGCGCCGGTCCGATCGCCAAGAATATCGGAGCCGAACGCACCGAAGCCATCCGCACTCAGCTCGGCCTGGAAGCTGGCGATGCCTGCTTCTTCGCAGCCGGTGATCCAAAAGCGTTTGCAACTTTCGCCGGCGCCGCCCGCGCACGGGTCGGTGAAGAGCTCGATCTCATTGACCGCGACCGGTTCGAACTCGCCTGGATCGTCGACTTCCCATTCTATGAGTGGGACGAAGAAGAGAAGCGCATCGATTTCTCTCACAACCCGTTTTCGATGCCTCAAGGCGGCCTCGATGCCTTCAACTCGATGGATCCGCTGGATCTCAAGGCCTGGCAGTACGACCTTGTCTGTAACGGCTACGAGATCGTGTCCGGCGGCATCCGGAACCATGTGCCGGAACTGATGGTCAAAGCCTTCGAAAAAGTCGGACTGTCCAAACAGGACGTCGAGGACCGTTTCGGTGGTCTCTACCGCGCCTTCCAGTATGGCGCACCTCCGCACGGGGGTATGGCGGCGGGTATCGACCGTATCGTGATGATCCTGTGCGGCGCGAAAAACCTTCGCGACATCGCACTCTTCCCGATGAACCAGCAGGCGGTCGACCTCCTCATGGGCGCCCCGGCGCCTGCGGAAGACGTACAGCTTAAAGAGCTGAATCTGAGGCTCGCACCGCAGGTCAAAAAGGATTGAGGCACAAAAAAGGGCGCCGTTCGCGGCGCCCTTGCTCAATCGGTGAACTCGAATTCGCTAATCAAATTTGAGCGCAAATGTCCCTTCCAATGGAGGGCAGGGCGCCAGCTCGATACCGTCTGGCAAATGCGTGCCGGCTGCGAGGCAGCTATTTTCGAAGTTGGCCGTCTCGAGGCCAATCGCCCCTTCGAAGTTCACCTCATTGAGGCGCATGTTCGATAGATTGGCACCGGTCAGGTCGGCTCCATCGAACGTCGCACCGGTAAGAACGGCGTTGTAGAACACCGCATTGCTGAGCTTCGCATTCGTGAACCGCGCATTGGCGAGATTTGCGCCCGAAAAGTCGACGCGTTGAGCCAGTGAATCAGAAAAGTCCGTCCGGCGCGCCGTCGCGCCTGTCAGAATGGCGCCGCGTAGCTTGGTTTGCGTCATGACCGCGCGGGAGAGGTCCGCATTGCGCAGGCTCGCCTTGTCAAAGCGCGAAGTTTCCAGATGCGCATCGACGAATTTCGCATCATCAAGCGTCGCCTGACGAAAATCAGTGTTCAGAGCAATGGCGTTTGTGAAGACAACTCCGGTCGCACGCGTCCCTCTCAACAAGGAATCAGATAAGTCTGCATCCGGATAGTTTGCGCGCGAGATGTCCCACCCTGACATGTTTCGACCGCGCAGATCACAAGCTTGGCAGGATCCACCATATGACGGCGACCAGGCAACATGGTGGCTGGTTTCCTGCGCGTCCGCAAAGTTGTTTTGTGCCATTGCCAAGGCTGCGATTGCCGCGATGGAAAGATTTAGGGCCGTGCTTCTCATGGCTTTAATTTATTGGTCCTCGACCGCTCAATTAACTTAATTCGCTGACAGGCTCTGAAAGAAGTGGCAGGTGTTGCATGCGGGTCGCACCATCACAGATGGCGGATCAGGCGCATGGCCGTACCTTTAGCCCCTTTGGAAGCATGGTCGAATTGTCCCCACACGCTCGATCCAACTGGTGCTGGGTAAGTCCCCGAGCGATGGAAAGATCAGCGCCAGAAATGTTAACGTCTGTCAAGTTTGCGCCCGCGAAATTTGAGGTCCCAACATACGCGCCAACCATGTTTGCGCGGGTCAGATCAGCGCCTGAAAAGTCGGATCGATTGAACCGAACGCCGAACATATTCGCGATTGTGAGGTTCGCGCCCGACAGGTTCCAGTCATCGAACGTTGAGAGCTGCATATCAGATTGGCGGAGCCTCGACCCTGAAACATCAACATTTTTTGCGTCCAGATAGGCGAGGTTCGCCTGGAACAGATTACAGCCCACACAGGACTGGCCGGCCTGGACCTTGGCAATCTCGCTGGCATCCTGGGCGAAAGCGCCCGCGGATATGAGCAGTCCGGCCGTTGCGATAACAATTTGTTTCAACATGGAACACCTGATGGAGGGGACTTAGGGTTTCCCACTACTTGTCGCAATCGCCTTGCCAGTTGCTCGCACGCGAAAAATGAGGGCTCATTCTGGCCGGAAATCAGCCCTTTCGGCTAATTGAAAATGCTCTCCGGACTCGTTTCCTGCCCGCACGTTTCGCAGTGCAAGGCTTCTTCTTCCGGGAGAGTCGTCAGCGTGAAACTCGCGCAATGGGGGCACGGCTGAGCGAGGTATTCGGGGTCATAATCATCTGGATCGTCCAAATTCGCCTGGCTGGCGGCCTCGCCGCGCTCGGCTCTCTTCTTGTCCAGAATGACGATATTGTCTGGCAATTGTCCGCGCGAAAAGCCCCGTGAAATGAATTGAACGGCCTCATCGGGCAAAGGTTGAGGGGCCTCGCGTGTGCCGTCCTTCAGGCCGCGACCCAGACCGTCGTGACTGACATCAGCGCCAATCTCAGCCAGGTCCTCCCGCGCCAGATAGGAGATCGCAAGTTCGCGGAAAATATAGTCCAGGATCGACGTGGCCTTCGTGATGCGGTCATTGCCGGTCACGTCGCCAGCAGGCTCAAACCGCGTGAAGACGAATGCATCGACATATTCGTCCAGCGGGACGCCGTATTGCAAACCGAGCGACACAGCGATGGCGAAATTGTTCATCAGAGACCGGAACGCCGCGCCTTCCTTGTGCATGTCGAGAAAGATCTCGCCCAGAGAGCCATCATCGAATTCGCCCGTATGCAGGTATACCTTGTGCCCACCCACGGTGGCTTTCTGGATGTATCCCTTGCGCCGGTCGGGAAGACGCGTGCGCTGGACGGGGCCTGAAGCGCTGCCCATGCCGGCTTCCGAAACGTCCGCTGGCATGGCGTCTCGCTCATATTCGGCGGCGAGGTCTTCAGCGAGGGCCAGAATTGCGGACATACGCTCTTCGGTTTCCGCATCGACCTGTTCAGGCTCAGCGCCGAGAAACACTGACAGGCCCGCGCTCAGCGCCTGTGAAATCTCGGCGTCCGGCCAGTCAGAGCCGTCAACACAATGGATTGACGTCAAATGCTTGCGCGCCAGGCGCGCCGTCTCAAGAACGAAGCCGGTCGCGTCATCCACGGTGAGGCCTGCCTCTTCGAAGACCCGGTGCACCGATTTCTCGACGGCGCCGTTCGACGCGTCTTCTGCTGCCGTGATTGCGCTGTCGGAAAAGCCGATCGCCTTGAGAAGCGCGACGCCATCAGTATCAAATGCTTCCGGCGCAAGCTTCAGGTCTTTGGTCAGCACATCATCGCCAAGGACCCAGCGAGAGAAGGCCGCGCTGAACGGCAGTCCTTCGGCGATCGCGTTGCGCAAGCGAGCAATCGCTTCATCAGAAAAACCGCGAAGGCGAAGCGATTCTGTATTGATCTCGGGCAGGTGGTCGAGATTGCACCCATCATCAATGGCGGCCTGGACGGCCTCTCGGGTTTTTGTGCCTCGCGCCTCGACGGCCAGCGCCGCGGCTGGCGACAGGCGAATAATGCCGTCCTCGTCCGTGTGTGTCAGCGCAACAGCGCCGCTTAGTCCGTCGCTGGCCGGCGCAAATGCCAGATCCGCATCGGCCCGAAGGGGAGCGATACCAATCGACAGCCCTTTGATTGGACCCAGCTTCGAGATGGCTGACAAACCAAGGCGTGATGCATCGGCCTTGGTGAGCGTGGATCCGGACGTGAGGGTACCGAGGAAGGAAAGGATGGCGGCTGCCCGTTTGGCCGTATCGGCCTCGCCATGCGCCTCGAGCGCGAGCGCTGCGGCGCGCACGCCGTGCACGAGCACACACATGTCATTCGGCGATCCGGCTGAAAGGTGCGCCACTTCAAGCGTGTCCGTCAGGAGACGCGCTTCAAGTCCGTTTTCCGAAATGAAGGTGGACACATCGATCGCGACGGCAGGCGTGGTTGCAGGTACAGCCTGCGGATCGCCGACCCAGACGCTGATGGCTTTCTTCCGGAAGGTCGCAAGCGCGTCGCTCATCGTCTCGAAGGCGTCAGTGGCCAGTCCGACGGGGGCCTGAACATAGGGTGCCATCGCCTGTTCGCGCAGCTGGCGTTCAAGTCCCTCGAAACCCTGCTCGTGCTGCAATCCGGCCTCGACCAGCGGCTGAGGCAATCCGGCGAGCATGGCCTCCGCAATCTGCGCGTTGCGGGGACGTGAGCCCAATTGCTCGACGAGGTCCGCCATGCCGAGGGTCGTGCGTTTGGACAGCTCGACCGCCTCGCGCTGGCGCAGGGCAACGTCCAGCGCTTCAGCCTCAAGGCCCTCAGGCGCCATGGAAGGCAGAGAGACCAGATCGGAAAGCCGGCAAATCGGGCTGATACGTCCGTCGGCGAGCGCCGCCTGTAGCAAACCTGTTTTTCCGACTGATTGGCTCATTGCATACTCCCGAGGGTCACTATACCGATTGCGATGCGACGACACGCCGAATGGTGTTCTGCGGTCTTGACGGTAGGGTTCAGATATTGTGTGGCCATGCATAACTGGATTCGCGACATGGCTTGCCCCATATTCCAGCATGATTGAAAGATTCGAGGTCTTCAGAAATGTTCAAGCTCTTCACTTGGTGGAATGGCGTAACGCCCGGCGGCTGGTTCGATATCAAGCGTCGCAGCGTGCATGTCGGTACCGATGACTATGGCAATAAATATTATGAGGACCGCAAGAAATCTGTGGAAGGCCGCCATCGCCGCTACGTAATTTATGACGGCCTCGCTGAACCGTCCAAGGTGCCTGCCGAATGGCATGGCTGGCTTCATCATACGCTTGAAGAGCCGCCGACAGAAATGCCGCTCAACCGGCGCGCCTGGGAAACGGATCACAAACCAAACATGACGGGCACACTCTTCGCCTATCATCCGAAAGGTGCGATCAGCGAAGGCGGTGACCGCCGCAAAGCCGACGCAGACTATGAGGCCTGGACGCCAGATGCGTGAATCGATTCTTGAAACCCTGATCGGTGCAGCCGTCCTGGTTGTGGCCGGCGTTTTCCTCTGGTTTGCCCTGGCGCGCGGCGGCGAGGCTGCATCTGCGCCATCCGGCAGCGTTGAGCTTGGTGCCAGGTTCAACAGTGTGAGCGGTGTCAGTGCCGGCACGGATGTCCGTATGGCTGGCGTAAAGGTCGGCACCGTCCGCAAGATCGGCCTGGATGTCGACCGCGCAGAAGCCCTCGTGACCATGGCCATCTCCAAGGACCTCGTCCCGTTGGAAGACGGCACTTCCGCTCGCATTCAGGCCGAAGGCCTGCTGGGCGGCAACTACATCAATCTGGAACCGGCCGCCGGGTTTGGAATGATTGAACCCTGCCCGGAAGGCAAGGAACTCTTTGGTGACAGCGGATGCGGCGAAATCCTCTACACTCAAGGCAGTGTTGATTTGCTGACCCTGTTTGCATCCTTCGCGAGCGGCTCTGGTGACGATTCCGATAGTGCTGATAGCAGCAGTGCGTCCTCTAATGATGAAGAGGCCCCATCGCTGAGCGCGTTCGGTGAAGACGAGGCAGCTGATGATACTGCCTCTGAAGACACGGCCTCTGAAGCCCCAGCCCCTGACAATGAAGCAGCTGAAGACACAGAATCTCCCGATTCATCGAGTGAAGTCGATGAAACTGATCCAGAGATGGATGATTCAGGAGACCAATAAGTGCGCCTCACACCATTCCTCGCTGCTGCGCTGATTGCGGGTGCAGTTGCGCCGCCGTCCAGCGCGGTCAGCTATAATGAAGAGCAAACGGCCACCCTTCGGGCGCTCGACAAGATTACCGGTCGTTCCACCGATTTTGAAATCAAGGTCGATGAGCCGGTTATCTATGGCTCTCTCAAGATCAACCTTGAGGTCTGTTATCAGACGCCGCCGGAGGAGCCACCGGAATCGGCAGCCTTCTTACATATCGAGACGGCAAGTGCGACACGCATGCAGTCGATGACCGAGCCGCGCCCGGCCAGCGATGTCGAGCAAGATGCATCGACTTCGAAAAAAGACGCGGATGCGCCAGAGACGTTGTTCTCAGGCTGGATGTTCGCTTCGACACCGGGCCTCAGCGCACTTGAGCACCCGGTTTACGATGTCTGGGTAATCAGATGCACAGACCGCGAACCGGTCAGCCCGTCGACCCCGGAAGCGCCCGAAGAGTAGAAATCAGCGTCCTTCGACAGCGCGTCTTTCAACTGTTGCAGGAACGCCTCTTTCGGGATTTCCATCAATCCGAACTGTTCCAGATGCGGGTTGTGGAATTGCGCGTCGAGCAGTTCAAACCCACCCTCAATCAGTCTGGCCACCAGGTGGACCAGCGCAATCTTTGATGCATCCGTCGCGCGCGAGAACATGCTCTCCCCGAAGAAAGCAGCGCCGATCTTCACGCCGTACAGGCCACCAACCAGCTCGCCCTCATCATTCCAGCATTCGATCGAGTGGGCATGACCCTCGCGGTGCAGGGCGCCATAAATGTTCTGGATTTGCGTGTTGATCCATGTCGTGGGCCGGTCCGGCTGTTCTTCGGCGCAGGCATCGATGACCCGGTTGAACGCCGTATCGACCGTCACTTTGTAAGGCATCTGACGCACTGTGCGCTTCAGCCGCCGAGGGATGTGAAACCCCTTTAGCGGCAGAACGCCGCGTTCAGCGGGCGAGATGAGAAACAGCGTCTCATCCTCGCGCGAATCAGCCATGGGAAAGACGCCCCGGCGGTAGAAGTCGAGGACAAATTCCGTATCGATACGTTCAGACATGTTGGTCCGGACAATTACTCTTTGGCGAGGAATTTCTCCAGCCAGTGGATGTTGTAATTGCCATCGACGACGTCCTTTGCCTCAACAAGGCGCTGATGAAGCGGCAGGGTGGTGTTCACGCCACCAACCACCATTTCGTCCAGGGCGCGGCGAAGACGCATGATGCACTCATTGCGCGTTCGGCCATGCACGATCAGCTTGCCGATCATGGAGTCGTAGTTCGGCGGTATGCGGTACCCGGCATAGGCGGCACTGTCGACGCGCACGTCGGGGCCACCCGGCGCATGGAATTCGGTGATCAGACCCGGTGAGGGGACAAATGTTTCGGGATGCTCGGCATTGATCCGGCATTCGATCGCATGGCCGACCAGCATCACGTCTTCCTGGCTGAAAGACAGCTTCTTTCCGTCAGCTATGCGGATTTGTTCACGCACAAGATCAATGCCCGTAATCATCTCGGTGACCGGGTGTTCGACCTGCAGACGGGTGTTCATCTCGATGAAGTAGAAGTTTCCGTCTTCATAGAGGAATTCCATAGTCCCGGCGCCGAGATAGCCAATCTTGCCAACCGCCTTGGCGACAATCATGCCAATCTCTTCGCGCTGCGCCTGGTTGAGGGCAGGGGACGGCGCTTCTTCGAAAACCTTCTGATGGCGACGTTGCAGCGAGCAGTCGCGCTCCCACAAATGGGCGACATTGCCATGGCTGTCAGCAATCACCTGAATTTCAATATGGCGCGGCTTGCCAAGGTATTTTTCGAGGTAAACAGCATCGTCGCCGAAAGCGGCCTTTGCTTCGGTTTTTGCGGTACGGACTGCGTTTTCCAGATCCTTTTCGGTCTGGGCGACCTTCATGCCGCGACCACCGCCACCCGCTGCCGCCTTTACCAGAACGGGATAGCCGATCTTCTTGGCGACCTTCTTGGCTTCGCTGACGCTCGACACACCGCCGTCTGAGCCCGGCACGCACGGCACGCCAGCGTCGATCATGGCCTGCTTGGCGGCGATCTTGTCGCCCATCGTCCGGATGTGCTCGGGCTTGGGACCGATAAAGATGAGACCGTGTGCTTCGACCATCTCGGCAAACTGCGCGTTTTCAGAGAGGAAGCCGTATCCCGGGTGGATTGCGTCGGCATTGGTGATTTCAGCCGCCGCCAGAATCCGGGACTTCTTGAGATATGATTCGCTGGACGGTGCCGGTCCGATACACACACTCTCATCGGCAAGCCGCACAGCCATTGCGTCGCGGTCGGCTTCGGAATGCACCACGACGGTCGATAGGCCCATTTCCTTGCACGCACGGTGGATGCGCAGGGCGATCTCGCCGCGATTGGCGATCAGAACTTTCTCGATCATGGCGTCGTCCTTATTCGATGACGATCAGGGGTTCGCCGAATTCTACGGGCTGTGCGTCGGCAACAATGATTTCCTTCACAGTGCCGGCGGCGGGCGCCTCAACAGGATTGAAGGTCTTCATGGCTTCAACCAGCATCAGCGTGTCGCCCTTTTTTACCTTGTCGCCAACGGCCACAAAAGCCTTGGAGCCCGGCTCTGGAGACAGATAGACGGTTCCAACCATTGGGCTGGTCACGGCGTTGTCGTGCGAAGGCGCAGCAGTGGCTGGCGCTGCCGCCGGTGCGGCAGCGGCCGCTGGGGCCGCGCCGCCTGCAACCGGGGCTGGAGCGGCGTACTGGATGGGTGCCGGGGCGGCGGCAGTTGGTTTGCTGACCCGGATTCGCAGGCCGTCATGTTCCACTTCGACTTCGCCAAGATCTGCATCGCGCAGAATGGAAGCGAGCTCTCTAACAAGGCCTGTATCAAGGCCGGTCTTTGCCGTGCTCATAGAAGGTGTATCCTCAAGCTGTCATTTTTATCGCGGCGTCTAATGCGAAGTGATAACCGCGTGACCCCAGTCCTGCAATCGTTGCAGTCGCTGCGGGTGCTACATAATTGGTTTGCCGAAAGGGCTCCCTAGCGGCCGGATTTGAAAGGTGAACCTCAATGACGGGCAGGGTGCAAGCACGCAGTGCATCATGCAGTGCAACGGAGGTGTGCGTATAGGCGCCTGCATTGAGGATAATGGCGCTGGCGTCGCGATTGGCTTCCTGTACCCAGTCCACTAATTGCCCTTCGGAATTCGTCTGACGAAACTCTATACTGCGATTCCCGGCCTGTTCGGTCAGGGAGTCGCGAATGTCATCCAGCGTTTCGTGACCGTAAATCTCAGGCTCACGTGAACCCAGAAGGTTGAGGTTGGGGCCATTCAGGACATAAATCGGCTTCGTCATGCTGCAGGTCTTGCTCTGCTTTCTCTAACAAGGCAAGGCGTACAAGGAAGATGGAAAGGCAACTCATGCGGGTTTTGGTGAATGGAGACGCGATGGAAATCGCCGATGGCTCGACCGTCGCAGATCTGGTCAGGCAGTTGACTGATGATCCGCGCGGCATGGCGATTGAGCGTAATCGAGAGATCGTCCCGAAATCTGCCCATGCCACGACGCAGCTCGCAGACGGCGACAAGCTGGAAGTGGTCCAGTTTGTCGGCGGTGGCTGAACAAGGAAAATTCAATGAGCGATACACTTACCGTTGCCGGCCGGGAATTCACGTCCCGCCTCATCGTTGGAACGGGCAAATACAAATCTTACGAGCAGAACGCCGAAGCGGCCCGCGCAGCGGGGGCAGAGATGGTGACTGTGGCCCTACGCCGCGTGAACTGGTCCAATCCCGACGAGGAACGACTTCAGGATCACCTCAAGTCGGACGAGTTTGTTTACCTGCCCAATACGGCTGGATGTTTCACCGCCGATGACGCGGTCCGCACGCTCCGCCTGGCGCGAGAAGCGGGCGGATGGGACCTGGTCAAACTGGAAGTGCTGGCCGATCAGAAAACGCTTTATCCGGATATGGAAGAGACGCTGAAAGCGGCCAAGGCCCTGATCGCCGACGGCTTTGAGGTCATGGTCTACTGCTCTGATGACCCGGTCTATGCGAAGAAGCTTGAGGATGCAGGGTGCTGCGCGATCATGCCGCTGGGCAGCCTGATCGGCTCAGGCCTCGGCATCCAGAACCCGTTGAATATCCGCCTCATCGTTGAGCAGGCCCGCGTGCCAGTCATCGTGGATGCAGGCGTCGGCACGGCGTCTGACGCCGCGCAGGCGATGGAGCTTGGCTGTGATGGTGTGTTGATGAACACGGCGATCGCAGAAGCCAAAGACCCGATCCGCATGGCGCGGGCGATGAAACACGCTGTTATCGCTGGTCGTGAAGCCTATCTGGCCGGTCGGATGGGCCGCAAACGCTATGCTGACCCATCCTCACCGCTTGCCGGTCTGATCTGATCAGCTGGCTTCGTCGAGCGCGTTCTTGATCATTGCTTCGACACGGCCCTGATCGGCGCCCGGAACATGTTCGTCGCCGACGAAGAAAGCCGGTGTGCCATCAACCCCGATCTTGCGGGCTAGGCTCTTATTGTCTGCGATCACTTTCTGGAGCTTCACCGACTCCATGTCAGCACGCATCTTGGCGACGTCGACACCGGCACGTTCCGCAGCGGCATCGATATCCTCCGGATCGAAGCCGGTTGAATTATCGAGTGTCATCAGCTCGCGGTGCATCTCTGCATACTTACCCTGTTCTCCGGCAGCCAGCGCAGCCAAAGCGGCTTTTTCACTTTCCGCCGTGAGGATGGGCAGCTCCTTGAAGATAACCCGAACCTTGTTGTCATTCTCTTCGGGCAGGGCCAGCGTCCATTCCATCGACCGCTTGCAGTAGCCACAGCGGTAATCGAAAAACTCGACGAGCGTGACAGGGGCATCGTCCGGACCGATCGAATAGTCGTGGCTGCTTTTGTAGATCAGGTCATGATTTTCCTGGACAGCATCCCGCGCGGCCATCGCGTCTTCCTCTGCCTTCTTTTCGGACAGGGCGATCAGGGCGTCCTCGATGATCTCGGGATTTTCGAGAATATACTCGCGAACAATCTTCTCGACGGCGGCTTTGCTCGTGACGTCAACATCACCTTGAGCACAGGCAGGGGTGAGCGCGACGAGCGCGAGGACGGGCAGAGGAGCGAGTTTGCGGGACATTCGGACGAACCTTGATCTGTTGTTTCTAGGAGCTTGTTTAGCGCAAATAAGTTGATACCGCTTCAACTGCGAGCGGGCTATATCTGACAAGTGCGTGATAATGGACGTTTAGCCACGCCGCCAATAGTCGCGGTTTTCCGGCAATGCCGGATCGGTAACGTTCCGGATGTCGCTGGCCCGGCGTGATTCGAACGAGTTCTTCGGAAGATCCTGAAGGGCGCGTTGGGCGAAGATGTAGGCCCGCTGATAATCGCCGATGTGATAGGCGGACTCAGCCGTTGCCAGCTCCGCCTCAGGGCGTTTGTCCTGCTTTTCCAGCGCAATGGCGAGTTGAGACCATGCGAAGGAATTGTCGGGCTCCTTGATCAGGGCGTCGCGCAGGGCGTCTTCTCCGGCTTCGAGGTCTCCCTCTTCGCCGCGCGCAATGAGCGAACGGGCATAGTTGATCAGCAGCAGCGGGTGACCGGGCAGGTATTCCAGCGACTTCGCGTGCGGTTCGACGGACTCGGCGGCCTGGCCCATTTCGAACAGCGCCTGGCCTTTGACCTCCCAATAATATGGGTTCTCGGGAAATTCTTCGAGCAATGAGTCGACTTCCCTCAGCGTCCCGGCCAGGTCGGCTGACTGCATCGACGAAATGGCGCGCGCATAGCGAGCCGCTTCACTCTCATCGCCCGGTGGGTATTTTTGGTAGACGCGTGCGGGCGGCTCGAGGAAGCCGATCAGCTTGGCCTGCATCAGGTCAAACTGGCGTTGCGTTTTCGGGTCGGTCGGCACATCCATCAGGCCGGTGTCCTGAGCCAGTGCACGCGTCGTCCGGATCCGGTCCGAAGCCAGCGGGTGAGACCGGAAGTAAGGATAGCGGCGCGCCTCTGACAGCACTTCCTGGTAGCGATACTTGTCGAAGAACTCGACGATGCCGGCTGGCGACTGTCCAAGTTCCGACAAGTAGGTCACAGCGGCGGCATCTGCCATCGCCTCTTCGGCGCGCGTGTGGACAAAGAAGTTCAGCGCTGCAAATTGTTGCGAGCTTGAAATCAGCGCAGCCCCTGCATCGCCCGCACCTGCGGCAATCGCCAGGACACCAAGTCCGATCGAAACAAGCGCCGGCCGGCTGGCCACGGAAGCGGCCCGGGTGCGCGAGACAGAGTGACCGCACGCAATGTGGCAGGTCTCGTGTGCGATGACGCCTTTCAGCTGCCCTGGCGTATCGGCGGCAATCAGCAGGCCCGTGTGCAGGTGGATGCGCTGGCCGTTTGCGACGAAAGCATTCAGGCTCGGATCATTGATAATGTAGAGGCCGACATCATTCGGATTGAGGCCTGCAACCTCCAGAATCGGATCGGTCCATTCTCGCAGCGTGGTTTCGATTTCGGCGTCGCGGATAAGGCTCTGCGCGCTCGCCGACGCGGTGAACGCAATGGCGGCTATTGCGGCGAAGGCAGTCTTGAAGAGACGGAACGTCATGAGATGACCTCGAATGTCTTGATCGCCAGCCTAGGCAAAGATTACGGCAAAGGCGAGACGTCGTGTGCGACGCTCACTGAATTGTCACCCCGCGTCTGAAGGCAGGATGAACGCGAATTCCGGGGAGAGGGCCGCGTGAACCGTGTCGCCAGCGAGGGGGCGATGAGGCCCCATGCTGACCGCTTTGAACGTGTCGCCAGCCTCACCAATGAGATCAAGTTCAACAAGCGTGGAAGCCCGTTTGGACGCCTTCACCTGGAAGGCGGCCGGACCATCAGCAACCATGCGGATGGCTTCAGGGCGCAGGCAATACGATTCGGCTTCGGGAAGTTGAGCCCGCCAGCTCTCGGGCATCTGCTCCCTGCGAATGCTCTGAAGAGGGCCGAGAGCGCGGGCAACCGCCAGTGAGTTGGGATGCAGGTAGAGGTCCTCTGGCGTGCCTTCCTGCAGGATCGCGCCGTCTTTCATGACGGCGATCCGGTCGGCATCGCGCATGGCTTCGGACGCATCATGACTGACGAGAAGCGCTGGAATACCTGCCGCGGAAACGGCATCGAGCGCAATGCGGCGCACATCGCTCTTGAGGGTTACATCAAGTCCTGAAAACGGTTCATCCATGAGAATGGCCACCGGTTTTGCGGCCAGGGCGCGGGCGATCGAGACTCTTTGTTGTTCGCCGCCCGATAATTGATGCGGAAAGGCATTGGCCCGGTGGCTAAGCCCCAGCCTGTCCAGCCAGTCGAGCGCAATCCGGCGGCGCTCATTCTTGGCCATACGCGACAGGCCGAAACTTACATTATCGATCGCGTTCAGATGCGGAAACAGCGCAAAATCCTGAAAAATCAGGCCGATATGACGATCTTCTGCCGGAACGTGTTCGCTCGTCGAGGAGAGGACCTTGTCGCCCAGACGGATCGTGCCTTCATTGACAGACTCAAGTCCTGCCATCAGGCGCAACAGGGTCGACTTTCCCGCGCCGGACATGCCGAGCAACGCCGTTATCTCGCCGGGGCGAAGCGTCAGAGAGGCTTTGTTGACCACGCGCTTGTCGCCATAGGCCCGCGAAACGCCGTCTGCCACCAGTGGCAATTGTCCGCTCATCCCGCTGCCCTCGCTTCTCCTGCCCGTGTCAGCTGCACCGATAGCAGGATGACCGGGATGAGTCCCGCAGCCGTGATCAGCAGAGACGGCAATGTCGCGGCAGCAAGTCGTTCATCGCTGGCATAGGCGTGGGCCTGCACAGCCAGCGTGTCCCAATTAAAAGGCCGCAGCATGAGCGTTGCCGGCAGCTCTTTCAGCATTTCCACGAACAGGATGATCGCTGCCGCCGCTGCGCCAGACAGGGCAACGGGCAGGTCAACCCGCATCAGGCGCTGCATGCGGTGAGCGCCGAGGCTGCGGGCGGCATAACCGAGATTGGCGGGTGCGCGCGAAAACGCAGCATTCAGCGGCTCAGCGCCAGCAGCCGTAAACCGGCTCGCATAGATCCAGACCAGGAACACAAGCGCAGCCGGCCCCGCGATCGAGAAACTCGTCCAGGACAGGATGAACAGCGCGCCAAGCGCGAGGACGATACCCGGCGCGGCATAGCCAGCGCCTGCTGCAATACGGCCCATGATCTGGCTGACCTTGTTCTGGCGTGCGCCGATGACGACGGAGAGGGCAAGGACGAAAGCGAGGGCGGATCCGGCCCCGGCGAGAACGAGCGAATTGAAGAATGGACGCCAGATGTCACCATGGCCGAGGCCTGTCTCGGCGCTGAGCCAGATCAGGCGTGCGACCGGAAAGACGAAAGCAAGCAGCAGAACAGATGTGCACCCACCGGCGATCAGCCATCCGGCCAGACGGCGAGGCGTTTGACGGCGGGGTGTTCGCCAGCGTGTGGCGGTCTGCTGCACGCCGCCTTTGCCTCTCGCGGCGCGTTCGATGAACTGAAGCCCAAAGGCGATAAGGATCAGCAGGAAAGCCAGGCGAGCGGCGACCGCGGGTTCACTGAAACTGTGCCAGGCGCGGAATATACCGACACTGAGTGTCTGCACACCAAGATAGCTTGCAGCGCCATAGTCAGCGGCGGTTTCCATGAGCGCCAGGGCAAGGCCTGCAAAGATTGCCGGCCGCGCGGAAGGAAGCGCCACGTTCAGGAAAATTCGTCTGGGCGATGCACCAAGGCTGCGTGCCGCTTCCATCGTGCAAAGGGACAGGTTCGAGAAAGCCGCCCGCGCGGTGAGATAGGCGTATGGAAACAGGGCACATGCCATGACGAAGGAAAGCCCCGGGATCGAATATAGGCTCGGAAACCAGTAATCGCGTGCTGAGAGGCCTGTCGTGTCGCGCACGAAGCTCTGCAGCGGGCCTGCCACATCCATGATGTCAGCCCATGAATAGGCCAGCACGTAGCCGGGGGTCGCGAGCGGCAATATGAGCGCCCACTCAAAAAAGCCGCGACCCGGAAAATCATACAGGCTGACGAACCATGCTGCTGGAACGGCGAACAGGATAATCAGCAACGAGGTCAGCAAGAGAACGCCAAGCGTCGTCAGCGTATAACCGAGAAGCTGCGTGGAAACGATGTGAGACCAGGCGTCTCCGCCGCCGCCAATCAGCCCGGTCATCAGCGCGATTAGCACCGGCGCACCGATCACCATCGCCGCGACAAGCGTGATCACCGGCAGTGATTTCACGCGAGTCGGAATCTTCAAGGCGAACGGCGAGGCTTGCATCAGAGGTCCGGCTAGTTCCAGCCGGCCTCATCATAGATGCGCTGGGCTTCGGCCTGGTGTTCGCCAAAGGCGCTCAGCCGCATGTCGCTGTCTTCGAAATCTGGAATCCGGTCCAGGCCGGTCGGCCTTTCAGCGTCTGGACTGATAGGAATCTCTTTGGTTTCGTCCACGAGCAGCGCCTGACCTTCTGGCGTCAGAAGGAATTCGATGAACTCCAACGCAAGGTCCGGATTCTTCGCATGGGCTGCGAGCGCTGCGCCGGTAATGTTCACATGAACGCCGGTGTCCGGTCCGAAGGTCGGAAATAAGAGCTCGGTTGAATCGGCGGCTTCGCGCGTCGAGGAAGAGCTGCTCTGCGTCATGCGGACCCAGTAATAGTGATTTGTGATCGCCACGCCGCAAAGCCCTGCCGCGACCGCTTCGATCTGGTCGGTGTCGCCGCCTTGAGGCTGGCGCGCCATATTGTTCACGACCGCGTCGGCCCAGTTTGCGGCTTCGTCCGCGCCCCAGCGTTCGATCATCTCGCCCATCAGCGAAAGATTGTAGATGTTGGTTGAAGACCGCGCACAGATTTCGCCTTCAAGCGACGGATCGGCGAGATCGCTCCATTCATCGACCTGATCAGCGGAAATACGCTCGGGATCATAGGCAACACCGCGCACGCGGCGCGCAAGGCCGACCCATTGGCGACCATCATCAATCAGACGGGCTGGAATGCGGCTCTCAAACTCGCCTTCCGGCAGAGCCTGGGTGAGACCTGCATCTTCAAACCGCCACAGGGCACCCGCATCAGACGCAATAATCAGATCGGCCGGGCTGTTCTCGCCCTCGGCCTTCATTGTTTCCAGGAGCTGGTTGGCACCGGCTTCACGATAAAGAACTTTGACGCCGGACGCCTTTTCAAAGGCTTCGTACATCAGGCGATCAGAATCATAGTGGCGCGCCGAATAGATGCGCAGCGTCCCGTTCGAGCCGACCTCGACGTCTGGATTTGCCGGTGTTTCGTCAGACGGTGCGGGCGAGCAGGCTGCCATCGCGCCTGCCAGCGCCAGAACTGGGAGAAATCTTTTCATGAGAACCATATAGGGGGCTTTCTCATAAATGAGAAGCATTCGCAACTGGGCGAGGCAGAGTGTCTCACTTCGCGGCCTGTCGTGCGGTATGCTGGGATGACCGTCTAGGATTGTACGATGTCTCCGACTACATGAATCTGCGATGAGCAAAGTGGAATATCCAGAGGGCGCCTCACGCCTCAAGATTGCTGTCGCCGGCGCGGGTGTAATTGGCCTGTCCTGCGCCTTCGAACTTTTGCGCCGCGGGCATTTGGTCACCTGCTTTGATGGCGGTGATTTGCGCCGTTCAACCAGTTGGGCGGCTGCTGGCATGATCGCGCCAGCCTACGAGATGTATCTGCATGGCGGCGAGTCAGGCGGCGCTTTCAGTGAACTTGCCTTTGAAAGTGCAAGACTCTGGGAGCGCTTTGCACCGTCGATCCGTCAAGCGGCGGGCATGCCGGTGGGCTACAGCAACGCACCGACGCTGGCAGTCGCTCTCGATAGCGAGGCCCGGTCCGCCCTGAGGGCGCTCGAAGCCGAGCTGAATGGGCGGGGGCATACCGCTTATTGGATGGGCAGGGACGCGGCAATGGAGCGTTACGGTCTGTCCGGTCGGGTTCAGGCGGTGCTACAGCTCACAAGTGACCATCAGATCGACAACCGCAAATTGCTGATCGCCCTGCGGCGCGCGCTGATAAAGCTGGGCGGTCGTTTCGTCGCTCAGCATGTCGAGACGCTCGCCGAGGCCAGGGAGCAGGCTGAAGGCAATGGATTCGATATTATCGTGTGGGCGCGAGGCAGCCACGAGACGGGCGTCACGCGGGACGTTAAGGGGCAGGCCCTGTCTCTTTACCCGGTGGAGACGATGCCCGCTGAAGTGATCCGCTATGGCGGCGGCTACATCGTCCCGAAGCCCGACCGGATCGTGATCGGCGCAACGAGCGAAGCAACCTATGCCCATGCAGGGGTCGACGCGGCGACGATTGAGACATTGTACCAATCTGCCTGCGACGTGTTGCCATCACTCAGGCAAGCGATCCGTCAGGAAAGCTGGTCCGGCGTGCGCCCGGGCTCGGTGGATGCCTTACCCATTATCGGCGCTCTTGATGAGGGTGAGTTTATTGCCTCGGGTCATTTTCGGAACGGCGTTTTGCTCGCACCGGCGACTGCGCACAGGATTGCTGACATGATTGAAGGCAAGCCAGCGGCGGCGAATGCCGGTTGCTTCTCGCCGACACGCGCAGAACTTGAGACGGTTTGAAACTGGATATAGTTGCCCTGCCGGTCTAGGTGGTTGGCGATAGGAGGACACCCAATGCACTCAATCGGTCAGATGACGGAAGACCAAGTCGCCATCAAGGATGCTGTCGAGCGGACCTGTAGCCAGTTCGATGACGAGTATTGGGCCAAGACCGATGAGACCGGCAATTGGCCGGAAGCCTTCTGCGATGCGATGGCGGAGGGTGGCTGGCTCGGCGTCGCATTCCCGGAAGAATATGGCGGCGCAGGTCTCGGGCTTACCGAAGCGGCGCTTGTCATGCAGACGGTAACGCGCTCTGGCGCTGGCTATTCAGGTGCATCGGCAATCCACCTCAATATTTTCGGGCCCAAACCGCTCGAGAAATTCGGTACGCCTGAGCAGAAGCAGGAAAACCTTCCTCGCATCATCTCCGGCGAAGAGAAGATGTGCTTTGCCGTGACCGAACCAAACTCGGGCCTCGACACATCCAGCCTCGAGACCAAGGCAGAGCGCACCAATGCCGGCTACACCATCAATGGCCGCAAGATCTGGACGACGGGGGCCCAGCGCGCCGACAAGATCCTGATCATCGCGCGCACAACGCCGAAAGATCAGTGCGCCAAACCCTATCTCGGCCTGTCACTGTTCTACACAGACCTCGACCGGGGCAAGATCGACGCCAAGCCGATCCCGAAAATGGGCCGCAAGGCTGTTGAATGTAACATGCTCTATATCGACGGGCTCGAAGTGCCGAAGGAACATCTGATCGGTGAGGAAGGGCAGGGGTTCAAATACCTCCTTCAGGGCCTCAACCCGGAGCGTGTCCTCTTCGCCGTGGAGTCCATCGGCCTCGGCTTCGCCGCGCTCGAACGCGCTGCCACCTATGCCAAAGAGCGTGTCGTCTTTGGCCGCCCGATCGGTCAGAATCAGGGCATCCAGCATCCGCTCGCCAGAAGCTGGGCAGAGCTGAAAGCCGCCGAATTGCTCGCTTACAAGGCGGCTGGCCTGTACGATGCCGGGCAGGACTGCGGCGCCGAAGCCAATGCCGCGAAATATCTCGGCACCGAAGCCGGGTTCAGCGCCTGCGAGAATGCTGTCCTCACACATGGCGGCATGGGCTATGCGAAGGAATATCATGTCGAGCGCTATATGCGCGAAGCCATGCTCGCCCGCATCGCCCCGGTCAGCCGTGAAATGATTCTGAATTTCCTGGCCGAACGTGTGCTGGGCTTGCCGAAGAGTTACTGATAACAACAGGAAAGGGTGGGGGATGAAGATCAGGATTGCGATGGCCGCCTTGGCGGCAATGGCGGCATGTTCGCAGGAACCGGCAGCAGACGCGCCGACGCCTGATCACCTCCTGATCGGCCCTCTTTTCGCCGACAGTTTTTCATGCGCCCAGCATTGGCAGGGCCAGCTTCCCCATATGGGGGATGCGCTCGGCTCGGACTGCTATGTCTATCGACTGGTCGACACGCCATCGGGCGGGAAGTTTGCACGCGCTTACGTCAATGATGGCCTGTCGAATGAAGACTGGTTTTCGTGGAACGAGCCCGTGCTCGCCGGGATCGACGGCGAGATTATCCGGATGCATGAGAACCCGGTTGTCAATGAACCTGGCAATCTCGGAGAGCCACCGGCCTCAATGATCGTGATCAAGCGGGCCGATGGCGCGCACTTGCTCTACGCGCATATTGCATCTCCTCTGGTTGAGGTCGGTGATGTCGTGACGGCCGGTCAGCAGATCGCTGTCGTCGGTAACAATGGATACGGTCGGAACCCGCACATCCATCTTGGCGCGTGGATGGACGGCAAGCCGCTTCCGATTGCCTTCGATCTGGACGCCTATGGGCGGCTCATGGACGACGCTGACGGATCCGATTGAGGAACGTTCATTCGACGCCCGCGTCGCGCCGGTCAGCCGGGAGATGATCCTGAACTTCATCGCAGAGCGCGTGCTGGGCTTGCCGAAGAGCTACTAGTTCATCTGGAACCGCCGACGGATCGCAAGGCCTGACAGGAAGGCCAGGATAATTGCGGTCAGCGACTGAAAGCTCGCCAGCAGGCGCAGGCCAAACGGCACCCACGTGCCATAGTGAATTGCACCTCCGGAGCAATTTTCACGACCCGCTGTTTCCAGCATTTGTCCAATGCGGGAACACGCCTCCGGAGCCGCCCACGGACCAAAAGGCAACACCCGACCTGTCGAAAATGAGAGCGCGTTTTCGAGCTCGCTCACCGTAGGCGTGTGATGCGGAAAGGATGCCATCGCGGCATAAATCGCGGCGAACAGCAGAACACCGCAAATTAGCCAGACAATCGGCAATACGGCTGAGTTTCCATACTTGGATGCCCCACCATAGATGTGAGACAGCGTCCGTTCCCAGATCGGGATGCCCTCTTTCTCCTGCCAGAAGGCCAGCATTTGAGGTGCCGTATATTTCGGCCGGCGTCGCCTGCGCCGGGCAATCAATTCCAACCGGTGGAATCGGCTCTCTTCCAGCCTGTCCCGCCTGTCTTCATTGAATAGTTTCAAAGTACGGTAGCAGTCTTCCAGAGCGCGAAAATACTCGTTCCGATCTTCGACCGAACCTTCCGCAAAAGCCCGCGCCTCACTCCGCCGCCACGCCTGAAATTCCTCAAGGCCACCTTCATATAGCGCTGACCATTTTGAGGCGTCCCGCAGATACTGCTCTTTATTCGATTCAAGCGCATCTGCCCTGGGGGGCTTCGGCTTTTCCGGAACAGCCCGCTTCAAAGTCTCCAGTCCTTCCATCAGCGCACCGGGGACTGGCAGACAAGACTCCTGAGCCTTACCCTGATCCAGAGCTAACTCAACACGGGCTTTCCTAAAGTTGATGCCACGGTGCAGCGCACTGTCATGGAGTTTGAACAGATGGAAAAAGTGAGCATCATGGAAATCGGATTCAACACCGTCAGGCCCACTCAGAAAGTCCCGATTGGAAAAGTTGGCGGGCCCCAGAAACACGGCTCCATTGGCGGCGAAACGCTGAATGGAACGCCGCGCCATCGCGAGTGGGGTAGGCTGGTCCACACGCTCGCTCATCAGGCTGCGCCTCTCCCCGCCAAAATCGGCATCACCTAAAAAGACAGCACCGTTGAAATGAGCTTCTCCCGAGAAGGCAGCGCTGGCGAAACAAGCGTCTTCTGAGAAGGCAGCGTTGTCGAACCAAGCATCTCCCGAGAAGGTGGCGGTCTCGAAGATGGCACCTCTCGAAAAGGCGGCGCTCTCGAAGATGGCGTATCCCGAGAAGACGGCGCTATCGAAATTGGCGTTTCCCGAGAACGCGGCGCTGTCGAAGATCGCATCTCCCGAGAAGGCGGCGTTGGCGAAGACGGCGTCTCCCGAGAATGTGACGCTCTCGAAGCTGGCGTATCCAGAGAAGGCCGCGCTGTTGAACCAGGCGTCTCGCGAGAAGGCGGCGCTATCGAAGTTGGCGTTTCTCGAGAAGGCGGCACTGTCGAAGCGGACATCTCCCGAGAAGGCGGCGCTGTTGAAGCTGGCGTCTCCCGAGAAGGCAGCGCTGAAGAAGCGGGCCTTTCCCGAGAAGGCGGCGCTGCTGAACACGGCGTCTCCCGAGAAGGCGGCGCCGTAGAAGCCGGCGTCTCCCGAGAAGGAGGCGCTGTCGAAGCGGGCGTTTCCCGAGAAGGCGGCGCTGCTGAACCCGGCGTCTCCCGAGAAGGCGGCGCCGTAGAAAATGGCGTCTCCCGAGAAGACGGCGCTCTCGAATTCAGCAACTCCCGAGAAGGTGGCGCTGTGGAAGCTGGCGTCTACCGAGAAGGCGGCGCTGTCGAAGCGAGCGTCTCCCGAGAAGGCGGCGCTGTAGAAGCTGACGTCTCCCGAGAAGGCGGCGCTGTAGAAGCTGACGTCTCCCGAGAAGGCGGCACTGTCGAAGCGGACATCTCCCGAGAAGGCGGCGCTGTTGAACCAAGCGTCTCCCAAGAAGGCGGCATCTATTGCATGCAGGGAGAGGGGAATCCTGTCATCCTCGTCCCGGGATTGGGCGGACAGGTCTTCAAGGTCGAAATGCGGCAGGACGACTCCGCGCCACTGCATCCGGTGGTCCGGCCCTTCAAGCTCGCCCCAATCCAGATATTTGGTTTCCATGATCGGCCGGGCCAGTTCGGAACGAAGCACATCATACACCTCCTCCAGGAAGGCTTTGTCGTCCTTCCCCTTCAGCGTCTCGCTGCCATCTTCGAATGTCAGGGGCAGGTGGATGCGGGTGAACTGTTTGCCCGTTTTGGGACACGTATGCCCCTCACGCTTGATATCCTCCTCGAGGCCTGCGCGCCGCCAATAATCCTGCAGCGTAGCCTGATCGCCGTCCACACCAACTTTGCCCGGCACCGGAACGCCATCCTCCGGCACGACCCAGCCATCCCAGTCCTTCTTCGCCAGCCCATCCCAGGAGTAATCCTCCTCCCACCACCGGTCCCACCATTCCTCAGAGATTGTCATCTGTGCGCCCTGTGCTGCCCCGACAGCGTCAGGTAGGCGCGCGGCGATGGCGTGTAAACCTGCCACCTTACATGTCGTCGGCCTTGGTCATGTGCAGGAAGAATTCTTCCTTGCTGTTGGTGCGGGGATAGTCGCCGTCCGGGACCGCGACGCCAAGGAAGTCGCACAGCGGCTGCCAGCCATCCTTTGCGCTATGAACCAGAAGACGATCGTCAGGGATCGCCGCCTTCACCTTGGCTTCATGAGCCTCGAATGCCCTGATCAGTGCGTCCTTGTCTCGCGCATCTCCAAAGCTGCGCTCAAGCACCTTGGTCACCATCTTGAACCACTCAACCGCCTGAGGCGGCCATGTGTCCGGTGCCCACACCGTGGCAAGAATCGTCTCGGAAATGCTGGCATACCAGCTCTCTGGTGAGCGCGTGGAGAGGATGATCTTCGCCTCCGGACAGGCATCAGCGGTCTCTTTCCAAAAAGCGGCAGTGGGCCAGTCCACGGCTGAAACGTAGCCTTGATAGATCGCGTCGAAATCCGGGGCACCGGCCAGCGCATCATTCCAGAGCTCAACTTGCGGATCGGGATTTTCGATCACTTCGATCATGTGATAGCACGGCCCGAATCCCAATTGCTCCAGCGCGAGCTTGAGCGACATGGTTCCCGTCCGGCCAAAACCGGCGCTTATGACTTTCAGTGACATTTCCCCTCCCGCTGCCGAATTAAAATTCCGGCATGTGCTGAAAGTAGCATGAGGGTCTCAATCCGGGAAGCAGGGCGCGAGCGCGTCGGCTTGCGACGACCGCCCCATGGATGTTCACGTAGAGTGTCCGTCACCGTTGCCGCCCCGCCAGCGCACATTTCGCGCATCTTCATGCTTCTTCATGCCGGTCTTCAGGTTTCTGCATTAGGCCGCAGCCGGCGCCTTTCGTAGTTTTCGGCAGGTGAGACGGATGCGCGTGGAGGATCGAACTCCAAAGTTTTGGCCGGTCAAACGACAGCGGCTATTGTCTGTCGCAACAGGCCAGCGATGCACACGGCTCATGGGCCGGGTATGCCTTCAAGGACGAATGCCGGTACATGTGGGAGTTCGAGTTCTGAGGGACTGTGTCCATTCGGCCCGCTGAACAGTTATTGGTCCTTCCTCACCGAACGCCGCATGATCGTGCCTGAAAAGTTCAGGCACGGCTTGCCGTCGCCCGTGATGAGCCCGCGTACGAAGATGATGGACCGGCCGGCGCGAAGCACTTCACCGCGCGCTTCTATATAAGCACCTTCAGCTGGCCCGGAGAGGAATTCGGAGTTGAAGGCGACGGTAAGCCCGTACTCGTCCTGGATCTGCTCATGCGCGATCGCGAACAGGGAGTAATCGGCGAATGCCATCAGGCAGCCACCATGGACCACGCCGCCCGCATTCATATGTTTGCGCTGGGCCCGGAAGGCCGCGACCGGCCCTTGCTCATCAATGCGAAAATAAAAGGGGCCAACCGTCTCATATTCAAAAGGTTCGGTCGGCCATGTCCTCCAACCGGTAAATTCGCCCGCCTTTACCTCGACAGTCTGCGTCACAGTTTTCTCCCCGATCTTCGATTCCGCACCAGCCTGCGACGATGATGCCTCAGCGTCCAGCCTTGCCCTTCGACTCAATAGCCATCAAAGCGTATGATGAAAGAAAATAGGTGTAGGAGACTATCATGGCATTCGATGCAGAAATCCGTCAGGCGCTGATCGAGCAGGTTCGCCGGTTCGTCACGGAGAAATGTATCCCGCTGGAAGGTCAGGTCGGCGATACGGACGAAGTTCCGCAGGACATTGTCGACGAGATGAAACAGCTCGGTCTCTTCGGACTTGCCGTTCCGGAAGATTTCGGTGGTCTCGGCCTCGATATGGAAACCGAATGCCTCGTCGCGCTTGAGCTCGGTCGCACCTCTCCTGCGTTCCGCTCTGTGGCGGGGACAAATATCGGCATCGGGTCGCAGGCGCTCGTCCTGTTCGGCACGCCTGAGCAGAAGGAAAAGTGGCTCCCGGGCATTGCCTCGGGTGATCTCATTTCGAGCTTTGCGCTCACCGAACCGGGTGCAGGGTCAGACGCCGGCAGCCTGACGACGAAGGCCATTCGCGACGGCGATCACTATGTGCTCAACGGCACCAAGCGCTACATCACCAACGCCAACAAGGCTGACCTCTTCACCGTCATGGCGCGCACCTCGCCGGATGTGAAAGGCCCCAAAGGCGTCTCTGCCTTTGTCGTTGAACGCGACACGCCGGGCGTCAGCGTCGGCCAGCCTGAAAAGAAAATGGGCCAGCAGGGCGCCCATGTCTGTGATGTGATCTTTGAAGATGCCCGTGTGCCGGTCGACAATCTCATCGGAAATGAAGGCGAAGGCTTCAAGGTCGCGATGAGCGTGCTCGACAAGGGGCGTCTCCACATTTCAGCAGTCGCGACCGGCATGTCCGAGCGGCTCATCAAGGAGATGGTCAACTATGCCAGCGAGCGTGTGCAGGGCGGCAAGCCGATCATCGACCACCAGCTGATCCAGGCGCTTCTCGCCGACAGCCAGGCCGAAACCTATGCAGCCAGATGCATGATCCTGGACGCAGCGAAAAAGCGCGATGCAGGCGAGAACGTCACAATGCTGGCCTCGTCGACAAAGCTCTTCGCGACGGAAGCAAACGGTCGCGTCGCAGACCGGGCCGTGCAGGTATTTGGCGGTGCCGGATACATCTCTGACTATGGCATCGAACGGTTCTATCGTGACGCCCGCATCTTCCGCCTGTACGAAGGGACAAGCCAGATTCAGCAGATCATCATTGCGCGTGAACTGAAAAAGGCTGCGGCGGCGGACCTGCTGTAATAACCGCAGCAGGCAGGGCAAAGGGAAAGAGGGGCTGATATGTCGATCCAGGATGAAATCGGGCCATCGGATGTTGGTCTCAATGAAGAGCGTCTGGACGCGATTCCGCATTTTTTCGCGAGCGCCTATCTCGACACGGGCAAGCTGCCCTGCGTCGCGACGATGGTCTCGCGCAATGGCCAGATCGTACACGAAGCCTATCGCGGTCGCACCCATATCGATGGCGGCGATCCGATCAATTCCGACACGATTTTCCGTATCTATTCGATGACGAAGCCGATCACGTCGGTCGCGGCGATGATGCTGTTTGAAGAGGGCAAGATTCGCCTCGACCATCCGGTCAGCAAATACATTCCTGAGTTTGCCGATACCGAAGTCTGGGTAAAAGGCACGCTCGACGACTATGAGACCCGCAAGCCGATGCGTCCCATGGAAGTCCGTGATCTTTTCACGCACACGTCTGGTCTCACCTATGGATTCCTCCTCCAGCACGAGGTCGATGCCCTGTACCGCCAGGAAAAAATTGCCCGGCCGGATGAGACGCTCGAAGAAATGTGCGCACGTCTCGCCAAACTGCCGCTGCTCTTCTCTCCCGGCACGCGCTGGAATTACGGTCACTCCACCGATGTCCTCGGTCGCGTGGTTGAAGTGGCTTCAGGTGAGGCGCTCGATACGTTTTTCCAGGAGCGCATATTCGACCCTCTCGGCATGGTCGATACCGGTTTTTACGTGCCTGAAGACAAGCTGAAGCGCCTGATGGCGTGCTACAACAAGCATCCTGAAACCGGCGCGATCAGCTTGAGTGATGGCGCTGGCGCGGAATCGAAGCTCTATCGCGCCAAGCCGCCACTGTTGAATGCTGGCGGCGGCCTGGTTTCCACCCTCCGTGATTACCACCGCTTCTGCCAGATGTTACTGCATGGCGGCACGTTGGAAGGCGCGCGCCTCCTCAGCCCAAAAACGGTTGAGTTCATGCGCATGAATCACCTGCCGGAAGGCAAGACGATCAAGCAGATGGGCGACAAGACGTTTTCCGAAGCCCGTATGGAAGGCAACGGATTCGGCCTCGGCGGCAGCACGATCGTCAATGTTGCTGAAACCATGCAGCCCGGCTCTCTCGGTACATTCAGCTGGGGCGGCCTCGCCAATACATTCTTCTGGATCGACTTCGAGGAAGAGCTGATTGCCCTTCAGGCGACCCAGATGATCCCCTCCGGCTGCTACCCGATCCGTCCGCAATTCCAGCAGCTCGTCTACGCTGCCATCGACTGGTGAGCGAGCCGGAGCGCAAGAAGAAGAAAGAGACGCTGGATGACATCATCCTGCGCCTCACCGCTGAACGCGGGCAAGGCAAGACGATCTGCCCGTCTGAAGCGGCGCGCACCTTCCGCGCGGAAAATTGGCAGCAGCTCATGGGTGAAGTTCGAGTACGCGCAATCAAGCTCGCTCATGCCGGCGAAATCACGATCTACCGAAAAGGAAAGCCGGCAGACCCCGATGACTTCAAGGGGATCTACCGGCTCGGGCTTCCGAAGGAAGGGTGAGCTTGATCAGCCCTTTCTGAAATCGGCAGGGCGCTTTTCGAGGAAGGCTTTGACCCCTTCGGCGAAGTCCGGCGAGCGACCAGCCGTGCGCTGGGCAAACCGTTCAGCCTGGAGCTGACTATCGAGGTCATTGTCCTCAGCTTGCCAGACAAGGTCGCGGATCATGGCGAGCGCCGTGGTCGGGCCATTCGCGAGCTGCAGCGCATAATTCTTGGCTTCATCCATCAGCTTGTCATCGGAAACGACGCGGTTCACCAGGCCCCATTCAAAGGCCTGTTTCGCCGGTATCTTTTCGCCAAACAGCGTCATTTCCATTGCGCGGGCACGGCCAATCGTGCGCGTCAGCAGATAGGTTGAGCCGCCATCTGGCACCAGGCCGATCCGGCGGAACGCCTGCAGGAAGTAGCTGCTCTCCGCAGCGACGATAAAGTCACCCATCAGCGCGATTGAACAGCCCACGCCAGCGGCTGCGCCGTTGACGGCCGTGATGATCGGGTGAGGGTGTGTGCGCATCGCCTTGATGAACGGGTTGTAGACCCGGTCGAGCTCCCGGCCCGTATCCGGCTTGCGTTTTGGCCCGGGTGCGCCGCCTGGATTGGCCGACAAATTAGCGCCAGAGCAGAAGCCTCGTCCATTGCCGGTAATGATCGTGCAGCGCGCTTCATCGCCCGCCATTTCAAGAGCATGGCTCATCTCTTCGACCGTATCGACGCCAGCTGCATTCATCGTCTTCGGGTCATTCATGGCGATGACGGCAATTTCGTCGTCAACGGAATAGGTGATCTTCTCGAAACTCATCGGCGCGTGTCCTCTCTTTGCTGGCCGCAATGTAAGGCATCCGGAGCGCCTGAAAACCGTGACGTGGCGGAAGACTTTTTCAAACGGCGCGGTCTTTTGTATGGTAGTATGCAGACAACAAACACCGGGAGAGAAACGATGGCACTTGAGGGCGGACCTGCAGGCGGAATGAGTTCAATTCTAACAGCTCAGAAGGCGGCGCACCTTCGAGATGGAATTCCTTCAGCCGAAAAGCGCATCGATTGGATCGACCGGTCGATTGACCTGCTCGTCACGCATGGCGAAGCCCTCGGCAAGGCCATGAGCGAAGATTTCGGCCACCGTTCGACCGACCAGTCGGACTTCACAGACATCGCCAGTTCGATCGGCGCGCTGAAATTTGCGAAGAAACACCTCAAGAGCTGGATGAAGCCGGAAAAGCGTTCTGTCGAATTCCCGCTGAATTTGCTCGGTGGCAAAGCGAGGCTGCATTTCCAGCCGAAAGGCACAATCGGGGTGATCAGCCCGTGGAACTTCCCGGTCAATCTTACCTTCACGCCGCTTGCTGGCATCTTCGCCGCCGGAAACCGGGCGATGATCAAGCCATCGGAATTTACCGAAACCACGTCAGAGCTGATGAAGAAGCTGCTTGGCGAATATTACTCGGAAGAAGAAGTAGCTGTCGTAACAGGCGGCCCCGATGTCGGCGCCGAGTTTTCATCCCTGCCATTCGATCACCTGGTGTTCACGGGGGCGACGTCCATCGCCCACCATGTGATGCGGGCGGCGGCGGACAATCTCGTCCCGCTCACGCTAGAGCTCGGCGGTAAATCGCCCGTGATTCTTGGCGAGTCCGCAGACCTCGACAAGGCCGCCAAGCGCATCATGGCGGGCAAGACGCTCAATGCCGGTCAGATCTGCCTGGCGCCTGACTATGCCTTTGTTCCGAAAGACAAGACACGTGACTTCATCTCTGCTGCGACAAGCGCTGTCGAGACGATGTTTCCGACGGGCCTGAAGGACAATGACGACTATACCTCCGTCGTCAATCAGCGCCATTTCGAGCGGCTGAATGGATATCTCGACGATGCCCGCGCCAAAGGGGCCGAAATCATCGAGCTCAATCCAAAAGACGAGAATTTCAGCCAGCAGCCGCATCACAAGATGGCGCCGCACATTATCGTCGACCCGACCGATGACATGAAAATCATGCAGGATGAAATTTTTGGACCGATCCTGCCGATCAAGTCATATGGCGAAACGAAAGACGCCGTGAACTATGTCAACGCGCACCCGCGCCCGCTCGGCCTTTACTATTTCGGTCAGGATTCCAGTGAGCGCGACTATGTCCTGAACAATACGACGTCAGGCGGTGTGACGGTAAACGACGTCATTTTCCACGTCGCCCAGGAAGATCTGCCATTCGGCGGCGTGGGACCATCCGGCATGGGTAGCTACCACGGAGTCGACGGCTTCCGCGAATTCAGCCACAGGAAGTCTGTATACACGCAAATTGGTTCGGACCTGCTCTCGGTTATTCGGCCACCTTACGGGGCCAAATATCGCAAGCAGGTAGAAAGTAGATTGAAGAGATAACGCGAATGAATAAAACACCCCCAGTCTGAATGCGGGACGCTGATTTCAGATCAGACTGCGGGGATCAAACGGGGCGGGCGGAATGTTAAGTTCGGTCGAAAAGTTCAAAGCCAGTGTGCTTGACCAACTGGGTGAGGGCGTCATCGTTGCTGATGATAAAGGAAGAATCATCACCGTTAATCGAGCGGCAGAGGAAATTCACGGCCGCGTGCGGCTCGACGTTCCGCCAGACGAATACAGCGAAACCTACAAATTGCTGACCATGGAGGATGAGCCATATCCCTCCCATGAACTGCCGCTCGCCAGGGCCGTGCTGAACGGAGAAACCGTTGTCGATTCGGCATGGAAGATAAAGAGACCGGACGGCAGCGTCGTCTTTGCGGTCGGCACGGCGCGTCCCGTCCTTGATGATGATGGTCGTCAGATCGGTTCGGTGCTTACCATGCGCGACGACACGCTGCGCCTGCAGGCCGAACAGCAATTGAGAGAAGCCCTGTACCTGAAGGAAATGCTGCTGTTCGAGGTCAATCACCGCGTGCGCAACAGCCTCCAGATTGTCTCGTCCATTGTGTCCCTGCCGCTGCAGCGCATCGAGGACAAGGAAGCGCGCGATGCCCTTCGCCAGACCCGCGACCGTGTTGATGTCGTTTCAGCGACGCATCGCAGCCTTTATGAGCTCGGTACGCATGACCGCGTCGATTGTGTGAAATTGCTGCCGGACATCTGCCAACAGATATTTGAAACCTACCAGCTTGATCGCGGGATCAAATTGATCCGCGACTCAAGAGGCGAGATCATTCTGCCTATCAGCAAGGCGGTGTCGCTTTGCCTCGCCGTTACGGAGCTTCTGACGAATGCTTGCAAATATGCATTCAAAGAGCGTGACGTGGGTCGGATAACGCTCCTCATCGATGGTGAAAGCGACGAGGTGATGGTGTCCGTCATGGATGACGGCGTGGGCATCAAGGACGGTGAGCGTGACCCAAACGGTACGGGCGTCGGCACGCTTCTGGTCGAAGCTCTGACCAGCGTTCTGGGCGCGAAAGTGGATCGCGAAACCGGCTCAAGCGGTACGCGTCACACGATCAGTTTCATGCGCGAAGAATTGGCCGGCAATCTGCGGAACGGGATGTTCGACCCCAACCGCAGCGCAAATCCGTAACCGGGCTTAGCGCTTCAGGAAGTCCGGAACATCGCCGCCGAAGCCGCGGACGCCATCATTTGCCGGTTCGAGATCTTTCTTCGAGCGACGATCAGATGATTTGCGCCCGCCGGAACGATCCTGCTTCGGCTTCGCTTCGGACTTGGGCTGATCAGTCTTCTCGGTCTTAGGCTTGGCCGGCTTTTTCTTTTCAGGCGGTTTGGACGGCTTTGCGTCGTTGTCGTTCGCTTCAGCTGCGTCCGGTGTCGAGCGTTCGCGATCGGCTGACCGGTTGCCGCGACTGCGGCTACGGCCACCGCCGCTGCGCTCATTCCGGCCACCACGGCTTCGACCGCGTCCCCGGCCACCGGTATCTTCAGGCAGGTTTTCAAGCTCTTCAGCCAGACCTTCCGGCATGTACTCTTCAACGTCCGTCTTGATCAGGCGCAGAACGCCTGCCCAGGACTTCTCATCTTCAGGGCTGACGATTGTGAAGCTCTCACCTTCGCGTCCAGCACGGCCGGTCCGACCGATCCGGTGAACATAATCTTCGTCTTTTGGTGGCGGCGCATAATTGAACACCTGGCTCACATCCGGAACGTCCAGACCGCGCGCAGCCACGTCGGATGCCACCAGCAGCTTCAGGTCGCCATCGCGAAAACGCTCCAGCGTCTGTGTGCGATAGGCTTGCGGCAGGTCGCCATGAATGGCGGCAGCGTCGAAACCGTGTTTGTTGAGTGACTTCACGACAACATCGACTTCACGCTTGCGATTACAGAACACGATGCCGTTTTTCACTTCGCGCGCTTCAATCACGCGGCGCAATGCGGTGCGTTTCGCCTTGTCGTCATTGCGAGAGATTTTCACCACATGCTGGGTGATCGTCGACGCCGTCATTTGCTGGTTGGCGACTTCGATCCGCTTGGGATGCTTCTGGAACGTCTTGGCGAGTTTCGCGATTTCCGGCGGCATCGTGGCCGAGAAGAGCAGCGTCTGGCGACGCGGGGGCAGCATGCCGAGAATCTTCTCGATGTCAGGGATGAAGCCCATGTCCATCATGCGGTCAGCTTCATCGATGACGAGAATCTCGACGCCGGTCAGCAGGATTTTGCCGCGTTCGAACTGGTCAATCAGACGGCCAGGCGTCGCGATCAGGACGTCGACGCCCCGCATCAGCTTCATTTCCTGTTCCTTGAAGGAAACGCCGCCAATCAGCAGCGCCATCTCCAGCTTCAGATGTTTGCCGTATTTTTCGAAATTCTCGGACACCTGCGCAGCCAGTTCGCGCGTCGGCGCGAGGATCAGCGTGCGCGGCATGCGGGCCCTGGCCCGACCCTGTTCCAGCCTGTGGATCATTGGCAGCACAAAGGCCGCCGTCTTGCCTGTGCCGGTCTGGGCAATACCCGTCACGTCACCGCCGAGCAGGACGTGTGGAATGGCCTGCGCCTGAATGGGTGTGGGGCTGTCATAGCCGGCTTCTTCGATGGCCTGAAGGATCTTCGGACCAAGGCCAAGAGCGGCAAAGGTGGTTTTCGGAGCTTCGGTTGTTTCTTCGGTCAAATGTGTGTCTTTCGGGATATAAAATGAAATGTCGCTCGGTGAGTCACCCCTATGGTGCTCGGCCCGGGCGATTCCATGCCCGGAAGTACATATTGGCGCCGCCATAGCCGAATTTTCGCAGTTGCGAAAGGATTATGGACAGACTGCAATGGTTTCAGCGAAACACAGTTGCAAAAAAGCCCGCCTCATTCTTGGAGGCGGGCTTTGCTGGATAGGCGAAAAATCGCTTAGCTTGCGTCAGCGAGGTTCTGGTTCGCGAAGTCCCAGTTCACCAGATTGTCGAGGAACGCCGTCATATAGTTCGGGCGTGAGTTCTGGTAATCGAGATAATAGGCGTGCTCCCAGACATCCATCGTCAGAAGCGGCGTCGCGCCATCATCGGTGACCGGGGTCTCGGCATTCGGGGTCTTGCGAATCTCGAGCTTGCCGCCTTTCAGGACGAGCCAGGCCCAGCCTGAACCGAACTGGCCGCCGCCGGCTGCTTTGAACTCTTCGGCGAATTTGTCGTACGAACCGAAATCTTCATCGATCTTGGACGCGATCGCCCCGGACGGCTTGCCGCCGCCGCCTGGCTTCATCGAGTGCCAGTAGAAGGTGTGGTTCCAGACCTGGGCTGCATTGTTGAACAGGCCAGCTTTGGAGGAATCGGACGCTGCCGCCTTGATGATCTCTTCAAGCGACTTGCTTTCCATGTCGGTGCCGTCAATCAACTTGTTGAGGTTGGTGACGTAGGCCTGATGGTGCTTTCCGTGGTGGAAATTCAGCGTCTCTTCTGAGATGTGTGGTGCCAGCGCATCGCGGGAATAGGGTAGGTCTGGAAGGTCAAAAGCCATTTGGTCGCTCCTTGCATTTGCGTATGTATAGTTTGTAGCGTGTTGCACTTCATATGGGTTCCATGCCAGCTTCTGCCACCCTGACAAGCCCTGAAATTTGGGCAAATATTGATGATCGGCTCCGAAAAGCCGATGAAGACCGCTGGATTTCGTCACGTTACGCGCCTGCCAGAGAGCGTCGCACCCTCATTGCCCTCTATGCATTCGCCCTCGAATTGGCCCGTGTCCGGCTTGTCGTGACGGAGCCAGGCCTGGGTGCCATCCGGTTTCAGTGGTGGCGTGATGCATTGGACGAAATCGAATCGGGCGCGACACCGCGCGCTCATGATGTCGTGGGGGCGCTGAGCGATCAGATCGCGGCAGATCAGCTGCGTATCGACACATTGAAACGACTGATTGACCAGTATGAAGATGCGTTTGAAGCCTCTGACCGTAGCCAGCAGCCGGAAACCTTGTTGACCGCGACCGCTGCCCGGGTGCTCGCTGATGCGCATGGCTGGGGTCAGCATATTCACATGCTCGCCCCGCATGTCGCAGCGTTGCGACGCGGCGAGAGCGTTGGATACGGGCCGGTGGTTCCGAAGGTGCCGAAGTCGATCAGGCCAGCGATCGCGCATTTCCGCCTGCGCCGGCTCTACGGAAAAACGACTGAACCCGGCCGTATCGCCAAGCGTCTGAGCATCCTGAGAGCCGTCATGTCGGGCCAGGTCTGAGCGCTTCGCGAGCAAATGCGCACCGTACTCGCCTCTGAGGTGACATCGAAAATCAATATGCTACAGATGTCGGTATCCGGCGCAGCGACGCGCCACGACCATAATCGACATTGGGGTATAGGTGATGAGACTGACGGCAGCGACCGCGCTTGGCGTAATCATGATTCTCGGCGGGTGCGCCGCCACGACGCAATCCAGTCCTGACGAGGGGGCTTCGCTAAAGCCCGCTGACATTGCCTCTGACCAGGCTCCTGAAGAAACCGCTGATTTTGACCTCGAATACGAGAAATTCACGCTGGAAAACGGTCTCGAAGTGATCCTCCATGTCGACCGATCGGACCCGATTGTCGCGTTTTCCACTGTCGTTCATGTCGGCTCGAACCGTGAGAAGGAAGGCCGCACGGGCTTTGCCCACTTCTTTGAACATATGGCCTTCAACGATTCCGAGAACGTCCCGCGCGGCTGGAACCGCAAGGCGATTCCGGACTGGGGCGGCCAGCGCAATGGCGGCACATGGTCAGACGGCACGATCTACTATGAAGTCGTCCCCAAAGACGCTTTCGACAAGATCCTCTGGATCGACTCCGACCGCCTCGGCTACATGCTGAACACGGTCACGCGGGCGGCGCTAGAACGCGAAAAGCAGGTCGTGAAGAATGAGAAGCGCCAGCGCGTCGACAATGCGCCCTATGGCTATACCCAGGAAGTGATCCGCGCCGCGCTTTACCCTGAAGATCATCCCTACAACTGGACGGTCATCGGCCAGCTGCCGGACCTTCAGGCCGCGACGCTCGATGACCTCAAGGAATTCTACAACCAGTATTACGGCGCTGGAAACGCCACCCTCTCCATTGTCGGTGACATCGACATCGCAGAGACAAAGGCAAAGGTCGAGCGCTGGTTTGGTGAAATCCGCAGAGGCCCGGATGTCGAACCGGCTGCGCCCCAGCCCGTGACGCTGGCTGAAACAAAATCCCTCTATTTCGAGGACAATTTCGCCAAGCTGCCAGAGTTGCGCCTGACCTTCCCGACCGTTGAATCCTACAATGAGGATGAGCAAGCTCTGAATGTGCTGGCCCGCATTATCGCCGGCACAAAGAACTCACCGCTCTACAAGGAAATCGTTGAAGAACAGCAGCTTGCGCCGGATGTCTCAGCTTACAATAACAGCATGGAATTGGCAGGCGAGTTTGTGTTCCGCGTCCGCGCCAAGGCCGGGACGGATCTGGATGCCGTCAAATCCGCGCTCGATGCGGCGCTGGCCGACTTCGAAGCCAATGGTGTTGATGAAACGGATTTGAAACGCATCAAGGCCGAGCAGGAAACCATCCTCTACAACAATCTCTCCACCGTGCTCGGCAAGGCAAATCAGATGTCGTCAGACAATGAATTCGCGGGCGATCCGGCCTATGCGATCAAGCAGGCCGAGCTACTACGCGCTGTCACGGCTGACGACGTGATGGCCGCCTACGAAACCTATATCAAAGGCAAGCCATCCGTGATCACCAGCTTTGTGCCACAGGGCGAAACCGCTCTCGCGCTGGAGGGCGCAGAGCTCGCCTCGGTCTGGATCGAGGAAGTGAAAGCCGATGTCGCCTCGGAAGAGGTCAGCCAGGGCGAAGAAGCCGAATACGAAAAGACGCCAAGCAAATATGATCGCTCAGAGCCGCCTTTTGGTGAGCTGCCGCTGATTGAGATGCCGGATGTCTGGACGGCGACCCTTCCAAACGGCGCCCGGGCCTTTGGCGTCGAGAATGATGAGCTGCCGCTTGTCTCTTTCGATATCACATTCGATGCCGGCTCAAGGCTCGACCCGGACGGCAAAGTCGGCGTTGCCAATCTTGTCGCCGAGATGCTGAATGAAGGCACGGCCACGAAAACAGCAGCGGAGCTGGAGCAGGCAATCGGTCTGCTCGGCTCCGGTATCAGCGTCAGCGCCAACACCGACAGCATCACGATCAACGCCACATCACTCGCCCGCAACTTCGAGGAAACGGTGGCGCTCATTGAGGAGATGCTCACCGAACCGCGCTGGGATCCGGAGTACTTTGAGCGAGAGAAGTCAGCCGCCCTCACAACCATCCGTGACCGCCAGGCCAATCCCCAATACATCGCGGCCGGTGCCTTTGCGAAACTGATCTACGGCGAGGACCATCCAAATGGCCGCTTCAGCATCGGCACCGAAGAAAGCGTCGAGACGATAACGCTGGACGATCTTAAATCATCGTTCGGCATGATGCTCGCCACGAATGTTCGGATGCATGTTGCCGGCGCCGTGTCCGAGGACCGGGCGGAAGCTGCCTTCAGCGACATTGCTTCCATTCTGCCAGCAGACAAGATTGCGTTCGAGGAGGCTCTGACGCCGGTGCAGGACAAGCAGGGCGAGGTCTTCTTCATCGATGTGCCGGGCTCGAAGCAGAGCGTGCTCTATATTGGCCAGCTCACCGTGGCCACGCCCAACCCTGACTTCCTCAAGATCGAATTTGCAAACGAGAAGCTCGGCGGCGGTATTTCGGGCGACCTCGCCCAGGTGCTTCGCATCGAGAAGGGCTACACCTACGGCGCCTATTCCTACCTCCAGAATGGACTGGTTCCTGAGCCGATCATCGTGTCCACGAGTGTGCGCGCAAACGCGACCCAGGCGTCGCTCGATGTCATTGAAGACATGCTGGAAGCCTACGGGCCGGAGTTTGACGACGCTGCCGTTGAGCTCACGCGCCAGAAGCTCGTCAAGCAGGACACGCTTGCCTATGAGAGCCTGAACGCAAAACGCGATATGCTTGGCGAAATCTCCAAGTACGGCAAGAGTCTGAGCTTCGTCGAAGACGAGCAGCAACAGCTCCTCTCCATGCCGCTCGAAGAGTATAAGCGGGTCATCGCCGAGTATCTCGAAGCGCCGGGGATGACCTGGGTCGTTGTCGGCGACGGGGAGACACAATTGCAGCCGGTCACCGACTTCGCCGAAGGCAACGTCACTGTTCTCGATATTCACGGCGATCCGGTCGACGGCGAAACGAAATAGGGCAGTCAGATACTTGCCAACCGGGCTGCGGCAGTCTCACGCATTGAGTTTGACGCGCCCGTGCGCCAGGTCTGGGGCTCGGCTGGAGGCCGCAATCATGGCCAACTCTAATGAGCAAACCAGCATCGCCACTGCGCTCGTGCGCGGGATCAGGAAGCGGTGTCCGCGCTGCGGCGAAGGCCAGCTCTTCTCCGGTTATCTCCGTCAGACGCCATCCTGTTCGAGTTGCGGCCTGAAGACTGGCGACATTCGCGCCGACGACGGACCGCCCTGGCTGACACTGCTCATCGTCGGCCATTTCCTCGCGCCGCTCATGGCGATCACCTTCATGACAGACGCGCTGCCATTATGGCTGAGCACCGCCGGTATGGTGATCTTTGCGATCGGGCTTTGCCTCACCGTGTTGCCAAGGGCCAAGGGCGCCTTCATCGCTGCGATCTGGAAGCTCGACGCGCAGAACTCCGTCGATATTACCGAAGAAGCCTAGTCCTCAAAGCCCAGGAATGTTGCCGCTTCGTCAACCGATTTGCGCGTCGAAACGACGGCATTCGCGGGGAAGCGATCATCCGGCCAGCCAATCGCGATACAGGTCTGGATGACCTGATCGTCCGGGATCTGCGCATGTTCGCGCACGACCGGGCTCTGCATGATGCCTTGCGAATTGATCACGCAGCCAAGCCCCTTCGACCAGGCCGTGTTCACAATGCAATTGACGACGCCGCCACAATCGAATGGCGGAATGTCGCCGCCCGCCAGCGCCTTGTCATAGGTGACGACGATACAGGCCGGCGCGTCGAACTGGCGGAAGCCGCGCAGCACCCAGTCCATCCGCTTTTCCTTGTCATGGCGCTCGATGCCCATCGCCTTGAAGAGTTGCACCGCAATGCCGACCTGACGTTCGCGATGAACCCCGTCATAGGCAGGCCCGGTGCGAAACTCGCGGCTGTCTGGGACGCCCGCAACATTGCGCTCGACATTGCCCTTGCGGATCTTGTCCAGCACCTCGCCAGTGCACACGAAGAAGTTCCAGGGCTGGGAATTGAGCGAGGTCGGCGCGCGCATCGCGATTTCCAGGATTTCGCGGATCAGCGCCTTCGGGACAGGCTTGTCGAGATAGCCCCGAATGCTCCGCCGCCCGCGTACGACCTCTTCATAGTCCATCCCGATTGTCTCCCGGTCATTTTTCTGTTTGGCGCAAGCTAGTGCGGTTCCGCAACGGTAGTCAAAGCTCTTGATGACATCATCCAAATCGGCTTCTAAACTGTTCTGGTCATTGCAGAATCCGGAAGGTGGGGCGGGGTATGAAGAAGCAGTTTGCAGCGGGTCTGGCCGTGTCTGGGATTCTGGGGATCGCCGCGCCGGCGACCGCGCAGCAGCAGGATCCAATCCTTACCATGTTCACCGTCAGCACGTACGGCCTCGCCGTCGATGAGCGGTGCCAGGTGTTCGACCATATCCAGTACGAAACAGCCAAGCACCTTCAACTCGTCATGAGAACGGCCCTGAAGGACCGGGCGGGTGAGGCTGCCGTCAGCGCTGAAGAAGAGCGGCTGTCTGAGCTCGCCGCCGAAAACTGGACAGGCTGCCTGGCGCGGGAGTCCAATGCGTCCGAATGGCAAAACATCGATTCCGCCCGCTTCTATGTTGACGCCTTGATCGCGGCCCCCGGCGCCATGGATGCGTCGGTTGAGTCTTGTGCGCTCACCCGCGATGGCAAACCAATCCAGCGTTCCACAATGAGTGAAGCCAAGGCGATCGCCGATGCGCGCTATGCCGGAAAGCCAACTGAGACCGACTATACCAACACTGTCACAGCCTTTGCGTCCCAGATGACAAAACAATGCATTGGCCAGGTGTTCTCCAGTGATCTCATCGGGCCGAAAACGCTGCAGGACCGCCAGGCCCTGAAGATGGAAGACGGCCCAAACAGCGTGCAGATCTACGGCGACTGGACGGCTTATAAATTCTTCAGCTTCGAGAGCCTTTCCGAGTTTGGGGTATCAGCCTATCGCACACCGGATCGGACCAGCGGACCACTCGTCGGCATCAGTCTCAAGGAGACCGGTTCCTACGATACTGTAGGCGTTCTGTATGTGATGGCTGATGGCTCGCTGGAGGCTGTTATGCAGCACGAGCCCACCGGTCTGCAAATTCGGGACGAGGCCGGGAATGGCTACACCCTGCAGCCGGTTGGGCAGGTGTCTGAAGGTCCTCATGCCGGCCGTTTCAAATTCGTGCTGGACGCTGCCACGGCTGAGATGTTGATGGCGAACGCGAACGAGACAACCATTTCAATTCACGCCACCACGCCAGACGGCGAACCGGCGCACCAGTACCCCAGCTACAATGGGTTTCCGGGTAAGCTTCCTCTCTCGCGGCTAAAAGATGCGATTGCATGGGCGAGTGTCCCCATCGCGCCGGATCTCTGATTTCCGACCTGTGCGCCTCTGTCTCACTTCCTTCGAGGACCAGTCATCCCGATGTTTCGGGCATGTACGAAGATCCGATAAAACGTGGACTGAAGGGGCGTTGCGCGCGCTGCGGCGAAGGCAAGCTGTTTCGGTCTTACCTGAAATTTCATGACGAGTGTCCCGCCTGTGAGCAGGACTTTGGCGTCGCCGACACGGCAGATGGCCCGGCCTTCTTTGTCGGCTTCCTGGTCCTGATCCTGTTCGCGCCGTTCTACTTCATTCTGCCGATCGTCGACGTGGGACTTGTGACCAAGGTCCTTCTCTGGATCGTGTTGCTATCGACGATGTTTGGACTGGTTCTGGCGCTGCTGCCGCTGTTCAAGGGTGTCCTGTTCAATCTTCAGCTGCGACACCGGGCTGAAGAAGCCAAATGGGAAAGCACCGGCCGCCACGGCACGCCCCCGAATAAACGGAAAAACTGAAGCTGCCCTGTCGGTCGCCTCGAATAGATTGGTTGGGATAGAGTAGGTCTATAGTCAAGCCAAGAGATTTCGATTGGTTCTATAGGTTTGCCTGGGTTATAAAAAGCCCAATACCCCATTCCCCCACGTCTATTTCACAGGAGAAATTATGGCTGACGACATGAAATGCCCGTTTTCAGGCGACACGGAGCGCCACTGGCTATTCCGCGGACCCCGCAACAAGGATTGGTGGCCAAAACTCCTTAACCTGGACATCCTGCACAAGAACCATCCGGCAGGTGACCCGATGGATGACGGGTTCGACTATGCCGAAGCCTTTTCCAAACTCGATCTTAAAGCCGTCAAAGCTGACATCGCCGAGGTCCTGAACACCTCTGTGGATTGGTGGCCGGCTGATTATGGCCACTACGGCCCATTCATGATCCGCATGGCATGGCACTCTGCTGGTACCTATCGCATCAGCGATGGCCGCGGCGGTGCAGGCTCCGGCCAGCAGCGTTTTGCGCCCCTCAATTCCTGGCCAGACAATGCCAACCTCGACAAGGCCCGCCGCCTCCTGTGGCCGGTCAAGCAGAAGTATGGCAACGCCCTGTCCTGGGCTGACCTGATCATCCTCGCCGGCAATGTCGCGCTTGAGGATATGGGCTTCAAGACCTTCGGTTTTGCAGGCGGCCGTCCGGACGTCTGGGAACCGGAAGAAGTCTACTGGGGCTCTGAAGCTGAATGGCTCGCCACCAGCGACAAGCCGAACAGCCGCTATTCCGAAGGCCGCGCCCTGGAGAACCCGCTGGCAGCTGTCCAGATGGGGCTCATCTATGTGAACCCGGAAGGCCCTGACGGTAATCCCGATCCGCTCGCCTCCGGCCAGGACATCCGTGAGACCTTTGCCCGCATGGCCATGAATGACGAAGAAACCGTCGCGCTCACCGCAGGCGGCCATACCTTCGGCAAGTGCCACGGCGCAGGCGATGCAAGCCTCGTCGGCGCAGATCCGGAAGGCTCCGACATCGCGGCGCAAGGCATCGGTTGGGCCAGCACGTTCAACTCTGGCATCGGTGATGACACGATCACCTCCGGTATCGAAGGCGCCTGGACGCCAACCCCGACCAAATGGGACATGAGCTACTTCGACATGCTGTTCGGCTATGACTATGAGCTCACAAAGAGCCCGGCCGGAGCCTTTCAGTGGCAGCCGAAGGACGTCAAGGAAGAGGACATGGCGCCGAAAGCCCATGATCCGTCCCAGAAGCAGATCACGATCATGACGACCGCGGACATGGCGATGCGCATGGATCCGGAATACGAGAAGATCTCCCGTGACTACCACGCCAATCCGGACAAGTTTGCCGACGCGTTTGCGCGCGCCTGGTTCAAACTTACGCACCGCGATATGGGGCCGAAATCCCGCTATGTTGGTCCGGAAGTCCCGCAAGAGGATTTGATCTGGCAGGATCCGGTGCCGGCAGTGGATCACCCACTGATCGGCGATGCTGAGATCAGGGAACTGAAAACCAAGGTCCTTGAGACCGGTCTTTCAGTGTCTGAACTCATCTCAACGGCTTGGGCATCTGCGGCGTCTTTCCGAGGCTCCGACAAGCGCGGCGGCGCGAATGGTGCCCGTATCCGCCTGGCGCCGATGAATGACTGGGAAGTCAACAACCCGGCTCAACTTCAGAAAGTGCTCGGCAAGCTGGAAGAGATCAAATCGTCTTACGGCAAGCCGGTTTCGATGGCTGACCTCATCGTCCTGGCCGGTTGTGCAGGCGTCGAAAAGGCCGCCAGGGATGCGGGTTATGACGTGACCGTTCCGTTCACGCCGGGCCGCACCGACGCGACCGCCGAGATGACGGATGTTGAGTCCTTCGAACCGCTGCGCCCCCGTGCTGAAGCCTTCCGCAACTATGTTGAAGGCTCACACGTCACCGCACCGACCGAAGAGATCATGATCGACCGGGCCAATCTGCTGAAGCTCTCAGCGCCGGAAATGACGGTCCTGATTGGCGGCCTTCGCGTTCTTGGCAACAATTACGCTGGCACCAGGCACGGCGTGTTCACCCAGCGTCCAGGCCAGCTGACGAATGACTTCTTCGTCAACCTGCTCGACATGAACACGGCCTGGCAGCCAACGGACGATAGCGGAATGCTGTTTGAAGGCCACGACCGCGCGTCGGGCGACCTGAAATGGACCGCCACCCGCGTTGACCTGGTCTTCGGCTCCAACTCGCAACTTCGTGCGATTTCGGAAGTCTATGCCCAGTCCGACAATGGCGAGAAGTTCGTGAAAGACTTCGTAAAAGCCTGGGACAAGGTCATGATGCTTGACCGCTACGACGTGAAATAGAGTCTAGCTGACCAGAAATGGTCTTCTTCGATGGCGGCGTTTCGGATGTCCGGGACGCCGTTTTCGCATCTTTAACGGCTGTCGTTCGCATTGACCTGAAATCGGCCTGTAATCGGCCCGGTATCGGCCTAAAATCGGCCTGCCGAAATTCGGGGAAATGAGCTCAGGCGACAGGCGGAAAAAATCGAAAACGTCGCTCATTTTCGAAGCGGCCGATCAGACGCTCTTCTCGCGCGCCAAGTCCGATATTGTGGATCACATAAGGCTCGCCCCAGCTCATCTTCCTGTCGGATATGATTGCGATATGAGGCAGGGATCGATCGACGCGGCAGGTCAGCAGGTCACCCGGCTGCCAGTCATCCGCCGGCAGCTCCACTGCGTTGCGAACAAGCCAGGTTTCAAGGTTTGGCACCCGCCGGTGATCGATGTTGCGGTCAGTGCGCGACAGGCCCCAGCTTGTTGGATATTTGTTGAAGTTGGCGCGCATGTCTTCATGGATGGATTTCTGAAAATCGTAACCGAACGCATCGCGATAAGCGCGAATTACGACATCAATGCACACGCCCGATTCGCGCGGAACATCCCCGCCGGGGTAGTCGAGCCGCACATAGGCCGGGTCATAATCGATCGTTACCCCAATCTGTCGCCGCGCCGCCGCAACCAGTTGAGTTGATTGAGGAAAAGCCCTCCAGCCGGTATTGTTGGCTGCCAATGGAAGCGCGCCCAGACTGGCCATAAATGCTCTCCTCGTCCTCATGGGAATCGAGATTGGCCAGAGGTTGCGGCGCGAATGCGGCGCAGATCGGGCTTTTTAAAACCCTTTCAGTTCTGCGACCTCCGATAACTCAGCGCGCTCAGCCCGAAGCGAGTTCACCGGATGGTCGGGATCGGGATAGCCAAGCGCCATGCCGCAATAGAGCATCTCGGTCTCGCCGAGGCTGAAATGCTGCTTCAGCGTCGGACGAAGCATGGCCCAGCATTCCTGGAAGCAGGTGCCCCAACCGCGCTCTTCGGCCAGCAGGGCGAGCGTCTGCATATACATGCCGGTATGGGCCCACTGACCGTGGCCCATCCGCTCGTCGATCACGAAGAACACCCCGACAGGGGCATCGAAGAAGCGGAAGTTGCGGGCGAACCATTGTCGGCGCGCTGGTTTGTCTTCGCGCGGAATGCCGAGCGTTTCGTACATCATCTCGCCAACCTTGCGGCGGCGTGCTTCGTGCGGCTCCCAAAGATCCTTCGGATAAATCAGCCGGTCCGTTGGTTCGCCGCGAGGATTGTCAGCCAGCGCTTTCTGACAGGTTTCGATCACATCCTGCATCGCGTCACCGGTCACCACGATGACCCGCCAGGGCTGTGTGTTGCCGCCCGATGGGGCACGCTGGGCTGCGGTCAGCCAGTCGCGAATGTCAGCTTCGGGAATCGGTTTGTCGAGAAAGGCGCGCGTCGAGATACGCTGATCAACAGCTTGCGATACATCCATCTGAAGTCTCCCCTGAATTCGCGACTCAAATAGGTGCGCGACGTTGGGGAAGGGAAGGGCGCGCAGCGGAAAATTCTGCGCAGGCAAGCCGCAGTGCCGAGACATCCAGGCCGTGCTAGTGAGCCATGTCCATGCGCAAGCCAAAAATCCTCACGACGATCAGGGAATATTCCTGGTCAATCTTTCTCGCCGACCTGATGGCCGGTCTGACGGTCGCCCTGGTAGCGCTGCCGCTCAGCCTGGCCATTGCCATTGCGTCTGGCGCTGACCCGGGCAAGGGGCTGGTCACCGCGATCGTCGCGGGCTTCTTCATTTCATTGCTTGGTGGATCCCGCGTCCAGATCGGCGGACCGACGGGCGCCTTCATTGTCGTCGTCTTCGGTGTGATTGCGGAGCACGGCTATGATGGCCTTGTCCTGGCGACCTTCATGGCGGGGCTGATCCTGCTGGTGGCCGGGTGGCTCAGGGCGGGGCGGCTTATCGCCTTCATCCCGGAAGCGGTCGTCAATGGCTTTACCATCGGTATCGCCATCATCATCGCGGCGAGCCAGATCAGCGACTTTTTTGGCCTCACCGTGTCCCATATGCCGGCGGACTTCCTTGAAAAACTTCCTGTCCTGTGGGACGCGCGTGAGACGATGAATCTCGCCGCGCTCGGTATCGCGCTGGTGACGCTTGTCCTGATCATCGGCCTGCGCAGGCTCGCGCCGAAATATCCCGGCCTTGTCGTTGCTGTTGGCGTCGGCTCGGCGGCTGTGGCGCTGATGAATCTTCCGGTCGATACGCTCTTCTCGCGGTTTGGCGCGCTGCCAAACCAATTGCCGATGCCGCAGCTGCCGGACATCAGCTGGGACCGGCTGGTGGAGCTTCTGCCATCAGCGATCATCATCGCATTCCTCGCCGGTGTGGAGTCGCTCCTCTCCGCCATGGTCGCTGACCGGATGATTGGCGGCCATCACCGCCCGAACGCCGAGCTGACCGCGCAGGGGGCCGCGAACATCGCCTCATCGCTCTTCGGCGGCCTTCCGGCCACAGGCGCAATCGCCCGCACCGCAACTAATGTGCGCGCTGGCGGGAAGACACCCGTCGCAGGGATCGTTCACGCGCTGGTGATCCTGCTCATCATGGTGGCGGCCGCGCCACTTGCCGGCTACCTCGCTTTGCCGGCGCTGGCAGCCCTGCTAGTGATGACGGCCTGGAATATGACTGAACCGCACAAATGGAATGAATACGCCAGGGCGCGAAAGAGCGATCTGGCGCTCCTACTCCTGACCATGGTGTTGACGGTTCTTGTCGACTTGACGGTTGCCATTGGTGTCGGCGTGGCCGTCGGACTCGCCCTGCGACTCAGCCGCCGTGACACGGATGAGAGCGATTGGAGGACGCCGGAACGCTAGAGCGAAGCCCTCATACACGAGCGGCAGCCAGTCATACTGGTCGGATTTTGATTGACCATGAGCTAACACATTAGTAGTAAGTGAGCGCTCACATTGAGGAAGGGCTATGACCCTGAAGACCAGGAAATCGGGTTTGTCTACAACAGGCATTCTCGCGACGTTTTTAGGACCGACCGTGTTGTTTGTAACAGGAGGCCTCATCGTTGTTCTGGGATGTTGTAACGGAGGTATGAGTTATGTGGCCGATCAGCTTGGCTATTTGCTCTGGCTGCCATTCTCACTCTTTTTTGGTGGTTGGATTATTGCGGCAGTAAGTTTGGCGTTCGTCAGCACATCAACAACCAGGCTCATTGGAACATGTACAAATTGCCTTACGATTGCCGCTCTGGCTGCGCTTGCGTACGTGCTATCGCAAACGTAACTTAGGCAAAATTGGCCTAGAGCGAAAAGCTCGTCCCGCAGCCGCACGCGGCCGTTGCATTCGGATTGTTGATCTTGAAGGCCGCGCCGATCAGCTCGGTCGAGAAGTCGATTTCCGAGCCGCGCATGAACTCCATGCTCATCTCGTCTATCAGCACCTGCGCGCCGTCACGTTCGACCACAATGTCGTCCTCATTGCGGGTATCCTCAAGATCGAACTTGTAGGAGAAGCCGGAGCAGCCGCCGCCTTCAACGGAGACGCGAAGGAAGTCTTTGTCAGACTGTTTCGCCAGAATCGTTTTAATGCGCTGGGCAGCTGAGGAAGAGAGAGTGACGTCGGTCATGTCGAACAAGATAGGAAAGCCTGCGCTCCCTGAAAAGAGAGCCGTGTTTGCGACGCTGTGGGAAAACTCTCGCGGCCGGTTCCATGATGAGGCGGAATCTGCAACGCGTACGCCGTTTCAGCGGGATCGCGACCGGATCATTCATTCCTCCGGATTTCGTCGTTTGAAGCAGAAAACGCAGGTTTTTGTGGCCCATGAGGGCGACCATTACCGCACGCGGCTCACCCATTCGCTGGAAGTGGCCCAGATCGCGCGGTCGGTCGCTCGTCGTCTCGGGGTGGACGAAGACCTCGCCGAAGCCATGGCGCTTGCGCATGATCTGGGGCATCCGCCCTTTGGTCATGCAGGCGAGGACCAGCTCGATGAGAGCATGCACGACTATGAAGGCTTTGATCACAATGCGCAGACGCTCCGCGTGGTGACCCGGCTTGAGCAAAGATATCCGACGTTTGATGGCCTGAACCTCACCTGGGAAATGCTGGAAGGACTGGTGAAGCATAACGGGCCGCTGGTGACGGCGGATAATCCGATTTCTTCCCTGCCAGCCGCCTTCAGGGACTTTCCGTATCTGGAAAAACTTGAGCTGGATCAATTCGCCGGTCCTGAGGCGCAAGTTGCTGCGCTGGCCGACGACATCGCCTATAACAATCATGATATCGACGATGGCATCGCCGCGGGTCTTTTCACCATTGATGACATGCTGGGCATACCGCTCGTCGGCGATGTCTTTCGCGGCGTGCGCTTGGAACACCCGGTGCTCGATACGCAGCGCACGGTCTATGAAGCCGTTCGTCAGCTGATCGGCCTGTGGATTGATGATCTCATCACCGAAACCCAGCGCCGGGTCGAGAAATATCAGCCAGACTCGGCTGCCGCCGTTCGCGCGCTTCCAGAACCGCTGGTTGCCTTTTCCGAAGAATTCGACGCCCAGCAGCGCGCGCTACGCGCTTTCCTCTATGAGCGCATGTACAAGCACTACAAGGTCAACCGGATGCGTAGCCAGGCAAAGCGGGTCCTGAAGGAGCTGTTCGACCTCTTCTTGCAGGAACCAGACATCCTACCGCCGCCGCTGCGACAGGATGCCGAGCAGGCGCCCAAAGAGCGCCGTGCCCGTCTTGTCTGCGACTACATCGCTGGAATGACTGACAATTATGCGATCGACCTGCATCGCAAGGTCTTCAACCTGGAAAGCATGATCTGAGGGGTAGGCGCCTGTCTTCGGTCCGATTCAACGATCGTTAACGAAACGCGCCTTAATCTTAACCAAAGACCATTTCATCAAGGGGCTGATGACCAGAATGAGCAATCGCAACCGAGATTATGATGCGGCGCCGTACGAAGAAGAATATCGCGGCTTCGATATCCGAGATGATGATTCCGCGCGTGGACCGCTGATCCTGTCGCTCGCTATTGGCGTGTTGATCGTGTTCGGCGCTGTCGTCTGGAATACTTATCGTCAGGGCGTGCGCCCGACCGACGGGGCGTTGCCCATGGTCGTCGCCGAGGCCCAGCCTTACAAACGCCTGCCTGATGACAAGGGCGGCATCCAGATCGATGATCTTGACCGGCGTCTTTATGATGCCATGGATGGCTCAACGCGCCGGCCGGAGCCGACTCAAGTCGTCAGCCGCACGGATGGCTATCTTCGCGGTGGACCGCCGATGGACTTGCGCCCATCAGGTGAAGCTGAAAGTAGCCAGGTCGAGACGCCGTCAGAGCCTATTGTCCAGGCAGAGGACTTGCCGACGATCGAGCCGGTTGCTGTCGAAACCCCCGCTGCAACCGAACCGGAAATCGAGCAGGCCCCTGAGCCAGGCTACCGCTTTGCATTTACGCCGGGCGGCGAGTATCTGGTCCAGATATCGGCGCTGCGCAGCGAAGAGGCCGCCAGCGAAGCCTGGACAAAAGCCCGCCGCAATAACCCGGACATATTCGACGGCGCCAAGATGTCGATTGAAAGAGCAGATCTTGGTGCCAAGGGCGTTTTTTATCGCCTTCGTGCCGGCGCTTTCGGCTCGCGTGATACCGCATCAGAGTTTTGTGATGCGCTGAAGCAGAACGGCGGTGACTGTATCGTTGTTCGCGGAACGGCGTGACGAATAAGGCCTGCATCCTCAGCGTGGCGGGGCCGAACCTGCTGCGCGACGAAGCGGCCTTGCTTGCCGAGCACAAGCCTTGGGGCGTCATCCTGATGGGCCGCTCCTGCCTGTCGAAACAACAGGTCACGCAGCTGGTTCAGGATATCTGGGAAGCTGTTGGCAAACAGATATTCATCTTTATTGATCAGGAAGGTGGCCGCGTTGCGCGCCTGAAAGCACCAGAATGGCCCGTATTCCCAGCAGGCCGAGTGTACGGTGATCTCTACGATATTGACCGCGACAAGGGCCTTGAAGCCGCATGGCTCGGCCATCGGCTGATGGCGCATGAGCTTGCCAGCATGGGTATCCACGCCGATTGTGCGCCTGTGTGTGACCTGCCTCAGCCCGGCGCACATGACGTTATCGGCGACCGCGCTTTTGGTGCTCAGCCAGAGAAGGTCGGCGCGCTGGCGAAGGCCGCGCTGAAAGGGCTTCAGGACGGGTGGGTCGCTGGAGTGATCAAGCACATGCCAGGGCACGGTCGCTCCATGTCGGACAGTCACATGGAGCTGCCGCGCGTCATGGCAGGTGACAATGAACTGGCCTCGGACTTCGCTGCATTTGAGCAGGTGAAAGACGCGCCAATGGCGATGACAGCGCACATTGCATATGACCAATTTGACGCCACATCGCCTGCCACGCTTTCGAAACCTGTGATTCAGGACGTCATTCGCGGGCGAATCGGGTTTGATGGTCTCCTGATGACGGATGATCTCGGCATGAATGCCCTGGGGGGCTCGCTCACAGATCGCGCTAAAGCTGCCATGGCGGCGGGCTGCGATGTGCTGCTGCATTGCTCTGGTTTTTTGAAAGAGCCAGCGGATATTCTTGCCGAAATGACAGAGGTCGCAGAGGCCGCACCACCGCTTGAGGGCAAGTCGCTTGATCGAGCGGAAAGCGCCGAAGCGGCCACGCAATGCGGATCAGAGTTTGACGTCAAAGCCGGCTGGGAGCGGTTCAACGCGCTCCTCTCGAATACGGGAGCTGCCTACGCATGAGCCTTGAACTAGTCTCCAACGACCTCGTCGAGCAGGATGATATCGAAGCCGAGGACATGTTCTCGGTGGATCTGGATGGCTATGAAGGCCCGCTCCACCTCCTGCTCGATCTCGCGCGCAAGCAGAAAGTTGATCTTCTCAAGGTCTCGATGCTTGAGCTCGCGAACCAGTATATCGACTTTATCGAAGAGGTTCGGCGCAAGCGGATAGACCTCGCGGCGGACTATCTGCTGATGGCAGCATGGCTCGCCTTCATCAAATCACGGCTTCTGCTGCCCAAGCCCGAGAAGGCCGCAAATGACGAGGTTGATGGCGAGGAGATGGCGGCACGCCTGGCGTTCCGCCTCAAACGTCTCGACGCCATGCGCGAGGCGGGTGACCAGCTGATGGACCTGGCCCAGCTCGGACAGGAGGTTTTCGTTCGCGGCGCGCCAGAAAAGCCACGCATTATCAAGCAGACCGAATATGACACGACGCTCTGGCATCTCATGCAGGCTTTCGGATCTATCCGGCAGCGCCGTGAAGAGGCGGCCCCGCATAAGGTCGAGCACCAATTTGTTCTGCCGCTCGAAAATGCGCGCGACTCGCTGAAGTCGCTCAGTAAATTGATCGACGATTGGGCGAGCCTTGATCAGCTTCGCGCCAGAATGACCGACATTGCCGGCGATATTCCGCCGCGCTCTGTTACCGCCAGCGTCTTTTCTGCAGCTTTGGAACTCGCCCGTGACGGCGACGTCGAACTGCGTCAGGACCAGCATTTCTCGCCGCTCTATCTGCGCGGCGCTCAAGACGAGAGGGGAGGGGTTCACGCATGAACGCGATACCTCAGATGAAAGAAGACCCGATGGAAGACGAGCCGGAAGATATCCGCAAGGCTGTGCGCCAGCTCTCTTTCGCCTATCGGCGCTCAGCCGAAACGCTTTCAGAAGCAAGCGATGCGGGAATTGACGCGAGTTCTGAAGCGCTACGCCGTGCCGAAGCTGTCCTGTTTGCCGCCGGCGAGCCACTGTCAGCCGAGCAGATTGCGGAGGTCCTCCCGCAGGAGGCCGATGCGGCGCAGGTCCTCATGTCGCTGAAGGCGGCCTATACGAATCGCGGCGTGAACCTCGTTGAAGTCGCCGGAAAATGGCGCTTCCAGACCGCCGAAGATCTGTCCTATCTTTTCGTTGAAGAGCGCCACGAGCAGAAAAAGCTGTCTCAGGCCGCGCTCGAAACGCTCGCCATCATCGCCTACGGTCAGCCCGTCACACGGGCCGAAATCGAGGCAGTTCGCGGCGTTGCGGTCTCCAAAGGCACGATTGATCAGCTAATGGAAGCCGGATGGGTTCGCATCAAGGGTCGTCGCAAGACGCCTGGTCGCCCTGTGACGTATGGCACGACCGATGATTTCCTTGAGCATTTTGGCCTGGAGAGCCTGGATGTCCTTCCAGGCCGCGCCGAGCTGGAAGCGGGCGGACTTCTGTCTGATGTCGTGCCTGAGGATTTCGATGCCTCCGAGGTCGACATGCCGATCGGCGACGCAGATGCTGTCTCTGGCAGTGACGAAGATAATAGTGCTTTCGTCACAGATTTCATGGACGGCGACGCTGAGGAAGACTAGGGATTGTAAGCGTGACCATTGAGCCGGGCAGGTGTCGGCGCTACATGTCTGTTTAGATAATCCGGAGAGTTCCCATGGCCCCAAGCTGGATGCAGCTTCTTATTGTACTCATCGTGGCTCTGCTGCTGTTTGGCGGCCGCGGGCGTATTTCTTCGATCATGGGTGACATGGCGAAGGGCGTGCGCAGCTTCCGCAAAGGCCTGAACGACGATGAAGAAGACGACACCGAGAAGAAAAAGAATCTCGAAGACGACAAGATGGTCAATGTGACGCCTGAAAAGGAAAAGTCGAAAACCTCCAGCTAATTTGGCGAGGGAGGCCGGCTGATCAATGCTTCCACAATTTGGACTGACTGAATTTCTGCTGATTGCGACAGTAGCCCTGATCGTTGTTGGCCCCAAGGACTTGCCAATGATGATGCGCAAGCTTGGCCAGTTCGTGGCCAAGGGCAAATCTATGGCGCGGGAGTTTCAGTCGGCGTTCGATGACATTGCGAAGCAGGCGGAGCTCGATGAATTGCGCAAGGAGATTGAGGATTTGCGCCGCGACAATGCGCTCACCCAGGCCGTCGACGAGTTGAAGAAGACTGAAGCCGACATCAATCGCCAGGTCATGATGGAAAGCCCAATGCCGACTGACGCGGATGATCCAAAGCTGCCAGACGAGCATTCTGTAGACGCCCCCAAATCGGTAGAGACAGGCGCGCCGGAACTGGAGCCGGAACCGGAAACATCACAAGAGTCTTCTGACGAGCCGAAGGCCAAGAGCTCATGACAACCGACCTTCCGTCAGATCAGCGTCCCGACATTACCGACGAGGACGAGCTTGAAGCATCGCGCGCCCCGCTTCTTGATCACCTCATCGAGCTTCGCAGCCGCCTTATCTGGTCAATCGCCGCTTTGGCGATTTCCAGCATAGTCTGCTTCTTCCTGGCAAAGCCGCTCTACAACTGGCTGCTGGAGCCCCTTGTTCAGGTTGCGGAAGTCGAGCGCGGCGATACCCAGTTCAATCTCATCTATACCCAGCCGCTCGAAGTCTTCTTCGTTCAGTTGAAACTAGCGCTTTTCGCTGGCGTCTTCGTGTCATTTCCGATCATGGGATGGCAGATCTACTCCTTCGTCGCGCCCGGCCTCTACAAGAATGAGCGCGGTGCAGTGCTGCCATTTCTGATAGCGGCGCCCGTCCTCTTCGTGATTGGCGCACTTTTCGTCTACTTCATCATGTTGCCGCTGATCTCGAGCTTTGCGCTGTCGTTTGAGCAGCAGGGCGGGGAAGGCGTCGCGGCCATTACGCCGCAGATCAAAGTGTCAGAATATCTCTCCCTCGTGATGGCGCTGATGCTGGCTTTCGGCCTCAGTTTCCAGCTGCCTGTTGTTCTGGGCCTGCTCGGCCGCGCCGGCATTGTCGGGACCGACACGCTTCGAAGCGGTCGCAAATATGCGATTGTCGCGATTCTTGTATCAGCGGCCTTCTTCACGCCGCCGGACATGATCTCGCAGATCATGCTCGCTGTTCCGGTTTATGGCCTCTACGAGATTTCCATCTGGTGCGTTTCCATGATGGAGAAAAAGGCGGCAGAAGAAGAAGCGGCCCGCGAGGCAGGCGACTAGCTGCAGCCGCGCAAGATGTCCTGTTCCGCTATGGCTCCAATTGGGCTAGAGCCAAGCAGAGTACAGACTTTCAAGGCCTAGTTTCATGTTTGATATCCGCGCCATCCGCGACAACCCTGATGCATTCCGCGCCGCCTGGAATCGCCGCAAGCCGGGACTCGGCGATGCGGTCGACGACATCCGCGCTCACGACGCGGCGCTTCGTAAAGCGCTGACAGACAAGCAGGAAGCTGAAAGCGCGCGCAACACGAATTCAAAACTGATCGGTCAAGCCAAGGCCAAGGGTGACGATGCAGAGTTTGAGCGTCTGCGCGCTATCGTTGCTGAGGCCAAGGACACGATCGAGGCGGCGGGTGAGCAGGAAGCTGCCGCCCGCGAGGCGTTGGACGAGTTGCTGCTCGGTCTGCCGAATTTGCCGATGCCGGACGTTCCAGAAGGTGAAGATGAAGCGGCCAATGCCGAGCAGAAAAAGGTCGGCACGCCGCGCCAGTTCAACTTTACGCCGCAGGATCACGCCGACCTTGGCGAGAAACTCGGCCTGATGGATTTCGAGACGGCAGCCAAGATGTCCGGCTCGCGTTTCGTGCTGCTGAAAGGCCAGCTCTCGCGACTGGAACGGGCGCTAGCCAATTACATGCTGGACGTACAGACCGGCGAGCATGGGTACACCGAAGCTAGCCCGCCACTTCTCGTTCGCCCACAAGCACTTATAGGCACTGGGCAACTGCCAAAATTCTCTGAGGACCTGTTCAAAGCGTTCAAGACGATCAAGGTGCCGACGAAGGACGGAGGGGAGGTCATTCTTCCGCGTCTGGAAGAATTAGCTGATTACCTCATCCCCACCGCTGAAGTCCCGCTCACGAACATCGTCCGCGAGAGCATTCTTGATGATGAAACCCTTCCGCGCCGCTATACCGCGCACACGCCGTGCTTCCGTTCCGAAGCTGGCAGTGCAGGTCGCGACACGCGTGGCATGATCCGGCTGCATCAGTTCAACAAGGTCGAGCTCGTCTCCATCGTCCGCGACGAAGAAGAAGGCCTCACCGAACTTGAGTGCATGACGACATGTGCCGAGACCATTCTTGAACGCCTCGATCTGCCTTATCGGCGCATGCTGCTGTGTACCGGCGACATGGGAGCAGGCGCGCGCAAGACGTACGACCTCGAAGTCTGGCTGCCGAGCCAGGACACCTACCGTGAAATTAGTTCCTGCTCTTACTGCGGCGACTTCCAGGCGCGCCGCATGAACGCGCGCTGGCGCCCGGAACCGAGCGAAGAAAATCAGAAACCAAAGCCCGAATTCGTACATACGCTTAACGGCTCCGGCCTCGCTGTGGGGCGCACGCTCGTCGCCGTGCTGGAGAACTACCAGCAGGAAGACGGCTCCATCGCCGTGCCGAAGGTGCTGCAGCCCTATATGGGCGGCCTTGAGGTCATCAAATGAGGATTTTGCTCACCAATGATGATGGCATTCACGCGCCGGGGCTGTCGGTGCTGGAATCCATTGCGCGGGAGCTGTCCGATGATGTCTGGATCGCCGCGCCGGAAGTCGAGCAGTCCGGCCAATCGCGATCCATCACGCTGACACAGCCGGTCCGTACCCGCCTGGTGCGCGACAAATGCTGGGCCGTGATGGGTACGCCAACCGACTGCGTCCTGCTTGCTGTGCATGACCTTATGGATGAGCGCCCAGACCTGATCCTCTCAGGCGTCAATCGTGGCCAGAACATCGCCGAGGATACGAGCCTCTCGGGTACGATTGCCGGCGCTATGTTCGGTATGCATCTTGGCATCCCGTCCATCGCGCTCAGTCAGGCGCAGGGCTTTCGCGAACGCGTGTCCTTGCCGTGGGAAACCTCGAAATCCTGGGGCGCAAAGGTCATCAAGCCGCTCATCGAGAAAGGCTGGCCGGATGATGTTGTGATGAACGTCAACTTCCCCGACCGCGAGCCAGACGACGTTACAGGTATTGAGATCACGCGTCAGGGATTTCGCGACGAGTCGATCATTGCGACGGAACGGCGCGAAGACCTGCGCGGCAATGATTACTTCTGGATCGGTTTCAAGCCCAAGCTGTCACGCCCCGAAGAAGGGACTGACCTACGCGCGATCTATGAGGGGCGGATTTCGGTGACGCCGTTGCATGTCGATTTGACCCATAACCGGTATCTCGAAACGCTGAAGGCGTCATGGCAGACCTGATCGCTGATCCATTCCGGGCCGCGCGGCTTATTTTGTTGCTGCGCCGGCAGGGAATTCGCGATGATGCCGTTCTTGCGGCGATGGAAACGATCGACCGCGCCGTTTTCGTTGATCCGAAGCTTGCAGAGCTCGCTTACGAAGATACGGCGCTTCCCATTCCCTGCGGGCAGATGATCCCAAAGCCGGTTGTTGTCGCACAGCTCCTTGGTGCTTTGCAGGCTTCGCCCGGCAAGGAAGACCGGATTCTGATTGTCGGAGCAGGGGCAGGTTACATGACCGCCTTGCTCGCTCAGATCGGGCGTCATGTCTGGGCCGTGGAGCGATACCAGCAACTTGTCGTGGCGGCGCGCGCGAGAATGCTTGAGCTGAAAGTCGAGAATGTGAACTTCAGGCATGGCGATGGGCTGGATGGCTGGCCGGAGCACAGCCCATTCGAGCGCATTCTGCTGACTGGAGCGGTTTCAGGCATACCGGAAAAACTGCTTCAGCAGGTCGCTCGTGGCGGCGCTCTGGTGGCCCCGTTCAATCAAACAGGTCAGGACCAGGTCATCAGACGGATCGAATCCGATGGTTCGGTGCAGGATTTTCCGATTCTGGAGCCTCTACCCGTGCTGCGCTCAGGCATTTCAGCCGCGCTTTGATCTATTCCACGTCGCTGGCAGCACACTCACCTTCTGCAGCAACGCTGGCGCCTGCAGAAGCGGCGACGCAGGCGTTGCTGTAGGTCTGACCGTCGCAGCCACAAACCGGTGCATATTCCTCTGTGCAGAAATCAGGAACAGGTTCGCACGTGCCGGTGCCATCCATCACTTCGAGACATTGCCCGTCCGGTTGCTTGCAGAAAAGACCGGCGGGGCACTCGATCGCTGCGATACCGCCACAGGTCGCCCCTTCTGCGTCGGGAGCGGGCTGCGGTTGGGTGACTGTCTCTTCAACCGGCATCGTATCTTCGGGCGCTGGCTCGGGTGAGTCGTTGCCCGATGGCTGGCACGCCGTAAGAAAACCGATGGAAAGTGCAATTGCCAGAAGTCTCATCTTTGCCCCGCAGAGAATCCGTTAGTTGCCCCAATTGGGCCATGTAAGTTGCGAGCTGGCAAGCGCCTCAGCAAAAATAGAGCCTGCCAGCCCGCTAATTGATCAGGATTTTCCCGCTTCTGAGAGCAGCCGGAACATGTTCTGGCTGTGGCCTGCGCCCATTTCGAAGTGGGTTTGCGTCGAGGTGTCAGTGATCTGATCCCACTTCGCTTCGACGGCTTCGGCCGTCAGGGCGTCTCCCTGACCAACGAAAGCGCCGTTTGTCTCTACAATCTGGGCCATAGAAAAGGCACCGGCGCCGGCAGACAGCACCATGCCGGTCGGCGCTTCTTCCTTGACGAGGTTCATGACGCCCGGCGTGACATATTCGGGCTTTAGCTGCTCCAGAACTTCTGGCGGCATGAGGCCTTCCGTCATGCGGGTTGCTGCGACCGGGCAGACAGCATTGATCTTGATGTTGTTCTTCGCGCCTTCGATTTTCAGCGTATTCATCAGGCCAACGAGGCCGAGCTTTGCGGCGCCATAGTTCGCCTGGCCAAAGTTGCCGTACAGACCTGTGGAGGAGGTGGTGACGACGATACGGCCGTAATTTTGCTCTTTCATGATGTCCCAGGCCGCCTTGATCGGCTTGAAGCTGCCCATCAGGTGAACATCGACAACGAGCTCAACGTCTTCCAGCGTCATTTTGGAGAAGGACTTGTCGCGCAGGATGCCTGCATTCGCGATCAGGATGTCGATGCGGCCCCATTTCGCCATCGTGTCATCGATCATCTTCTGGACGCCCGCCGTATCAGACACGGATGAGCCATTCGCAAAAGCTTCGCCTCCGAGCGCTTCAATCTCCTTCACCACGTCATTTGCGGCTTCGGAGCTGCCGCCTGATCCGTCCATGGACGCGCCGAGATCGTTGACAACGACTTTCGCGCCGCGTCGCGCAAGTTCGAGCGCATGGCAACGACCAAGACCGCCGCCAGCACCTGTCACAATGGCGACTTTTCCATCAAAACGAATATCGGACATGAATTTCTCCCGGAGAGTAAGATTGACTGAAACTGGCGTGCCTTGCAGCACCGGCTCGGCCAAACGTCAAGCACTGGCGCAAGGTTAGCGCTTGTGTGACGCCAGCGGTCATGCTGTTGAGGGGCAATCAAACAGGAGGAAACAACAATGCTGGCTTATGTAACTTTAGGCTCCAACGACGTTGAAAAGGCGACGGCGTTTTACGACGCTTTGATGCCTGAACTGGGCGCGAAACGCTTTTTCGATAATGGGCGACTTTATTTCTACGGCACCGCGCCCGGGCAACCGATGCTGGCCATTGGGGGGCCTTATGATGAAGGTACGGCGACGGTCGGGAATGGAGTGATGCCTGCATTGGCAGCACCAGACAACGAAACGGTCGACAGGGTGTACAAGAAGGCGCTGGAGCTTGGCGCTAAGGGCGAGGGCGAGCCTGGAAATCGCATGCCGACATTTTATGGCGCATATTTCCGCGATCCGGATGGTCACAAGATCTGCGTTTGCAAACTGGGTTAGCCGCACAAAAAAGGCCGCAGCTTCTGCTGCGGCCTCATCGGTTCGCTCGGCATTCTTTATCAGGCGGCCGTGATTTCTTTCAAATCGCCATCGTGCATCAGGCGCTTGATGTAGCCGTCAATGTACAGAAGGAGGGGTTTGCCATCTGTTTCCGGTTGGCGTGCTGACCAATCCTGGTGCTGCTGGCGCAGCTCTTTAAGCTTTTCGAGCTTAACGTCGAGATCGTCGGACGACATTCCAACACCATCGACCTGGTCGGATGTTACCGGGCGCGGCTCCATCGTAACGGTCTGCTCCCTGAGTGGCGTGAATCTCTTCTTTTTCATATCTCGCTCCTTTTGGGATGGTTGTCTGGTCAATTAACGTGCGGACCCTGCTGATGTTCCTGCATTGGCGCGGGCGGTGAAAATCGGGGGTAGAGCAATGTGTGATCGCAGGCTAAGGCTTGTTGATCCGTGGAATGAGGGAGTCGGGCATGGAATGGGGCTGGGACAATGCGCGTGCGCTTATCGGCATCGCGCTGATCTATGGAATCTGCCTGCTCGTTTCCGAGCGCCGAGGGTCGTTCCCGTGGAAGATCGTAATTGGCGCCACCATCATGCAATTCGCCTTTGCTCTCATCCTGTTCTGGGTGACACCCGTTCGTAGCGTGCTTCTCAAAGCGAATGTTCTCGTCGATGGCTTGCAGGAAGCGACGCGTGCCGGCACGGGATTCGTGTTTGGCTATGTTGGCGATAATGTTGCGGCCGGGCAGATCATGGAAGGGTCGCCCCCAGCGCTGTTCTTCTTCCAGATCCTGCCCATCGTGATCGTCGTTGCGGCCCTGTCCGCAATCTTGTGGCATTGGCGCATCCTGAGATGGATCACGAACGGGTTTGCCTATGTCTTCCAGCGGCTGATGGGGCTGGGCGGTGCAACCTCTCTGGCGGTGTCTGCCAACGTGTTCATGGGCATGACGGAAGCACCCGTCCTTATCCGCCCGTACATCAAGGGCATGACGCGCTCAGAGCTGCTCATCATGATGACAGCCGGGTTCGCGACCATCGCCGGGTCTGTCCTCGTCGTTTACGGAGCGTTCCTGGAAGGCAAGATGGCCAACCCGCTGCCACAGCTTCTTGCGGCGTCGCTGATTGCCGCTCCGGCAGCTGTCGCTGTTGCGCTCGTCATGATTCCGGAAACGACCTCTGGAACCGAACGCATGCAGGAGCCGGATTTTGCCTATTCATCAACGATGGACGCCTTTTCCACGGGCGCCACTGACGGCCTGAAGATCGTTTTCAACATCGCGACCATGCTGATTGCCGCATTGGCGCTCCTCTGGATCATCAATGCTGGCCTGCAAGCCGTCTCGGGCATGTTCTGGGGCCAGAGCGTATCGCTGGCAAAGCTGTGTGCACCACCCGTCGACTATGCCGCACTGAAAGAGACCTGGGTGATGATGAAGGAACCGGTTTTTCTTCAAAAATGCGCCGCGATCGAACCCGACCAGACCATCCGGCTGCTGGCGCAGGGAGATGCCCTGTCCATTGAGCGGATCCTCGGCTGGATCTTCGCTCCGCTGATGTACATGATCGGTGTTCCGATGGGCGAGGCGGCGCAGTCGGGCTCTCTCATGGGCGTAAAAACGGTGCTCACAGAGTTCGTGGCCTTCATACAGCTTGCCGATGTGCCAGCTGACGCCATGGACCCGCGCACCCGTATGATCACGGCGCACGCAATCTGCGGCTTTGCGAATTTCGGCTCCATGGGCATTCTGATTGGCGGTCTGTCGATCATCGAGCCGGCAAGACGCGATGACTTTCTGTCGCTGGCCTGGCGGACTCTGCTGGCCGGCACCCTGGCGACGTGTCTGTCGGGCGCAGTGGTTGGCGCTTTGCCATATTCCATTTTTGCCGGCGCCGGCTAACGCAGAGTCGCCCTCGTCAAAGCAGGGGCATCGAGCTAGATGGCTGGTGAAGAGAGTAAACTCCACCGACCTTCGAGGGAAGAAACCATGCCGCTCCGCCGCCTGTTTGCAACAGCTGCCAGTGTTTCGATCTTAGTTTCGTCTGCAGGGCTTGCATCTGCTCAGGTCAATGATGACGGAGAACAAGTCATTGTGGCCGACAGTCGGCTGCCCGTGGTCGAGATCTACGGTGACCGGACGTCTGGTCAGCCGGGAAGTGTTTCGAGCGTTGATGCCGAGACAATTGCAGAAATCAACGCAGACCACCCGGCCGAAATCCTGAACGAGCTGCCAGGCGTCAACATCCAGATGAATTCCGGTCAGGAGCACCTCATCGCCCTGCGCTCTCCCGTCCTGACAGGCGGCGCGGGGCAAGGAAGTTTTCTCATCCTGGAAAATGGCGTTCCGACCCGCGCGCCAGCCTTTGGCAACGTCAATTCCCTGTTCGAGATCCACCACGAAGTCGCTGAAGCCATCGAGATCGTGCGCGGACCGGCCTCGGCGAAGTATGGTTCGAATGCGGTCCACGGGTTGATCAACGTCATTCTTGATGGGCCCAGCCACGAGGACTACGCCGATCTGCGACTGACAGGCTCCACTCTCAACCGTTATCGAGCTGACCTCACCGGCAATCTGTCCGGGACCGCCAAGGTCTCCCTTTCGCTGCAAGATGATGCTGGTTGGCGTGATTTTACCGGTGTTGAACAGCAGAAGCTCTCAGCGAATTACGCGTTCGACGTGGCTGGCTGGAATGGTCTCGCATGGATGAGCGCCTCAAATCTCAATCAGGAGACGGCCGGTTTCCTTCAAGGCTACAAAGCCTACCGGGATGACGACACCGCCACCACTAATCCCAATCCGGAAGCCTATCGAGATGCGCAATGGGCCATGGGTGCTGTTCGGCTTTCGCGAGAGCTTGGCACAGGTGAGCTGACGCTGACTCCCTTCTATCGCTGGCAGGAAATGGAGTTCGCACAGCACTTTCTGCCGAACGGAGGCGTCGAGGAGAATGGCCATGATGGCTTCGGCCTCATGTCGAAATACGAAATCAGGGCCTACGACCCGGTCACATGGCGGATAGGTGCCGATGTCGATGTTTCATCAGGCTGGCTCAAGGAGACGCAGTCAGACCCGTTCGGATTCTTTCCGGGTGACACGCGATTTCCGACCGGCGTGCACTATGACTACACGGTCGATACGACAATGCTCGCCTTATGGGGCGAAGCTGAATGGGAAGTGTCCGATGACCTGACTGTGCTGGCTGGTTTGCGTGGTGAGACGCATGATTATGACTACTCGACCGATGCGCCTGCCGGGCCAAATGGCCGTTTCCTCGTCCCGGCTGACCGCGAAGACAGTTTCGACCTTTTGACGCCGAAGCTCGGCGCGATCTGGACCCCCGGCAGTGGCGATATCAGCTATTATGTGAACTATGCGCGCGGCCAACGCGCGCCGCAGGCATCGGACCTGTACCGCCTGCAATCCCAGCAGGGCATCGCTGAAGCGGATGTGGAAACGATGGACAGCATCGAGGTTGGCGCGCGTGGGGCTGTACTGGATGGCGCGCTCGTTTTCGATATCGCGGCTTACTACGCCGAAAAGGAGAACTTCTTTTTCCGCGACTCCGACGGTCTCAATGTCACTGACGGCTCGACGCGCCATCAGGGTATCGAAGGACAGGCGAACTGGATTCTGTCTGACCAGCTCTCTGTTGACGCGACTCTTAGCGTTGCCGAGCACACCTACACATTCGATCGGATCGTCGGCAACGGTTCTGAAATCATTCGCTCTGGCAACGAGGTCGACACCGCACCTAACTGGCTCGGCGATCTCGCGCTCCGCTGGACACCGACTGATCGATTTGAGGCGAGCGTGTCGGCTGAATACATCGGCGAGTACTATACCGACCCGGCCAATGAGCAGACCTATCCGGGGCACACGCTCACCAATCTGCGTCTCGCCTATGATTTCGCCGAGGGTCTGCAAGGATTTGTGATCGTGAGAAATCTGTTTGATCTCAACTATGCGGACCGCGCCGATTTTGCTTTCGGCAATGATCGGTACTTTCCTGGAGAGCCTCTCAACGCGACGATCGGGATCAAAAAGCGTTTCGATTAGCGTCAGGACAGCCTTCGACTTCCGCCACGATCAGGAGTAGGGCTTTGGTAAAACAGGAGGAAGTCATGAAGCTTTACCACAGCCCGCAGGCGCCGAACCCGGAACGCGTGGTCAAATTCCTCAAGGCGAAGGGCAAGCTCGACGCCGTCGAGATCGAGGAGCTCTCGATCATGAAGCAGGAGCACAAGACACCGGAATACCGCGAGGTCTCGCCCTTTTCGCAAGTTCCGGCTCTAATCCTTGATGACGGAACGAAGCTGACCGAAAGCCGCGCCATCTGCACCTATCTGGAAGGCGTTTTTCCAGAGCCGAACCTGATGGGCGCAGACCCGAAGGAAAAGGCGCTGATCGAGATGTGGGACCGGCGCGTCGAGCTGATGCTGTTCCTGCAATTCGCCACATGGTTCCGCAACACCCATCCCGCCATGGCGCCGCTCGAAGTCCCGCAGGTCCCCGAAGCCGGCGCCAAGGCCGAGAAGGGCGCCAAGGCGATGGCCAAGCGCATCGACGCCCACCTCGCCGAGAATGACTTCCTCGCCGCCGGCCGCTTCTCCATCGCCGATATCACCCTCTACTGCTTCACGGGTTTTGCCGGCGTCATGAAATGGAAGCCGCACGAGGAGTTCGAGAACATCGGAAAATGGCGCGAACGCGCGAAGGCGGCGATCGGGTAAATCCACACCATTTGCATCGCTGCGATAATTTGCCGCTCAACAGGGGGCTGCGCGAGTGGTTGCTTGCGCGTTGTCGGATGTGATCAATAATAGCTGTTGCAGAATCGGAACTCAGCAGGATTTTGAACATCTCGTTTCTTGGGGGGCTGTAATGGCAAAAAAAACAGGGTTTTGGTTCGTGCGCGGTGTCGTGGAAGCTTCAACTCGAATGAGCAAAACCGATGTTTCTGGCGCTGGTGGACGGGTTCATTCCAGTACATCCTACTTCTCAGAGATCCGTCTGCGCACTGAGAAAGGGGCGCTTAAGGACTGGCCAATGACCGGAACCTACGCACCTGGGGATATCGTTGCTGTAGTTGTTTACAATGGTAAGGAAGTTGGCGAGAAAAATATCTCGACAGGGGATTATTGGGTCACTTGGAAAACAACACCGGATCTTCTGAAGTTGGTGTTTTGGCTACTTGCGATTTTCATGGCTATGGTCTTCGTCGGTGGAGTGTTTCTGACTGATGAAGAGACCGGGCGGCCCTACAGGGAGGACCCGGCCATGCTGATATTTTCGATCGTCATGGGCATCCTAGCGGTGCTGTTGATCCGATCTCTGCGTTCCGCCGAGCAGAAGAAGAACCGGGGCCTCGATATACTAAACAATCTGCGCGAAGACACGAAGTCGCTGAAGGATATTTAACTGCGCTTCGTCAGCTTGGCCTGGGCATGAATTGGAAGTCGCACAAGGCGTCCCAGAATATAGCCAAGTGACGCGAACGGGTGAAGGTTGATATGGGTTAGAACGCTCACTTCGACGGTCCTCACCGCTTCGCGATCACTGACTTCGCCGCCGGGGGTATCAACACCCGGCAAGCGAAGAGGCCGCTGGCCACAACCATGAGGTCGATCAGCCCGTCCACGGCAACCGCGATTCAGAATCTGGATGGCTCTTCCGCGCGCACAATGGCGTTGCCCGGGGTCTTCGATCTCGCCGGTCATGAGCGCCATGATTGCGCCCTCATAGAGCAGATAAAGCCTGAAGATCAGCAACGTGGCTGAAAGCGAGAGCGCGATGGCTGCTGTCGCGGCAATCTGATCGCACGACATGGGCAAAGCTCCCGGTCCATCCTGACCGATCAGGCGCAGCCCAGCCGCAACTCGGGTGAAATCGTGCGCGCTAGACGGTGGCCAGCAGGCTTTAAAAGGCTCGCATGGCGAGCGAAATCAAATCACGCCGGGCCGCGCGCCGAGTATAAAGGAACCGCCATTGCAACAAAAACAGAGGTTTCACGGCGGCGCTTATTCCGCCGCCACGCCCGCGCGTTGCGCTTCCACCCAGGCCTGAATGTCTTCAAGCGCCCGTACCGCCTGCACACCCTTCTTGGCGCGGCCCTTGGCCTTGCCGCGCAGGCGTTTGCCTTCCTCATCCTTCTTCGGAATCGTCTCCGGGTCTGGATCGGGGAAGAGGCCGAAATTGATATTCATCGGCTGGAAGCTCTGCTTGCCTTCAAGGTGGCCGCCCGTGATGTGACCGATCAGGGCGCCGAGCGCTGTCGTTGGCGGTGGCGGCGCTAGCTCCTGGCCGAGGCGTTCGGCAGCAGCGAACCGCCCGGCGAGCAGGCCCATGGCCGCGCTTTCGACATAGCCTTCCACGCCCGTCACCTGTCCGGCAAACCGAAGGCGGGGCATGGATTTCATCCGCAGCTGCACATCCAGCAGCTTCGGCGAGTTCAGGAATGTGTTGCGGTGAATGCCGCCAAGCCGCGCGAACTGGGCGTTCTCAAGCCCCGGGATCATCCGGAAGATGTCCGATTGCGCGCCATATTTCAGCTTGGTCTGGAAACCGACCATGTTCCACAGCGTGCCGAGGGCATTGTCCTGGCGCAGCTGCACCACCGCGTAAGACTTCACGTCAGGATCATGCGGATTGGTCAGGCCAACCGGCTTCATCGGCCCGAAGCGCAGCGTCTCGCGTCCGCGCTCGGCCATCACTTCGATAGGAAGACAGCCCTCGAAATAGGGTGTGTCCTTTTCCCAATCCTTGAACTGGGTCTTCTCGCCAGCGATCAGCGCGTCGATGAAGGCGTTGTACTGCTCTTCATTCATGCCGCAATTGATATAGGCCGCCGTGTCGCCATGCGGTCCGGGTTTGTCATAGCGGCTCTGTTTCCACGCCTTGTCCATGTCGATACTGTCGAAATAGACGATCGGCGCGATGGCATCGAAGAAGGCCAGGTCTTCCTCGCCGGTATGCGCGCGGATCGCTTCGGCGAGCTTGATCGACGTCAGCGGCCCGGTCGCGATAATGACGCTGTCCCAGTCTTCGGGCGGAATTCCATCAATCTCCTCGCGCACGATGGTGACCAGAGGATGGGCCTCCAGCGTTGCTGTGACATCTTCAGAAAAACCTTCGCGGTCGACCGCCAGCGCGCTCCCGGCCGGGACCTGGTGGTCTGCGCCCTTGGTGATGATCAGCCCGTTCGCCCGGCGCATCTCTTCATGCAGGACGCCGACCGCATTTGACGTGTGATCGTCAGACCGGAACGAGTTCGAACAGACGAGCTCGGCCAGCTTGTCGGTCTGGTGCGCTTCGGTGCCGCGAACGCCGCGCATCTCGTGAATGATGACAGGCACGCCCATATTGGCCGCCTGCCAGGCTGCTTCGGAGCCGGCCATGCCGCCGCCGATGATGTGGATCGGTTTTATGCTCATAAGGCGCGATGTGGCGCGCGCGAGCCCACCGGTCAACCCACATAAAGCTTGCAGATCAGTCCGCGGTCGGGCGCGACGTTACCCTCGACGGTATCCGCCCAGGCTTTGCTGATTGCGTCCTTGCCCGTAACTGTTTCGGGCGTGACGAACTTGCGGGAGGCGGCGTAGAAGGCCCGCATGTCTTCCTGTGTCTTGCTGGCGAGGACCGCCGGGCCAAGTTGCTTGGCGCGTTCGGCAGCATAGGTCGGCACGAAGAAGAACTCGGGCGTAGGCCCTGAAAGGTCGGCTTGCGGTGATCGATCACTCTCCCAATCCGTCATACCGATCACGAGACTGCGAGCCAGGGCGTCACCGCAGGCGGAATGCACGGCAGAAGTCAAAGCGGGGCGACCGACGAAATCCACATAGGCGGAGGGCGCATCAGGTGAGAGATCGGCGACATCATCATAGGTCATGACTGTGCTGTAGAGTCCCGAGCTTCTGACAAAGCCAGTATTGCCGGGCGAGGTCAGGCCGATGGTTTTAACGCCGCCTTGGTGCAGGCCGTGCGCTGTTGCGAGCGCCGTCTTGGACGAAGCGCTTGAAATAATGACCGTTTTGGGCGGTCTGTCAGCACTCATCAGGCTGTCGCAAATCATCCAGCCCGTCATGTAGAGCGGGCGAAAAAGCATCTGCTCTGCTTCCCTTTCGGCGACATAAATCGGATCGGTGTCAGTGAAGAAATAGGCGTTGTAGATGGGCGCCAGCTCCTTACGGTGTGGTGCCCCGTCGGAAAAGCCGCCTTCGTTCAATTTCACCGGCGTCACGATAAGCTCGGACGAAATCGGAAAATAGCCGTACACGCGCCGACCCGGTTCAATTCCGTCGACGGTCGATTCATCCACCGTTGCAAAACCCCAGACAGGCACCCGGCCATAAGCGGGATCTTCGGCTGGAAAGAAATCCCAATACTTCATCGGCGGCCCGCCAAATGTCGCATAGGTCACGTTGTTTGCCGTGAGCGCGAAAGCGTCGGGTTTCAAGCGCACGTTGCCCGCGTCCAAGGCCTGCTCTGTTTCGACCCATTTGGTGTCGCGAATATTGCTCCTTGAAATCCAGTGCTGTTCGGCCATTCCTGTTCCCTTGCTTGAGATGGCCGTCATCGGCTCTTCGCCGAAGCTTACGCGATGCGAATGCGCGCGCATAGGTAGCGCGTTTGACGGGCTGCACTGTGAAGACAGTTTCGCTATTGGATACCAATGAGAGTGAACGAAGACGATACCACCCGCTCAGACGCAACGCTTGATCCACAAGACTGGCAGGCCTTCAGAGCGCGGGCCCACGCCATGGTTGAGCGCGCGGTCGACCAGATGGAGGCCGCACTTGAGGGGCGTGTCTGGACGCCTGTTCCGGAAGACCTGATGGCGGCATTACAGGCCGACCTGCCTGTTGATGGTGCAGGACCGAATACGACCGATGCGGCGATTTCAGAACTCATGCCCTATGGTGTTGGTAACACGCATCCGCGTTTCTTCGGCTGGGTACACGGTGCCGGGACACCAGGCGGTCTGATTGCTGACATTGCAGCGGCCGCGATGAATGCGAATACAGGCGGACGCGATCATGCCGCGATCCATGTCGAGCGCCAGATTATCCGTTGGGTGAGAGACCTGTTCTCTTTTCCGGAAAACGCCAGCGGGCTGGTTGTTTCGGGGACTTCAATGGCGACGATTGTTGCCTTGAAAGTCGCTCGCGATGTGGCCCTCGATTTCCGAAGCCGAAAAGCTGGCGTCGCGGGCGGCCAACTCGTTGGATATGCTTCCGCTGAAGCGCATGCGTGCAATGCACGAGCGTTCGACATGCTGGGGCTCGGCACGGATGCCCTTCGCCGAGTGCCATGCGATGCAGACCTGAAGATGGACGTCGCCGCACTGGAATCGATGATCGAAGCGGACCGTGCGGCGGGCGACACGCCCTTCGTCGTCATAGGGACAGCGGGCACAGTCAACGCCGGATCCATCGACCCACTGGCGGATTTGGCAGCGCTATGCGCCAAACAAGCGCTCTGGTTTCATGTGGATGGGGCGTTCGGCGGCGCGGGCATTCTCAGCGACCACCTGAAGCCGAAGCTCGAAGGCATCGAGCGGGCTGACTCAATCGCCTTCGATTTTCATAAGTGGCTGCAGGTCAACTATGATGCCGGGTTCGTTCTGGTTCGTGACGGAGCGTTCCACCGCCGCGCCTTCTCTGATCTCCCGGAATACCTTTCAGGCGTCGACAGAGGCCTGGCTGCAGCAAGCCCTTGGCCGGTGGAGTTCGGTCCGGAACTGTCACGAGGCTTTCGCGCGCTGAAAGTCTGGGCGCACCTGAAGGAAATTGGGCCTCAGCGTCTTGGCGCGGTCGTCACGCGCAATTGCCAGCAAGTCGAGTACCTTGCCAGTTGCATCGATGCGCACGAATCGCTGGAGCGGATGGCGTCGATTGAAACCAGCATTTGCTGCTTTCGCTATGTTCGTCAAAACATGTCGGAAGATGATCTGGACGCGCTCAATCAGGAGATTGTTATTCGTTTGCAGGAAGCGGGCATCGCAGCGCCTTCCTGGACCAGGATTGGCGGGCGCCTCGCCATTCGCGTCAACATAACCAACCATCGCACGCGAATGAGTGATATCGACGTGCTCATTGATGCTATTGTTCGTACCGCCCCGGAGGCGGCATCAGCCATCAATGTGTAAATTGAGTGCTTTGGGCGTTGTGGCTGGGCAGGGCAGGGGCTAACTGCAAGGCATGACATCATCTTCATTCAAGACGCCGCCGGCGGATATTCTTCAGAAACTCATCGATACATCGCTGAAAGCAGGGGCTAGCGCAGCTGATTGCAGCCTTGGCTTCTCCGAAGGCGTGAGCGTGGATGTTCGAGACGGAAAGCTGGAGAATGTGGAGCGATCTGAATCGCGCGGTGTTTCACTGCGTGTTCTGTTCGGCCAGAAGCAGGCGCATGTGTCCGGCTCCGACCTCTCGGACGACGCTTTGACGACCATGGCAGAGCGCTGCGTCGCTATGGCGAAAGCGGTGCCGGAGGACAAGTATGCCGGTCTCGCGCCGTCGGACCGTCTCGCGACGGATCCACCAGAGCTCGACCTGTCTGGCGACGGGGAGATCGCGCTGGAGACGCTGGAAAGAGATGCGATCGAAGCAGAGGCAGCGGCCCTTGGAGTTCCCGGCGTTAAAACTGTCGGTGGGTGCGGCAATGGCTGGAGCCAGTCGGAGCGATGGGTCGCCGCCAGCAATGGATTCAGTGCCTATCTGTCGGGTGGATCTACCGGGCTCGGCCTCGCGGCGGTCGCTGAACGCGATGGCGCCATGGAACGCGACTATGACAGCTGGAGTGTGCGCAAGATGGCGGATCGACCGTCGCCCGCAGAGATTGGGCGAACGGCTGGCGAACGAGCCGTTGCGCGGCTGGGCCCGCGTAAGGTAAAGACCCAGAAGGCGGCCGTTATCTATGACAAGCGGGTCTCGACAAGTTTGATGAGCGCGTTTCTCGGCGCGATTTCGGGGCCATCCGTCGCCCGCGGTGTCAGCTTTCTGAAAGACAGGCTGGGTCAGCCTGTCTTCGCAGAGGGGGTAAATCTGATTGATGATCCTTTCCTCGAAAAAGCACTGGGGTGTCGGAACCATGATGGTGAAGGCCTGCCGGTTGAGCGGACACACCTTGTCGAGAATGGCGTGCTGACGCGCTGGCTGCTCAACACAGCCTCGGCCAGGCAGCTCGGCATGGAGCCAAATGGCTTTGCCAGTGGCGGCTTTGGTAACCCGCCCGGCGTTGGGACGTCCAATCTCCACATCGAGGCTGGGCGGCAGTCGCCAGAAGAGATGATGAAGGCGACGGGTAAAGGTTTGCTGGTCTCCGACATGTTTGGTCCATCGATCAATCCGAATACAGGCGATTATTCGGTTGGCGTGGCCGGGTTCTGGTATGAAGACGGGGAAGTGCAGTACCCAGTGTCGGAAGTGACGATTGCGGGCGACTTGCCGGCAATGTTTGCGCGCTTGGTTCCTGCGTCTGATCTTGAATTCCGCGGTCGCAACAATGCGCCGAGCCTTCTCATCGAGGATATGTCGATTGCAGGAAACTGACGCTGGCTTTTCCGAAGAGACAAGGCTTCTGAGAGAGGTCGCGGTCGAGGCAGGCAGTTTGGCCCTCGCCTATTTTGAAAGAGGCCAGACACCAACCTGGGAAAAGTACCCTGGTCATCCGGTGACGGAAGCTGACATCGAATCCAACAAACTGATTCGCGATCGTCTGATGACGGCGCGTCCCGACTATGGCTGGCTCTCGGAGGAGACGGCGCTGTCAAAGTCGACCCAGCTGGAAGAGACAGTCTGGTGTGTCGATCCGATCGACGGAACGCGGGCTTTCATGAGCGGGCAGCCATACTGGTGTATTGGCCTGGCTCTGATTAAACGAGGCCGAGCGGTTGCCGGCGTCGTGCATGCGCCACTTCTTGGTGAGACCTACATTGCCGAATGGGGGAAGGGGGCTTTTCTCAATGGTAAGCCTCTCAAGACCAGTGCCTGCAATGAGGAAGAAGGCTGCAGGATGATCGCGGCCGAGTCGATGCTGACCCATCCAGCCTGGCGCGTGCCGTGGCCGAAAATGGAACTGGCCAATCCCAAGCCGAATGCAACGCTGCTCCGGATGTGCTGGGTGGCCACCGGCAAATGGGATGCGACCCTCGCCCTGTGGCGGAAATCCGACTGGGACCTCGCCGCTGGGAGTATCATTGTTGAGGAGGCGGGTGGACTGGCGACCACGCATCTGGGAGAACCCTTTCTGTTCAATCGCAGCGAACCTGCACAAAGGAGTTTGATCGCGGCTGGAAAGGCTCTGCATCCTCTGTTAGTGGAGCGCGTCAAAGGCGTGAGGCTGCCCGATCCGAACTGGACGGTGCGTCCATTCGAAAAGACTGAAACAACGGAGCAAAGACCCATGGCGGACATGCCAGAAGCAAAGCAGCTTCTTCATCTGGTTATTGGCGGTGAACTGAAAGACGTGAGCGGTGTCGAATTTGAAGACCTTTCAAAGATCGATTTCGTCGGCGCATTTCCCAGCTACAAGGCCGCTTATGATGCCTGGAAATCTGCTGCGCAAAGCACGGTCGACAATGCCGAGATGAGATATTTCATCCTGCATGCGCACCGTCTTCTCGACCCGGAAACGGGGTCGCACCATCACGTCTAAGGCGGAAAAAGCGCACAAACCTCGTGCGCGCAGCCTTTATCGGCTGATCCGTGAACGCTTCAGTTCACACTGGGGCTGGTTTGCGCTGGGCACAGGGTGCGCGGCACTGACGTCAATCGCAGCAGCGTCGTACGGTTATTTGCTGAAGCTGGTCGTCGAGGGACTTGAGCGTCTCGCGGATCCGGTGAATACAACGGTGCCAACAGGATTGTGGTTGCTGATTGGCATTATTGCCATGGCTGCAATCGTACGATCACTTTCCCTTTATGGCATGACGCTCGCCAATAATACCGGCGTTCAAAGGGCGATTGTCGACATCCAGGCCGATCAATTCGACTCGCTGACAGATGGCGACTTCGCCCGCATTTCCAACGACCGGTCCGGCGGATTCGTATCTCGCTTCATTAATGATATCAACGCGTTGCGCGAGGCTGGGCTTCGCTTGGCCAACAATCTCACCAAGGGCGTGCTCACCGTCATCGGAGTTCTGATCACGATGCTGATCATGGACTGGAAGCTTACGCTGGTGCTGCTGGTTATTTATCCACTCGCCTTCGGTCCGGTCATTGCGCTCGGCAACCGCGTTCGGAAGCGCTCGAAAAAGGCCCAGAAACAGATCGGGGAAGTCGCGTCGCTTTTGTCGGAGAGCTTTCAGTCGTCGCGGGTGGTGAAAGCCTATGGGCTTGAGGATTATCAGAAGGCCCGCGCCAAAAAGGGATTCGTCGAGCGTTCCCGGCTTTTTCTCAAGGTCCTGACGGACAAGGCGGCCGTCGATCCCATTCTGGAAATCACGGGTGGTTTGGCTCTCGTCGGCATTCTCGCGCTCACGGCCTGGCGGATCGCGCAGGGCGATACATCACTTGGCAATTTTGTTGGTGTTATCGGCGCCGTGGCAGTCGCGGCGCCGGAATTGCGAGCTCTGGGAACTTTGAACGCGGTTGCTCAGGAAGGCGGGGCCGCTGCGGACCGTGTGTTTGAAATTCTTGATGCGGACTCCAGCATTTCGGACCGTGAAGGTGCCAAAACGCTTGAAGGCGCACGTGGCGGCGTGGAATTCAGAGATGTTCACTTTGTCTATCCGGACGGCTCTCCGGCGCTCAGCGGTCTAAGCTTTTCGGCCAATCCGGGTGAGACGGTTGCCTTGGTCGGGCCTTCGGGTGCCGGAAAGTCCACTGTTTTCAATCTTTTATTGCGCCTTTATGATCCGCTTTCCGGGGTAGTGGCTATTGATGGAAACGACATCAGAGCTTTTACCGGGAAATCCCTGCGTCAGGCGACAGCGCTCGTCGCGCAGGAAGCGCTTCTTTTCGATGACACGATTGCTGCCAACATCGCGCTTGGAAAGATTGGTGCCACGCGTGACGAGATCAGGTCCGCTGCAGAGGCCGCCAATGCGCATGAGTTTATCCTGACACTGCCCGGCGGCTATGATTCACCTGTCGGTGAAATGGGGCGCAGCCTTTCAGGCGGTCAGCGCCAACGTATTGCGCTTGCCAGAGCAATACTCCGGGGAGCGCCGATTCTCTTGCTGGACGAAGCCACGTCCGCTCTGGATGCCGAGAGCGAGGCGAAGGTGCAGGCGGCTCTTAATGAATTTTCGAAGGATCGAACGACGCTCATTATTGCGCATCGACTATCGACCGTCCGTGCAGCCGACAGGATCATCGTTATGGAAGACGGCAAGCTGGTCGAAGACGGGTCGCACGAGGAGCTGATGCGCCTCGGCGGCGCGTACAAGAAGCTCGTCGAGCTTCAGCTAAGCTAGCTCATCCATATCCACGCTCTTGCGGCATCTGTGCTGCGGTGGCGCGGATGAACTTCGCCAGCTTTTCAGCGGACTCAGCACCTTGAACGGCAACACGGCGCATGGCGATATATGTCGGTACGCCGCCAATGCCCATCTCTCGGAAAAGCTCTTCTTCTTTTTTTGTTTCCTCGACATCGGCGTCAGAGGCGAGCAGTTTCTCGATAATCTCCCGCTCGAGGCCGATCTCTTCGCCTATGTCAGCCAGCACTTCATCCTGTCCAATATCGCGGGCGTGTTCGAAATAAGCCGAGAATAGCGCTTCCTTGGCCTCGGCACCCTTGCCTTGTCCCTGAGCCCAGCGAACAAGACGATGTGCGTTGAAACTGTTCGGGCGGTGCTTCACATCATTGAAATGATATGGAATGCCTTCGGCCTCGCCATACTCAATCAGAGCCTGGCGCATGCTTGCCCAGCGGCTGTCTTCGGTTTCGGGGCCGAATTTCTTGGCCATGTAATCGCGGTAATTCACGCCGCCTTCCGGAATCGACGGGTCGAGTTCGAATGGTCTGAACAGGAGTTCGACGTCGACTTCCGGCACAAGATTGATGGCTTCGCGGATGCGTCTCAGGCCGAGCCAGCACCAGGGACATACGAGGTCGGACACCATTTCTATGGTTAGCTTGGTCATCGCGGCGCCTCCTTGCACATTGCCTTCCTGGTTTCAGAAGGTGGGGCTCAGCCGGCGCGATACAAGCTTGCGGCGCCTTTCTTTCCGACCCTCTCCTACAGGATTGCTGCGACGGTGAAGCCGATGAGGAGGATCAGGGCCGCAAAAGCGTTCGACTTGAAAACGCGAAGCGCCGCAGTCTTGTCCTTGCCGACAAGGTTGACCTGCCAGACAGCGTGAACAAGGAAGCCGATGACAGCCAGAGCGCCTATACGCGGCGCCCCAGCTGCTGCTGATGCTGCTGCAAAGAAGGCTCCCGCGCCGAGAAAGAAACAGAACGACCAGGTCAGCACCCGATCGCCAAACAAGCGGGCGGTCGACATAACGCCGATCAGCGCGTCGTCTTCTTCATCCTGAATCGCGTAAATCGTGTCATAGGCGATCGTCCAACAGACAAAGCCGAAATAGAGAAGGATCGTCCCGAATGAGACGTGCATGGCTGTGGCAGCGGCAACCAGAACGCCCCAGTTGATCGTGAAACCGAGCCAGGCTTGAGGCCACCAGGTGACGCGCTTCATGAATGGGTATGAGGTGATGAGCGGGATCGCGAGCAAGGCGACAATCTTTGCATCGAGTGGCAGGCAAAGCCAGGCGAGAAAAGCCAGCAGGAGCTGAGCGCCGAGAAAAATATACGCATTTCTGACGCTGACGTCGCCAGAGGGGAGGGGACGGTTCGCCGTCCGTTCCACCTTCGCATCAAATTCGCGGTCAGTGATGTCATTCCAGGTGCAGGCAGCGCCACGCATGGTTACGGCACCGACGACGAACAGCACATCCCACCAAAGGTCGATCCACAGGAAGCCCGTCGCGATGCGTGTGTACGACAACGCGATCAGCGTCGGAAGTAGCACAAGCCACGTCCCGATTGGACGGTCCAGTCGGGCAAGGGCCGCGTAAGGTCTGAATCGGTCCGGCAGCGATGTCAGCCACACGGGGAGGGCGCTGTCGGCGGGCGCTTTCGCCGACGGTTCCGCCTTCTCTGTGAACTCGGCCTCGATTGGATCCGGATCGTCATGAGTCTTTGTTGAATCGTTCATGGCGCCCCTATACCGAATTTTACCTGCTAGGCGATAGACACTGTCTTCCGGTTCACAAACGACAAGATGCCATCGCGCGCAAGTTCACGGCCATAACCGGATGCCTTCACGCCGCCAAAGGGCAGACGCGGATCACTTGCGACCTTCGCGTTCACAAAGGTCGACCCTGCTTCCAGGTCGCGCACTGCGACCTCAATCTCGCCCTTGTCGGAGGTGAAGATCGCAGATCCCAAGCCGAACTCGCTATCGTTTGCGCGGGCGATGGCTTCGGAGAGATTAGACACCTTCCAAAGAGAAGCGACAGGCCCAAACATTTCCTCATAGCTGGCAGGCGCTGAGTCGGGGGCGTCCTCAAGTATCTGTGGGGCAAACCAGTAACCAGTATCAGGCAAGGACTGGGTATCGATCAGAGGCTTGGCCCCGCAAGAGATCGATTTTTTTACCTGTTCGGCGAGATCGTCACGAATGGCTTTCATCGCGAGTGGCCCGATTTGCGTGTCCTCTTGCATGGGATCACCCACCTTGAGAGCGCTCATATTCTCTATGAAACGGGTGCGGAAATCGTCGTAAATATCGGCGTGAACAAAGAACCTTTTGGCGGCGATACAGGACTGGCCGTTGTTCTGAGTGCGGCCATCGACCGCCGTTTCAACAGCCGCTTCGATGTCGGCGGACGGCATGACGATGAAAGCATCAGTTCCACCAAGTTCCAGCAAGGTCGGTTTGATTTCGTCCCCCGCAATCGACGCGACCGAACTTCCCGCTGGCCCCGAGCCCGTCAATGTGGCCGCGCGAACCCGGCGGTCGCGAATGACCTGCTCCACTTTGTCAGAACCAATCAATAGGGTTTGGAAACATCCAGCAGGAAAGCCCGCTTCGCTGAACACGTCTTCAATATTGAGGGCGCACCTCCAGACATTGGATGCGTGTTTCAAAATGCCGACATTCCCGGCCATAAGCGCAGGCGCTGCGAACCGGAAAACCTGCCAGAACGGAAAATTCCATGGCATGACCGCCAAGACCGGACCGATTGGCAGGTTGTGGACATAAGACGTCTTGGCATCTGTACCGATTGTCTCGTCTTTGAGGTATTCCTCAGCGTGGTCGGCATAATGGCGGCAAACCCAGGCGCACTTTTCAGCCTCAGCGACGGCTTGTTTCAAAGGTTTACCCATCTCCAGCGTCATCCGATGCGCAAAATTGTCTTTGCGGTCCTCCAGCACGTCTGCTGCCGCGTGCATCAGGCGCGACCTTTCGTCAAAACCTGTCAGGCGCCAGGAGGCGTAGCGTTCTTCGGCGACGGCGAGGGCCTGGTCGACGTCGACGTCCGAATGCGGTTCGAATTCTTCGATGACGTCTTCCGTCGCGGGATTTACTGAACGCACTGTCATGATTTTCTGCCTTTCGGGTCTCTTAACTCTTACAAGTGTGAAGCCTATATGGGGCCCATGAGTTCCGTTCCGCGAATATTTGTAAGCCTTCCTTTATCAGCTGGAAGCCACGTCCAACTCGACGAGAATCAGGGGAAGTATCTGACCCGTGTGATGCGCCTCAGCGATGGCGCAATGGTCAGATTATTCAATGGCAAGGACGGTGAATGGCGGGCCAGCTTGAGCCAGGCAAGCGGCAAGAAGGTGTTTGTCATACCTGAAGAGCAGACGAGGCCACAGGTCGCAGCGCCAGACCTCACCTTGATGTTCGCACCTTTGAAAAAGACGAGAACCGATTTTGTCGTCGAAAAAGCGTGCGAGCTTGGGGTCCAGCATATCCAGCCCGTGATGACGGAACGCACTCAATCTTCGCGTGTGAGGTCAGACCGGCTTCAGTCTGTTGTGATTGAGGCGGCCGAACAAACCGAACGAATGGATGTGCCGATCGTGGCTGACGATGTGTCCCTGTTCAGCGCGCTCGATGGTTGGGACCCGGCGCGAATGCTCTATTATTGCGATGAAGCGGGTGAGGCGAAGCCCATGGCGCAAACCCTTGCCGAAACGGAATTTGGCCCAGCAGGCGTCCTTATCGGGCCGGAGGGCGGTTTCTCAGAAAACGAGCGCCGCAGGATCCGCAGTCTTCCCTTTGTCGTGCCCGTCACGCTTGGCCCCCGTATATTGCGAGCAGAAACGGCGGCGGTTGCCGCGTTAACCCTGTGGCAGTCAATGGTTGGCGACTGGAGGGAACATCCCTATCTGCCAGACTCGCGGATCGCTTAGGGGCGGAGAATTTTATGACGACTCCAACGTCTGACATCGACGAAAGCGCACCGCGCATAGAGTCCAAATCAGCAATGGTTGAATGGTTCGAAAGCGGCTGCACGCCAAAAACGGACTGGAAAATCGGCACGGAACACGAGAAATTCGGTTTTATTCGCAAGGGACTGCGTCCTCTGCCTTATGATGGCGATGTATCGATCAGGGCCATGCTGGAAGGCTTGCGCGATAAGTTCGGGTGGGCGCCCATTGAAGAAGGCGGCCACCTGATCGGCCTGAAAAAAGACGGCGCAAGCGTCAGCCTTGAGCCGGGTGGTCAGTTCGAACTCTCTGGGGCGCCGCTCGAACATATCCATCAGACCTGTAACGAAGTTGGCGATCATTTGCGCGAAGTCCGCGAGATCGCCGATCCCCTTGGCATCGGCTTCCTCGGCATGGGCTCTTCTCCACTATGGAGCATGGATGAGACTCCGATGATGCCGAAAGGCCGTTACAAGATCATGCGGGACTACATGCAGAAGGTCGGACGCCTCGGCCGAGAGATGATGTTCCGCACATGCACCGTTCAGGCAAATCTGGACTACGGTTCCGAAACAGACATGGTGAAGAAGCTGCGTGTTTCATTGGCATTGCAGCCACTTGGCACGGCACTTTTTGCCAATTCGCCGTTCACCGAAGGCCGAACAAACGGTTTCCTGTCCTACCGGTCGCATATCTGGACTGACACTGACCCGGACCGCTCGGGCATGCTGCCTTTCATGTTTGAAGATGGCGCAGGATTTGAGCGCTATGTCGATTATGCGCTTGATGTGCCCATGTATTTCGTCCGGCGGGGCGGGAAATATATCGATGCGAGTGGTCTCAGCTTTCGCGATTTCCTGAAAGGTGAACTGTCCATCCTGCCTGGCGAAAAGCCGGCGATGGATGACTTTGTCGATCACCTGTCGACAATCTTCCCGGAAGTTCGCCTCAAGCAGTTCCTGGAAATGCGCGGCTCAGATTCGGGCCCCTGGAGCCGCCTGTGCGCGTTCTCAGCGTTCTGGACCGGCATCCTCTACGACGAGTCGTCGCTGGATGCGGCATGGGACCTTGTGAAGGACTGGACGGCCGCCGACCGGGAAGCCATCCGCCAGTCTGTTCGAACGCTTGGCCTCAGAACACCGCTTCCCGATGGACGCTCAATGCGCGAGCTGGCCGTAGACGTGCTTGCGATCAGCCGGGCAGGGCTCAAGGCGCGCGCCAAGCCCAATTCGGCTGGCGACAATGAAACGGGTTTCCTGGCCGAGCTCGATGAAATCGCTGAAAGCGGGCTGACGCCGTCAGATCGTCTCCTCCAACTCTACCACGGCGAATGGGGAAGGCGGGTAGAACCGGTCTTCGAAACACTCGCCTATTAGCGGGTATTTGCGCCCCACATCCTGAAAATGGCACAAGATTGCTTGAGCAACGCGAAAACGCGTGGTCATAGTGTGCGCGATGTCAGGGAAGTCAGTGAGTCTGACTTTGAGCTCGGGGAGTGAATATGAGTGATGTGTCGGCGGACCAGGTGTCCGGAAAGTCTGGCGAGAAGGGCTTCTTCGGCCATCCACGCGGTCTTGTCGTCCTGTTCTTCACCGAGATGTGGGAGCGCTTTTCGTTTTACGGGATGCGCGCGCTTCTCACCCTCTATCTGATCCAGCACTTCCTCTATTCCGATCAGGAATCCTCCCTGATCTACGGCGCCTACATCTCGCTTGTTTATGCGATCTCCATCATCGGCGGCACGCTTTCTGACCGGTATTTAGGGCAGAGAAAGGCCGTAACATATGGAGCAATATTGCTCGTGCTCGGCCACTTCGGCATGGCGTTCGAGGGATCAGGATCGCAGCAATATGTGACGTTCAACAGCACTGAATATGCTGTCGAAGACGAAGGCCGTGACCGGTTCCGGAAACTCTATATCGATTATGAGGGCGACCAGCGCCAGCTGGTTTTCGATAGCGAAAATTACGCGACCCTGGGAGACCGCCGGATTACGCCGATGAATGCAGATGGCGAAGGTGACTATCGCATCGATGTCGTCTCCCGCTCGCTCTTCCAGAACGTCTGCAATCTCGTTGGTCTCGGCTGCGCAGGGCCCGATCCATCGAAGACTTTGATTGTGGACGGGCAATCCTACCCGATTGAGGACGTTGATCGTCAGGACGGCGCTGTTCAACAGGTGGCGCTTGTCGATGGCCAGGAAGTGACCTTTGAGGAGGCAACCCAGACGGATCTCCTGGTTGTCGAGCCGCTGTCTGAAAATGCTGACGCTGATGCGGAACCGAATGTTCTGCTCACTGTGCCGGATGGCGAATACTCCGATCGCAATGAGAAGCAGCAGCTTTTCATCTATATCCTGTTCCTGTCATTGGCGCTGATCATCACGGGGGTGGGCTTTCTCAAGCCGAACATCTCGACGATTGTGGGGGACCTCTACGACATCAAGGATCCGCGTCGCGATTCCGGTTTCACGCTCTTTTACATGGGCATCAACCTCGGCTCATTCCTGTCGACGTGGACCTGCGGTATTCTGGGGATCTATTACGGCTGGGCATGGGGCTTCGGTCTCGCCGGTATCGGTATGTTGGTCGGCCTGGTGACCTTCCTCTGGTTGCAGCATTGGCTTGAGGGGCGCGCAGAGCCGCCAAACCCGGAAAAACTGAAGCAGAAGGTGCTCGGACCAATCAATATCGAATGGGCCTGTTACCTGACGGGGCTTGGGCTGATCATGCTTGCCATGCTGTTGGTGATGAACTCAGAAGTCGTTGGTTCGCTGAGTGCACTCGTCGGGATCGCCATGTTTATTGGCCTTACCGCTTACAGCTTCATCAGCCTCAAGGGGCGAGACCGTACGAGAATGTGGGCGGGCATATACTTTGCGATCGCTCAGATTCCATTCTGGTCTCTTTTCGAACAGGCAGGCTCTTCGTTGACGCTGTTTACCAGCCGTCTGGTGGATACCAAGATATTTGGTTGGGAAGTGCCTACACCAGTGTTCCAGTCGCTGAACGCAGGCTTCATTTTCATATTCGCGCCGATGATTGCGTGGCTGTGGGTGTGGCTTGCCAAGCGCGGCTGGGAGCCTTCCACGCCGGTCAAATTCGCCATGGGTGTGTTCGGCGCTGGTCTTGGGTATCTCGTCTTGACCGCAGGTATGGGCACAGCAGGCGCAGACTTCCTGACGCCAGTCTTCTTCATCTTCGCCATCTACTGGGTCCACACCATGGCAGAACTCATGCTCTCCCCGGTGGGCCTTTCGGCCATGACCAAGCTTGCCCCTGCCCGTGCGGTCGGTCTGATGATGGGCGCATGGTTTGTCTATTCCGGCCTCGGTAATGCCATGTCGGGTGTGATCGCTTCGGCAGCCGGTGCAGAAACCGTTGGCGGTGAAATCATCGACAAGGCGGCCGCGAAGGACAATTACGCATCTGTCTTCTCGAGCGTCGGCTGGATTGGTATGGGGATTGGCGTCGTCATGTTGCTCATCGCTCCGATCGTTAAGGGCTGGATGAAAATGAGCGATGAGGACGAGCCGGACCACAACCTGGCAGGTCAGGAGATGGTCGCCGAGTCAGCGTCGATTGGCGCAGGCGACCAGGTCAAGAACGAAACGCGCGACGGCTGACCGCCGAGTAGGATTAGCGGTCAGGGGTAGGGCCGGACAGGCAGGTCAGCATCGATCCAGCCTTCCGTGCCCGTCACGCCGCCAGCGACGCTGGTGACGTTCTCAAAGCCGGCGTCTATCAGGATATCGCGGGCCCGCGCAGAGCGATTGCCTGACTTGCAGATCAGCGCGATGCGTTTGGATTTGTCGCCGCGGGCAATCTTTTCTACCCGCGCCACGAAGTCGTCATCCTTGATCGAGATCGTATGGGCTGTGGCGGGAACGCCCGTTTGCGCCCACTCTTCCGGCGTTCGTACATCGATCAGCAGCCCATCCGCTTTGCGGACCATAAGGTCCGCACGCGGCACCGGCATTTCTGGTGGTAGGCCTTGTGCTGAAGCCATGGGTAGGTTCACACTCAACCCCAGCGTGGTGACGATCACGATTTTTGCGATGAACGATGTCATGCACTCACTTTATCACGATCCGACTCTGTCGGTACATCGGTAGATTGCTTGCTCAACTGCAGTTACGTCACTAAAGATTGAGAAAGGCAGCCGGGGGTTGGGATGCGCTTATTCTTTTTGTCGTGGCTTATTGCGTTTTTTGGGTCCTTTTCCGTCTTTGCTGAGCCTGTCTTCGATGACCAGGATGCTCAACCGATTTTGCCTCCGGTGCCAACATATCCATTACTCGCCGCCGCTTGGGGGCTGCAGGGAAGTTGTTCAGTCAGGTTTTCTGTCGACGAGGAGGGGTACCCGTTTGGACTCATGACCAGATGCACAGAACCCATTTTTTGCTTTGAGTCCAAACGAGCTGTTTCGAAGGTGCGGTTTGAGCCAGCCTTTTACAAAGGTGTACCACGCATCCGTACCGATGTGGTCTACCCTTTAGAATACCGACTGGCTTACACGGACCTGAAAACGGGCGAAGAGATGGAAAGGCCATTGCGCCAACAGAAACAGGAAAAACCTTGTAGCCAGGTGCCGGTCTCCTAACCGGCGCCGCCGACGGTAAGCGAATCCAGTTTTAGCGTTGGTTGTCCGACGCCAACAGGGACGGATTGCCCCGCCTTGCCGCATGTGCCGATACCGTCATCCATCGCAAAATCATTGCCGATCATGGACACTTTGTTGAGCGCTGTCGGGCCGTGCCCGATCAAGGTCGCATTCTTGACGGGCGCCACGACTTTGCCGTTCTCCACCAAGTACGCTTCGGTGCATTGGAAGACGAAATTGCCGGACGTGATGTCGACCTGACCGCCACCAAAATCGACGGCCCAAATTCCGCGCTTTATCGACTTCACGATCTCGTCGGGATCATCTTTGCCGCCCAGCATCACGGTGTTGGTCATGCGCGGCATTACGGTCGCGTCATATGATTCACGGCGGCCATTGCCGGTTGGCGCCATACCCATGAGGCGGGCGTTCTGGCGGTCCTGCATATAGCCTTTGAGGATGCCATCCTCGATCAGTACGGTTTTCTGGGTTGGTGTGCCTTCATCATCAAATGAGAGCGAGCCTCTGCGCGCTTCAATCGTGCCATCGTCAATAACCGTAACGCCTTTGGCGGCGACCTGCTCACCGATTCGGCCGGCGTAGACGCTGGTTTGCTTGCGGTTGAAATCACCTTCCAGGCCATGGCCAACAGCTTCGTGCAGCAGAACAGCAGGCCAGCCCGGCCCAAGCACCACTTCCATCTCGCCTGCGGGGGCAGGAATTGAGTCCAAGTTGATCTCGGCCTTTCGCAGAGCGCGTTCGGCGATTGCTTTCCAGCGTTCCGGCTTTATCCATTCAGCGTATTCAGCGCGGCCGCCGGCACCTGATGACGCCGATTCGCGCCGGCCATCCTTTTCAAGCGTGACGGCGATGTTCAGTCGAACAAGTGGGCGTACGTCGTGAAAAGCGTCACCCGCAGGGCGCAGCACGTCGATCTCTTCGTGGCTGCCAGCCAGCGACACAGATACCTGCACCACCTTTGGATCGCGGGCGCGGACCCAGGCATCGATCTCGCCGAGCAAATCTGTCTTGACTGAAAAGCCGGGCGCCTCGGTCGGATCGATTGGCGCATAAAGCCTTCGATTGATCGGCTGTGGACCAACGTCCAGTGAGCCTTGGTAACCGCGCTTCGCTGCGGACGCCGTCGAGGCTGCGCGCCGAATGGCTTCTATGGTCAATTCGCCGGAGTGGGCATTGCCGCTCGCATCGCCAGCAATGACGCGAAGCCCGAAGCCCTGGTTTGTGTCGAAGGCTGCCGACTTCAGTCTTCCATCATCGAAGAGAAAGCTCTCTGAACGGGATTGTTGAACGTAGATGTCGCCGTCATCGGCACCATCGCATGCTTCAGCGAGAAGGGCGGTGGCCTCCTGGCGGTCAAATGGGAGGTCTGTTTGTTCCATAGACATGAGAATGGGCGCTTCGCTTCATGGCTGCAAGCGCCCATCCAGGTCATCACTGCGTATTATTGCTTGATCGTGAACCTGCTCAGCTGGCGTTCAGCAAGTTCCCAGCCTGGCTTCAGCTCCAGTGCTTTCTGGAAATCATAATAGGCACCGCTGACATCGCCTGTTTGTTCGCGGGCAATGGCGCGGTTGTAATAGGCGGCAAAAATATCCGTCGAATCGAGTTCGATCGCCCGATTAAGCGGCGACAAGGCAGCTGCGAAGTCCTTGCGATAGATGTGCGCGGCCCCCTCATTCAGATAGGCGGCGCCAAGCTCTGGCTTGAGATCGACAGCTCGCGAATAATCGCTCAGGGCACCGTCATACTGGCCTTCTCGCATTCGAATCACACCTCGATTGACGTATGTGGCCGCCCGGTTTTCCCGGCTCATCGTCTCTTCACGCAGCGCTTGGGAGCAAGTTTCTTCGGCGAGGCGATAGATGTATTTCCCGCTTTTGGCTTCGTCGAAGCATTCCTTAGCCAAGCCGCCACCGACAACGAAGACTTGCGCTGAAGCGGCTGCAGTGAACAGGCCTGCAGCTGCCAGCATACTACCAAGTCGATATATCGACATTGATACCTCCATTTTTGTTATGCTCTGGAATATACTCCTTTTCGCGCACGAAGCGAACCAGCTGCGACAAATTTGATAAGACTGAGCGGGTGGGTGGACGAGAGTTTAGAGTGTAGTTATGGCAGGCGTCAGAGTTTTACCAAGGAGTCGGGCTGTGCGTTTTTTGATCGCTCTTCTTTCGATTTTACCATTCGGCGCATCGGCGCTGGCTGCTCAACCTGAACAGGGCGGCATCAATTTCCAGCCTGCTGCAACGCGTATTGCAGAGCGCATTCATAATTTTCACTTCGGTGTGCTGGTGATCATCACCATCATCGTCTTGTTCGTTCTTGCGCTTCTGATCTGGGTCTGTGTTCGCTACAACAAGCGTTCAAATCCGGTTTCCCGGAAGTTCAGCCACAATACCGTGGTTGAGATCGTCTGGACTGTCGTTCCGGTCATCATTCTGGTCGTGATCGCCGGGCCTTCCTTCTCCAATCTTTTCTATCAGGAGAACGAACCCGATCTGGAGCGAATTGCTCAGACAGAAAACGACAATGAGAATATTTATCCTGCAGCTGCAGAAGAAGGCTGGGTTACGGTCAAGGCGCAAGGCAACCAGTGGAACTGGACCTACTCCTTCCCGGATGAACTGGATGGCGGTGGCTATCCGGTAGAGTACGTCTCCAACCCGCTTCAGCGTGGTCTGAGCAATGACCGTGGGACACCTGAGAACGGTCCGCGTAATCTTGCGACAGATTATCCGCTCGTTCTGCCTGCCAACCGCTACATCCGCTATCAGACTGCCGCTTCGGACGTCATTCATTCGTGGACAGTACCGGCATTCGGCGTGAAGACGGACGCAGTACCCGGCCGTTTGAATGAGGGCTGGTTCCTGGTCGAGGAGACCGGCGTCTATTACGGTCAGTGTTCAGAGCTCTGCGGCAAGGACCATGCGTACATGCCGATTGAGGTTCGCGTTGTCGAACCTGACCAGTACGAGGCCTGGATCGAAAGCCTCAAGGCAGGTGACGACTTTGATGCGGCGTTTGACGCCATTCGTCCCGCCATTACCGCTTCAATTGATGAGCCGACGGACGCAGCCATGCGCCTCGCCCAGGCCCAGTAAGACACCAGAGGGATATCTGACATGCCAATGGATCAAGTCTCAGTCGCCCACGATGATCACGCGCACGATCACAAGCCGGGCTTTTTTACACGCTGGTTCCTGTCAACGAACCACAAGGACATCGGTACGCTCTACCTGGTCTTTGCGCTGGTCGCCGGTATCGTCGGCTACTCGCTCTCTGGCCTAATTCGCTGGGAGCTTGCTGAGCCGGGTATCGGTCCTCTGACCGGCATCATGGAGATGTTTGGTTATCAAGGTGACCAGGCCATTGAGCACGCAAAGCACTTTTATAACGTTGTGATCACCTATCACGGCCTGATCATGATCTTCTTCATGGTGATGCCGGCGCTGATTGGCGGTTTCGGCAACTGGTTTGTGCCGCTGATGATCGGCGCGCCGGATATGGCCTTCCCGCGAATGAACAATATCTCGTTCTGGCTGACGGTTGCCGCCTTCATCATGGCCTGCATCTCGATGACGCTGCCGGGCACGGGCCAATTCCTTGGTTTCGGTGGTGGCTGGGTGCTTTACCCGCCGCTGTCCAGCACAACTGGTCACCCTGGTCCGTCCATGGACCTGCTGATCCTGTCGCTTCACACTGCCGGTATTGCGTCCATTCTTGGTGCGATCAACTTCATCGTCACAATCCTGAATATGCGCGCGCCCGGCATGACGATCCACAAAATGCCGCTGTTTGCGTGGTCTGTTCTCGTGACCGCCGTTCTTCTGCTTTTGTCGCTGCCGGTACTGGCTGGTGCACTCACCATGCTTTTGACCGACCGTAACTTCGGATCGCAATTCTTTGATCCGTCTGGCGGTGGTGATCCGATCATGTTCCAGCACTTGTTCTGGTTCTTCGGACACCCGGAAGTCTACATCATGATCCTGCCGGCTTTCGGCATCATTTCGCACATTGTGTCGACCTTCTCCAAGAAGCCGATCTTCGGCTACCTCGGTATGGCGTACGCCATGGTTTCGATTGGCGCGATCGGCTTCATCGTGTGGGCTCACCACATGTATACGGTCGGCATGCCGTCTGACATGAAGGCCTACTTCGTGGCAGCCACCATGGTGATCGCAGTGCCGACCGGCATCAAGATCTTCTCCTGGATCGCCACAATGTGGGGCGGCTCGATTGATTTCGAAGTGCCAATGGTCTGGGCGATTGGCTTCATCTTCCTGTTCACGGTGGGGGGGGTGACAGGTGTTGTCCTGGCCAATGCGGGTATCGACCACGCGCTTCACGACACCTATTACGTTGTCGCCCACTTCCACTACGTGCTGTCTCTCGGCGCTGTGTTCGGCCTGTTTGCGGGCTGGTACTACTGGTTCGAGAAGATGTTCGGCGTGAAGTACAACAAGACGATCGGCTACGCCCATTTCTGGACGATGTTCGTGGGATCGAACCTGCTCTTCTTCCCGCAGCACTTCCTGGGCCTCAACGGCATGCCGCGTCGCTATATCGACTACGCAGACGGTTTTGCGACCTGGCACTTCTGGTCTTCGATGGGCTATGCGGTGACCCTGGTTGCGACGGCTATCTTCTTTGTCGGTGTCATCGAAGCCGCTATTCGCCGCCGCAAAGGTTCCGCAAACCCATGGGGCGAAGGTGCCACAACGCTTGAATGGACGCTGCCTTCACCGCCACCATTCCACCAGTTCAATGAACTGCCGGAAGTTAAGCCCGACGCACACCATTAAGGCCCGCGTCAGGTAAAGAATGAGGGGCGGCCCTGTCACGTTGAGCGCGTGTGGGGCCGTTTCCAGTATCGTCACTTGGATCGACATATGGCACATACAGAAACAGCAGAAATGATTGACCCAGTCGCTCGCCGTCATGCCACGGCTGCTGACTATGTGCAGCTGATGAAGCCGCGCATCATGATGCTGGTCGTGTTTACCGCTGTTGCTGGCCTCGTCGCCGCGCAAAGCGTCACCGGAGTTTCCATGAACCCGGTCATGGCTGCCATTGCGACCTTGGCGGTTGCTCTCGGGTCTGGCGCGGCCGGAGCGATCAACATGTGGTATGACGCGGATATCGACGCGATCATGACGCGCACGTCCACCCGTCCGATTCCGTCCGGGGCGGTTCCACGCGACGAGGCGCTGGCCATGGGGCTCATCATGTCCGGTGTTTCGGTCCTCATGATGTGGCTTGCTTCAAATGCGCTCGCGGCGCTGCTGCTGGCAGGCTCGATTGCGTATTATGGCTGGTTTTACACCATGCTTCTGAAACGCCGCACGCCGCAGAATATTGTCATTGGCGGTGGGGCAGGGGCGTTTCCGCCTGTGATCGGCTGGGCAGCTGTTAGCGGTAGCACGCCGCTCGATGCCTGGATCCTTTTCGCCATCATCTTCATGTGGACGCCACCGCACTTCTGGGCGCTCTCGCTTCTGGCGCACAAAGAGTACGCGAAAGCGAATGTTCCAATGCTTCCCGTCGCACATGGGGCCAAAGCTACACGCAATCAGATTCTTGCTTATTCGATCGTGTTGGCGCCGCTTGGTCTGGCACCGGTCATCACGGGGCTCGCTGGCATGCTTTATGGCATCACGGCTCTTGTTCTCGGGGCGGTCTTTCTGGTTCTTGCGTTCAATGTCTGGCGCAGTCAGGCGGGTGACGCCGGGGCACCGGGCTCAGATTTGAAAAAGGCGAAAGGCCTCTTCGCGTTCTCCATTCTCTATCTCTTCATTCTCTTCGCCATGATCATCATTGAGCGTGGATTTGGCGCATATATGCCGGTGACGATAGCGTGATGAGTGACACCAACGAGCAAATGCCTCCCGACGACGTTCCTGATGAAGAGCAGGCGCGCCTTGCTGCTCAGAAGAAACGAAACCTGTGGCTCGCTGTCGCCTTGTTCGCATTTGTCATTATCGTCGGCCTCACGACCGTGATCCGTCTCGGCGAAGCCGACCTTGGCGAAGATGGCGGTATCTACTGGCGCAATGATCCCGGCACCGCTGATCAAGCGCCAATGCCCGTCCTACCTGGCGATGACGCCGGCCAGACGGAGGAGGCGCCGGAATGAACAATCGCATGATTGCTTTGGGGCTAAGTGTGCTCGTGCTGGCGATGCTCGGTCTCGCCTTCGCATCAAAGCCGCTCTACGATACATTTTGCCGTGTGACCGGCTTTGGTGGCACGACACAAATTGCGGAAGAAGCCCCTGAAGCCATCGTCAATCGTGAGATCAAAGTACGGTTTGACGCCAATGTAATGAACGCGCCGGTGATGTTTCGTCCGCTGCAGACGTCGATGCCGATCAATCTCGGCGAACATGGCCTCGCCTTCTATGAAGTCACAAATACGTCCGATCACGATGTGAGCCTGATGGCGTCCTACAATGTTACGCCGCACAAGGCCGGTCTCTACTTCAACAAATTGGAGTGTTTCTGTTTCGAGGAGCGGATCGTCAAAGCGGGTGAGACGAAAAAGCTTCCGGTCGTTTTCTTTGTCGGACCGGAACTGGATGACGAGCGCAACATGAAGGATGTGCGCACCATCACGCTCTCTTACACTTTTTATGAAACTGACAGCTTTGAAGGTGCGGCGAATTCAGCCGCGCTCAATTGAACTGTTGCGACTTTAATGCGGTGCAGGCTAAAAGCGCCGGAAACATGATGAATCGAGGGGTTGTGGCCAATGGCTCATGATGAAGTGAAACACGATTATCACCTTGTGAATCCGTCGCCGTGGCCTCTGCTCGGCTCGATGTCCTTGGTTGTGCTGGCATTAGGCGCGGTGACCTTCATGAAAGGCCTCTTTGGAATGCCGCAAGGCACCTGGTGGCTTATGGCGCTCGGATTTGCTTGTGTGGCCTACGTGATGTTCGGCTGGTGGCGCGAAGTCATCAAGGAAAGCCGGGGTGGTGACCACACGCCGGTCGTCCAGATTGGCCTGAAATACGGGATGATCCTGTTCATTGCTTCGGAGATCATGTTCTTCGTGGCGTGGTTCTGGAGCTTCTTTGAGTTCGCCATCTTCCATAGTGCTCGCGTTGGCGCGTCGTTTGATGCAACCAATCCGCTATACGCTGATGCCTTGCAGGCCGTCGGTGGGCAATGGCCTCCGGCAGGCGTTGAAGTTTTCGACCCGTTCCATCTGCCACTGATGAACACGCTCGTCCTTTTGCTGTCTGGTACGACCGTCACGGCAGCGCACCACGCGCTTCAGCACAATAACCGCAAGTCTGCGATTTTCATGCTGGCCATCACGATCGTCCTTGGCATCAGTTTCACTGGACTGCAGGTTCTCGAGTACACGCATGCCGGCTTCTCGTTTGACGGCACCATTTATGGTTCAGCCTTCTTCATGGCGACCGGTTTTCACGGCGCGCACGTCGTCATCGGAACGATCTTCCTGACTGTATGTCTCATTCGTCTCATGACGGGTGGCATGACGGCCAAGAAGCACCTCGGCTTTGAATTCGCGGCCTGGTATTGGCACTTTGTTGACGTGGTGTGGCTGTTCCTGTTCGCCTTCGTCTACGTCATCCCTTACCTGGTGCTCGGACACTGATATTGACGTGAGCCGGTCTGTCTCTCCCATCTCAGCGGGGCTCGGTTGCCGATGCCCCGCATGCGGAGAAGGACCGGTCTTCAAATCCTATCTCGGTCTCGCGCCGAAATGTACTGCGTGCGGGGCCGACTTTTCCAAAGCCGATGCCGGCGACGGTCCGGCCTTCTTTGTCATGTTCCTGCTTGGCATCCTTATCATGCCGCCCGTCTTGCTTGTGCAGGCCCTTTTCTCTCCGCCTTTCTGGGTCCACTTCCTGTTGTGGACGCCTGTGATTATCGTTCTGGCGGTACTGCTGCTGAGACCGTTCAAGTCTCTCATGTTTGCTTTGCAGTGGAAGAACCACGCAGAAGAAGCGCAGTGGGTCGATAAAACTGAGACTGACGATCAGTCCCAGCCATGACATTCCGGCCCATGCCTCTTCTGACCGTGCTGACTTTGGTGAGCCTGGCCATCCTGGTCTGGCTCGGCAACTGGCAATATGGGCGCTACGCAGACAAGAAAGCCAATCCGCCAGAGCAGGTTTCGGCCGAGTTTAACGAGATTACGGTTCAGATAGACCGCTCCAATCCTGGTCGGGTGCAGCAATTGAACGGCATCGTTGGCGGCGAAGCGGTCTGGCGCCGCTATGCGCCGGCAAGGATTGAGGGAGAGGATGGCCTTGTCCTCGCCCTGGTCGATGCGACGTCGGGCGTACACCCGGTGCCGATGGCCGTCGCCGATGTGGAGGATTTCACACGGCGATCAAATGTTTTCATTCGGCCGGCAAAGACGGGTGGCATCGCCAGGTCCAACCAGCCTGAAAACGATATCTGGTACGGGTTCGATGGTACCGCCATGCTTCGGCAGCTGGGCTATCAGCAGGAGAACGTGAAAGTCGTGGAGCCAGACCAGATTACGATCCGGTTGGCCGAAGATTCGTCGCGCGCTCGCAAGGCCGAGAACCCTTATGCGACGCTTCAGGTGAGAGACGCTCTGCCGCCAGAACGCCACTTTGGCTACGCCCTGACCTGGTGGGGGATGGCAATGGCGCTTATTGGCGTGTATCTCGCCTTCCATCACGCTCAAGGCCGCTTACGTTTTCGAGGATAATCGATGAAATTCATTTCGACACGAGGCGAGGCCGCTGCCGTTGGCTTTGTGGATGCCTGCCTTGCCGGACTTGCGCCCGATGGTGGCCTGTACGTCCCCGAGGAGTGGCCGCGCATAGACCCCGCGGGTCCTGATGAATCCTATGTTGATGTTGCCGCACGCATCATATCGGCCTTTGCCGATGGCGAACTCTCCGACGATGTCGTGCGTGGAATCTGCCAGCGTGCCTATGCGAGTTTCGCCCATCAGTCGGTCGCGCCGCTCGTCCAGACGGGTCCGAATGCTTTCATGATGGAGCTGCACCACGGGCCGACCCTGGCGTTCAAGGACGTCGCCATGCAGCTCATTGCTCAACTGTTTGACCACGTGCTGGCCGAGCGCGGCGAGCGTATGAGCGTCACATGCGCCACGTCAGGTGATACTGGCGGCGCAGCAGCAGCTGCTTTTGCGGGGGCCGGCCATGTCGACCTCTTCATTCTGCACCCTTTCGAACGTATCTCGCCTGTGCAGCGGCTGTTCATGACAACGACCGGGTCGTCCAATGTCCATAATCTGGCACTGACGGAAGATTTCGACGCCTGCCAGGCGATCGTGAAATCATTGTTCGCAGACCGGGACTATGTTCGCCGAACAAGTCTCTCTGGCGTCAACTCCATCAACTGGGCGAGGATTGCGGCCCAGTCGGTTTATTACGCGACCGCGCAGGCCGCACTTGGCGCCGGCCGTCCTCTTCGGTTTGTCGTGCCCAGTGGCAATATGGGGGATGCGCTGGCTGGCTATGTCGCCGCCCGATGCGGCTTGCTGGCGGGATTTGAAGGCGTCTGCGCCGTCAATGAAAACGACACGCTGAATGTCCTGTTCGAGCAGGGCAGGATGCGCCGCGAGCAGGCAGTGGCGACACCGAGCCCGGCCATGGACATTTCCGTTCCCAGCAACTTCGAGCGGATCGCTTTTGAGGTATCGGGCCGTGACGCCGGGCTTGTCCGCCAGATCTACGACCAGTTCGCTCAAAGCGGCGATGTCGAACTGCCTGACCAGATCAAAGGACCTTTGAGCTGTAGCGGACTTTCGTCGAAGTCCGTATCGAACGCGACAACGATGACTGAAATGGCAACCGTTCTGGCGGAAACGGGATGGCTAATTTGCCCCCACACGGCCGTCGGAACCTCGGTCGCACGTGAGATGCCCCAGTCGAATGCCGTCACAGTGGTGCTTTCGACGGCGCATGCTGCCAAGTTTCCGGAGACGGTTCTGGAAGCGACCGGTCGAGATGCGCCTTTGCCAGAGCGCGTGAAAGCCCTGGCTGGCCGGGCGGAAGTGTTCGAACAAATGGCGGCCGACGCTGGCGCCGTTCGCGACTATATTCTTTCGCACCAGAGAACATGAAGTCTCTCGCCAGCCCGGCCTTGAATCGCTAGGATTCCCGGAATGGGCAACTATTCGGACACGAACGTCGGGCACTGGAAGTGGGATGCTGGTGACCGGCGGCTGGAAATCCAGCCATTGCCGCAATCTCCATTAGATGATCTCGGCGGCATCTGGTCGCTCGATGCGATTGGTGTGCTACTGGATGGGCTGAGCCGCAGTCGGCTGGAACGCGCGCTGGACCCATCGAGGAAGCAGGAGCCACGTTTCGCCTGCGTACTCGGTCTGTCGAATGGCGGCGCGATTCGATTGACCGGTGAGTTTGGAAAAGATGGCTCTGTCGTGGGCGATCTCATTCAGGAAATTGAACCGGGCGTGTCCGTTGCCGGGACACCGGGGCCGGGTTTAAAGGCTGTTTTTCAGCCCATCATCTCCCTTTCGACGGGGAATATTGCAGGCTTTGAAGCCCTGGCCCGCTGGGACGGGGAAGCACCACAGCTTCATACGGGGCACACGGGAATCGGTGATGCCGCGCTTGCGCCAAACATGTTGATCCGAGCGAGCGAAGCCTTGTCGATGTGGCGCAAGGACGGGTTTGGCGATGATCTTTTCGTCAATGTGAATCTCACGGGACGCGATCTGGCGCGCGACGATCTGGCTGGTTTAGTGGATGCGCTCGTGACCGGTCACGGGTTTTCGGCGGGTCAATTGCGGATCGAGATAACCGAGCAGGCGGCCCTTCGCGATGCCGCTGAGGCCGTGCGGGTCGCCGACGCGCTCAAAAAGGCAGGCGCGGGTGTAATTCTGGATGATTTCGGATCCGGGCATTCTTCATTCTCATGGCTGGCAGCCTTGCCGGCGGACGGGCTGAAGATCGATCCCGAACTCACGCGTCAGATTGGTAATCCGAAAGTCGATACGATTCTGGAAACCGTCACTTTGCTCGCGTCCAAACTTGGTATGAGCGCGACGGCCGAAGGGATTGAAGATCTGGGGCAGATCAGTGTTCTGAAGCATCTGGGTTTCGACTTCGCACAGGGCTTCGCCTTCTCGAAGCCGCTCAGCTCGGACGACGCACTTTCATTGCTGGCAAGCTAGCTCAGGCGGATCCGCCAGCTGAATGCAGACGGGCCGGGTCGATGCCGAGCAGATCGAGCGCGTATCCCCATTTCAGCGAGTGCTCGTCTCCATAGACGATATCCGGCGCCGCATCGCCGATGATCCAGGAATTTTCTGCAATCTCGGTTTCGAGTTGCCCGGCGCCCCATCCGGAATATCCAAGTGCCATCACTGATTCGCGCGGCGCATCCTCCGAGGCGATGGCCTCCAGAACGTCTCGCGTTGCCGTGAGGCACACGTCTTGTCCGACATCCATCGTTGCTCCATCGCAGTGGAAATCACCTGAGTGAACCACAAAACCCCTATCAGTGCCGACCGGGCCGCCATTGAGAACCGCGCGTTCAGGCACTCTGATTTGCTGGTCAATGTCCAGCTGCGACAATAGCTGAGGCAGGGTGAGGTCGTCGATCGGCTTGTTGAGGACAATTCCCATCGCATAGTCGGGTTGATGGGCGCAGACGAGGACGAGCGAGCGCGAAAATCGGGGGTCGCCAATGCCTGGCATCGCAATGAGCAGTTTTCCAGTCAGATCCTCGGTCATGATCTCAAGTCACCTTTCATTCACATCAGGCTGACGCAGCACGCGATTATTGGCAAGGCTTGATTGAATGAGGCGGTTACAATGCCTAAGTACCGAGCAGGAAATCAGGAGAACCTCATGACAATCAAAGTTGGCGACAAGCTACCCGACGCCGTCCTCATGGAAATGACGGGGAACGGGCCCGAACCTCGCAAGACTGCCGATATTTTCGGGGGTAAAACCGTCGCTCTGTTCGCGGTTCCAGGCGCGTTTACGCCGACGTGTTCGGCCAAGCACCTGCCCGGTTTCGTCGAGAAATCCGAAGCCCTTCACGGCAAAGGTGTGGACGATATTGTTTGCACGTCGGTCAACGACGTTTTTGTCATGAATGCCTGGGGCGAGTCGGCCAATGCTGGCGAGAAGGTTCGCATGATGGCCGATGGCAATGGCGACTTCACAAAGGCACTTGGGCTCGAAATGGACGCCAGCGGCTTTGGTATGGGAGAGCGGTCCCAACGCTATTCCATGCTCGTCAAGGATGGCGTTGTCGAACAATTGAATGTCGAGGACGGCGGCGAGTTCAAGGTCTCCAGCGCGGACTATCTGCTCGGGCAAATTTGAGTCCCGCTTTGTCGCAAACCAGTTTAAAGGCGGCGTGTACCAGATCGGTACACGCCGTTTTTTATGGCGGAATTTATTGAAAAACGGAAAACTGGTGCCGATCTTATCCATAGGTACTAGGAGGGAAACACTATGGAGCCATCATTTGTTGTCGCGATTATCCTCGCGATTGCCGGACTGGTCTTGTTGACGTCTGCGGTGAAGGTTGTCCCACAGGGGTACAACTTCACCGTTGAGAATTTCGGCCGTTATACCAAGACACTAAACCCGGGCCTTCATTTCATCGTACCGTTCTATCAGCGGGTTGGCCGCAAGATGAACATGATGGAAAGCGTGCTTGATATCCCCACGCAGGAAGTGATCACCAAGGACAATGCGATGGTGTCCTGCGATGCTGTTGTGTTCATTCAGGTAATCGACCCGGTTTCGGCGGCTTACGAAGTGAACAATCTTCAGAATGCGATCCAGAATCTGTCGCTGACAAATATTCGTACCGTGGTCGGGTCTATGGATCTCGATGAGGTGCTTTCCAACCGTGATGAGATCAATGCGCGCCTTTTGAGTGTCGTTGACGCGGCGACCAATCCGTGGGGTGTGAAAGTCACGCGCATAGAGATTGCGGACCTGACACCGCCTGCAGACATTACAGAAGCCATGGCTCGCCAGATGAAAGCTGAACGCCTGAAGCGCGCTGAAATTCTGACGGCTGAGGGTGATAAGCAATCGGCGATCCTGAAAGCGGAAGGCCAGAAACAGTCTCAGATCCTTGAGGCCGAGGGCCGCCGGGAAGCCGCCTTCCGCGACGCCGAAGCCCGCGAACGCGAAGCTGAAGCGGAAGCTAAAGCGACCGCCATGGTGTCCGAAGCGATCGCCAAGGGCGACGTCAATGCGATCAATTACTTCCTCGGCCAGCAATACGTGACGGCGTTTGAAAAACTCGCAACGGCCCAAAACCAGAAGACGGTCATCATTCCGGCTGAGTTCAGTTCAATCCTCGGGACAATTGAAGGTATCAAAGGCCTCGCCGACAGCGCCGCATCATCGCGCAATAATGGCGGAACCGTTCCCTCAACAAGGCGCCGGGAGGACTAGTCATGGAAGGGGTCAATGAGCTCATCTGGCCACTGACGGCCTGGCACTGGCTGGCGATCGCCTTGCTTTTGCTGTGCATCGAAATGGCGGTTGGGACTTTCGATCTTCTGTGGATTGCGATTGCAGCCGGTATCACAGCGATCTTTGCGGCCATTGCGCCGGCGGGGCTGAGTGACTGGCAAGGCCAACTGATCTTCTTTGCTGTCGCGGCGACGGGGCTTGTGATCCTTGGACGCACTGTGTTTGCTGGTATGCGCAAGATCGTCGGTGATCATCCGACGCTGAACAGGCGAATGGACCGAACCGTGGGGCAGCGAGGCGTTGTTATTGCAGACTTTTCTGGCGGTGTGGGCCGCGTGAAGCTTGGCGATACAGAGTGGTCAGCAGAGACCATGGACGGCTCCAGCCCGATTGCAGGCACCGGTGTGATTGTCGAGGATACGATTGGAAACGTCCTCCGGATAAAACCGGCGGTCTGACAGGCCGATTATAGGCCGATTACGGGCCGATCCTGGGTCGATTTTAGGCCGATTGCAGGCCGATGCCGGACATCAGAAAAGTGAGCCCTGAGGAGGCGGTTTCGACTCGGATTTGGGCTTGGGCTTGTTTTTTGCTGTTTTCGGCGGCGGCTTCTTTGCAGCGGCTTTTTTCGTGCCCGAAACGATGGCCTCAAGAGACCCTTTGGACAAAGTGATATCGAGTGTCTCGTCGGCGTTCGCTTCGCTCGCGTCTTTCAGCACTTTTCCGGCACCGTCCTTAACGATGGCAAAGCCGCGATCGAGAGTCGCCTGATATGAGAGTGTCTCCAGCAATTTCGCTTCTGAGGCGAGCGCGGTTCGATTGCTTTCAATGATTCTTGAAAGGGCAGGGCGAGCCCTCACAGCGACATCGATGAGTTTCTGTCGGTTGCGGCGCGTTTCTGTTTTCAGCGGTTCCGGCCGAAGGCGCGCGCCGGCGCGGGTCAGATGGATCTGCTTGGTCTTGATCGCGCTCGAGAGACCTGAGCGAAGACCCGTTTCCAGATAGTCGACGGTCTGGCGCTTCTGCGCGATCAAAGTTTCGAGGCGTGGAAGACGAGACGCGCGGAGCCGGTCCCGGTCATGCCGAACGCGGCGGGCCAGCGCCCGCTTCAGGCTCTGCTCACGGTCTTCAATGGCGATGAGGAGATCCGATCGCACGGGCACGGCGATTTCCGCGGCGCCTGTTGGCGTCGGTGCCCGGGCATCGGAAACGAAATCGATCAGCGTCGTATCTGTTTCGTGGCCGACCGCAGAGATAAGCGGAATCTCGCTTTCAAAGGCGGCGCGGACGACATTTTCTTCATTGAATGGCCAAAGGTCCTCGATCGATCCACCGCCTCGTCCGACGATGAGAACATCGGGACGGTCGGCTTCAGGCAACGCGTTGAACCCACGAATGCCGGCTTCGATCTGCGAAGCGGCCTTGTCGCCCTGAACCAGCGCTGGCCAGAGAATGACGCGCACCGGGAAGCGCTCACGTATGCGATGCAGGATATCTCGGATGACGGCACCTGTCGGGCTTGTCACCACACCAACGGTTTGCGGCAGGTACGGCAGCGCTTTCTTATGCCGCTCGTCAAACAGGCCTTCGGCGGCGAATTTCTTCTTGCGCTCTTCGAGCAGCGCCATCAGCGCACCCGCCCCGGCAGGGCGCATGAAATCCGCAATCATCTGATAGTTGGACCGGCCAGCATAGATAGAGAGCCGGCCTTCGGCGACGATTTCCAGGCCCTCTTCAGGCTTGAAGGGGAGGCGTTGCACCGAGCCTTTCCACATCACTGTGTTCAGAACAGCCTTGTCGTCCTTGATGTCGGCATACATGTGGCCGGACCGGGCGATGGTGACGCGGCCGAGTTCACCGCGCACGCGCACATGATCGAAATTGGTTTCGATGGTGCGTTTCAGGTTTGCGGCGAGTTCCGAGACGCTTAGCTCGGCGATGTTGGATGGTGCCTCTTCGGACATCGGGCCTAGCTTTCACCCTGGTCCGAATTGCGCGGCGTATCGGACGCGGCGACGGCTGTGCGCGCTTTCAGCTCACCCGAAATGCGGGTCATCATGAAGGTGCCCGTCCAGTCGGATGGGTCATCAAAGAACCAGACGCCGCTGATGAGGCAGCAATCGGCATCGACGTCGCCATGATAGCGCAGCATGAAAGGTTCGCCGCTCTCATCATCCAGAGCGATTTTCGTGAAGTGAACGTCGAGGCCCTGCCGATAGCCCGTAATGCGGGCTTCATACTCAGCGATATCCTGCTCTTCAGTCAGATTTTCTTCGAGGATCGAGCCTGTGACCTTGCCGCCTTCTTCCTTGATCCATGCGGTAAACATGACGGCATCATCGGTGAGGTCATAGGCGTAGAAGCCTGTCCAGAGCCCGCTCAGATCTTTTGTCTGGCGGCGTTTGGGGGGACTGTTTGCCATAGGGGTACCTTGCCCTGCGAGAAGCGGGGCTAGCAAGCCCAATTGTGAGCTTGACAGGGGGAAAGCTCTCGATTCCCTGCAAAAGCCCAATGATGACAGGCCAGAGCGCAGATTGGGGCTTGATCAAACAGGGCCGGGCGTTCATCTCCCAGCTTATGAAAATACTCCTTCTTGGTTCCGGTGGCCGCGAGCATTCGCTGGCCTGGAAAATCGCCCAGTCCCCGCTCGTCGACGAAGTTTTCTGTGCGCCGGGTAATCCCGGCATGGACAAGATCGGACCTTGCTTCGATCTTGACCCGACGGATCTGAAAGCCGTTCAGGAACTCGCGCTTCAGATTGTGCCGGATCTCATCATCATTGGCCCGGAAGGGCCGCTGGCCGCAGGCGTGAGCGACGCCTTGCGCGCGCGGGGGTTCGACGTGCTCGGGCCGAGCCAGACAGCGGCGCAGCTGGAAAGCTCCAAGGGCTTCGCCAAGGACCTCATGAAGAAGTATGGCGTGCCGACCGCCGCCTATGGACGCTTCACTGATCTGACCGATGCGCTGGAATACCTCGAACAGATGAGTGCGCCTTATGTCATCAAGGCCGATGGCCTGGCAGCGGGCAAGGGTGTCGTGATTGCCCAGACGCTCGAGGAAGCCGAAAACACGGTCGAGGAATTCATGACCGGCAAGTTTGGAGAGGCCTCCACCGAAGTCGTCATTGAAGAATTCATGGACGGCGAAGAAGCGTCTGTGTTCGTGATGACGGACGGCGAAGGCGCCATCTATCTTCCGGTGGCTCAAGACCATAAACGCGTGGGCGATGGTGATACCGGGCCGAACACAGGCGGTATGGGCGCCTATGCGCCTGCGCCAATTGTCGATGCCCGTACGCTGGAACTGGTGCAGACGCTGATCGTCGAGCCGCTGCTGTCGGGCATGGCTGAGGATGATATGCCCTATCAGGGCGTTCTCTATGTCGGCATCATGGTGACGCCCTCCGGCCCTAAAGTGGTGGAGTTCAATGCGCGCTTCGGTGATCCGGAATGCCAGGTTTTGATGGCGGGCCTTCCGGGCGACATCGTGCCGGCCTTGCTTGTCTGCGCGACCGGTGGGCTGGTCTCCAGTCATGCGGCGCTGTGCGACATGATGGGGCTCACCGAGTTCAAGCCAAGCGCGGTGGTTGTCATGGCGGCCAAGGGTTATCCCGGAAAGGCCGAGAAAGGCTCGGTCATTGCGGGCGTCGACAAGGCTGACGGCATTGACGGCGTGACGGTATTTCATGCCGGCACCGACATGAATGAGAAGGGCGAGCTTCTTGCCTCCGGCGGAAGGGTTCTGGGCGTTACCGCGACAGGCAATGATCTGAAGCAGGCTGTGGACCGTGCTTATCAGGGCGTCGGGGCAATCGAATGGCCCGAAGGATTCTACCGCAAGGACATTGCTCACCGAGCGCTAAAAAAAGCGTAATCTGGCGGCTCGGCAGGCAACCAAGCGGCGGGCAATCCGTTTCTTCTTCACTGATATGAAGGAGAAACCTCATGACTAACAAGAATATCGATGCCCTTAACGACGTGACCAAAACGCTGATCGATAGCCAGAAAGGCTATGAGAAAGTGTGCGCCATGTCTGATGACAGCTATGCGCTTCGCGGCAAGTTCCAATCGTTGGCGGCCGAGCGGGCCGATCTGATCCAGAGTTTCCAGAATCAGGTCCGTTCCTTTGGCGGCGAACCGGAAACCTCCGGCGGCACAGGCGGCTCGCTTCACAGGGCCTGGGCCGACTTTACGTCGCTCTTCCAGGACGATGAGCACGCCGCTCTGGAGGCCGTTGAAGGCGGCGAAGAACACCTCGCCAAGGAAGCGGCGTCCAAGCTGGAAGACAAGGATTTGGACATGGTGACCCGCGAGCTGCTTCAGCGCGCTCAAGCGTCGGCCTGCTACGGCGAACGCTTCGCTGAAATGGCTGAAGACGCTCGGAGCTAATCCAGTCATACAAAAACATGAACGGCCACTCTCATCAGGGTGGCCGTTTTGCTGTCTCGCGTTCAAATGCGGGAGGCGGCCGACCCATTCATTGTGGCGATTTGACCTTGCGAAAAGCTTGTCCGCGTGACTGCACGCGCTAGGGTGCGCCCCGAAAAGGTATTGCAGGGAGTAGAGCATGTCAGAGGCCGAAAACGCGCAGGAAATGTTTACGGGCACCAAGGAGGTCGCCGAGAGTCACAAGTTCGACGAGAGCAAGCTCGCGCAATGGATGGAAGCGAATGTCGAGGGCTATGAAGGGCCCCTGACCGTCAAGCAGTTCAAGGGTGGTCAGTCGAACCCGACCTACAAACTCTTCACGCCGGGCAAGACCTATGTGTTGCGCCGTAAACCGCCTGGCAAGCTATTGCCATCGGCGCATGCGGTTGACCGAGAGTTCCGCGTCATCAACGCGCTTTATCCGACGGGATTCCCTGTTGCTCGCCCATATGGTCTCTGTACGGATGAAAGTGTCATCGGCACAATCTTCTATGTGATGGACTGCGTGGACGGACGAATCCTTTGGGACGGGACGCTACCGGAGTATGAGCCAGCGATGCGGCGGAAGATTTACGAAGCCAAGGTCAAGACGTTCGCCGATCTTCATAATACGGATTGGCGGGCGATTGGCCTGGAAGGCTTCGGCAAGGAAGGCGACTATGTTGCGCGCCAGATTCACAGGTGGACGAAGCAGTACAAGGCGTCGGAAACCGAACATGTCGAAGATATGGAGAAGCTGATCGAATGGCTGCCGAAGAATATCCCGCCGGGCGATACGACGACGATTGTCCATGGTGACTACCGGCTGGATAATATGGTGCTGCACCCGACCGAGCCGAAAGTGATTGCCGTGCTGGACTGGGAGCTGTCCACGCTCGGTGATCCGCTTGCGGACTTTTCCTACCATCTCATGAACTGGGTGATGCCGAGCGGCGATGAAACGCGCGGATCACTGTCGTCCATCCCGGACCTGAAGGCGCACGGCATTCCGACCATGGAGGAATATGTCGATATGTATTGCGAGCATACCGGCCGTGATGGGTTGCCGGAGCTCGACTATTATTTCGCATACAACGCGTTCCGCCTCGCGGGCATCCTGCAGGGCATTGTCGGGCGCGTGCGCGACGGGACAGCCTCCAATGCAAACGCTGCCGCGAATGCCGAGCGTGTGAAGCCTCTCGCAGCCTTTGCCGCAGAGCGGGCGCGCATGGCGGGAATGAAGGGATAAGGATGATGGCGAATATTATTGAAGGACCGCTTCGCAAACCCGCTCAGATGCTGGCGGATCAATCTTATGACGGCCACAAGTCGCTGCATGATGACAGTGAAGCCGAGAGGCTTGGTATCAAGGCCGGCCCGATCGAAGGGCCGACGCATTTCAGCCAGTTCTCACCCTATCTGGTGGACCTGTTCGGCAAGGAATGGTTCGAGCGAGGCTGTTTTTCCACCCATTTCCTCAACATGGTTGTCGAAGGGGAGGCGGTGCGTGTCTTCGTCGAGCCGAAGAACGACACCGAAGCGTATTGCCGCGCCGAAAAAGAGGATGGCACACCGGTTCTGGAAGCGAGCGCGACGCTCGGTCCCGATCACGGCGAGACGCTGCTGCGCGCCCGGATGGCGAAGCTTCGGCCTGCAGGCGATCTGGTCATCCTTGCGGACATGAAAGTTGGATTGACGGGGCAGAGCGAAGAAATCGTTCGCATGGAGCCCGATCAGCATATGGGCGATCTCTATCCGTTCTCGCTGAACCAGAAGCTCCAGAAGATTACCGAACCGATGGACTGGTATTATGATGCCGATGCCTCGCCGTGGGGACGTGCCATCGTGCCGACCGAAATGGTGTCCGTGTTGGGAAACTATACGGGCGGCATGGTCAAATGGCCGATCAAGAAACCATCGATTGGCCTGTTTGCTGACCTCGAAATCATGATGGTGGACGGCCCGTTATTTGTGGGTGCGACCTACAAGCTGAAACGGGAAGTCGTCGCGCTGTCCCAGAGCCGCCGCGTCGAGAATTACTGGGTTGAGACGAGCTTCTACGACGAAGCTGGCGAAACCCTCAAAGCCAAGATGCTGCTCAATCATGGGATCATGAAGGCGAGCTATCCGGACTATCCGAAAGAGTTGCTTCCGGCCTAATCGGACGCCGCGCAGCCCGCTTCATTATAGTCCCGCTGAAAGATGTAAGTCTGCTCGGCGATGGGGACGGTGACGTCTTTGTATACGGTGTTGACCGGGTCGCTCCAGCTTTGTGCGAACCGCTCCATATGGGCGATGCGGTCACCCAGAAAGCGCTTCAGGTGCGCGGCATCGATCATGCCCCAATACTCATTCGGGTCGACGCGGCAGTCATGGTTGAGGGCGTCGGCGAGCATTCTGTCGCTGACGATTTCAATGTAATCTGCGTCAACACCCTGGCCCTTCAGGTGATCAATCATGTGATCCTGGCCGCTCTTGTGCAGGGTGTAGGGGAAATTATAGCCGAGCCCGGCCAATATACGTTCGCTTTTGGTGGCGTCTTCTCCGTCTTTCAGCCATCCGAACCACTGATCAAATCCCATCATGACGATGCCGTGCACGGAAATATGGGCAGAATGATGGATCCATAACTCATCCGCCCCCGGAACAAGCACCATGGCGCATGCAGACATGCACTGTCCCGCGATGACAATCGGTTCGTCGCGTTGATCAAGGATTCGGCTCATCATTCGTGCCGTGGCGACGTTTCCGCCTGGGCTGGTAATGATTATTCTGTCGGCAGGATCCATATCCGCCAATTGCAGAAACTGGCCTGGAAAGATCGCTGCATTGTAGCAAATGGTCTTCGTATCCGGCAGAACCGACACGCCTTCGGAGGCGAGGCAGGCGTCGACTTCCTCGTCCAGGGAGTCGATCGGCTCATCGAAGCTGATGCCCTGGGCGGTGGCGAAGGATGCTGACATGGCGATAATGGTCGTCAGGAGGCCCAAGCTTGGCAGCTTCAGCGGAAATAAATTGAACATCACGGAGCCTTTAGTGAAATTTGCACGGTTCATGCATCGAAGTTTAGGTTAGTTGGAAAAACCGTAAACACTCAAGTCGGTTGCGCGGAGAGCATCATGGGATATCAGCTGAAATTTCAATTGTGGACGGCGGCGCTTCTTGCCCCGGCAATTGTTTCGGCGTGCGGCGGTCAATCGAGCGGTCCTGTCGCCGATGATGGTGCGGCGAGCGCCTGTGTGGAAATTCCGGATGGATATTATCTGTTCACTGAAGGACAGTTTTCTCCAACCAGTGAGGATATGGCCATAGAGCTGCCGGCCCAAACCACTCAAAGCCAGGTCGCGTGGGTGGATAGTGTAACGGACGACGTCAAGAATATGGGCTATGACTGGCTGTCGGTGAGCGTAGCGGGACCGGTTGCCACGCTGGTTGGAACGGCGCCCGATGCCGATACGAAACAGGCCGCTTACTCAGCAGGACGAAATGCCGTCATGTCGAGCCCGGTCGGTGCTCAACACATCAGCCTCGTTGTCGATGGGATTTCGGTCGACGGCGGTGAGCAAGCCGTGGGGGGCGCGCTTGCAGGACTGGCTGACCGTCCGACTCCAGAAGCCTGCCAGGCGACATTCGCGGCTGTCATGACTGGCCGCAATATTGAGTTTGATAGCGACAATTCAAGCATTGCGGAGTCCAGTGCGCGTCTTCTGGATGCGGTGACCGGCGCAGCGCTTATCTGTTCGGACTATACGATCGAAATAGGCGTCCACACCGACGCGCGGGGCGCTGACTCCTACAATTTGCGCCTCTCTCAGGAGCGGGCTGACGCCGTCAAGCAATACCTGGTCGACAACGGCGTGACCGAGAGCAAGCTGACCGCGGTTGGATATGGCGAAAGCCGCCCGTTGGACTACGCCCAGACCTCAGAGGCCTATGCTCGCAACCGCCGGATTGAGTTCACGCTTCAGGGCTATTGATGCTTTGAAGCGGAACGCGGCTTTCGCGGCGCATTTCGCTGGTTTCCGCGGGTCCGTTTTTGTTTCGGCTTTCCGCTCTTCTGACTCGGCATATACGTGCCGAGCGCTTCATTGAGCTGTGATGGCAGGACTTCCTCGACGGCACCCGGCTGCAAATCCGCGAGCTCGAATGGGCCGTAACTGGTCCGGATGAGGCGGTTCACTTCAAGGCCAACCGCTTCGAGGGCGCGGCGGACCTCACGTTTCTTGCCTTCGGTCAGCGTGACGCGGATCCAGTTATTGGTGCCGGTCTCGCGTTCGAGTTCCGCCACGATCGGCGCATAGGTAACCCTGTCGACCGTGATACCGTCCGCGAGCTCTTTCAGCTTTTCCGGGGTAACCTTGCCATGGGCGCGGGCGCGGTAGCTGCGCTGAAACTCATTTCTGGGCAGCTCAAGCGTGCGGGCGAGTTCGCCATCATTGGTGAGGAGCAGCAGCCCCTCAGTGGTAAGGTCGAGCCGGCCAACCGTCATGACGCGGGGCAGGTGCTTTGGCAGCTCGTCAAAGATCGTGCGACGGCCTGCTGGGTCGATCGTGGTCGTGATCAGGCCGGACGGTTTGTGATAGCGCCAGAGGCGTGTCGCTTCTGGCTGTTTGACCTTCTTGCCGCGGACCTGGATCGTCTCATTGCCCGTCACCTTGAAGGCTGGCGAAGTGAGTTTCCTGCCGTTTACGGTGACGAGGCCCTGCTCGATCAGCACCTCGCTTTCACGCCTGGACGCAATGCCAGCGCGGGCCAGCCATTTGGCAATCCGTTCGCCTTCGCTCCAGTCATCGGGCGTGGCGTTTTCAGATGAGGGTGAGTTGGTCCGTCTGCCGGGCCGGGGCGTCTCACGACGATCCGTCATTATCGCTGTCCTTTAAGGGCGTCAGCTTATGTGAAGGATGGGGCACGCGATTGCAAGAGCGAGGGCAAGCTCCAGTGGTATCCAGACGGGGATCATGCCGGCTGAGCGGTTCTCTTTTGCGTCCAGCAGGAGCGATAAGGACCGGCCGAGACCGGCGCCGAACCATCCGGCGGCCACGGGCATGATGGCAAAGAGGGAGTAGAAGCCGCCGACGCGAAGGAGAATGACGAGAGTTGTCATATGAACCATGAAGAGGAGGCCCCCATAGGTGGCCCGGAACTCCGAGTAGCCGCCCGGCTTTGCTGGATCCGGATCCGGCACGAGGCGCACCACGCCCTGCGCCCATTTGGGCACAAACAGCGCGCCCAGACCCATCAAAGCGCCCGCAAACAGGGCGATCGCGGAAATGATTGTGAGGATTGTCATGAGATCTCCACCTGATTGGCCTGAAAGCTACACTTAGAACAGTCAGCCTCACCGGCGAGTTAAGACGCACTCAGACGCCGGCCTCTTTCCAGGCCGATTTGGGCCAGCGCCGATGTTGCCAGAACCATTGCTCAGGGTTCGCACGGACCTGTTCTTCAATGAACCCTGTGATCTTTGCGACGCAATCCTTGACGGCGGCGTCGCCTTCGAGGCCCGGATCGGGCGTGATCGCTTCATGGATAGTGACACGAAAGCGGGCAGGACCGGTTCGAACGGTCGAGACGGGGATGATGGGCACCTTGTATTTGAGCGCGAGGCGGGCGGGGCCCGGTGCGGTCATCGCGTCGCGGCCAAAGAACGGGACCGCCAGCCCCTTATTGAACTTCTGGTCGTTCATCAGGGCGACTGATCGACCAGCGGACAGGGCCCGCATCAGTTCGCGCGTGCCGAGGCCCTTGGGCGTCAGGACGCCGATCCCGTATTCGTGGCGGACCTTGTTGATGCGTCGGTCGATATGCGGGTTGTTCAGCGCGCGATAGGTAACGAGGCAATCGACGGGGCGGCGGCAGATGACAGCGGCCATGACTTCCCAATTGGCGAAGTGGCCCGAGATGAACACAGCGCCTTGATCGCTCTGCTCGACAGCGTCGAGACGCTCAGGATTGACGACGTCGACACGGTTACCTTCATAGGGATGAATTTTGGGGAGGTGGGGAAGTTCGCCCGCCGTGCGGCCGACGCTCTCCCAGCTGGCCTTGGCGACGCGTTCGATCTCGTCTTCGCTCCAGTCGGGAAAGGCCATGCGCAGATTGCGCTTCACCGTATTGTTCTGGCTGAGCAGCGGGGCAATCGTCTTGACGATCCACCCAGCAGCGCCCGATGCGCGGTCGGGGCCGAGCAGTTTCATCGGCCACCAGTAGACGACATCCCAGGCAATCGCTTCCAGGCGCCAGGCGATGCGCTGCCCGAAGGTTGAGCGCTCATCAATGTCCGTTGGACGGATATATTGGTCTGTTTCGCTCATGTCGCTTGGCTTGCCCGTTCGATCAGCGGCTTCAGGAGATGGTCCAGAACGTCCGCATTTTCAAACGTTGCTAGCACTGGAAAGGCAAGGATGTCTCCGCGTTGGCTTTGCTTCAGGCGGACATAGTCTTTCTCGGTCGTGATGAGCGTGGCTTCGCGGTCCTTGGCCAGGCTGGTCAGATAGGCAATGTCGCGGTCCGAATAGACGTGATGATCAGGGAAGGGGACGCTGTCTTCTAGGCGAGCGCCGCATTCTTCGAGCGTATCGAAGAATTTCTCGGGCCTGCCGATGCCGGCAAAGGCGACGTAGGTACCCGGCAGGTTGGCCGAGCGCGGCACCAGGCTGGAGCGAATGATCGGCAGCGGGCAGCCGTCAAGTTCTTCAGGCTCAGGCCCGGTGCCTGTCAGGACGATCGCGTCCGCGCGCGACAATCCTGCTGCGACCGGCTCGCGCAGGGGGCCTTTGGGAATGACGTGTCCGTTTCCGAAGACGGACTGGCGATCAATGACGACAAGAGAGAGATCCTTGAACAGGCCGGGATTCTGATGGCCGTCATCCATGATGATGAAATCGACGCCGTCATCCTGCATGGCCTGGCCCGCCTCGGCCCGGTCCGCACCGATCCACGCTTCGCCAGAACTGGCGAACATCAGCGCTTCGTCACCGACATCGGTTGCCGTGTGAGTTTTGAAGTCAACTTTCAACGGGCCTTTCGATGTCCCTCCATAACCGCGCGAGAGCGTTGCGATACGGGCGCCGGGAAGCTCTTCTGAGAGGCGGTCCCTGATGGCAGCTGCGACGGGGCTCTTGCCTGTTCCGCCAGCGCTGAGATTGCCCACGCAGAGAACGGGAATGTCGAGCTTGTGGGGTTCGGTATTGGCAATACGGCGCTTTGTGACACCGGCATAAACCGCAGCGAGCGGCGTCAGCATGATACGCGTCAGGGGCGCGGCTTCACGCGACTTTGGGTCGACATCGCGGTCCCAGAAATGGGGTGAACGCATCATGATGTTTCCGCCGGAATGATATTGAGAAGCGCCGCGACTGTTTGCTCCATCGGTTCGCGCGTGCGTTGCTTCAGGAATAAGCGCATCTCTTCGGATGGGGCTGCCGCCGGAAAATCTGCGGCAAGGTCTGACGGTGTCTCAACGATCGAGAACCCGGCTATGCCGGCAAGGTCAGAAGTGATGTCTTCGAAGTTGAACTGGTCCGGCCCCGTCAGGACAGGCGTGCCGGTCTGCAGGATCTCGATTGGGTTGTGGCCACCGACCCCGGCCGCGTGGCCGCCGCCGAGATAAACCGTGTCGGCAAGTTCTGCGAAGAGGCCGACTTCGCCCAGCGTATCGGCCAGGATGAGATCGACGGGGCCGGTCATGGACTGTCCGAGAGACCGTTGATGGAAAGAGACGCCACGGGATTTCAGGAGCTCCATGATCTCAGGCGCCCGTTCAGGGTGGCGCGGGACAATCACCAGAGCTGGCGTTTCGTCCATCAGCGCGACCGCATCAAGGGCGAAGGCTTCCTCACCTGAATGCGTGGATATCGCTGCGAGGCAATGGCGATCGCCTTTGAACTGGGTGCGCAGTGTGGCCAGCTCCGCCGGGTCAGATGTCGGCGCCGGGAGTGAGGTTTTCAGATTGCCCGGTTGCAGCACCTTGCGTGCACCAAGGCGTGTCAGGCCGGCAGCCGTCTTCTGGTCGGCCGCGAGCACGATATCGAAACTGCCGAAAAGCTCCTTTGCGAATGCTGGCCATTTTTCCCATCCATCAATGCTTTTTTCGGTCATCCTCGCATTGATGAGAGCGGTGGGTATGTCGGCCTTGTTCAATTCTGTGAGGAGGTTGGCCCAGATCTCGCCTTCCGCGAAAATTGCGGCCTGCGGGGTCCAGTGTTCTATAAACCGTCTGGCGATGGCGGGCGCATCGATGGGCGCAAACTGGTGGGTGCCTCGCCCCTTCAGTGTTTCACTCGACGCGATCGCCTTATCGACCAGTTCAGCTGATGTGCGGGTCTGGCTGGTGAACAGGAAATTGAGATGCGGACGATGCTCGATCAATGCCTCGGCAAGAGCGATGAGAAGGCGTGATTCGCCTATACTGGCGCCGTGAAGCCAGACCAGGGGCGAAGAATTCGCGTGGCCAGGGATGCGGGCGAACCGCTCAGCCGAACGCTCGCCATCCTCTTTCCCCCGGCGCACCCTGTGGGAAATCAGCAAGCCCAGAAACGGATGCACAGCGCGTGTCGCAGTTCGATAGAGAGTTCGGCCCAGACTCATAGCGGGTCTTTTAAAGCGAATTTGGTCCGGCGTCGCCAGTTGCGATCAGTGTTTCCTGGCAATGAGCTCAGACGCCCGCGCGTAGACTGCGTCCATGGCGTTGCCGAGTTCATGGACAGCGTCATCCGTACTTGCGGTTTTGTCGATGAAGATGGGCTCGCCGATCACCATGGCACCTTTGGAGAAGGGGATTGGGATCATGAAGCGGTCCCAGGTGTTCAACCGGTTCACCGGCCGGCAATCGAGGGCATATGGAATAATGGCCGCCCCCGTCCTTTGCGCCAGTACGATCGGGCCAGGCTGAACCGTTTCGGCCGGTCCGCGCGGACCGTCGGGCGTGATGCACATGACGCTGCCGGAGCGCAGGCGGCGGCTGGCTTCAGCCAGCGCGGCCAAGCCGCCCTTGTCCTTTTTCTTGCGCTTGTGCGTGGAAGATCCCCGTACGGACTCAAGGCCCAGATGATCGATCGCCTTGGCGACGGCTTCCCCATCCCTCGACAGGGAGATCAACATTGCGGTCCGATACTGTTTTGGGGGAAGTTTGCGCGCGATCTTGCTCCAGATGGTTGGCAGCAACAGAACCCGGGAATGCCATGCGGCGACGACAAGGCCGTTGTCGGCTTGCCAAGCCTGCTTGAATCCCTCTGAGCCCTCGACGGTCCAGCGGATCGTGCGGGCGCACAGGACCATATAGGCCCAGATCAGTCCGCCCAATATGGAGGACACAGCAGGTTGGCGCAGAAGGGACTTCATCGAAGCGGCCCTTGTAGAAGGCGTTGCCGTTTTGCGCAAAGGCGAAAAACAATTGGTCCAGTCCCCGCCTGGATATGTCGGCGAAAACGCAAAAAATTGCAAAAAACCGAAGGGAATGGTGGGCGATACTGGGATCGAACCAGTGACCCCTGCCGTGTGAAGGCAGTGCTCTACCGCTGAGCTAATCGCCCGTGATGGGGAGCGGAGTTGATAAATAGAGTGCCGCGAGACGTCAAACGAAGAATACACGAGGGCTGAGCAAGGTGTTTTGTGCATGTTTCGGCGCATGGCAGCGATGCGAAAATGCAGGCCGCTTTTTTTGAATTTTTGGGTCCTAAAACTTTTGCGTCAAAGTGTCACCCGATTGAGGGACTCGTGGTTAAGGCCTCGGAATTACGATTATTGCATTTGAAATCAATAGTCTGAGACGGAATGGTGAAAGCAGGCCGATATTTGGATGAACAGGGGCCAACAATATGAACGGTTGTTCAGAATGAACAGCTGTTCATAAAAGTCATTAAACCAAATTTCATCTAGATTTCCCCTTGAGATTCAGCCCGAGAACCGTCATCTAAGCTTCACGAACGGCGGGAGAATAACGCGTCTGCTGTCGTGAAAAAAAATAGCAAACAGAAGGGCAGGCATGCTGGTGGACAACCCCCAGTACCCCTTATTTAGCCTGGAGAGATTGAAATGAAAGACTGGTGTAACAATGAAGGTGCAAAGCGCCTTCGCGAGAAAATTCGTGAGTATTGGGCAGAGCGCGGCTACGAAGTCGACGTTGACCTCGTAGATGCTGGCTTCGTGCCGGCCATGCGTAGTGCTCGTACTGACCTGCGCAGCAATATGGTGAACGGCATGCCGCGTCGCCGCGTTGCTAAAGCACAAGAAGATGTCCGCACGACCTACCGTCCAGCGGACGCCGCAACCGAAGCGGCCTAAAACCTGATCGCCCGGATCAAGCCGGGCAGGTCTCCATACGTCTCGTAGACCCCTGAGACTTTTGAGAGATCGACAGGTTCAGGCCCGTACCCAAACGGTGCAAAAACGAAGGGCAGTCCGGCATTCCGGGCTGCCCTTTCGTCTATCTGGCTGTCGCCGATCATCATTGAACGGCGCTGATCGCCACCCGCCCGGCGCAATGCTTCTAGCACATGATCGCCATTTGGCTTCTTGTCGGGGACCGCATCTGCGCCCACGATAGCTGCGAACCGTTCGAAAATGCCAAATCCGCTCAGGACCGCCTCCGACAGCGCCTGCGGCTTGTTCGTGCAGACGGCGAGCGTCGCGCCCGCGGCAGCGATTTCGTCCAGCGCGGTTTCCACCCCGGGATAGAGCGAACTCAGATGGCAGAGGTTTTCGCGATAGTGGTTCAGGAAGTCGCCCCAGAGATCGTCGACGACAGTTTCGGATACTTGTTCGCCCTGATGCGTCAACGCCTTGCGGATCATGGCCTTCGCGCCTTCGCCGATCATACCATGGATGAGGTCGAAAGCGACGGGATCGTAGCCGGAACGCGTGAGACAGTCATTGAGCGCGGCATGAAGATCGGGGGCGCTGTCGACAAGCGTCCCATCGAGGTCAAAAATGATTGTCCAGCCGTCAAGCTCGTGCGTTTCCATCAGTTTGCTCCAAATGGCTCGCATCGACTCGTCAGATGGTTTAGGCGAGATGTCAAAGCAGTATGAGACGAAAATACATGTCGGAAAGAGCAGCAATCATTCTGGCCGCGGGGCAGGGAACGCGAATGAAATCCTCCCTGCCGAAGGTGCTTCATCCGGTCGGCGGACAAGCGATGATCGACTGGTCGATCCAGCTTGCAAAACGCGTCGGTTGCGAGCGTATCATCACAGTCATCAGCCCGAACTCGGATGCTCTGAAGTCGCATGTGACGGCAGCGCTGGGCGAGGACGCGATTGCCATTCAGGACCCACCGCTCGGGACGGGCCACGCCGTGCGGGCTGCAGAAGCCGCGCTCCAGGACTTCAAGGGCGATGTTATTGTTCTCTACGGTGACACACCGCTCATTCCGTCGACAGCGGTCGAGGCTTTGTTCGGCGAGCTGGAAGCGGGAACCGGTGTCGGCGTGCTCGGCTTTCGGGCCAAAAAGCCGGGTGCTTACGGCCGGCTGGTAACAACGAGCGAAGACGAACTCGAGGCCATCGTGGAAGCCAAGGATGCTTCGCCCGAACAGCTGAAGATCGATCTCTGCAATTCCGGCGTCATGGCTGCGCGCGCCAGCCGGCTGTTTGATCTTCTCGCCAAGGTCACTAACGACAACAAGAAGGGTGAGTACTATCTGACGGATGTCGTGGAACTCGCCCGAAAGGCAGGGGCGAGCTGTAAGGTCGTGACGTGCCAGGAAGCTGATGTGATGGGCGTGAACTCGCGCGTCGAGCTTTCCGTTGCCGAAGCAGCGTTCCAGTCCCGCCGCCGGCGCGAATTGCTGGAGTCCGGGGTCACGATGACGGCGCCAGAAACCGTGTTCTTTGCGCATGACACCATCATAGAAAACGATGTCGTGATCGAGCCCAACGTCGTATTTGCACCGGGCGTGCATGTGCGAACGGGGGCGGTGATCCGCGCGTTCAGCCATCTCGAAGGGGCAATTGTCGATGAGGGCGCACAGATCGGGCCTTATGCGCGTCTGCGGCCGGGTGCTCGCATCGGCGAGGGCGCCCGGATTGGCAACTTCGTGGAAGTGAAGAAGACGAAAGTCGGCAAAGGCGCGAAAGCCAACCACCTCGCCTATCTCGGCGACGGCGATGTCGGCGCGAATGCCAATCTCGGCGCGGGCACCATCTTCTGCAATTATGATGGCTTCCTGAAATATCAGACCCGCATTGGCGAAGGCGCTTTTGTGGGCTCCAACAGTGCGCTGGTCGCGCCAGTGACAATCGGAAAAGGCGCTTATGTCGGCTCAGGCTCTGTGATCACCGAAGATGTATCGCCTGATGCGCTTGCGATCGGGCGGGGTAGACAAGTCGAAAAGGCCGATTGGGCGACGAGCTTCCGCGTCGAAATGGCGGAAAAGAAAAAGCAGAATCAGAAATAAGGGTAGTGGGCGATGGCATTTGAGCGAGAGAAAGAGAATGCGGCGGCGGCCGCGATCGAGTTCGTGGAAGACGGCATGACGGTCGGTCTCGGAACAGGCTCAACAGCAAAGTTTTTCGTGGAAATGCTGGCCGAGGAGATTGCCGACGGCCTGATGGTAAAGGGTGTGCCGACCAGTGAGGAAACCAGGAGACTGGCGGAATCGCTCGGCGTGCCGCTTTTGCCGATCGAGCATGTCGATCGCATTCAGCTGACCGTCGACGGTGCTGATGAAGTGAATGATGACGCCCAGCTTATCAAAGGGGGCGGGGCCGCCTTGCTGCGTGAAAAAATCATCGCGAATGCCAGTGACCTGATGGTCGTGATCGCTGACCCGTCCAAAGTCGTCGATGTGCTAGGCGCTTTTCCCTTGCCGGTCGAAGTCACACCGTTCGGATACACCATCACAGCCAAGAAAGTGTTTGATGCGCTGAAGGCGGCTGGCGTGAGCCGACCGAAGATCGATGTCCGCACGAGCGGCGGCAACAAGCCGTTGGTGACCGATGGCGGAAACTACATCCTGGACTGCCATTGCAGCGTTATCCCGGACCCTGTGAAAGCTGCCGCATTACTGTCTGTTGTGCCGGGCGTTGTGGAGCATGGGCTGTTTATCGGTCTAGCCCGCACGGTCATCGTCGGTGATGAAGATGGGGCATCGGTGATTGAACACTGATCCTCGCATGCCATCTAAGGGCGGCAAGAAACACACCAGGAATCCGAAGGACGCTCCACTATGGCCGATGCGCAGTATGACTATGATCTCTTTGTAATCGGGGCTGGATCCGGCGGCGTGCGCGCTGCACGGATTGCTGCGCAGGCTGGTGCGAAAGTGGCCATCGCAGAAGAGTACCGCGTTGGGGGGACCTGCGTCATCCGCGGCTGTGTGCCGAAGAAGTTCATGGTCTACGCCAGCGACTATGGTCACAAGATCAAGGAAGCCGCGGAATATGGCTGGCAGGTTGAGTCGAATGGCTTCGACTTTCCAAAATTCATGTCCAGCATGCACGCTGAAGTCGATCGGCTGTCCGCAATCTATCTGCGTAACCTCGCCAATGCCGGCGTTGAGGTCTTCGAAGAACGGGCAGAACTGGATGGTCCGAACAAGGTCGTACTGAAGGAGACCGGCAAGTCATTTACCGTCGACAAGATCTTGATCGCCACGGGCGGTGAGCCGTGGAGACCCGCCAAGGAAGACCTTCCAGGCGTCGAGCATACGATCACGTCGAATGAGATTTTCCAGCTTAAAGAGCTGCCAAAGTATCTCGTGATCGCTGGCGGCGGTTACATTGCCTGCGAGTTTGCGCACGTCTTTGCTGGTCTCGGGGTCGAGACGTGTCTCGTCTATCGCGGCGACACTGTGCTCAACGGTTTTGATTATGACGTCCGCACGTCGGTCCACGAGGGTCTCAAGGAAGCCGGCGTTCGCGTGATCACCAACCGCACCTTTGACCGCATCGATGAGGTGGAGGGCGAAAAATGCCCGTACAAGATCACGCTCGACGATGAGACGGAGGTCATGGCCGACGTCATCATGATGGCTGTTGGCCGTCGTCCGTCCACCAATGGACTTGGCTGTGACAAGGCTGGCGTCGAGCTTGATCAGAAAGGCGCTGTCATCGTCGATGATGCGTCGCGCACCAATGTTCCGAATATTTTCGCTGTGGGCGACGTGACGGACCGCATCGCGCTGACGCCGGTCGCAATCCGGGAGGGGCATGCCTTCTCTGACAGCATCTTTGGCGACGATGAGTGGTCGTTCGAGCACGACAATGTCGCTTCAGCTGTGTTCGTGCAGCCGGAAGTGGGCACGGTCGGGCTGTCGGAGGCTGAAGCCCGCAAGAAATTCGGCGATGTCGATATCTACAAGACGCGTTTCAGCCCGATGAAAACGGCGCTTCTGGAATCATCGGAACGCGTGATGATCAAGCTGGTGGTGAAGCAGGATGACCAGAAAGTCGTTGGCGTTCACATCGTCAGCCCGGATGCGGGCGAAATGATCCAGATGATTGGCGTGGCGGTGAAGATGGGCGCTACAAAAGCGGACTTCGATCGCACCTGCGCGGTGCACCCCACCATTGCCGAGGAAATCGTCACGCTGCGGCAGAAATGGGTGCCGGACGTTGAACCAGGCTGATGGTGGAAGGCTAAGGTGCCATGACGAGCTGGTGGATTTCGCCAGCTGACGCCTTCAGGGCTTCGCGAACAGCTTTCAGCCCGCCGCCGCGACCTTTGTGAATGATGAGGCTCTTCCATGGCGCCTGGTCCGGTTCTGGCGCTTTCACTGTGAGGTGCCCGCTTTTCGGAATCGCATGCTGGAGAAGGGCTTCAGAGAGTTTGAAACCGGCGCGCTGGTCATGAGCGCCATTGCGGGCGTCGGCTTCAAACGATGACTGCTCATTCTTCGAAACGCGATTGAACAGAACCGACAGATCTGGACGAACGTCGTCGGCGATCTGTTCATTGAGAACAAGGTTGAGCAGCTTCACGCCGCGCAGCGAATACATGTCGGGATGCATCGGCGCGATCACGCGGTCACTGGCTTCTAGGGCGCATTTTGTCAGGAATGTCGCGTTCGGGTTGGTGTCGAACACGATGAGATCGTACGAACTGCGCAGATGGTCGATCATTCGCAGGAAGTTTTCCCGGATGGCTGCCAGCGCAGCTGCATCCGTGGCGAACGCATATTTGGAAATCTCGAACTGGCCGGAGATCAGATCCAGCACGCCTCCAGGTGCGCCTTCCTCCATCAGGGAATGGGCGATGTCATCAGGATCTGGCGCAGGAAACGGCTCGATCGACAGGCTGCTCCAGGCTTCGGCTGGCGATGTCGCATCGCTGGCGTGTAGCCGGCTTCGTTCAAACAATGAGATGACCGATTTGTCCTGGATGGCGCTTTTGTCTGCGGCCTCCATGTCGAAGAAGGTCTGGGTCAGATTGTATTGTGGGTCGAGGTCAATCAGCAGGACGCGGCCGCCAATTGTGGCCTGCCATGCCCCGAACACCTGTGACGTGATGGTTGTCTTACCGACACCGCCTTTGAGGTTCATCACGGACAGGACAGGGCACTTGCGGCGATAGCGGCGTCGCACGTCGCTCGTCAGTTTTTCGAGACCGCCTTCATCCATGAGGCCATAGCTCAGACTGTTGGCCAGCTCTTTCTTGAAGACGCCGGACAAGCGGGCATTATCGGTTCGGAAAGGGAAAATGGTGGTGCCACGGGCAATGGCTCGCTCGATCTGCCCCTGGGCCTCTCGGGAGCGAACGCTGCTCGCGGACACCAGAACGACCATCGCGAAGGCCTTGTCGATCGCCTCTATGATCGTGGCCCGGCTTTCCTCAGTGTCGGCGCCGGGGGCGTCATACCAGACAGGAATGCCGGCCCGGCGCAGCGCTTCATGCACCTGCAAGAGGTTATCGACATCCTTGGGGCCGTGAACAATGAAGGCGTGCGACATGGGAGGTGTGGCTTTCTTTTACCCCGATGGGTAGGGCAATGGGGGTGATTCCGCCACACAAACTGCCCATGAAATGTGGTAAAACTTGTGCGACCGCTGCCATTATGATTAAGACGCGCGCCTGAGGAGTAGAGACATGACCTGGACACCGAACAGCTGGAGAGCCAAGCCTGCCAAGCATATTCCGGAAGATTATCCGGATAGCGCGGCGCTGTCTGATGTGGAAGCACGCCTGAAAGAGTTTCCGCCGCTGGTGTTTGCAGGCGAAGTACGCAAACTCAAGCAACAGCTCGCTTCTGTCTCTGCCGGTGAAGCCTTTCTGCTGCAGGGCGGCGATTGCGCCGAGAGCTTCAAGGAATTCAGCGCGGACAATATTCGCGACACGCTGCGTGTCATGCTGCAGATGGCGGTCGTCCTGACGTTTGCCGCGTCAAAGCCTGTCGTGAAGGTTGGCCGTCTGGCCGGACAATTCGGCAAGCCCCGTTCGTCGCCTGTCGAGACGGTCGATGGCGTGACGCTGCCATCCTATCGCGGCGACAATATCAACGGGATGGAGTTCACCGAGGAAGCGCGGTTGCCGGACCCTGAGCGGCTGATCAGGAGCTACTCACAGTCCGCATCGACGCTGAACCTTGTGCGGGCTTTCTCGCAGGGCGGCTATGCTGACCTTGCGAATGTGCACCAGTGGATGCTGGGCTTTGTTGACCGCTCACCGCAGGGCGCTCGGTATGAAGCGCTCGCGGACCGTATCTCCGACGCTTTGTCCTTCATGAACGCGTGCGGCGTGAACTCCAAGACCGTGCCGCAAATGGCGCAGGTCGATGTGTATACGTCGCATGAGGCCTTGCTGCTGGGCTTTGAGGAAGCGATGACGCGTGTCGATTCTACGTCTGGCGACTGGTACGATACCTCGGCGCACATGCTGTGGATCGGCCACCGTACGCGCCAAGTCGACCATGCGCATGTCGAGTTCTGCAAGGGCATCCGCAACCCGCTGGGCATCAAGTGCGGGCCGGGCCTGGAGACCGACGAGCTTCTGCGTTTGATCGAGACGCTGAACCCGAAGGACGAAGCCGGCCGTATTACGCTGATCACCCGCTTTGGATCAGAAGGCGTGAAGGAAGGTCTTCCGCCGCTGGTACGCGCTGTGAAGAAGAGTGGGCGGAATGTCGTCTGGTCCTGTGACCCGATGCACGGCAACACGCTGAAGACGGACAGCGGCTTCAAGACCCGTCCGGTCGACCGCATCCTGTCCGAAGTGCGCCAGTTCATTGAGGTCGTCTCGTCAGAAGGGTGCTATCCGGGCGGGGTTCATTTCGAGATGACCGGCCAGGATGTCACCGAGTGTATTGGTGGCGCACAGGCCATCTCTGAGGCCGACCTGTCGTCTCGATACCACACTCACTGCGATCCTCGTCTGAACGGCGAACAAGCGCTTGAGTTGGCCTTCCTGATCGCAGAGAAGCTCCAGCACATGAAAGCCGCCGTCAGCGCCGAAGCGCGCGCCGCGAGCTAAGAGGGAGACGAGCCATGCGTCGCAGGCGGGTCTGGCCCGCCTGGGCGAGGCCATCCGACATTGCAGATCTATTGCGGCTGTCAGGGCCGATTGCCGTCTCGCGCGCTGCGATGATGTTGATGGGCCTGACGGACGTGATTGTGCTCGGCCAGAATGCGCCGGGTGAGCTGCCTTTTGTCCTGAACTCGTGGCTGCCGATTGGTGTGTCGCTGGGGCTGACGATGGGTTTGCTGATGGGCGTCTCGGTGCTGACGGCGGAACTGGCAGGCGTCGGCGATGGGCATAATAGCGGCCGCATTTTCCGGCGGGGCATCAAGTTTTCGCTCTGGTTCGGGGCGATCTTGACGGCCGTAATCCTGTTGATTGCGAGTCCGATGTTCAGGCTGTTCGGCTTCGAGGAGCATGTGGCAGAAGGCACGGCGTCGGTCACGCGCATTCTCGCGATTGGCCTGATCGGTCATATGCTGACCCATGTTGCCGGGTCGTATCTTGAAGCGCTTCGGCGCCCACTGATTGTGACGGCAATCATGTATACCGGCGTTCTTATCAACCTCGTGATCGATCTGGCGGTTGTAGCGGGCTGGTGGGGTATGCCGAAACTGGGCGCCGATGGCGTTGCCATCGCAACGACCGGCACGCGCTGGGGGCTCGTGATCTTCTTCCTTCTGGCCGTGTGGAAGCTGACCCCGGCCTTCAAGCCGTCTGAAGCTGGGCCAGAGGGGGAAGCCAAACATCAATTCTCCGTCGGTTACGGCACTGCGGTTTCGAATGTCGCCGAGTGGGGCGGGTTCAACTCGACTTTCATTATCGCCACGTTGATCAGCACCGCTGTGAATACGATTTACGGCATGGCGATCCATGTCATTGGCTTCTGCTTCATGGCGTTCCTGGGCCTCGGCACAGCGACAAGCGTCCGTGTGGCCGAAGCCTATGGGCGCAAGAATTCCGATCAGGTGCGCGAAGCCTCCCGACTGGGCGTTGTGGCGACCGTGTTGATCGGCGTACTTCTGGGCGCGCTCGTCTGGATGTTCCAGGAACCGCTGGCATCCATTCTGATCAAGTCGGATGCGGAAGTCGGGGGCGTCGCCATCCATGCTGCGCTTGTGCCGATAATCGGCTTCACGTCTGTGGTTATCGTCTTTGACGGTTTGCAGAACGTCGCCTCGATGGCGATGCGAGCACAGAATGTGATCTGGCCGCCCACCTTCATCCATCTTGGATCCTATTTCATCCTGATGCTGCCACTCGCCTGGTATTTCGGCATGGTCCGGGGCGGCGGTGCCATGGGGATGATGCAGGCTGTGCTGATCGCTTCTGTGTTCGCAGGTCTGATGCAGACCCTGATGCTGGAAATGAAAGCGGCGCGCCGGTTGAAACCGACGCGCCGCCCAGTGATCTAAGATCGCTGTCGAAGCTTAGATGTCTTTCAGAGCCGAAGCAGGCTTGAAAGCACCAGACGTCTTCTCAGGAATCTGGATCGTTTCGCCCGTTGCCGGGTTACGACCTTCGCGCGCGCCACGCGTCTTCGCGTGGAATGTGCCGAAACCTGCGATTGCCACCTGCTTACGGCTTTTGACCGCACCAGAGATGGTATCGAAAACTGCGTCTACCGCCTTGCCGGCGTCTGCTTGAGACATGCCTGCAGATTCTGCGACGGCTTTTGTAAGTTCACCCTTGTTCATTGGGCTCTCCTTTTAGCTTACGGCTCAACAGTGCCGCGTCTTGGTTCTACATGATTCGGAGGGGGTAAATAGCCCGAAAACCCAATAACGACGGGCTATTTCAGCAGAATCCACCCTTCTTCTGTGGTTATCTGCGCAATTTCCGTGCTTTCGAGCGCTTCCGGCGGGCCAAAGAGAGGGCCGAGTTTTCCCGCTTCGTCCAGATCGTAATAGTGGTGGGCGAGTGCGCGGACCTGTGCTTCGTCGAGCACTTCACCGGGGCCGGGCTTGGCATCGACCAGCGAAGGATAGACCTCGGCGAAGACGATGTCCGTGGTTTCTAGCGCGTCTTCGTCGAGTGCCTGAAAGCCGGTCTCGAATGGCCAGATCTTCGAGTTAGGCAGTCGTTCGGTGAGGGCTTTGACGGTGGGAATCCCAAGCAGCGACTGACTGCCAACGGAGCCAGCGCCATAAAGCTGCCAGACCGATTTGGGTTTCGCCTTGAAATTCCGTCGCACGTAGTCTTCCGCGATCCGGTATTCGGCAACGGGCGATTGCGTGAAGTCGCCTTTCTTACCTGACAGAGTGGTGATCTGGTCACGGGCGGGCGCCCCCCAGAACGGCTGGGGTCCTTTTGTCATGGAATAATTCATGCCGGCGGCAATGGCGAAGCGACGGTTCGAATTGTCGTCCTTGTCCTTAAGCTTGGACGCCAGATGATCGAAGGTGCTTTTCCATGCTGGCTCGCCGGCCTTTTCCAGACCGGCCGCTTTTGCGGTGCCAGCCGGATAACCAAGGCTGAAGTCCAAACCGATCAGCACCTTGTCTCCGCGCGCGGCAAAGCGTTCCGCGAGGCCCGCAATCATGTCGCGCGCCTTGAGGCGAGTGGGTGGGTTGGCCGCCTGAAACTGGAACTTCAGCCGCGCGTCACGGGCGAGAGCTCCAATCCAGATCGAATTGGCCCCCTGCGCCGGTTTGCTGGCCGCGCTCCAGTCAACGATGATGTAGGCATCGAACAAACGTGCCATGCAAAGCCTCGATTATTGAGTGTTGGCTAGTCGATTTTGACCAGCATCTTTCCGGTGTTTCGCCCCTGGAAGAGGCCGAGGAAGGCTTCAGGAGCCGTCTCGATTCCTTCCATGACTGTTTCCTCAAACTTCATCTTGCCCGACTGAATCCAGCCAGCCATGTCCTGCAGGAATTGCGGCTGCATATCAGTGTGCGTGGAGACGATGAAACCCCGGATTTGCAGCTGCTTGCCGACGACCTGAATAATGTTGCGCGGCCCGGGAACGGGTTCGGTGGCATTATACTGGCTGATCATGCCGCACTCGGCAAAACGGGCCATAGGCCGTGCACATTCAATCGCGGCTTCAAGATGATCACCGCCGACATTGTCGAAGTAGACGTCGATGCCTTTCGGGGCGGCTGACTTCAGTGCACCGAGCAGGGATTCATAGGTGTCGTGCTGCTTGTAATCGATCACGGCGTCAGCGCCGAGGTCTTTGATAAGATTGCATTTTTCACTGCCGCCGGCAGACCCGATCACCGTGCAATTCTTGATCTTGGCGATCTGTGTCACGGTTGACCCGACGGCGCCGGCTGCGCCCGACACGAACACGGTATCACCTTCTTTCAGGTCGGCGACGCGAAGCAGGCCTGCATAGGCGGTCAGGCCGGGCATGCCGGCAACGCCGAGCAGCGCCGAATCGGGGAGACCCGTCTGCGGAACCTTGTTGGCCATCACCTCTTCAGGCTTGGCCGTCCAGGCTTCGCGCCAGCCAGCCATCGATGTGACGAGATCGCCGACGGCAAAGTCAGGATGAGCCGATGCGGTGACCTTTCCAACAGCGCCGCCCTGAAGCGTTTCGCCGATCTGGAAAGGGGGCACGTAACTTTCGCGATCGTACATCCGCCCGCGCATATAAGGGTCAACGGACATCCAGCTGTTCTGGACCTGGATTTCACCGTCCTTTGGCTCAGCGGCGTCGGTTTCGCTCATCGCAAAGTCAGAGAGTTTCGGCATGCCGACCGGGCGTGCTGCGAGCGCCCATTCTTTCGATTTCAGTGTAGCCATTACGGTGTCCTCCTTGTTTATATATGGCCAACAGATGGGCCGCAGCGCGCATCGTGTGAAGGGCGGAGCGAAAGAATTCGCAAGACTCTTTGATCGACAAGCCTGTGCGCCGGACTTGTGATGAGACACAAACCGGTGCGAAGGGGAGCCAACAAGGTGGAGTACACAATGTCATCTCTGAAGGTTGGCCTCGTCGGAGCGGGTGTGTTTGGCGGATATCATGCCGGCAAGATCGCAGCGTCGGATCGGGCAGAATTTGTCGGCGTATTCGATCCGGATCTGGAAAGAGCCTCAGCGCTTGCCGACAAGCAAGGCGTGAACGCCTTCAAGAGCGAAGCGGACTTCTACGGCGCATGCGATGCCGTCATCGTTGCGTGCCCGGCCAGCTATCATGAGAGCGTTGTCAAAAAGGCGCTCACATTGGGGCTGCATGTACTCGTCGAGAAACCCCTGGCGCTGAGCGGGGCCGCTGCAGCAGAGCTCGCCGAATTGGCCGATGAGAAATCGCTGGTCCTGCAGGTCGGACACCAGGAGCGGCTTGTTCTTGAGGCGATGGGTTTCTTCGATATATCAGAGGCGCCGCTGTCAATTGAAGCGATCCGCGAAGGCCCTCCAGCGCCGGACGGCCGGGCAGGCGACGTCTCTGTTATCTGGGATCTGATGACCCATGATCTCGACCTCGTTGCCCGCCTGATGGGCGGAGGCGCGACGGCGACCGGCCGGGGCCAGGTGCACCACACCAAACATATCGATCAGGCCGAAGCGGACCTCATCTTCGATGACGCGCGAACGGCAAGGATTTCTGCCAGCCGTGCCGCCCCGGAGCGGCGCCGGAATATGACGGTGACGTATCCGTCTGGTGCGATCCACGTCGACTTCCTCACCCGCCAGGTGGAGAACTCGACCAGTCACATCATAAACGCCGACATTTCCGACAGTCTGCCTGACCCGCTGGGCGCTGCCGACGAAGCTTTCTTTGCCGCTTGCCTCGGCGAGCGCGAATCCCCAATTCCCGGTCGGGAAGCCGCCGAAGCCGTGCGGCTTGCCGAACAAGTCGAACAGACCGCCCTCGAAAAGATTGGAGCCTGAACCATGGCCGCTGCCCTCAACTCACTTCCTGCGGATGCGCCGATCCAGTTCTTTGACCTGAAGGCGCAGCAGGCCTCGATCCGCCCAGCGCTCGAGCAACGCTGGATCACGATCCTTGATCATGGACGCTATATTGGCGGGCCGGAAGTCGACGAATGCGAGCAGAAACTGTGTGAATTCACAGGCGCTGCCGACGCGGTTGCTGTTGGTTCCGGGACGCAGGCACTGGTGATGCCGCTGATCGCGCTTGGCTATGGCCATGGCGATGCGGTCTTCATTCCGGGCTTTACTTACAATGCGACGGCCAATGCCGTTCTTCTGGCGGGGGCAACACCGGTTCTCGTCGATATCGACCCGAACACGTTCAATATGGATCCCGAAGACCTTGAGCGGAAAGTCCAGCGGGTCAAAGGCACGCGTAACTTGCGAGCCCGCGCCGTCATTCCGGTCGACCTTTATGGTCTGGCTGCGGATTATAAAGCCATTCAGCAAGTCGCCGATGCGCATGGTCTCGTCATCGTTGGTGATGGTGCGCAGGCTTTCGGTGCGAAGCAGGATGGCAAATGGCTCGGCACGCTGGCCGAGATAACGGCGACCAGCTTCTACCCGACCAAGACGCTTGGCGGCTATGGAGACGGCGGCGCAATCCTGGTGCGTGACAAGGAGATGGGCGACTTGCTTCGCTCGATCCGCTGGCACGGCACGGGCGACAATCGCAAGGAATCGATTCGCGTCGGAATCAACGGTCGATGCGACTCTATCCAGTGCGCCGTTGTTGCAGAAAAGCTTGGTATTTTCGAAGGGGAACGCCAGCGGCGGATCACGGCTGCGTCGATTTATAATCAGCGGCTGGAGGGCAAAGTCGAGATGCAGACCGGCTCGCAGTCCGATGAGCCCGCTTATGGGCTGTACACGGTACGGGTGCCGGATCGCGATGCGATTCGGGCGAAGCTGCAGGACGCCGGTGTGCCAACAGCGATCTATTACGATACGCCGATTCATCAGATGCCGGCCTTCGAGCAGTTCTCGCCGGCCCGCGGTTTGCCTGAATGCGAGAAGGCCTCTCAGGAGGTTCTGAGTCTGCCGATGCACCCATATTTGTCGGAAGATCAGCTTCACCGTGTCTGTGACGCACTGCTGGGGGCTTTGCAGCGCTAAAAAGGCACCTTAAGTCAGCGACATGGCAGATACGCTGAAGATATTGGTCGCGCAGCTCAATCCGATTGTCGGGGACATTGACGGCAATCTCGAAAAAGCGCGTGCGACGCTGAAGGAAGGCGCTGAAAAGGGCGCTGACTTGGTCGTGTTCGCCGAGATGTTCATGCTTGGCTATCCACCGGAAGATCTGGTCCTGAAGCCAAGTGCTGTCGAGGACAGTATGAATGCCGTCAGGCAGCTGGCCGAAGAGAGCGCGGACCTTCCCGCTTTCGTCACGGGCTCGCCGTGGGCAGAAGACGGAGCGCTGTACAATTCTGCGGTCTATTGCGCCGGCGGAGTGATCGAGGCGCGATACGACAAGCAGGAATTGCCCAATTACGGCGTCTTTGATGAGCAGCGCCTGTTCACCAAGGGGAAGTCGCCCGCCGTCATCATCAATTTGAAAGGCGTGAAAATCGGTCTCGCCATCTGCGAGGATGTCTGGTTCGACCGGGTGCCCAATGCGGCCCGGGCCGCCGGGGCCGAGATGCTGATCATCCCGAACGGATCGCCGTGGCGCCGGAGCATCCATAAGGAACGCGCCGAAGCGTTTGACCGGTGGAGCCGCCTCGGCATGCCATATCTGTTCGTCAATCAGGTCGGCGGACAGGATGAGCTTGTCTTTGATGGCGCATCATACGCGACGAATACCACCCATGCTGAACGGTGTGGGCTGGTGGGCCAGTTTGTGTCCGGCACTGAGATGGTCGAGTTCGATCTGGAAGAGCGCAAATTTGTCCTGAAGGATGAAGGCTGCCGGCTGGATCATGACGGCTGGCACATGGAGTATCGCGCCGCGATGCTGGCGCTCGGCGATTACGTCAACAAGAACAAGTTCCCGGGCGTCGTGCTCGGCATGTCCGGCGGGATAGACAGCGCGCTGACGGCGGCGATTGCGGTTGATGCGCTTGGCCCGGACCGCGTCTGGTGCGTGATGCTTCCGTCGAAGTACACGTCGTCCGACAGTCTGGAAGACGCAAAGGCGTGCGCCAAAGCGCTTGGCGCGCGCTACGACATCATCAATATCCGGCCCGGCGTGGACGCGCTGGACGAGATGCTGACCGAGCAGTTTGCTGAAACGCAGAGCGATACGACCGAAGAGAATATCCAGTCGCGCCTGCGGGCTGTGACGCTGATGGCGTTGTCGAACAAGTTCGGCCACATGGTCGTGACGACCGGCAACAAGTCAGAGATGGCTGTGGGCTACGCCACGCTCTATGGCGATATGTGCGGCGGCTACAATGCGCTGAAGGATTTTTACAAGACCGAAGTCTTCGAGCTCTCCAGGTGGCGCAACCTCAACCATCCAGACTGCGCGCTCGGTCCGAAAGGTGAGGTTATTCCCGAGCGGATCATCACAAAGCCGCCATCGGCGGAGCTGCGCGAAGACCAGAAGGATGAAGATTCGCTGCCGCCCTATGACCAGCTTGACGATATCCTGCGCGGCCTTGTCGATGAGGAAGAAGACATTCGCGATATCATGGCCCGCGGCCATGAGGAGGCGACTGTAAAGCGGATCGAGCATCTCTTGTATCTTGCCGAATACAAGCGTAGGCAGGCGCCGCCCGGCGTGAAGGTCGGCAGCAAGAATTTCGGGCGCGACCGGCGCTATCCGATTACCAACCGTTTCAGGGATGATTGATGACGTCTCCAATCGTTAGATTTGCTCCATCGCCGACCGGCAAGCTGCATGTCGGCAATGTCCGCACAGCGCTGATCAACTGGCTGTTCGCCAAGGGGCAGGGCGGCAAGTTCATCCTGCGCGTCGACGACACCGATACGGAACGGTCAACGAAAGAGTATGAAGACCAGATCAAGGCGGACCTGAAATGGCTCGGCCTGGAATGGGATGACACATTCAATCAGTCTGACAAGTTCGAGCAATACGATGCGGCAGCCGACAAGCTGCGCGAAATGGGGCTGCTCTATGCGGCCTATGAGACCGCTGACGAACTCGATCGCAAGCGGAAGATCGCGCTGTCACGGGGCCGTCCGCCGGTCTATGACCGGGCGGCGCTGAACCTGACGGATGAAGACAAGGCGAAGCTTGAAGCCGAAGGGCGCAAGCCGCACTGGCGGTTCAAACTGTCAGGCGACCGCGTTGAATGGACTGATCTGGTGCGCGGCCCGCAAAGCATTGATACGTCGAGCGTGTCTGACCCGGTTCTGATCCGTGAAGATGGCTCCTATCTCTATACGCTGCCATCTGTGGTCGATGATATCGATGCCGGCATCACGCATGTCGTGCGCGGCGAGGATCATGTCACGAATTCCGGCGCGCAGATTGAAATCTTCAAGGCGCTTGATGGGACCGCGCCCGATATGGCGCACACGCCGCTGCTGGTCGATGCAGAAGGCGGGGCGTTTTCGAAGCGCCTGGGCTCGCTCAACATGGAAACGCTGAACGAACGCGGCATTCTGCCAATGGCGATCCTGTCGCTGCTCGCCAAGCTTGGCACGTCGGACAATATCGAAGTGCGTGAGACGCTCGATGCGCTCGCCGCGGACTTTGACTTTGGCAAGATCGGCCGAGCGCCTGCAAAGTTCGATGAACGAGACCTTCTTGCGCTCAATGCATCATTGATCCACGCATTGCCATTTGACGCTGTGAAAGAGCAGTTGAACGAGATTTCGCCCGATGCTGCGAATGAAGCCTTCTGGCTGGCCGTGCGGGAGAACTGTCAGACGGTGCAGGATGCGAAACCGTTTGCCGATATCGCCTATGGCCGCATCGAATCCATCATCGATGATGAAGATGCCGACTTTATCGCCGAGGCAAAGTCGCTGCTTCTGGCCGGCGACGTGACCAGTGAGTCGTGGAGCGTCTGGACAGCGGCGCTGAAAGAAAAGACCGGCCGCAAGGGCCGCGGACTCTTCATGCCGCTCCGCAAAGCGCTGACGGGGCAGGAACACGGGCCGGATATGGGGACCATCTTACCCCTCATCGGCCGAGAGGCGATCGAGCGGCGGCTGTCGCGCGTCTAGTCGTTCATCACGACAATTCGATCCCTGAGCGCGGTTAGTGCCGCTTCGGGCGTGCTTTCGTGCACGAGGCAGGCCTTGAACTCTTCCGGCGTGAACTTGCCTTCGATGATGTGATCCATCAGCTGGAAGAAAGGTGACCAGAAGCCGTCTTCATCGAGGAAAGCCATCGGCTTTGCGTGCAGGCCGAGCCGCGCCCAGCTGAGCATTTCGACGGCTTCTTCAAGCGTGCCGATGCCGCCTGGCAGCACGATGAAGGCATCTGACTCGTCAAACATCATTTGCTTGCGCGTGTGCATGTCATCAACGATCACGTGCTCGACGTCTTCGAAGATGCGTTCTTTCTGCAGCAGAAATTTCGGCATGATGCCAAGAACTTCGCCGCCGGCTTCATGAACGGCGCGTGCGCATGCGCCCATCAGGCCGACGCCGCCGCCGCCATAGACGAGGCGCAGATCCTTCTCGGCCATCTGGCGTCCGAGCGCGCGTGCGAGCTCAAGATAGCCCGGTTTCACGTCATTCGAGGAGCCGCAATAGACGCAGATCGATTTCAGCTTGGGCATTCGGATTCCTATCGTTTATTCCACCGGGCATGTAATGGCTTGAGCAGATTCGCACCAGACCCGCCCTGTTCGAAACAGGTTTCCTCCCCATATGGCGCAAATGAGTGACACACACGCGACGCAGCCTGACAAGGATCAGATCGAGAGTGCCGACGGTGGTCTCGGTGGTGCGATCATCCGAATTCTGAAGCTGCTGGCCCGGCCCGAGCTTTCCAAATGGCGTCCAATCATGGCGGTTGCGATTGTGCTAACCTTGGGCGCTGCCGTTCTTGAAGTTGCGTCTCCGATTATTCTTGGGGATGCGATCAACAGGGTTGCGGGGGAAGGGCCTGTCGCCACGTCTCTAACGGTTGCGGTTCTCTGGATTGCGCTGGCCATCGGGCTTCGCTTTCTGGCGGCGGCGCTGCCACAGGCGCGCGACGCGCTGTTCAGCCCGGTCAGCCAGGACGCGCAACGTATCGCTTGTGTTGATGCCTTTGGCCACGCGCAGTCCCTGTCGCTTGGTTTCCATCAGACCCGTCGTTCCGGAGCGCTGAACCGCGTGATCGAGCGCGGCGCGAGCGCGATCGACTATCTGATCCGGTTTCTAGCCTTCAATATCGGCCCGACCTTCGTGCGGCTGGCGCTCGCGTCCATCGCCTTGGGGGTGGCCTATGATTACAGGCTCTCGCTGATCGCTGTTGTGACCATCGTCATCTACGTCATCGCGACGGTAGTCATTACCGAATGGCGCGTGCGGCAACGCCGACGCATGAACAAGGCCGATACGGAGCTGCGGGCCGTCTCCATCGATACGCTGACGAATTTCGAAACGGTGAAGGCCTTTGCCGCCGAAGAGCGCGAGACCCTGCGCTACGACGGCGCGATGAAGCGATACAATAAGCGCTATGTCGAGGCGGTGCGGAGCATGTACCTGCTCAACGGTGTGCAGGCCTTTGTCATGAATGCCGGCCTGTTGGCGGTGCTGGCGCTGTCAGCCTGGAATTACAAACAGGGCACCATGGAGATCGGTGACCTGACCGCCGTGATGATGGTGCTGCTCAGCTTGTATGCCCCGCTCAATATCCTCGGCTGGGCGTGGCGGGAAATCAAACAGGGCGCTGTCGACCTCGAAAAGCTGCATGGCCTTCTGAACATGAAGCCGGAAGTTGCTGATAATCCGAATGCGCGTGTTCTGGCGAAGCCAGACGGGCGCGTCGTGTTTGACCAGGTGTCCTTCACCCATGATGGCCGCGCCGTTGGCGTTCAGGACATATCCTTCACTGTCGAACCCGGCCGAAAAGTCGCGTTCGTCGGCACCTCCGGCGCGGGCAAGTCGACGTTGCTGAAGCTGCTCTTCCGCTTTTATGATGTCGAAACCGGTTCGGTGAAAGTCGATGGCAGCGATGTGCGTGACCTGACGCAGGCGTCGCTTCGTGGCGCGCTTGGTCTCGTGCCCCAGGATGTTGTGCTGTTCAATGACACGATCCGCTCCAATATTTCGTATGCAAAGCCTGAGGCGAGCCTTGATGAATTGAGGGATGCGGCCCGGCGCGCGCAGCTGCTCCCCTTCATTGAGGCGCTGCCGGAAGGCTGGGACACGCGGGTTGGTGAGCGCGGTCTGAAATTATCCGGCGGTGAAAAGCAACGTGTGGGTATCGCCCGCGTTATCCTCGCTGATCCTGCCGTGCTCGTTCTGGACGAAGCGACATCAGCCTTGGACAGCGCAACAGAAGCAGCCGTCCAGGATGCGCTCGACGAAGCGGCCCGCGGGCGGACCACGCTGATGGTCGCTCACAGGCTATCGACCGTGCAGAACGCGGACGAAATAATTGTGCTAGAAGCAGGGCGTATCGTGGAGCGCGGCTCTCATGCTAAACTGTTGCAACGGGATGGTGCATATGCCCGCATGTGGGAGCGCCAGATTGCACGCGATGAACTCGCCGCAGTTGCTGAATAGGAAGAGGTAAGAATGGCTAAACGTGGAAAACCGATGACCGAACGCTCGCTGCCCTGGTGGCAGAGCGGCTTTGATCTTGAGGGCGTCGTTGGCTTTCTCGCGGGCTGGTTGCTCGGCATTCTGCTCGGCATGCTGTGGAGTCCGCTGTTCTGGATTGGCTTTATCCCCGGCATCGTGATTCTGTTTGCGACCCGGACCGCCGAGCGCGTGAGCCCGGAAGACAGCTCACTGATCCTGGCGCCTTGTGATGGCGTGATCGTTTCGGTCGAGGACGTCGATCCGCCAGAGCAGCTTGGTCTGGTTGGGCCGCATAAGCGGATCCGCGTTTCGTCTTCGCCATTCGCAACGAACAACATCCATGCTGTGACCGAAGGCAGTATCGAACACGCCGAACGTGAAACGGGGGCCGCGGAGAATTTTGCGGCGCTGCGGCCCGATACGCCGGGGCTTGAAGTGCTCTTCTTCAGCCTGACCGGCGGTGTGGGGAAAGTTGGCATGCGGGTCGCCACCGGCGGACTTGGGCCTCGTCTTGTGACGAAGGTCGACATTGGCGATCACGTGCCCGCAGGCAAGACGATTGCAACGCGCCGATTGGGCGGCTGGTGCGATGTGTATGTGCCCAGGGGCGGTGCCACTCAGGTTGAGCCCGGCCGGACGCTGATCGGCGGCGAAACGGCCATCTGGCGTTACGGTGCAGCGGCGGCCGTGCCTGAGCCGGATGATGCTGAGGAAGATATTTTCGACGATGAGGACGAGCCGACGGAACTTGATGCTGACTATGCCGCCTCTCCGGAAACAACGCCGCCGGAAGTCGCCGAAGACGTCGAGGAGGAGGTGAAAACCGAATCAGACGCGGCTACCAAGTCCGACGACCCAGCCGAGATGTTTGCTCGGCTTCGCCGGGAAGCAAGCAAGATTTCAGACGAAGACGACTAGACTTGGTCTGACGGCGCTTCGGCTCTGTTCATCCAGCGCAGAAGAGGGCGGAGTGGGATAACCCAGGCGACGCCCGCAAAAACGTAGAACGCAAGTTGCAGCCAGTCATTTTTCGTGGCGAGCCATGACCCAATCGTGCCGGCCAGAAAGATCCAGAGCCCGATGAAGGCAAGCAATACCACGCCAGCGATGATCTTTCTCATGTCGCGTTTCTCCCAAGGAACTGCATATGCGACGCCATGGCGGCTTGCCTGCCACGCCTGTGCAGTCAGATAGAGAGCCATGAGACAAATGGCAAAGACCGAAACTGCGACCCTTTGGGTCCGCCGCTGGCTGATCCTGATCGCGCTCATGGTTTATGCCATGATCCTTATCGGCGGCATGACGCGTCTGACTGACTCCGGACTATCCATCACTGAATGGGACCCGGTCAGCGGCGCGCTCCCGCCAATTGGCGCTGACGCCTGGGCCAGTGAGTTCGCAAAGTACCAGCAGACAGCGGAGTTCCAGCAGCAGAACTATAATATGTCGCTGGCAGAGTTTCAGTACATCTACTGGTGGGAGTGGGGGCATCGGCTTTTTGGGCGGCTCATCGGCCTTATCGCTGTCGGCGGGTTCGCAATCTTTGCAATCAAAGGCTGGCTCAGCCGGTCATTATCTGTCCGTCTTCTTATCCTGATCGCGCTGGGCGGCCTTCAAGGCGCGATTGGATGGTGGATGGTGTCGAGTGGCATCGGAGAGACCGAACGCCTCGACGTCGCGCCTTACCGACTTGCGACACACTTTGTGCTGGCGCTGGTCATTATCGGATACACAGCCTGGCTGTGGCTCGATCTCGGCAAACGCCAGAGGATCGAGGTGGGTTCGGCAGGGCGGTGGCTCGCGCTTGGTCTGCTCGGCTTGATCTTCGTGCAGATGGCGAGCGGCGCGCTTGTGGCGGGGCTCGATGCCGGGCGCACCTACAATGACTGGCCTTTGATGGCTGGCGAGTTCTTCCCATCACCCTACATGCCGGCCGAACTTGGCATCCGCAGCCTGTTCGAAGGCCGCGCGGCGACGCAGTTCAATCATCGGATCATCGCCTATGCGATCTGGATCATCGTCCTGGTGGGCGTCGCCGTGATGCGCGGCAAACCTGGATGGCGAGAAACGGCGACCTTGGCGGTGCTGGTCACGGCGCAGGCGTCGTGGGGCATCTTCACTCTGTTGAGTAGCGCCCCACTCGGCCTCGCCATTGTCCATCAGGCACTCGGGGTGATCCTGTTTGTTGCGGCGGTACGGTTTGCCTGGCTCACTGGCCGCCGGGCGGAATACTGATCGGGGTCAGCGTAATCCGGCTCGGATCGATCAGAATGGCGCGATGATCGTCGCTGCCAATCGTCCCGCCCATGACGATAACGCCGCCTGGATAACCGCCGCCGCGTGCATCGCCTGTCGCTGCCAGCGAGGTCGGTACGTCTGGCATGCGAATGGTGATTCCATCCTCGATATTCAGCGCTTGTGACTGACCGTTTTCAAAGATCGCTGTCAGCGTGCCGGCGTCGGAAAGGGTCAGAAGGGTTTCCCGCCCCATTCGGCGCAACGTGGACGTGGCCATGATCGGCGTGTCGTAGACTTCGACGCCGTCGGCTGTGAAGGTGCAGGCGCCAATCGTGCCGTCGGTTTCGATTTCTTCGGTCGGCGACCAGACGAGTTCACCGCCGCTTTCATTGATGTCACCAACCATCAGCGTGGTCGAGCCAGCCGTCCAGTAGGCGAGACGATGCAGAGCGTCTGTGCCCGCGATCGGCGGCGCGGCGCAGAGGCCTTCCGCGCGTCCTGATTGCTCTATCTGGAAGGCGTAGGGAATCGCTTCCTGCAAGCCTCCACCGTGAATCCAGATTTTGAGGTCGCCGGAGCCGTCAATGCCGGGAAAGAAGGTCACGGGCGTGTCAGCGAGAAGGGCATAGCGCCCCTCTGCAAGTGCAGCGACATCGGAATCGGCGATATCGGTGATACGCTCACCGTCAAAATTGAACAGCTGCAAGCCGCCGCCCTCATAGGCCAGCGCAAAGGTCGAGCCAGCGCCGCCAGCGATTCCAATACTGCGCACGGGCAAATCGAGGGAATCAGTCGACCAGACGGCGGGGAGGGTGTCCGTCGCTGTTTCAATCTCGACTTCCTGTTCGACGGCGCTGTTTTCCTGTATAGAAGGCTCTTCAGGCTCGGGCTCTTGCGGTCCGCTGCAGGACGCGGCATAGAAAAGCAGGAAACCGGCGATCCCTGCGTTGACAGGTAAGGTCTGCGCGCTTAAACGCGGGCGCTTGAACATATTCCAACACTCCGAATGAGAGGCTCCCGAGGAGCAATGAAGACTTATAACGCACCAGCTGACGTGGAGAACAAGTGGATCGTTATCGATGCGACAGATGTCGTTGTCGGTCGCCTTGCTTCATATGTCGCCAAACGCCTGCGGGGCAAGCACCGTGCTGATTTCACTCCGCACATCGATACGGGCGACCATGTCGTCGTAATCAACGCTGACAAAGCTCGTTTCACTGGAAACAAGCTCCGCGACAAAACCTATTACCGCCACACGGGCTATCCGGGTGGGATCAAGGAAACCACGGCAGGAAAGATCCTGTCTGGCCGTTTCCCTGAGCGTGCGGTCGAGCTTGCTGTAAAGCGCATGATGCCGGGTGAAAGCCCGCTCGCCAAACAGCAGTTTGCAAAGCTTCGCGTCTACGCTGGCGCAGAGCATCCGCACGAAGCCCAGAAGCCAGAAACCGTCGACTTCGCGTCGATGAACGACAAGAATAAGAGAGCTGACTGAGTATCATGTCCGACACTGCAAATTCTCTTGAAGACCTGAAAACCGTCACCGGCGGTGAAGCTGCGGAAGCTGAGGTCGTAACTGTAGAGCCGAAGATCGACGATCTCGGCCGCGCCTATGGCACCGGCCGCCGCAAGTCGGCTACGGCTCGCGTCTGGATCAAGCCGGGCACCGGCAAGATCACCGTCAACGGCAAGGATCAGGAGCAATACTTCGCTCGTCCGGTTCTGCGCATGGTCATCGAGCAGCCGCTGATCGAAACCGATCGCCGCACGCAGTTCGACGTGATCTGCACGGTCAAGGGCTCTGGCCTTTCCGGTCAGGCCGGCGCTGTCCGTCACGGCATCTCGCGCGCCCTGGTCGCCTATGAGCCGAGCCTTCGCGCCGTTCTCAAGCCACACGGCTTCATGACCCGCGACCCGCGGACCGTCGAGCGCAAGAAGTATGGCCGCGCGAAAGCCCGCCGTAGCTTCCAGTTCTCGAAGCGCTAAGACGCGATTTCAAAACAGAATTTTGGAATGGGGCGCTTCTTTTCGGGAAGCGCCCTTTTTCTTTGCGCCGAGGCGTGAGAGGAGAGCCGCATGACACAAAAGACATTGAAAGCCGCCATTCTTGGCGCATCAGGGTATACGGGCGCAGAGACCGTCCGCCTTCTGCGAAATCACCCCCATGTCGACGCGGTGGCCGCGACGGGTAATGCTCTGGCAGGGCAAAAGCTCTCAGGTATTTTTCCGCATCTGGCGGGGCCGGGCGACCTTGATGTGATCAAGGCCGAAGATGTGTGTTGGGACGAGGTGGATGTGGCTTTCGGCTGCCTGCCGCACGGCACCAGCCAGGATCTGATCGAGACGCTTCCGGCGAATGTAAAAGTCGTGGACCTGTCATCCGATTACCGATTCCGGGATGCGGGGGCGTACGCAAAAGCTTATGGCCGCGAACACATCGCCCCTGAGCGGACGGCCAACGCCGTTTACGGGTTGAGCGAGCACGCGGCCGACGCGCTGAAAGGCGCAGATCTCGTTGCCTGCCCGGGATGTTATCCGACGGCGATTCTCATGGTTCTTCTGCCGCTCATGTCACCACTGATCATCGACAAGGATGCGATCATCATCGATGCGAAGTCTGGAGCATCGGGCGCGGGCAGGGGGCTCAAGGAGGGTAATCTCTTCTGCGAGGTCACCGAGGGCACGCACGCCTATGGGGTCGGCACGCACCGCCATACGCCAGAGATCGAGCAGGAGCTGAATCTCCGGGCAGGCGTCAGCGATATTGAGGTGACGTTTACGCCGCACCTGCTGCCGATGGCGCGCGGCGAGCATGTGACCTGTCACTTGCGGGGCGATGTCGATGCGGTCCAGGCCGCGCTTGAGGCCGCCTATGCTGACCAGCCCTTCGTGACGGTTCTGCCGCTCGGCTCGCCGCCGCCTGATACGCGGCATGTCCGCGGAACGAATGACTGCCGCATCGCTGTGTTTCCAGACCGCGTAAAAGGCCGCGTCATCGTGATTGGCGTGATTGATAATCTCGTCAAAGGATCAAGCGGCCAGGCGGTCCAGAACCTCAACCTGATGATGGGCTGGGATCAGGCCTTGGGGCTGGACGTGCTTTTGCCGCTCTTCCCCTGACGTTTGGCAGGAGCCTTCTTCGCTGACGACTTGGCCGGAGTTTTCGACTTCGTCGCGGCGGCCTTTTTAGGCGCGGCTTTCTTCGTTGCCGGTTTGGCTTTCGCCGACGCCGCCGTTTTCGACCGCGTCGACGTCGTGCGAGACTTTGTGGTCGACTTCGTCGTCGGTTTTGCTGTGCCGGTTGTCCTGGTCTTGGCGGATGCAGCGCGAGTCGCGGTTTTCTTCGGCGCAGCCTTCTTGGCCGCCGGTTTCGGCGCGGCTTTCTTTGCAGGTTTCGGTTTGGCAACAGACGGCGTCGAATATTTCGTCGCAGGATGTTCGCCTGCCGCGATGGCTTCAAGGCGCATTTTTACATAGGTGCCCGGAGCCTCACCAAGGCCGGCGTCTTCAACGGGTTTCGCTGCTTTCTTTGGTCCGGATTTCGGTTCGAGCCATGTCCACCAGGTCGGCCACCACGAGCCCTTTGTTTCTTCTGCAGCTGTCAACCAGGCCTCTGGCGTGCCGGGCAGGCTTTCATTGGTCCAGTGCTGATATTTCTCCGCACGCGGATGATTGACCACGCCTGCAATGTGACCGGAGCCTGCGAGGATGAAATTGACATCGCCGCCATAGCGCTGGGCCCCGCGATAGATCGAATGCCAGGGACAGATATGGTCTTCGCGGCTGGCCTGAACGGTGATCGGTATTTCGATGTCCTTCATGGAAATGCTCTCGCCGAGCACCTTGAACAGGCCGTTGCTGAGCTTGTTCTCGCCATAAAGGTCATTGAGATAGGTGTGATGGGTCTTGCCAGGAATATTCGTCTGGTCGGCATTCCAGTAGAGGAGGTCGAACGGGCGTGGCTTCTTGCCGAGCATGTAATTGTCGACGACGTAACGCCAGACCAGGTCCACGGGACGCAACCAGTTGAACGTGTCGCCCATCATTTCGCCCGGCATGATGCCATCATTGGCTTCAATGATGTCGTCGATATTCCGGCGGGACTCCGCATCCGTGAACACCATCAGGTCGCCAGCGTCTGAAAAGTCCGATTGAGAGGCAAAGAAGGTTGCCGATGCGATGCGTTTGTCATCGGTCTTCGACATGTAGGCGAGCGCGCCGGTGAGCAGCGAGCCGCCAATGCAATAGCCAACGGCATTCAGGTCATCGCTGTCGGTGCGGGCAAGCACTTCATTGGTCGCCGCCATGACGCCCTGTTCGATATAATCGTCCCAGGTATAATCGCGGGTGACATCATCGGCTGAACGCCAGGACACCACAAAGACCGTCAGGCCCTGGTTCACCAGCCAACGGATCATCGAATTCTCTTCGCGAAGATCGAGAATATAATACTTGTTGATCCAAGGCGGGAAAATGAGGAGCGGACGGCTGTAAACCTTGTCCGTGGTCGGCTCGAACTGCAGCAGTTCGATAAGCTTGTTGCGGAAGACGACCTTTCCGGGTGCCGTTGCGACATTCACGCCGACTTCGAATGGGGATTCGTCCGTCTGGCTGATCGAGAGGCGGCCATGGCCCTTCTTGATGTCGGCGCGGGCATTGCGCAGGCCGTCGACGAGGCTTTGACCGCCTGATTCAACCATCGCCTTGAGGGCAGCCGGGTTGGTCGCGAAGAAGTTGCTTGGTGAAAGCGCGTCGATTGTCTGGCGGGTATAGAATTGTGCCTTGCGCTTCTCAGCCGTGGTCAGTTCGCTCGCGGAATCAAGCAGGGACATCATCCAGCTGGAGTTCAGCTCATATGCTTTGCGCATGAATTCGAATGCGGGATTTGCCGACCAGTCGGGATCGGAGAAGCGGCGGTCGCGTGACTCGCTGACCTCGCCAAGAGTGAAGTCTTTCCAGAGATTTACCCAACCCATCCAGAGATCGATGTTGGCGTTCATCAGCGCTTGGGGGTTGGTGGCAAGTGACTGTCCCAAGCGGCCGTAAGCACCGAGCATTCCAAAGGGATCGCTCTTATCAGGTGTTTTGAGCTGACCATTGCTGTTCGACATCACCTCGGAGAGCAGCGCCTGTGATTCCGCGGCCGCTTCTGCGAGTGATATTCCAATGGCCTGAAGCTGAGCAGGCGACTGCTCTGCCAGGATTTCGTTCAGACTGCGATTTTCTTTATCTGCCATGCCTTTAGGCTTTTCATCACCTTATTCTCGCCATTCTACACGAACACGTATAGGTAAGAAACGTTTCAAGAATCATGAAGATGCGCGGTAATTTGACGGTATGCGGCCTTTTTTGCTCATTTTAGGTTTCCTGCTCGCCGGTTGTGCCGGTTCTGTGGGCAAACTATCAGACATGCGCGACGCCGCGCCTGACTGGTATGAGGCGCGCAAAACCGAACTCGCTGGTGAAGGGTATCCGAGCCTTGCGAATGTTCCTCAGAACACGACCTATCGTCGTCAGCAGGCATCCATGGTTTTGACGCGAGAAGAACAGAATGCCTTGCTTGCGGCTTTCGAGGCAAACCCTCGCTCCGCGCAAGTTGATGAAACCCTTGAGCAAATTCTTGAATGGAGCCGAGCGCTTCGCGCCAGGGTGGACCAGCAGCTAACCGAAGCGAGCTTTCTGACCGATGCCCAGATCGCCCGTTTGCACGCGCGCTTTGACCGGCCGCGAGCGCGTCGCTAGACCCTAATCGTTTTCCACTAACCTATGCAGGAGTAGAGGCCCATGTCGGGCGAATTTTACAAGATCAGACGACTTCCCCCTTACGTGTTCGAACAGGTCAATCGGAAAAAGGCGGCCTTGCGAGCGGACGGTGCGGACATCATCGATCTCGGCATGGGTAATCCCGACCTGCCGACGCCGAAACATATTGTCGATAAACTGTGCGAAACTGCACGGAAGCCGGACGTAAACGGATATTCCGCATCAAGAGGAATACCTGGCTTGCGCAGGTCGCTCGTGAATTATTACAAGCGGCGTTTCGGCGTAGAGCTCGACAAGGACCGGGAGGTTATTGTCACGCTAGGCTCCAAGGAGGGGTTCGCGAACCTCGCCCAGGCGATATCCGCGCCTGGTGATGTCATTCTTGCGCCCGATCCGTCCTATCCGCTGCACTCTTTTGGCTTCATCATCGCTGGTGCGTCCATCCGGGGTGTGCCGGCCCAGTCGCCTGAGCAGTATCTGCAGAACATCGCCAATGCGATTCAGTACAGCGTGCCGCCGCCCACCGCGATGGTGCTGTGCTACCCGTCAAACCCGACGGCCGCTGTCGCCGATCTCGACTTCTATAAGGAAGCGGTAAAGATCGCGAAGAAGCACGATCTCTGGATCCTGTCAGACCTCGCCTATAACGAGATCTACTTTGACGATCCGCCGCCATCGATCCTGCAGGTCAATGGCGCGAAGGAGATCGCTGTCGAAACGACGACAATGTCGAAGACATATTCGATGGCGGGCTGGCGTATCGGCTTTGCGGCGGGCAGTGAGCGCCTGATCGGTGCTCTGGGGCGCGTCAAATCCTACCTCGATTATGGTGCCTACACGCCAATTCAGGTCGCGGCCTGCGCGGCTCTCGATGGACCACAGGACTGCGTCGAAGAGATGCGCCAGATCTATCGGTCGCGCCGTGATACGCTGATCGAGAGCTTTGGCCGTGCCGGTTGGGACATTCCGGTGCCGTCAGCGTCCATGTTTTGCTGGGCACCGATTCCTGAGGCTTGCCGACACATGGGGAGCCTCGAGTTTTCGCTTGAACTGATCAACGAAGCGAGCGTCGCTGTCTCACCCGGAGCGGGATTCGGCGAACGTGGTGACGGATTTGTCAGAATTGCCCTGGTTGAGAACGAACAGCGCATTCGGCAGGCTGCACGTAACATCAAACGGTTTCTTCTCACGAAGGAAGCTGATAGCAGGTGCGCCGTCTAGTAAAGTTGCGCCGGAGGGTCGGGGATTGAAAACACTTAAGCTCGGTATTGCCGGCCTGGGCCATGTAGGGTGCGGGCTAATCGATCTCGTTCAGCGTCAGGACCGCCTGAGGCTGCCTGGCAAGGTGGAGATTGCGGGCGTGACTGCGCGCAATCGGTCACGCAATCGTCCCGTGTCGACGGATGACTATGAGTGGTTCGACGACGCAGCCAAGCTCGCGGCCGATGACAGCATCAATGTCTTTGTCGAATTGATTGGCGGTTCTGACGGACCGGCCAAGGTGGCGGTGGAAACAGCGCTGAAATCAGGCAAGGCTGTGATCACGGCGAACAAGGCTCTGATTGCCATGCATGGTCAGGAGCTGGCTGAGCTTGCTCGTGAGAATGGTGTCGACCTGCTGTTCGAAGCGGCGGTTGCTGGCGGTGTTCCGGTCGTGCGGGTGCTGCGTGACTCGCTCGCTGGCGTCGATGTGCGCCGCGTCACCGGCATCCTGAATGGGACCTGTAACTTCCTCTCCAGTGAAATGCTGGCCACCCGCCGTCCTTATGAAGTCGTCCTCGCAGAGGCGCAGCGCCTCGGATATGCAGAATCTGACCCGACGCTTGATGTGTCCGGCATGGACGCGGCTCACAAGGCAGCCATTCTTGCCGCGATCGCGTTCTCTGCCGATCTCGATTTCTCGAAAGTGTCGGTGCGCGGCATTGATGAAGTTGAGTTGCTGGACCTTGATCTGGCGGACCGGCTCGGCCTTCGCATCAAACTGATTGCCGAAGGTAAAATTACTGATAGCGGCGTTGTTTGCCGTGTGGAGCCTTTGGCTCTGCCAACCGGGCATCCGCTTGCGCGCGTTAATGGCAGCCTGAATACGGTTCGTGTCGAAGGAGAGCCGCTTGGCGCGGTGACGCTGACTGGGCCTGGCGCCGGACCTGGTCCGACCGCTAGCGCGGTCATGGGCGATGTCGCCAAGCTTTTCAATCCGATTGCACGTCCTGCGTTCGGCCGGGCCGAACACCATGATGTGCGGTCTTTTGTGTTTGCCGAGAGCGACGAGAAGTCGGCATTCTTCTTGCGAGTCCGTCTGGCTGACAGGGCAGGGGCGCTGGCAGAATTGACCGAAGCGCTTGCCGAAAGCGGCGTGTCTGTCGACAAGCTGTTGCAAGATTCAGCAGACGAGAATGGCGCTGCGCCGGTCGCAATTGTGACCCATGTCTGTGCGCGTAGTGAAATCAATGATGCGAGAGACCGCTTACGGGCTCTGGAATCAAATATGGGTCAGCCTCAGATCATCGCGATCGAGGCATCAACGGAATAGGAGGACCGGTGGCATCCGCCGCCGGAGAAAAATAGATGTCTGATAGTGTTCTGGTACCGCATCTTTCCGATGCAATGGTTCGTGTCACCGAAGTTGCTGCAATTGCGGCTTATAAAATGGTTGGGCGGGGCGACGAAAAGGCCGCGGACCAGGCGGCGGTAGATGCCATGCGCCGCGCTTTCAACTCGGTGGACTTTCAGGGCCGGATCGTGATTGGTGAGGGCGAACGCGACGAAGCGCCAATGCTCTATATCGGCGAGGAAGTCGGCACGGGCAACGGACCGGCAATCGACATCGCGCTCGACCCGCTTGAAGGGACCACACTGACGGCGAAAGCCATGGCCAATGCGCTTGCTGTCCTGGCCATCGCGCCGCGGGGCGGGCTGCTTCATGCGCCGGACACCTATATGGACAAGATCGCCATTGGACCGGGATACCCGGACGGCGTCGTCGATCTCGATGAAACCCCGGCTGCCAACATCACGGCGATGGCCAAAGTCGCCGGCAAGCCCGTTGAAGACATGACCGCATGTGTTCTCGACCGTCCACGCCACGCAGAGATCATTGAGAGCCTGCGCAGCGTTGGTGCACGAATCTGCCTGATTTCGGATGGTGACGTTGCCGGCGTGATCAATACAACCAATTCTGACACCGGCATCGATCTCTACGTTGGTCAGGGCGGTGCGCCGGAAGGTGTGCTGGCAGCGGCAGCGCTGAAATGCGTTGGCGGTCAGATGCAGGGGCGGCTTGTCTTCCGAAACGAGGATGAACGCGGCCGAGCCAGCCGCGTCGGCATCAAGGATTTCGACAAGAAATACTCGCTCAACGAACTCGCAAGTGGCGAAACCGTCTTTTGTGCCACCGGTGTGACCAAGGGTGGCCTGGTTGATGGGGTTGTTCTTGGCAAGGGTGTCTCGATCACGGATACGCTTGTGATGAGCTCGGCAGATGGCATGGTCCGCAAGATTACATCGCGCCATCGCTCGGCCTGATCGGCATGGGCGAGGATTGTCTCTACGGCGTCTCGGGATCTCTTTCCGGACGTTTCTGGACGCTCCAGCCAACCGATGAAGCCGCTGTGCGCAAGATGGCGCAGAGCACGGGTGCGCCCGATATTCTCGCGCGTCTTCTCGTTAGCCGAGACGTTACGCCAGAGACCGCTCACTCCTTTCTGGAGCCGACGCTAAAAGAGCTGTTTCCAGATCCCTCTGCATTCGCAGACATGGAGAAGGCAGCAGAGCTCATCCTCGAGGCCCTGCTCGACGGCCGCAAAGTGACAGTCTTTGCGGACTATGATGTGGATGGCGGAACCTCGTCTGCGCTTCTCGCGCGGTACTTCCGTGCGTGGGGACGCGAGCTTGGTCTCTATGTGCCAGACCGACTCATTGAAGGTTATGGCCCGTCGCCTGAAGCCTTTCGCTATCTGAAAGACCAGGGCGCGGATCTCGTCATTACCGTTGATTGTGGGGCCGCGGCGACGCCAGCGCTGGAAGAAGCAACGCGCATAGGTTTGCCGGTAATCGTTGTGGATCACCATTTGATGGGCAAGGAGCTGCCCGTCACGGCAGCGCTGGTGAACCCTAACCGCCCGGACGACGAGTCTGGCTATGGTCACCTTGCGGCGGCTGGGGTTGTATTTGTCCTGCTCGCTGCGTTGAACAAGGTTGCCCGAGAGAAGGGGGTCGCGCCGGATGGCGGTCTGCCGGATATCATTCCGTGGCTCGACCTCTGCGCGCTTGGCACGCTGTGCGACATGTCTCCGCTGCGCGACGCCAACCGGGCATTCGTCCGTCAGGGGCTGAAGATCATGGCCCGCAACACGAATACCGGATTGAGAGCGCTCGCCGATGTGGCGGGCATTGGCGCGATCGAGACCGTCTATCACGCGACCTTCGTTCTTGGGCCAAGACTGAATGCGGGTGGCCGGGTTGGCGATCCCTGGCTCGCTGCGAAGCTATTGGCGACCGATGACCGGCAGGAAGCCATAGAGCTCGCCGAGCGATTGCACGGGTTGAACGATGAGCGCAAAGCGGTCGAGGCGTCGATCCTGGATGCTGCGACGTTGCAGGCGGAAAAGCAGATTGAGGCGAACCCGGAACGCGGCGTGATTATCGCCTCAGGCGAGGGGTGGCACCCCGGCGTCATTGGAATCGTTGCTGGCCGCATAAAGGACCGGTTCCATCTGCCGACCATTGTCATCGGCTGGGGAGCCGAGCTCGGCCCTGTCGCAAAAGGGTCGGCCAGGTCCGTGAAGGGCGTCAATATTGGCGACGCGATCTCCATGGCGGCAAAAGAGGGCCTGGTGCTTTCGGGTGGGGGCCATGCGATGGCAGGCGGTCTCAGCCTGGACCCCGATGCCATTGGTGCATTCGACACATGGATGGTTGAGCACATGGACCAGTTTGCTGAAGAACGCGCCGAAGCCCGCCGACTGGAGATTGATGCGGTGGTTGCGCCCGGCGCGGTCTCACCGGAATTCTGCGATCAGCTGGAAACACTGGGGCCGTTCGGGCAGGGCGCGCCACAGCCCGTCTTTGCGATGCAGGGCATCAAGCCCGTCTCGGCGCGTCGGATCGGCCAGAACCACGTGCGCTTCTATGCAGAAGACACAACGGGCCGGGTCGAGTGCGTATCGTGGCGCACGGCGGATACTGAAATTGGCCAGGCCCTGTTCTCTGGCAAGCGGCTGCATGTCGCTGGACGGCTAAAAGCGGACGAATGGAATGGCCGTCGCCGCGCGCAATTTGAGCTGATTGATGCAGCTGAAGCTGAATAGAACTGACAAAATCTCGTTTTGCTGCTGAAAGGCGACTTGAACAGCCCGTAAAGCCCCGCTATACGCACGCCTTCCAACTGAGCGCTCCCTTCGTCTATCGGTTAGGACGCCAGGTTTTCAACCTGGAAAGAGGGGTTCGATTCCCCTAGGGAGTGCCACTTTCGCAACAATCTCGCTTTTATAGTGAATAAGTCGCCCGAAAAGGGATGACTTTGGAATTTTGCTTTTCTACTGTCCGCCATTGGGGTTGATAATAATGACGGCTGTAAATGCAAAACATGAAACACCGGAACCTTCCGCGATGGTCAGGGTAATTGGTCGCGTGAAGTGGTTCGATGTGGCCAAGGGGTATGGTTTCATCGTTCCTGACTCTGTGAGCGAGGCGTCACTGAATGCCGATGTAATGCTTCACATTTCCTGCCTTCGCAATTTTGGTGAGCCATATGCCGACGAGGGCGCGCGAATCGTATGCGATGCCGTTCGAGGTGATCGTGGCTGGCAGGTCGAAAACATCATTGAGATGGATCGCCCCAAGGCTGTCGTTGCGAAAGAGCAGGGCATCGCGCCGGACCCAGAGACCGTCATCGTGAAATGGTTCAATAATACCAAGGGCTTCGGCTTCGTGAATCGCCCGAATGATCCTGAAGATATCTTCCTGCACATTTCGGTGCTTCGCCGGGCTGCGATCGAATCGACCGAAACCGGTTCGATCCTTGAGGGGACGATCGAAACGGGGCCGAAAGGCGCCCACCTCACAAGCGTGAAGGCCAAATAGCCAACAGACCAATTGTGTTGCGGCATCATGCGTCAGGCGCTAGACGAAGTGCATGAATATGCGACTGACCTATCTGTTTGTAGCGGCGATTGCCCTGCCACTCGCTGCTTTGGCGCAAACGCTCGAAACGGGTGAATTGACCGTTGATACGGGCGAAGAGGCGCATGCCTTTTCCATTGAAATCGCTGATGAGCCCGATGAAATTTCGTTTGGCCTGATGGAACGGGAGTCGCTGGGGCCAGATGCCGGGATGCTTTTCGATTTTGGCAATCCGCGTGAACCGGCCATGTGGATGAAGAATACGCTCATCCCGCTCGACATGCTCTTCATCTCCAGTGACGGTACGATCCAGATGATCGCCCGAAACACGGTGCCCGGATCCCTGCGTACGATCAGCCCTGGCGTGCCCGTCAAAGGCGTTCTGGAAATCAATGGTGGCCGTGCCGCCGAGCTTGGCATTGAGCCAGGCGACAAGATCAGCCACCCGATATTCGAGACAAATGCCGGCTGAATCCGCCGCTGAGGTGGATATTCCGGAGGGCTTTGAGCTTTCGAAGTCGCGGGGGCCCTTTACCACTCACAATGGACCTGTCTTCCGGGCAACCGGTGCTGGCGATTTGCGGTGCGGAATCAGGGTTCTTGATCGCCACTGCAATAGTATGGGCTTCATGCATGGCGGGATGGTCAGCTCATTTGCAGACGGTGCGCTCGCCTGGGCTGTCTGGCACGCGACGAAGAAAATGTCCGTGACGCTTAAACTTACGATCAGCTATTTCGATACGATCCGGCCGGGCACCTGGCTGGAAGCCCATCCCGAAGTGATTTCTTCTGAGGACGGAATCGTCCATGTGTGTGCAGATCTGCTGATCAATGGTGAGAAGTTGGGGGCGCGCGCCGATGCGACATTCAGGACACTGCGACGCACAGCCAAATAGGGCTTGCTCTAGAAGAAATGCCTGCATAGAAGGGGCGTCCGATGTCGGAGCGTGGCGCAGCCTGGTAGCGCACCTGATTTGGGATCAGGGGGTCGGAGGTTCGAATCCTCTCGCTCCGACCATCGGTTAACCGGACAGGCCGGAGGCTTTTAATGGACGCTCGCATCTTCAAGCCCAGAAAATCTGCCATGCAGTCCGGACGGGCGAAAACTCATGAATGGGTTCTGGAGTTCCGCTCCGAAGATGCGCGCTTTTCTGATCCTCTCATGGGCTGGACCAGCATCAACGACACGACGGGCCAGGTTCGCCTGCACTTCGAAACGCGTGAACAGGCGATCGACTATGCCAAGCGCGAAAAGATCACCTTTACCGTTGAGGAATCGAGAGAGCCCAAGCGTCTCGTGAAATCCTATTCGGAAAATTTCTCCGCAGATCGCAAACAGCCCTGGACGCATTAGGCGTCTGCTTCCGGCCCCTTAGCTCAACTGGATAGAGCACCGGACTTCTAATCCGACGGTTACAGGTTCAAGTCCTGTAGGGGTCGCCATTGCGCGCTGTTCGGTTATCCTCCGTACTAGGGAGGACCGATATGCGATTGCCCAAGCAAGGAAAATCGTGGCCGCAGATCGAGGCGGAAATGACGTCTCGCGGCGCGAATGATGCCAAATGGCGTGATGGAAAGACCGCAGTTTACGTCTTTAATGCCGGTGAGGAGATCGCCGAGGTTCAGAAGAAGGCCTACGCAGCCTTCATGTCCGAGAATGGACTCGGCCCGCTCGCTTTTCCTTCGATCGCGCAGATGGAGAAGGATGTCATCTCCATGGCGCTTGGGTTGCTGCATGGGCCGGAAGGTGCGACCGGAGCAATCACTTCTGGCGGCACCGATTCCATAACCATGGCGATGAAGACCGCGCGCGATTATGCCCGTTCGAGGGGGCATTCCGGACCCGCGAATATTGTCCTGCCGCAATCGGCGCATCTGGCTTTCGACAAGGCGGCTCATCTCATGGACATTGAGGTGCGCCGCATCGCCCTCAAGAGTGACGACAGCTATCAGGCCGATCCTGATGCGATGCGTGAGGCTTGCGATTCGAAAACGATCATGATGGTCGGTTCAGCGCCGAATTTCCCTCATGGCATCATTGATCCAATTGATGCGCTCGGCGAAGTGGCACAGTCCAAACAGGTCTGGCTGCATGTCGACGCCTGCGTCGGCGGCTATTTTGCGCCTTTCGCGCGGATGAATGGCGTTCCCGTTCCGGCATTTGATTTCGACGTTCCGGCGGTCTGCTCGATGAGTGCGGACCTGCATAAGTACGGTTACGCCGCGAAAGGGGCGTCGACCGTCCTGTTCCGGTCAGAAGACCTCTATGCCCATATGCCGTTTGATCTGGACGGATGGTCCGGCGCGCCGATGAAGACCCCAACGTTGGCCGGCACGCGGCCTGGTGGGGCGATTTCCGCCGCCTGGGCCGTCATGAATTATCTGGGCGAAGAGGGCTATAAACGGCTGCAAGGACAGGTCTGCGCGACGCGCGAAAAGATCCAGGAGGGCGTAAAGGCACTCGGCTTTGACGTACTGGGAAACCCTATGTTGGGCCTGATGGCGTTTCGGCACCCGGATCTCCATTCATTCGCAGTGTACGGTGAAATCTATCGGCGCGGCTGGTTCACGTCCGTGACAAAGGAGCCGCCGAGCCTGCATTTAATGTTGTCTCCGCGCCATGCAGATGTTGCGGACGCTTATCTGGAAGATCTTGCCGCCGCCTGCGACGCCGTTCGCAACGGGCAAGCGGCGAAGAAAAAGCAGGTCGAAGCGCGTTACAGCTGAGGACTGACCGTCTTCGCTGCAAAAACTTCAAAAAGGGGATTGGACAAGGCCCCTCAGCAGGGCTATGACGCCGTTTCCCCACGGCCCGCCCGGGTAGCTCAGGGGTAGAGCAGCGGATTGAAAATCCGCGTGTCGGTGGTTCAAATCCGCCCCCGGGCACCATTTTCCTGACGATACCCAGGTCCATATGCGCGCTGATGTCGGTCTATGTCCGGCGTGGCACCACGCCGCATGCTGCGAACGCGAAATCCTCTGTTGAAACCGTTATAAAGTGTGAAGCTAGCCTGTTGCCAAGCCTGTGAAACCGTCCTAGTCCGGCGCTTTCAGCCGCAAGCTCTCGGGAGTTGATCTGAGATGACAGAAATTGAACGGTTCGCGCTCGACTATCTGCCCGTCATTCTGTTTTTGGCGCTGGGCGTAATCCTGTCGCTCCTTTTCATCATTGGCGCAGCGATTCTTGCGCCGTCGAATCCTGACCCTGAGAAGAATTCGGCATATGAGTGCGGCTTCAATGCATTCGACGATGCTCGCATGAAGTTCGATGTCCGTTTTTACCTAGTCTCGATCCTGTTCATTATTTTCGACCTGGAAGTCGCTTTCCTGTTTCCGTGGGCGGTCAGCCTCGGGACGATTGGCGTCTTCGGTTTCTGGTCGATGGTCGTGTTCCTCGGGGTTCTGACTGTAGGCTTTATCTATGAGTGGCGCCGTGGGGCGCTGGAGTGGGAATAATGGCCGACGATTACAAGCCATACGCACTGGGAGCCGGCCGCGCCGGCGTGGAAGGTGGTCATCAGGTTCGTGCTGATGATCCGTTCTTCGCTGGATTGTCCGATCACCTGGCCGACAAAGGCTATTTCACGGCTGCTGCCGATGATCTTATTGCCTGGGCGCGCACCGGTTCTCTGATGTGGATGACGTTTGGTCTGGCGTGCTGCGCTGTTGAGATGATGCAGGCCGGCAATCCGCGCTACGATCTGGAGCGTTTCGGTATGGCGCCGCGCGGGTCACCCCGTCAGTCCGATGTGATGATTGTCGCCGGTACGCTTACCAACAAGATGGCGCCAGCCCTGCGCAAAGTTTACGACCAGATGCCGGAGCCGCGCTATGTGGTGTCGATGGGATCGTGCGCGAATGGCGGCGGCTACTATCACTATTCATATTCAGTTGTTCGCGGCTGTGACCGGGTCGTTCCTGTCGACATCTATGTGCCGGGCTGTCCTCCGACAGCTGAGGCGCTGGTCTATGGAATGCTGCAATTGCAGAAGAAGATCCGCCGCGAAGGCTCGATCGAGCGCTAGGCGAGAGGGAAAAAGACATGTCTGAAGCCCTGAAAGATCTCGGCGCCCACATCAGCGAGATGTGCAGCGACTCGGTGAAGGATTTCCATGTGAAGCATGGGGAGCTGACCATCGTCGCTGAGCGCGATTCCATCCTGAAGCTCGCGAAGTTTCTCAAGGATGACAATCAGTGCGTTTTCGAAACACTGATCGACATTTGCGGCGTGGACTGGCCAGAGCGCAACCAGCGTTTTGATGTTGTCTATCACTTCCTGTCGATGCGCCTCAATCAGCGCGTTCGCGTGAAGATCGCGACGAATGAAGCAACGCCAGTGCCGAGCCTTATTGATCTGCACCCAAGTGCAGACTGGTTTGAGCGCGAAGCGTTTGACATGTACGGCATCCGTTTTTCGGGGCATCCGGACCTGCGCCGCATTCTCACCGATTACGGTTTCGAAGGTTATCCGCTGCGCAAGGACTTCCCGCTCACCGGCTTCGTCGAAGTCCGTTATGACGATCTGGAAAAGCGCGTCGTGAGCGAGCCTGTGACGCTGGTCCAGGAGTATCGCAATTTCGATTTCCTTTCGCCATGGGAAGGCATGACCAAAGAGCTGCCCGGCGATGAGAAGGCTGAGAAGGAGCAGGCAGATGGCTGATGATGCAACGCCTGTTGATGAGCGCAAATTCACGCTGAACTTTGGCCCGCAGCATCCTGCGGCTCACGGTGTTCTGCGCATGATCATGGACCTCGACGGCGAGGTTGTGGACCGGATCGATAGCCATATCGGACTGCTGCATCGCGGCACCGAAAAGCTGCTGGAATACAAGACGTACCTGCAGGGGCTGCCTTACTTTGACCGCCTCGATTACGTGGCGCCGATGAACCAGGAACATGCCTGGTGCCTTGCCATTGAGCGCCTGCTTGAGCTCGAAGTGCCGCGCCGTGCGAAGTTTATTCGGGTTCTGTACTCCGAGATGGGGCGCATCCTGTCGCACATGTTGAACATCACGACGCAGGCCATGGACTGCGGCGCGCTTGCTCCCATCACATGGGGTTTCGAAGAGCGCGAGAAGCTGATGGGCTTTTATGAGCGCGCTTCGGGCTCGCGTATGCACTCGGCTTATTTCCGGCCGGGCGGTGTCCATCAGGACCTGCCGCAGGATCTGATCGACGATATCATGACGTTCTGTGATGAGTTCCCGGCGGCCCTCAAGAATATTGAAGGCCTGATCACCGAGAACCGCATCTTCAAGCAGCGCAATGTCGACATTGGTGTTGTGGACGAAAAGACGATCATGGAGTGGGGCTTCTCCGGCGTGATGGTCCGCGGGTCGGGGCTCGCCTGGGACCTGCGCCGTTCGCAGCCTTATGAAATCTATGACGAAATTCCGGGCGACGTGCTGAAAGTCGTGGTCGGCAATAATGGCGACAATTACGATCGCTATGTCTGCCGCATGGACGAGATGCTGATCGCCAATGACATCATGAAGTGGTGCATCGAGAACATGCCGGCTGGCGAGGTCTTGTTGGCTGGCTCAAAAGTGTCGCCGCCACGCCGCGGCGAGATGAAGCGCTCCATGGAAGCGCTGATCCATCACTTCAAACTTTACACCGAAGGCTTCCACGTGCCGGAAGGCGAAGTCTATGCTGCCGTCGAAGCGCCGAAAGGCGAGTTCGGTGTGTATCTCGTATCCGACGGGACCAACCGTCCGTACCGCGCCAAGATTCGCGCGCCGGGCTATCCGCATCTCGCGGCGATGGACCATCTCTGCAAAGGCCACATGCTGGCAGACGTATCGGCCATTCTGGGCTCGCTCGACATCGTGTTTGGGGAGATTGACCGCTAATGGCGCTTCGTCGTTTTGATATCGAGGCGGGCGGCGATACCTTCGCCTTCAAGCCCGAGACGGAAGAAAAGATTTCGTTCTGGCGCGGAAAATATCCGGCCGACAAACAGCGCTCGGCCGTGATTCCGCTGCTCTGGCTTGCGCAGAAGGACAATGCCGGCTGGCTGTCCGAGCCGGCCATGCGCGAGGTCGCGAACAGGCTGGAAATGCCATATATTCGTGTCTACGAGGTCGCGACCTTCTACACGATGTTCCGCCTTCAGCCTGTGGGTAAGCATCACGTCCAGCTGTGTGGCACGACGCCATGTATGCTTCGCGGGGCGAATGATCTGAAGAAGGTCTGCGAAAGCAAGATCGGCAAGAAAATGGCCGTTACCGATGACGGTCGGCTCTCGTGGGAAGAGGTCGAATGCCTTGGTGCCTGCGTGAATGCGCCAATGGTTCAGATCAACGACTACTATTACGAGGATCTGACGCCGGAAAAACTGGAAGAGATTCTAGGCAAACTGTCGAATGGCGTCGATGTCGCGCCAGGCACGTTTGTCGACCGCATCAATAGCGCGCCCGAGGGCGGGCTGACCTCGCTCGAAGATGAGGCGTGTTTCGATGGAAGTCGAAACAACATCACGAGTATTCCGAATTTGCCAGAGGCAACCAAGAGCGAAGCGCCGCCTGCCGAAGCCGCTGGCAAGCCCGACCGCCCGGCCCCGACCAATGTCGACCGCGAGGAGCCTGAAGAGGAAGAAATCGAGGCGGACCAGGACGTCGTTGCGAAAGAGAATGCTGACGATGATGCACCGGTCGCGAGCGATGATATCGAAGGCGACCGCCCCGAAGCGGCCAGCGTTGCCGCAGGCGAGGAAGATGATCTCAAGCGCATCAAAGGCATCGGGCCCAAGAATGAGGACCAGCTGAACGAGCTGGGCATCTTCAAGTTCGCGCAGATTGCAGCCTGGACTGAAGAGAACGTAAAATGGGTGGAGGGTTATTTGTCCTTCCGCGGCCGCATCGCTCGCGAGGACTGGATTGGCCAGGCCAAGACACTCGCAGCAGGTGAAGAGACTGAATTTTCCAAACGGGTTGATGCGGGCGATGTCCCATCGAGCCAGGAAGAAGGCGAAGACTGATGCTACAGGACAAGGATCGGATTTTCACGAACCTCTACGGCGTCCATTCGCCGGATCTTGAGGAAGCAAAGAAGCGCGGCGCGTGGCACCTGACGCGTGAGATGCTGCAACAGACGCCAGAATGGATCTGCGATCAGATCAAGGCGTCCGGTCTTCGCGGACGTGGCGGCGCCGGCTTCCCGACGGGTCTGAAATGGACCTTCATGCCGAAGGAAGTTCGCGACCGTCCACACTACCTCGTTGTAAACGCTGATGAATCGGAACCCGGCACCTGTAAGGATCGGGAGATCATGCGCCATGATCCACACTTGTTGATCGAGGGCTGCATGGTCGCGTCATACGCAATGCGGGCGAATGCCTGCTACGTCTATCTGCGCGGCGAATATATTGCTGAACGGGAAGCGCTCGAGAAGGCCGTCAAAGAGGCCTACGAGGCTGGTCTGATCGGCAAGAACAACAAGAATGGCTGGGATTTCGATCTCTATGTCCACCACGGCGCCGGTGCGTATATCTGCGGTGAAGAGACGGCCCTTCTGGAAAGCCTTGAAGGCAAGAAAGGTCAACCCCGTCTGAAGCCGCCATTCCCGGCCAATGCCGGGCTCTATGGTTGCCCGACAACCGTCAACAATGTTGAGTCGATTGCTGTCGCTCCAACAATTCTGCGCCGCGGCGCCGAGTGGTTTGCAGGCTTCGGTCGCCCGAACAATACGGGCACCAAGCTGTTTTGTATCTCCGGGCACGTGAACAAGCCGTGCAATGTTGAAGAAGAGATGTCGATCACCTTCAAGGATCTCATCGAGACCCATTGCGGCGGCATCCGGGGTGGCTGGGACAACCTCAAGGCTGTCATTCCGGGCGGATCATCGGTGCCAATGGTGCCGGCTGAGCAGATCCTGGACGCGTATATGGACTTCGACACGCTACGCGACCTCAAGTCAGGTCTCGGTACGGCGGCCGTGATTGTCATGGACAAATCCACAGACCTGATCCAGGCGATCGCGCGGATCTCATACTTCTACAAGCATGAGAGCTGCGGCCAGTGTACGCCGTGCCGGGAAGGCACCGGCTGGATGTGGCGCGTGCTGGAGCGGATGGCCAAGGGCGTTGCTGAGCACGGTGAGATCGACATGCTGCTCGACGTGTCGCACCAGATTGAGGGCCACACGATTTGCGCACTCGGCGATGCGGCGGCCTGGCCCGTGCAGGGCCTGATTCGTCACTTCCGTCATGAAATCGAAGATCGCATCACCCAGTACCGGGCGCCGCGCGCGCTGGTGCAGGGCAATGTGGTTGCGGCTGAGTAGCGGGGCAGGGCTGGGATGGATCTGACGCGCAATATTATCACCGCCATCTGGTGTGCTGTGATTATCGGGACGAATGTGTTCGGCCTGATTGTCCTGTCGCAGGTGGTCGGTATGAATGCGCTGCTGTCGCCTGGCTTGTTGCTGCCTGTCGTCAAGATGGCGTTGATGGCGGGCTTCGGACTGCTGGCACTGGTGTCGACGAAGTATCTCTGGTTCGTGCTGGCGGTCGCCGTTATGGCGCTGCTCCTGGGACTGACCTACGACATTTTTATACAGCGTATGTGGCGTTCGTCCGGTATGCTCGGCGCCCTCGCGACAATTATTCCGACCTATCTCCTCGCGCGGTGGAACACCGCTGCGCGCAAAACGAATTTCAATCCCGTGAAAGAGTTCTGATTCATGGCTGATGATCTGTTCAAACTGAATATCGACGGTAAGGACATTGAGGTCCCGAAGTCCTACACGCTTATGCAGGCGTGCGAGGAAGCGGGCGCCGAGATTCCACGCTTCTGTTACCATGAGCGACTATCGGTCGCCGGTAATTGCCGTATGTGTCTTGTCCAATGGAAGGGCGCGCCGAAGCCGATTGCGAGCTGCGCCCAGACCGTTGGCGAGATGCGGATGAACCCTGACGGCACGCCACCGAACATTCTCACTTCAGGTGATTATGTTGAAAAGGCGCGCAACGGCGTCATGGAGTTCCTGCTGATCAACCACCCGCTGGACTGCCCGATCTGTGACCAGGGCGGCGAATGCGACCTGCAGGATCAGGCGATGGCTTATGGCCGGTCGGGCTCGCGCTACGACCTCAACAAGCGCGCGGTGGAAAACAAATATATGGGGCCGCTGGTCAAGACGATCATGACGCGCTGCATTCAGTGTACGCGCTGTGTCCGCTTTGCTGCCGAGGTCGCAGGCGTTGAGGAAATCGGCATGATTTCCCGCGGTGAAGACGCTGAAATCACGACATATCTTGAGGAGTCTCTCACCTCAGAGCTTTCCGGCAATGTGATTGACCTCTGCCCGGTCGGCGCGCTGACGTCGAAGCCGTATGCTTACAATGCGCGCCCATGGGAGCTGCGCAAGACCGAATCGATCGACGTCATGGACGCGCTCGGCTCGGCGATCCGAATTGATGCCAAAGGGGATGCGGTCATGCGCATCATGCCGATCATCAACGAGGAAGTGAATGAAGAGTGGCTTTCCGATAAGTCGCGGTTCATCTGGGACGGTCTCGGCCGTCAGCGCCTCGACAAACCGTATATCCGCGAGAACGGTAAGCTGCGTCCGGCAAGCTGGAGCGAAGCGCTGTCGGCAACCGCAGACCTGTTGAAGGGTGACGCGTCGAAGATCGGCATGATTGCTGGCGATCTCATCGAAGTTGAGCAAGCCAAAGCGGCGCTGGATCTGGCGCGCAATCTCGGTATTCAGTCGACGGATTGCCGCCCTGCGGGCGCAAAATATGGCACAGATTCAGTGCGTGAGCGCTACATTCTGAACCCGACCTTGATGGGTGTGGAAGAAGCCGATGCGTTGCTCCTGATTGGTGTGAACCCGCGCGTCGAAGCGGCCGTCTGGAATGCGCGTATCCGGAAGGCCTGGCTGTGGAATGATCTGAAGGTTGGTGTCGTCGGTGAGCCGGTCGACCTGACTTACGATTATGAGCACCTCGGTTCAGCGGCAGACAGTCTGACCGGTCTCTATGGTCGCGACAGCACCTTTATGGAGTCGTTCCGCAAGGCGAAGCGGCCGATGGTCGTTGTTGGTGAGCAGGCACTGCTCGGCGATGCGGGGCTCGACGTGTTGAACGCAGCGCACGGTCTGGCACTGGAAGCATCCGCCATCAGTGAAGACTGGAGCGGATTTGGCGTGCTTCACAACGCAGCTGGCCGTGTTGGCGCGCTCGATGTCGGTTTTGTGCCTGGCGAAGGCGGCGCAGACACTGCTGCCATGTTGTCCGGCGGCGTCGACACGCTGGTTCTTCTTGGGGCGGATGAGCTTGATCTATCTGGCCTCGGCGACACAAAGACGATCTATGTCGGTCACCATGGCGACGCGGGCGCGGCGAAAGCCGATATCATTCTTCCCTGCGCGGCATACTCTGAAATTGACGCGACCTACGTGAATACAGAAGGCCGCGTACAGATGACGAGCCAGGCCGTGCAGCCAAAAGGCGAGGCCAAGGATGGCTGGGCAATCTTCCGCGCCCTGTCGGACTCGGTCGGCAAAACGCTCGCTTACGATTCGGCGGCTGAACTTCGGGAAATCCTGCGCGAGCAGAATTCTGTGTTTGCAGGCCACGGATTCGCCCCAGGCACAGCCGGTCATACGGCGCTGAGCGAACCGCCCGCCAAACCGGAAGGCCTTGAAAAAGCGCGTCCTTTTGAAGCGCCTTTTGCGGATTTCTACCTGACGAACCCGATTGCCCGGGCTTCCAAGACAATGGCTGAGTGCTCGCTGATGAAGCGTGGCCTTGAAACGCCGGTAGCAGCGGAGTAGGCGAGCGCCATGAGTGCATTCATCCAGGAACATGGACTGCTTTTTGGCTGGCTGACAGTGATCAGCCAGATATTGCTGTTCACGGTCGTGCTTCTGCTGTCGCTGGCCTTCCTGCTGCTGATGGACCGCAAGGTCTGGGCAGCGGTGATGATGCGCAAAGGCCCGAACGTGGTTGGCCCGTTCGGCCTGCTGCAGAGCTTTGCAGATTTCGGGAAATTCCTTCTCAAGGAAATCATTATCCCTGCGGGTGCGAACAAGACGGTCTTCCTGCTCGCGCCGATCCTGTCTCTGACGTTGGCATTCGCGTCCTGGGCCGTGATCCCGGTTGCGCCAGGCTGGGTCGTTTCCGACCTCAATGTCGGCATCCTCTACCTGTTCGCGATCTCGTCGCTTGGTGTTTACGGCATCATCATGGGCGGCTGGGCATCCAACTCGAAATATCCATTTCTCGGATCGCTCCGGTCTGCAGCGCAGATGGTGTCATATGAAGTCTCGATTGGTTTCATCATCATCACCGTGATCCTGCTCGTTGGCTCGATGAACCTGTCTGAGATCGTCAATAACCAGTCAGGTGGCTTCTGGACGTGGCACGTCTTCAGCTTCAATCACATCATCCTCTTCCCGGTTATGGTGGTGATGTTTGTGATGTTCTTTGTCTCGGCCTTGGCTGAAACAAACCGGCCGCCATTTGACTTGCCGGAAGCAGAATCCGAACTCGTTGCCGGCTATCAGGTCGAGTATTCGTCAACGCCATACCTGCTCTTCATGATCGGTGAATATCTCAACATCGTTCTGATGTGCGCCATGATGACCATCCTGTTCCTGGGTGGATGGCATGGACCAATTGCGATGGGTGAGGACTTTGTCGCCAATTTCCCGCTCTGGCTCGTCAATCTTGGTCATCTGGCCTGGTTCATGGCGAAGATTGTTTTCTTCTTCTTCCTCTTCGCGCTGGTGAAAGCCGTCGTTCCGCGTTACCGGTACGACCAGCTGATGCGGCTTGGCTGGAAGATCTTTCTGCCGACGTCACTCGTCGCTGTCTTCATTGTCGCGGGATATGTTGTTTATGCGGGAGTCCAGTCATGAGCCTCGTTCAAACCATTCGCGGCGCGCTGCTAACTGATTTCTTCAGCGCCTTTGGCCTTGGCCTTCGTGAGATGTTCCGCCGCAAGGCGACGAACAATTACCCGTTCGAGAAAAACCCGCTGAGCCCGCGCTTTCGCGGCGAGCATGCGCTGCGTCGTTATCCCAATGGCGAAGAGCGCTGCATCGCCTGTAAGCTGTGTGAGGCGATCTGTCCGGCGCAGGCCATCACGATTGAGGCCGAGCCGCGCGAAGACGGGTCTCGCCGCACCACGCGCTATGACATCGACATGGTGAAATGCATCTATTGCGGCTTCTGTCAGGAAGCCTGCCCAGTGGACGCCATTGTCGAGGGGCCGAATTTCGAATTCGCGACGGAAACGCGCGAAGAACTTTACTACGACAAAGAGAGACTGCTTGCGAACGGAGATCGCTGGGAACGGCTGATCGCACGCAATCTCGAACTCGACGCGCCGTACCGCTAGGGCGGTGCAGATTTAGGATTTTGGCGGCACTGCCGCTGCAATGATTGGGGCTGACCCGGTGGAACTGATTGCCTTTTACATATTGGCGGCCATCGTCACGATTTCCGCTATCGCGGTGATCGCGGCCAAGAACCCGGTGCACTCGGTGCTCTGGCTGATCCTTACTTTCTTTACGTCGGCCGGGCTGCTCGTCCTGATCGGGGCGGAATTTCTCGCCATGTTGCTGGTCGTCGTCTATGTCGGCGCGGTTGCCGTGCTGTTCCTGTTCGTTGTGATGATGCTCGACGTGGACTTTGTTGAGCTGAAGCAGGGCTTCCTCGGCTATCTGCCGTTTGGCGTCCTGATGGGGATTGCCTTCATTGCCGAGATCGCGCTGGCGACCTTTGCGCGTGGCGGCGGCAACGACAATTTCAATCCGTATCCTGGCGCCGAGACGAATGCCGAGGCGATTGGCCAGGTCATGTACACCGATTACCTGCTGCTCTTTCAGCTGTCGGGCATCATCCTGCTGGTCGCCATGATCGGCGCCATTGTGCTGACGCTTCGTCATCGCCCGCACGTCAAACGACAGAATATCGCGAAGCAGACCGCGCGCCGCCGCAAGGATGCGACGCGTCAGCTGGACGTCAAATCGGGCGAGGGGCTGTAGCCATGGATATTACCGTCAATCACTTCCTGGCCGTTTCGGCAGTGCTGTTCACGACAGGCGTCGTCGGCATCTTTGTGAACCGTAAGAACATTATCGTCATCCTGATGGCGATCGAGCTGATCCTGCTTTCGGTCAATCTGAACCTGGTGGCATTCTCTGTTTTCTCCGGCACGATCACCGGGCAGATCTTTGCCATGCTTGTACTGACTGTCGCGGCCGCTGAGGCCGCCGTGGGGCTTGCGATCCTGGTGGTCTACTTCCGCAATCGCGGCGATATCGCCGTCGAGAGCGTGGATCTGATGAAGGGCTGACCCAGACATGCTTTCCGATTCCCTTCTTCTCTTTATCGTTCTCGGGCCTGGCCTTGCGGCCATCATCGCAGGCCTGTTTCAGAAGGTCGTGACCGACCGCGGTGCGATGATCATCACGACCGGCACGGTTGGCCTGGCGGGCATCCTGTCGATCATCCAGCTCTTCCTGTTTGCGTTTGGCGGTCATGAAGCGGCTGAAGCCGTGCACACAGCAGGCCCGGCTGAGGGCGCGCATGGAGCGGTTGCCGCTGAAGCCTTCCATCACGTTATCAAGCTGATGACCTGGATGGATGTCGGCCAGTTCCACGCCGACTGGGCGATCCGGGTAGATGCGCTTTCCATCGTCATGATGGCCGTTATCACCGGCGTGTCCGGGCTCGTGCACCTCTATTCCTGGGGCTACATGTCGGAAGATCCGCACCGCGCGCGCTTCTTCTCTTACCTGTCGCTGTTCACATTCATGATGTTGATGCTGGTGACGGCAGACAATTTCATCCAGCTCTTCTTCGGCTGGGAAGGCGTTGGCCTCGCATCCTACCTGCTCATCGGTTTCTGGTATCAGAACAAGGCGCCGAATGACGCTGCCATCAAGGCCTTCGTGACCAACCGCGTGGGTGACTTCGGTCTCGCTCTAGGCATCATGGCCGTTTTCCTGGTGTTTGGCTCGGTTGAGTTCGCGCCGGTTCTTGATGCCATCAAGGCGAACGCAACGGTCACGCCGCTCGCTCTGGCGGCCGCGGCACCTGTGCAGGAGCTTGTGATCCCGTTCCTCAACTGGGACCTACCGGCGCTCGAAGTGATCGGCGTTCTGCTGTTCATCGGGGCGATGGGTAAGTCGGCCCAGTTCTTCCTGCATGTCTGGCTACCGGACGCCATGGAAGGCCCGACGCCCGTATCGGCGCTTATTCACGCTGCGACCATGGTGACTGCGGGCGTCTATCTCGTCTGCCTTGTTTCGCCGATCTATGAGTACGCGCCTGTTGCCGCTGGAATGGTGACGATTATTGGCGCGGTAACCGCGCTTTATGCGGCAACGGTTGGTCTCGCCCAGAATGACATCAAGCGGGTCATCGCCTATTCAACGTGTTCGCAGCTTGGCTACATGTTCTTCGCAGCCGGTATTGGCGCTTATCAGGCCGCCATGTTCCACCTGTTTACCCACGCCTTCTTCAAGGCGTTGCTCTTCCTCGGTGCCGGCTCGGTTATTCATGGCATGCACCATGAGCAGGATATGCGCCGTATGGGCGGTGTCGCGAAATACATGCCGCTTACCTATGCGGCCATGATGATCGGTACGATCGCGATTATCGGTCTCGGTCTGCCGCACTCGCAGCTCGGTTTTGCTGGCTTCTTTTCCAAGGACGCCATTCTGGAAACGGCATTTGCCGCGAGCGAAAACGGTATCACCTTCGCGCAGGTCGCCTTCTGGTTCGGTATCATCGCAGCGCTGCTGACGAGCTTCTACTCCTGGCGCCTGATTTACATGACGTTCCATGGCCCGCGTGAAGATTCGATGCCGGCTACCGCGCATGAGGCGGACAGCCACGCTGACGACCATCTGGCGCATGATGACCACGCCGACCACGCGCATGACCATCACGGCGATCCGCATGAATCTCCGCTGGTCATGCTCATCCCGCTTGGCCTCCTGTCTCTTGGAGCCATCTTTGCAGGCTTCATCTTCTATGGCTCCTTTGTGGGCCACCACCAGGCAGACTTCTGGGCGGGGGCGATCTACACAACGCCGGCGAACCACCTGTTGGAAGAAAAGTATGACGTGCCGGAATGGGTCTTCTGGGCGCCGCTGATTGTTACGGTCACGGGCTTCCTGATCGCGACGTTCACTTACCTCTTCAACCGGGGCTTTGGTGCGAAGATCGCCGCGTCTGGGGGACCCCTGCACAGCCTGTTCTCGAACAAGTGGTATTTTGACGAGATCTACAACGCCACGATCATTCGCGGCGCGCGGATCCTCGGCAATGTGTTCTGGAAAGTTGGCGACAAGAAAATTATCGACGGTTTCGGGCCGGATGGCGTGACTTCTGCCGTGCGCTGGGGCGCCCGCAGGCTTTCGGCCATGCATACCGGCTATCTCTATCATTATGCATTCGTGATCATTGGCGCGGCGCTCGTCTTTGGCGCGGTGATCTTCTGGCGCGTCGGAGGCGCGGGCTGATGGGCAATTTCCCGATTCTGACCGCGGTAACATTCCTGCCGCTTGCTGGTGCTGTGCTGATCATGCTCGTGCGCGCCATGACGGGTGGCCAGGACAATGACGCTGGCGGCGGCGAGAAGTCGCTTATCGCGGGCCTGATCTTCTCGGTCGCGACATTCCTCGCATCGCTTGTCATGCTTGCCAGTTTCGACATGTCCGCAAGTGGCTATCAGCTTGTAGAGAACGTGAACTGGTTCGCCAATGTGCAGTACAAGATGGGCGTCGACGGCATGTCACTGCTCCTCATCTTGCTGACGACACTACTGACCCCGATCAGCCTCATTGCGTCGATTGGCTCAGTTAAAACGAGGCTCACCGAATACACGATCGCCTTCCTGGTGCTTGAGACATTCATGATTGGCGTGTTCTGCGCGCTCGATATCGTCGTGTTCTATGTTTTCTTCGAAGCAGGCCTCATTCCGATGTTCATCATCATCGGCGTCTGGGGCGGCGTTGATCGGATCTACGCCTCTTTCAAATTCTTCCTCTACACGCTGCTCGGGTCGCTCTTCATGCTAGCGGCTGTGGTGTTCATGTATCTCCAGGCTGGCACGTCTGACATTGAAGAACTGGCGAATTATGCTTTCGCGCCGGAGGTGCAGATCTGGCTCTGGCTGGCCTTCTTTGCGTCCTTTGCGGTGAAGCTGCCGATGTGGCCGGTCCACACCTGGCTGCCGGATGCACACGTTCAGGCGCCGACTGCAGGCTCCGTCATTCTGGCCGGTGTGCTGCTGAAGATGGGCGGGTACGGCTTTATTCGCTTCTCACTGCCAATGTTCCCGGACGCCAGTGAATTCTTCCAGCCAATGATGTTTGCGCTGTCCGTGATCGCGATCGTGTACGCGTCTCTCGTCGCCTGGCGTCAGACCGATATGAAGAAGCTGATCGCGTATTCATCGGTCGCGCATATGGGCTTTGTGACACTGGGGATCTTCTCCTTCACGGAAGTCGGCATGCAGGGCGCAATTTTCCAGATGATCTCGCACGGCCTGGTCTCTGGCGCGCTCTTCCTTATCGTCGGCGTCGTCTATGACAGGATGCACACACGGGAGATCGCCGCTTATGGTGGCCTCGTGCACAAGATGCCGATTTATGCGGCCATCTTCATGCTGTTCTCCATGGCCAATGTCGGTCTGCCCGGTACCAGCGGCTTCGTTGGTGAAATTCTGACGATGACTGGCGCCTTCCTGGCCTCCAGCTGGGCGGCGGCGGGCGCAGCGCTCGGTGTGATCTTCTCAGCCGTTTACATGCTGACGCTTTACCGGCGGACGGTATTCGGTCAGATCACCAACCCGGCTCTGGAATCCATCAAGGACGTCAGCACCAAGGAACTGATCTGCCTCGTCCCGTTGGCGATTGGTACGATCCTGCTTGGTGTGGCTCCAAATCTCATTTTCACGATCACGCGCGAAACGAGCCTTCGCGCGCTTCAGATGATCACCGGAGGTTAGTCGCCCATGTTTGAATTCGAGGCGATGATAGCGGCAATTGGGCCAGAGTTCTTTCTGGCGGCAGCAGGCCTGACCGGGGTTCTGCTCGGGGCTGTCATGCGTGACGGCTTCAACGGGATATCCTTCAAATTCGGTGCGCTCGTGCTCATCGGTGCTGCGGCATTGACGCTGATGAATTGGGAAGGCGGGGAAGCGTTTGGCGGCCTCGTAACAACCGGCCCGTTCGTGAATTTTGCAAAACTCGTCAGCTTTGGCGCTGGCGCCATAACGCTTTTGATGGGTGAGAATTTCCTGAAGCGTCATGAGACGATCCGTTACGAATATCCGCTGCTGATCATTTTCGCGTCGCTCGGTATGGGCATCATCCTTTCGGCGTCGAACCTGATGACGCTCTATATGGGCATCGAAACGCTCAGCCTGTCCTCTTATGTGCTGGCGTCCTTCCACCGCGATTCGATGCGCTCGGCTGAGGCAGGCCTGAAGTATTTCGTGCTTGGGGCCCTGGCGTCCGGTCTGCTCCTTTACGGTATTTCGCTGGTGTACGGCTTTGCCGGAACGACGAGCTATGAAGGCATCGCAGAGGCCGAGGGCGGTATTGGCCTGCTGTTTGGCATGGTGCTGATGATTTCCGGTATGGCCTTCAAGGTCTCCGCAGCACCGATGCATGTCTGGACGCCTGATGTTTATGAAGGCGCGCCAAGCCCTGTTGTGGCTTTCTTCGCGACGGCGCCGAAAATGGCGAGCATGGTTGTCTTTGCCAATCTGATGTTCACCGCTTTCCCAACGGCCTTTGAAGACTGGCAGATGATCATTGCCATCATCGCAGCTCTTTCGATGCTGGTCGGTGCATTTGGCGCACTCGTTCAGACCAATCTGAAGCGGCTGCTTGGTTATTCCTCGATTGCGAATATGGGGTACGCCCTGATCGCGATTGCGGCTGGTGCTCAGAACGGCGCCGCAGCCCTGCTGGTCTTCATGACGAGCTATGTGATTGCTTCCATCGGTCTGTTTGGCGGCGTTCTCGCGATGCGCCGTGAAGGCGGCATGGTTGAGAGCATCGACGAACTGGCCGGCCTGGTTCGTCGCCGTGCTGGCCTGGCAATTGCGCTCACCATCCTTGTGATATCCGTTGCAGGTTTCCCACTCGCTGTTGGTTTTCTCGGCAAATTGCTGATCTTTGAAGCTGGCTGGAATGCTGGTCTGCTGCCGCTGCTGATCATTCTCGTGATCAGCTCGGTTATCGCATTCGGGTATTATCTGCGGATCATTCTGATCATGTGGGTGCGCGAGCCAGCTGAGAAGTTCCAACCGGTCGATACGATTGTCACGCTTTCAATCTATGCGGCCGCAGCCGCCTGTATTGGGCTCTTCATCTTTATCGCACCGTTTACTGACTGGGCGATTGCGGTGACGGACAGGTTCACTCAGTGAGGCCAGACACGCCGGTTCAGTGGCACGCCTCCATCGACAGCACGAATGAAGAAGCGCGCCGTCTGGCGCAGGCGGGTCATTATGGTCCGATCTGGATCGCCGCGCGCGAGCAGACAGCCGGCCGCGGTCGCCTGGGACGGCAATGGTCTTCTCCCACAGGCAATCTGTATTGTACGGCGCTGTTCCTTGAGCCAGGCGGTATACAGGTCGCGACGAGATTCCCGTTTGCTGCGGGGCTCGCTATCGCCGATATATGCGCCCAGATCGCACCAGACGCGCCCGTTAAACTGAAATGGCCGAATGATGTGCGCGTCGATGGCGCCAAGCTCTGCGGCATTCTGGTGGAAGCCGGGGCAGGGCCGGGAGGCGCTTCATGGGTGGCTGCCGGCATGGGCACGAATGTGCAATCTGCGCCCGAAGCCGTCGGCCAAAGCGCGACCTGTCTTAAAGACATGGTGCCCGGCGCGCCGCTTGATGCGGATCTGGTGATGGAGGCCATTCGCCCCGCCTTTGCCAAACGTATTGCGCAGGCGCGGGATGACTTTCCCGGATTGCTCAACGACTGGCTGACCTTTGCCGAAGGTCTGGGCGAAACGGTACGGATCGGCAAGGACGTGTCGGCGAAGGTTGGCCGTTTCGTCGGGCTTGAGTCAGATGGTGGGCTGCGCCTGGAATTGCCGAATGGTGCGGTGGAGATTATCAGGGCGGGCGACGTCGAGCTCGTCAGAGAGGTAGGCTGAGATGTTGCTGGCAATTGATATTGGCAATACCAACACGGTCTTCGCATTGCATGATGGTGAAGACTGGGTCGCGATGTGGCGCAGCGCCACCGACCCTCGCAAGACGGCCGATGATTATGTGGTCTGGCTCGGCCCGCTCATGGATATGCGCAAGGTCTCGCTCTACGATGTGGATGCTTGCGTGATATCGTGTGTGGTGCCGCAGGCGCTCTTCAATTTTCGAAATCTGGCGCGCCGTTACTTCGGTGTGGAGCCGCTTGTCATTGGTGAGGCGGGCGTCGAATTGGGAGTTCCAATTCGTATTGCGAGGCCTGAGCAAGTCGGTGCGGACCGTCTCGTCGCCGCCATTGGCGCGCATGTGGCGTATTCCGGAGCATTGATCGTCATCGATAGCGGGACAGCGACGACATTGGACATTGTCGGTCCTGATGGCGGGTTTGAGGGGGGCATCATCAGCCCCGGTATCAACCTCTCCATGCGGGCTTTGCACGATGCAGCGGCGCAGCTTCCGCGTATTGCGATCCAGCGACCGGAGAAAGTCATCGGCGATTCTACGGTTGCGGCGATGCAGTCGGGTGTCTTCTGGGGGTATATCGATCTCATCGATGGCCTTGTGCGCCGCGTTAAGGAAGAGTACGGCCAGCCCATGACAGTGATCGCGACCGGCGGGGTGGCTTCACTGTTCGAGGGCGCAAGCGCCACGATCGACCACTATGACCAGACGCTGATGGAATCCGGGCTTCTGGAAATCTACAGACGCAACCAAAAAGGCTGATATGCCCAATCTCGATACGCCTGAACTTGTATTTCTTCCGCTCGGCGGATGCGGCGAAATCGGGATGAATCTGAATGCGTATGGCTATGGCCCGGCCGATGATCGTCGTTGGATCCTGGTCGATCTAGGCGTCACTTTCGGCGATGACACCACGCCCGGTATCGACCTCATCTGCGCCGACCCGGAGTTCATCGTAGAGCATGCAGATCAGATCGATGCGATCTTCCTCACACACGCTCATGAAGACCATATTGGCGCCGTCGGTCTGCTCTGGCCGCAATTGCGAGCGCCGATGTATGCCACGCCGTTTACCGCTCATTTGATCGCTGGAAAACTTGCTGAACGCGGCTTGTCGCATGTCGACGTGAATGTCGTACCGCTGGAAGGAAGCGTCGAGGCAGGTCCGTTCGAAGTCACCTATATGACTTTGACACACTCCATTCCGGAGCCAAATGCGCTCGCCATCAAAACGCCGGTAGGGACGATTTTGCATACGGGCGACTGGAAAATCGATCCGGATCCACTGATCGGAGAAGGCGTCGATATCGATGGCCTCAAACGCCTCGGCGACGAGGGCGTGCTTGCGATGGTTTGCGATAGCACGAATGTGTTCGTTGAGGGTGAGAGCGGGTCTGAGGCAACGGTCCGCCGCAACCTCATCGACCTGATTGGATCCCTCACCGGGCGGGTAGCGGTTGCCACTTTTGCGTCCAACGTTGCGCGCGTCGCCACCGTGATCGAGGCCGCAAAACAGGCGGGGCGTAGTGTTTGCCTGGCCGGCCGTAGCATGCACAAGATCGTAGACGCTGCGGTGTCGACGGGCGTTCTGACCGACTTGCCGGACCTCGTTGACGAAGCGGACGCCGGTAGCTTTCCGCGAGACAAGATCCTTTATCTCTGCACGGGTAGCCAGGGCGAAGAACGCGCGGCGCTTGGCCGAATCGCCAGCGGCAGCCATCGCCACATCAGTCTCGGCGAAGGCGATACCGTCATTTTCTCTTCCCGGGTGATCCCGGGCAATGAAAAAGGGATTTTCGACCTCCAGAATACACTGGCCGAAAAGGGCGTCCGGATAATCACCGACAGGATGTCCAAAGACCCGATCCATGTGTCGGGCCACCCGGCGCGTGATGAACTCGAACGCATGTACCAGTGGGTGCGTCCTCGCATATCGGTTCCGGTACATGGAGAGCGCCGCCACATCATGGAGCACGCAGCCTTTGCGAAGTCGCTCCAGATTTCCGAAGCGGTCACGCCGCGCAATGGTGATCTTATTCGTCTCGCGCCGGGCAAGGCGGAAGTTATCGATATCGTGCCGAATGGTCGCTTGCACCTGGACGGCAATCGTCTGGTGCCGGCCGGCTCCGAAGGATTGCGTGAGCGCATCGCGATTTCAAAGTACGGCTACGTAACGGCCAGCGTTTCCCTGGACGAAGGGGGCGGCATAGCCGATGGGCCTTTTGTATCAGCGCGCGGTTTATCCGAGGATGATGGAAGCCTCGCCGATGAGTCGCTGGATGCGGTTGAGGCGGCCTGCGAAGAGGCGCTGGACGGTTTGTCACGTCGCAAGCGTCTTGACGATGACGTCGTGGAGACTGTTCTGGTGAGAGCGATCCGACGGTCGTGCGAGAAGGTCTTCGGGCGCAAGCCGCTCGTCGATGTGACGATAATGAGAGTGTGAGGAAGCCAATGTCGAAGCCATTTAAAATCGGGCCGCTCAATCATGTGGGCGTCGCTGTGCCATCCCTTCCGGAGGCAATGGAAACGTACCGGACATTATACGGTGCAACCGACATCACTGAGCCTTTCGACATGCCGGCACAAGGCGTGAAGGTATGCTTCGTGAACCTCCCGAACAGTCAGATCGAATTGATCGAGCCGCTGAGCGAAGAAAGCCCCATCTGGAATTTCGTGCAGAAAAATCCAAATGGCGGCCAGCACCATGTCTGCTTCGAAGTTGATGACATTCATGAGGCGGTTGTGGCGATGAAAGAGCGTGGGGCCACTGTGCTCGGGGAGCCTCGCATCGGGGCCCATGGTACGCCAATCATTTTTGTGCATCCAAAGAACTCAAACGGTGTTCTGATCGAACTGATGGAAACGCCCAAAGGGGATCACTGATGAACCTCGTTGGCGGCGTCGTCATTTTCATCATCTCCTGGTGGATGTGCCTTTTTGCTGTGCTGCCGATTGGCGTGCGGGGACAGTTCGAAGATGGCGAGGTCGTCGAGGGAACTGAGGAGGGCGCCCCGGCCAAGCACATGATGCCAAAGAAAATTGTCTGGGCGTCCATAGGCGCGGCCATCTGCACGGCGATTGCGGGACTGGTCGTGATACCGCTCCTGCAGAACTATGGCGGTTAGTCGACGGCCGCTTTGAGATGCCTATTTGCATCAAGCCACTAGCCAATATCTCTGCACCCAAATAACAAAGCTGCGAAACCCTGATACCGACAGATTAGGAAGTTATGCGCCTCTCCCGATATTTTCTGCCCGTCTCCAAGGATGTTCCTTCTGACGCGGCGATCGTTTCTCACCAGTTGATGCTTCGCACAGGCATGGTCCGTCAGAACGGGGCGGGTATCTACACCTGGCTGCCGCTTGGCTTCAAAGTGCTGCAGAAGATTGAGCAGATTGTGCGCGAGGAAATGAACCGCGCTGGCGCAATCGAGATGCTGATGCCGACGATCCAGCAGGCAGAGCTCTGGCAGGAGAGCGGGCGGTATGATGACTATGGCAAGGAGATGCTGCGCATCACCGACCGGCATGACCGCGAGATGCTGTTTGGGCCGACCAATGAAGAGCTGATCACCGACGTCTTCCGCTCTTATGTGAAGAGCTACAAGGCGATGCCGCTGAATCTCTATCATACGCAGTGGAAATTCCGCGATGAGATCCGCCCGCGTTTTGGTGTCATGCGTGGCCGCGAATTCCTGATGAAGGACGCGTACTCCTTCGACCTGACCGAGGATGATGCCCGCGCCAGCTATAACCGTATGTTCTGCGCCTATCTGAATGCATTCGACCGGATGGGCCTGAAGGCTGTGCCGATGCAGGCCGATACCGGGCCGATTGGCGGTGACCTCAGCCATGAGTTCATCGTTCTGGCCGATACGGGCGAAAGCGCCGTATTCTGTGACCGTGACCTGCTCGATATGGGCGCGCCCGGCCTTGAATTGGATTTTGAGTCGGACCTGTCTGGCGAAGTGGAAAAACGCACCAGCCTGTACGCGGCGACGGAAGAAATGCACGACGAGACGGCGTTTGCGACCGTGCCCGATGACCGCAAGGTGTCGGCCCGCGGCATCGAGGTGGGCCACATCTTCTTCTTCGGGACGAAGTATTCCAAGGCGATGAACGCGACCGTGCAGACGGCAGATGGCGCGAACGTGCCCGTTCAGATGGGCAGCTACGGCATTGGTGTCTCGCGGCTCGTCGGCGGAATTATTGAGGCGTGCCATGACGAGAATGGGATCGTATGGCCCAAAGCGGTTGCACCGTTCGATGTAGGCCTGATCTCCATGCGGCCGAAAGACGAGGCTGTTTCGAACGCCGCTGATGCTGCTTACACTGCGCTCGGCGACGCAGGCCTCGACGTTCTGTATGATGAAACCGATGAGCGACCGGGGTCGAAATTCAATCGAATGGATCTGATCGGTCTGCCCTGGCAGATTGTGATAGGACCGCGCGGTGTCGAAGCCGGGCAGGTTGAATTGAAGAACCGCAAGACGGGTGAAAAGTTCGATCTGACACTAGCGGATGCCATCGCGAAAGTGACCGCCGACTAATGGCGAAGTCAGCCCCATTCAGCGAAGTCGAGCGTGCGCTCGCATGGCGCTATTTGCGCGCCAAACGCCAGAATGGTGGTGTGTCGCTGATTTCAATCATCTCATTCTTCGGCATCATGTTGGCCGTCACGGCCCTTATCGTGATCATGTCTGTGATGGCGGGCTTCCGCTCGACGCTGCTGAACGCTCTGCTCGGCGGGCAGGGCCATGTCTTTGTGTCTGTGGATGGCTACCCCGAGGCGGATGTCCTGGACCTGACGGACGGCATTCTTGAGATTCCGGGTATCGAAAGCGCCTCACCCATTATCGAGCAGCAAGTGCTGGCAACGAGTGAGTTTGCGCGAACGGGCGCAGTCGTGCGCGGCGTGCGGTCAGAAGACCTTGATAACCTGCCTTATCTGGAGGGCGGGCAGTCTACGGCAGATGCGGCTGGCTTCGGCGAGGGTCGCAATGGAGGGGACGTTGTCCTGATCGGCGCCTTCCTGGCCTCTGATCTCGGCATACGCCCTGGCGACCAAATCAAGTTGATCGCGCCAGAAGGGGTGTCGGGCCCGTTCGGCGTGACGCCAAGAAGCAAGTCCTACACGGTTGGCGATGTTTTCTCGACCGGTAGCGTTGAGCTCGACAAGCTCTACGTCCTGATGCCGATGCAACAGGCGCAGCTCTTCTTCAATAAACGCGGAGAGTATCAATTGCTCGACGTGCGCCTCGATGATCCGATGAAGTCCGATCAGGCGAAGCGGGACATCGCTGCCAAGATCGGCCAGCAGTATTACTTGCAGGACTGGAAACAGCAGCGCGCTGGTTATCTCAATGCGCTGAATGTCGAGCGCGGGATGATGCGCATGATCATGCTTATCCTCATCACGATTACCGCGCTCAACATTGTTACGGGTGTGGTCATGCTGGTGAAGAATAAGACGGGCGACATTGCCATCCTCAGAACGATCGGTGCGACGCGCGGCGCGATCATGCGGACGTTCATCATGATCGGCGCGATCCTTGGACTGACCGGCGCGCTTATTGGTCTGATATTGGGGATCACGATTGTCCTGAACATCGGGGCCGTTGAGGCGCTGCTTAACTTCCTGATCCCCGGGCAGGGCGAAATATTCGATGCCGAGACGTATGGGTTGCAGGGGCTGCCGGCAGAACTCGATTGGGGCGAGGCCCTTTTCACCACTCTTTGGGCCATGAGCATGTCCATTCTGGTCACGATCTGGCCGGCCTGGTCGGCTGCGCGCCTTGATCCTGTAGAAGCGCTGAGGTTCGAATAGTGGAAACGCCTGTTCTGGAGCTTCGCGGGATTGTGCGGGAGTACAAGAGCGGTCCAACCGTCCTGAAGGTGCTCGACGGGACGGATCTCACCCTCAATAGGGGCGAACTTGTGGGGCTGGTCGGGCCGTCCGGTTCTGGCAAATCCACATTGCTCCACACGGCGGGTCTGCTTGAGCGCGCCGAAGGTGGACAAGTGCTTCTGGATGGCGAGGACGTCTTGAAACTGTCCGATTCCGGTCGCACGCGGCTGCGCCGTGAGAAGCTTGGATTCGTGTACCAGTTCCATCATTTGCTGCCTGAATTCGACGCGGTCGACAACGTCGCCATGCCGCTCATGGTGAATGGTGTGAAGCGCAAGGTCGCCCGCGCAAAAGCACTGGTAATGCTCGGCGAAATGGGGCTCAGCGATCGCGGGAACCACCAGCCGGGTCAACTGTCCGGGGGTGAACAGCAGCGCGTTGCCATTTCGCGAGCACTCGCCAATGACCCGAAGCTGGTGATCGCGGATGAGCCGACCGGCAATCTCGATCCGGCGACCACCGACCGCGTCTTTGCAAGCCTGATCAAGATCGCGAGAAGTGAAGGTGCTGCTGTGCTTGTGGCGACCCATAATATGGCGCTGACCCGCCATATGGACCGCGTGCTGACATTGCAGGACGGGAAACTCACAACCTTTACCGGGTGACGCCTTCGGTTCAGGTCCATTGCGGGGCATGATAAGGTCTGTGTCTGGAGCTGCCCTTGTCTGATTCTCTCTTCATCCATCTTGCCGTTCGAACCAGCTACTCGCTGCTCGAGAGCATGATTACGCCGAAAGCCCTGCAGAAGTGGGCTGAAGAGAACTTCATTCCAGCCATTGCTGTCACGGACCGGAACAACCTTTTCGGTGCGCTGGAGATTTCCGAAGCGCTGTCCGGCGCCGGTGTCCAGCCCATCATGGCCTGCTGTTTCGATGTGACGGATGGCGCTCATCAGGAATGGATCACGCAAGTCACGCTCTATGCACAGAACGACGCTGGTTTCCTCCGGCTGATGGAGCTTTCGTCTCTTGCTTATCTGGAAGCTGAAGACGGCGTTGCGCGCCTGAAGCGCGAACATCTGTTCGAGAAAACGGACGGTCTCATCCTGTTGACGGGCGGTTCAAAAGGGGAGGCCGCTCAATACATTCTCAAAGGGAAACAGTCGGAGGCGGAGGCTACATTGTCGGCTTTTGCCGAAGCGTATCCGGGGCGCTGCTATGTCGAGCTGACGCGGCATGGCGAGGCCGATGAAGCCAATAGCGAACCCGGGCTGATTGAAGCGGCCTACAAGCTGAATTTACCTCTCGTCGCCACGCATGATGTGCGGTTCATGAAGCCGGACGATGCAAAGGCGCACGATGCGCTGATGTGTATCTCCAATGGTGAGTATCTCGGCCAGGATGACCGCCAGCGCGTATCGCCCGAGCAGTATCTCAAGACATCGGCTCAAATGGTGGAGCTGTTTAGTGATCTGCCGGAGGCGATTGCGTCCACGGTCGAGATTGCAAAACGCTGCGGCGTGCGGGCCCGCAAGCATAGTCCGATCCTGCCGAACTTCGGCGACGGATCACGGTCTGAGATTGAAGAACTCAAGATTCAGGCCCGAGATGGTCTGAACATGCGGCTCGCCGAGGCCCCGAAACTGTATGCTGAGCGCAGCGTTTACGAGGAGCGTCTCGAATACGAGCTTGGCATTATCGAGAAGATGGGTTTTCCCGGCTACTTCCTCATCGTTTCCGACTTCATCAAATGGGCGAAAGATAACGGGATACCGGTCGGTCCAGGACGGGGATCTGGTGCGGGTTCTGTCGTTGCCTGGGTGCTGACCATCACCGATCTCGATCCGCTTCGGTTTGACCTTCTCTTCGAACGCTTCCTCAATCCTGAGCGCGTTTCGATGCCTGACTTCGACATCGACTTCTGTCAGGAGCGCCGCGGAGAGGTGATCCGATACGTGCGGGACAAGTACGGCGCCGACAGCGTGGCGATGATCATCACGTTTGGCACGCTTCAGGCCAAGGCTGTGGTGCGCGATGTCGGCCGCGTGATGCAGATGCCTTATGGCCAGGTGGACAGGCTTGCGAAGCTGATCCCGTTCAACCCGGCCAATCCGCCGAAGCTTCAAGACGCGATCGACGAAGAGCCGAAGTTTCAGGACGAAATTGCTCAGGATCCGCGTGTTGGTGAGCTGCTGGAAACGGCACTGGCTCTAGAGGGGCTGTACAGGAATGCCGGTACACACGCGGCCGGCGTCGTGATCGGCGATCGGCCGCTTACCGAACTTGTTCCGCTTTACAATGACCCGCGGTCAGATCTTCCGGCGACCCAGTTCAATATGAAATGGGCGGAGTCGGCCGGCCTGGTGAAGTTTGACTTTCTCGGCCTGAAGACGCTGACGGTCATTGATCGGGCGCTGAAATTCATCCGGCGTGACGGCCGTGATGTCGGCCCTGAATGGGCGACACTCGACGACAAGGACACGTATGATCTGATGGCGAGCGGTGACACGCTCGGCGTGTTCCAGCTCGAAGGGCAGGGCATGCGCGATACGCTGCGCAAGGTCCGCCCGAACGATCTGGAAGACGTTATCGCGATCATCTCGCTCTACCGCCCGGGCCCGATGGACAACATTCCGGTCTATGTCGCGGGCAAGGAAGACCCGAAAAACGTTCGCTACCAGCATCCTGACCTCGAACCGATCCTGGACGCGACCTACGGCGTCCCTGTCTATCAGGAGCAGGTCATGCGGATGGCGCAGGAAATAGCCGGCTATTCGCTCGGCGAGGCTGACCTGCTTCGCCGCGCCATGGGTAAGAAGAAGGTCGAGGAGATGGTCGCCCAGCGGCAGCGCTTCCTGAAGGGCGCGAAGGAGCTGAAGGGAATCGAAGCGCCGCTGGCGAACGAAATTTTCGATACGATGGAAAAATTCGCTGGCTATGGCTTCAACAAGTCTCACGCTGCGGCTTACGCATTGATTGGTTATCAGACGGCGTATCTGAAGCGCCACTTCCCCGTGGAGTTTCTGGCCGCTTCGATGAGCCTGGACCTTCACAACACCGACAAGCTGGCGGCGTTTGTTCAGGAGGCGCGGCGGTTGGAAGTGCCGCTTATCCAGCCTGACGTGAACAGATCTACGGCTGATTTCGATGTCGAAGATGGAGCGCTTGTCTATGCGCTCGGCGCCCTCAAGGGCGTGGGGCTGGAAGCGATGCGGCACGTCGAGGCCGAGCGCGCCAAGGCGGGTGCGTTCAAGTCCCTTCATGATTTTGCAGAGCGCGTGGATCCGAAGTCGGTCAACAAGAAGTGCTTCGAACAGCTTTCGCGCGCGGGCGGCTTCGATTCCCTCGAACCTAATCGAGCCAATGCGCTGGCCGCTGCGCCGTTGCTGGCCGCAACGGCGGTGTCGGCGGCAGAAGACCGGGCTGGTGGGCAGGGCGGCCTGTTCGGCGATGCGGAGCCAGCCATTCGCGCAACGCTGCCGCAGACCGCGGCATGGAATGGTCAGCAAAAGCTGGATGAAGAATTTGCTGCGGTCGGTTTTTATCTCAGCGGACACCCGCTTGATGACGTGCTCGAAAGCCTGGAGGAGGGGCGGATCACGCTATCTGCGAATATCGCTGATGTTGCGATGGATGGGCGACCGCTGGAGCTGATCGGCGTCGTGCGCAGGCGGGTGGAGAAACTGTCCCGTTCCGGCGGCAAGTTCGCCTTCCTGACGCTTTCGGACCCGACAGGCGAAGTCGAACTCATGGTCATGCCGGAGGTTCTGGAAAACTACCGAGACATGCTGGCCCCGGCGAGCAGTGTCTGCGTGACCGTGAACGTGCGGCGGCAGGACGAGGAAATTCGTCTCTCAGCCAAGAATGTGAAGCCAATTGAGAAGGCGCGCATCGGCAAAAAGGCCAAGGCATTGCTTGTGCGCCTGTCGCGCGGTGCGAACTATCATGAACTCGCCGCCGTCGCCAAGAGACTGGAGACGGCTCCGGGCGCGGATCGCGGTGATATTTTCTTTGAAATTCCGCTCGAAGACGGCACGCTCGTCATGATGAAACTGCCTGAAACGTATGCCACCGGCCTTGAGGCGCTCCGCGCCCTCAAGATGGCCTCTGGTGTCACCAGGGTGGACACGAAAGCGGCCTGAACAAGCACGGTTGCTAAGTGCGTCAAACTTTGTATAAGCCAGCCGCATAACCCCCGATGCGCGGACTATCCGGTGTTGGTCTCTATGGTTTGAGACCGATAGTGTCCGTGCCGGTCAACCGGAAAAGGAAAATTAGACATGGCTCTTCCTGAGTTCACGATGCGTCAGCTGCTCGAAGCTGGCGTTCACTTCGGTCACCAAACCCACCGCTGGAACCCGAAGATGAAGCAATTCATCTATGGCGACCGTGCCGGCATCCACATCATGGACCTGTCCAAGACGGTCCCGCTGCTGCACCAGGCACTCGTTCAGGTTCGCGATACAGTTGCAAAAGGTGGCCGCGTTCTTTTCGTTGGTACCAAGCGTCAGGCCGCTCAGCCAATTGCTGAAGCCTCCCAGCGTTGCGCCCAGTATTACATGAACCATCGTTGGCTCGGCGGCACGCTGACCAACTGGTCCACCGTTTCGAAATCGATCAAGCGTCTGCGCGAACTCGATGAGGTTCTTTCTGACCGTGATGGGTCGGGTCTGACCAAGAAAGAGCTTCTGAACATCGAACGTGAGCGCGACAAGCTTCAGCGCGCGCTTGGCGGTATTGCCAATATGGGCGGCCTTCCGAGCCTCATGTTCGTGATCGATACCAACAAGGAATCGATTGCGATCAAGGAAGCCAAGAAGCTCGGCATTCCAGTCGTCGCAGTGATCGACACCAATTGCGATCCGGACGATGTCGACTTCCCGTTCCCGGGCAATGACGACGCCGCTCGCTCCATCGCGCTCTACTGTAACCTCGTTGCAGACGCTGTGATCGACGGTCTGGCTGAGTCGTCCGCCGGTCTCGGTATCGACCTCGGCGAGTCCGAAGATGTGGACCTGCTCGCTGAAGCAGATGTCGCCGCCGCAGATGAAGCAACAGCTGAAGCCGGCGAAGAAGAAGCCAAGGCCGAAAGCTAAACTCAAACACTTCTAGAAGGAATCTTCGAGATGGCACAGATTACCGCCGCACTGGTCAAGGACCTGCGCGACCGCACTGGCGCAGGTATGATGGACGCGAAGAAAGCGCTCGTCGAGAATGATGGCGATATGGAAGCCGCCGTCGACTGGCTGCGCGCCAAAGGCCTTTCCAAAGCTGCCAAGAAGTCTGGTCGCGCTGCGGCCGACGGTCTTGTCGCCGCTGTTGTCTCTGACGACGGCAAGTCTGGCGTGCTTGTTGAGCTGAATGCTGAAACCGATTTCGTTGCCCGCAACGAGAAGTTCCAGACCGCGCTCAAGCAAATTGCCGACGTTGCGATGACGACTGATGGCAGCGTTGAAGCTGTTACCAATGCTCCCTCGCCAGCCGGTGAAGGCACGGTTGGTGACATGATCACTGCGCTGGTTGCGACCATCGGTGAAAACATGACGCTGCGCCGCACGGCAAAAATCGAAGCGCCCAATGGCCAGGTCGCCGCTTACGTGCACAGCGCGGAAGCCGAGAACATGGGCAAGATCGGTGTGCTCGTCGCCCTCGAAGGCGCCGATGCCGACAAGACGTCAGACGCTGGCCGCAAGGTTGCGATGCACGTTGCCGCAACCAGCCCTGCATCTGCCACGGTTGCTGATCTCGACCCGGACCTGGTTGAGCGTGAGCGCCAGGTTCTGACTGATCAGGCCCGTGAAAGCGGCAAGCCTGACAATGTCATCGAAAAGATGATCGAAGGTCGTCTGAAAAAATTCTACAAGGAGGTCGTCCTTGTTGAGCAGCCTTTCGTGATGAATCCAGACCAGACAGTTGGTCAGTTCATTGAAGAGCAGGGCGCGAAGCTGATCGGCTTTGTGATCTTCAAGCTCGGCGAAGGTGTTGAAAAAGCTGAAGACAACTTCGCAGCAGAAGTTGCTTCGATGACCTCCGGCTCCTAAGCCACCGAATTTGCACCTAAAAAGAGCCCGGCTGCCCATGACAGGCAGCCGGGAATCCTTTACCAGCAATCCGGCTCAGGAGTTTGATATGGCGTCTAATACCGAACCCGCAGACGATCTCGTTTATAAACGTGTTCTCCTTAAATTGTCGGGTGAGGCTTTGATGGGGCCATCCGAGTTCGGCATTGATATGCCGACTTGCCTTGTTTTTGCAGAAGAAATAGCCACTGCGCTCAAAGCAACCGGCGTCGAGCTTTGCCTCGTCATTGGCGGCGGTAACATCTTTCGCGGCCTTGCTGGCGCCGCGAATGGTATGGAGCGCGCGCAGGCCGATTCAATGGGCATGCTAGCAACGGTCATGAACGCGCTGGCCATGCAAAGTGCGCTTGAACAGATCGGCGTACCCACGCGCGTTCAATCCGCTATTCCGATGAACACTGTGTGTGAGCAGTATATTCGCCGCCGTGCTATCCGGCATATGGAGAAGGGCCGGGTCGTTATCTTCGCCGCCGGCACTGGCAACCCGTACTTCACGACCGACACTGGCGCAGCGCTCAGAGCGGCCGAAATGAATTGCGACGCAATGTTCAAGGGTACGCAGGTCGATGGCGTTTACTCTGCCGATCCAAAGAAAGATGCCAGCGCCGAGCGCTACGATCAGCTGGGATATCAGGAAGTGCTCGCTCGCGACCTTCGCGTCATGGACGCCTCAGCTGTGAGCTTGATGCGCGACACGAATATTCCGATTGTCGTATTTTCGCTGCATAATAAGGGTGCATTGCAAGATGTGCTGACCGGCAAAGGTACGTCGACGGTCATTTCATAACATGCGAGAATAGAGACATGAGTTTGAACAAAAAAGATCTTGAGCGCCGGATGGACGGCGCAATCACGTCACTTCAATCGGACCTTGCGGGGCTTCGAACCGGACGCGCCTCCGTCAACCTCCTCGACTCGGTCATGGTGCCGGCTTACGGCTCTGAAGTTCCACTCAACCAGGTCGGCTCGGTCTCAGTGCTCGATGCACGCACCATTGCGGTCAATATCTGGGACAAGTCAGTTGTTGGCGCCGCCGACAAGGCAATCCGGGAATCTGGTCTTGGACTGAACCCGGTGACGGATGGAACAAACCTCCGGATCCCGATCCCTGTGCTGAACGAAGAGCGCCGCGTCGAGCTCACCAAGGTGGCAGGCAAATATGCCGAGCAGGCCCGTGTCGCTGTGCGCAACGTGCGCCGCGACGGTATGGACGAAATCAAGAAGTCTGAAAAAGACGGTGAGATCAGCGAAGATGCTGCTCGCGGATTGGCCGATGACGTTCAGAAAATGACGGATGCCCACATCGCCCGCGTGGACGAAGTTGTGAAGAACAAAGAAGCGGAGATCATGCAGGTTTGACGGCAAGTTCCGCCTCCTCTTCGCAGTCCGTCGCTAAGAATACGGATGCGACTGACATGCCGCGGCATATCGGAATAATCATGGACGGCAATGGACGCTGGGCGACCCGGCATGGACTGCCCAGAGCTGTCGGCCATGAGCGCGGCGTTGAAGCACTTCGCCGAACCGTCAAGGCGGCGCAGAAGCTGAACCTGGACTATCTTACCGTGTACTCGTTCTCGACTGAGAACTGGAGACGACCTGTCTCGGAAGTGAGTGCTCTGTTTGGGTTGCTCAAAACCTTTGTGAAGCAGGACCTGGCGCGCCTCAAAAGGGAAGGTGTGCGGATATCCGTGTTCGGAACCCGCGCTGGATTGCCTGATGACATCCTGGAGCTGCTCGACAAGGCCGTGAATGATACGCGCGACAACAGCGCCTTCAATCTTGGAATAGCCTTCAACTATGGCGGGCGCGAGGAAATCGCGCGGGCGGTTCGTGAGCTTGCTGTCCAGGTGCGCGCCGGTGACATGGACGCCGCAGATATCACCGAGGATATGCTGTCTTCCGCGCTCGACACACATCAATACCCCGACCCTGATCTCATTATCCGGACGGGCGAAGAACATAGGCTGAGCAATTTCCTTGTCTGGCAGGCGGCGTATGCTGAGTTGCTGTTCATGGACGTGCTTTGGCCGGATTTCGGTGAGGCAGAACTCGTTGCCGCAATGGAAACGTTTTCGTCGCGGGAAAGACGGTTTGGTGGTTTGAAATCAGGGGCGGCTTGATATGGTCGCCTCTTCGCCAGCAAGCCATAAGAGCCGGGAACTCATTCTGCGGCTGATCTCAGCGGCACTCCTCATTCCGTTTGCGCTTCTTGTGGTTTCGTATGGCGGGCCGGTGCTTGGCTGGGCGTGCGCTCTGTTTGCGGCGGTCATGGGATATGAATGGGCGCGAATGACGGCGTCGCCAATCATGCCCGTCAAAGCGATTTTTGCTGCATTGCCATTGATCGCAGCCATCTACTTTGACCCGGAGGTGGCGCTGCTGACAGCGGTGGTCTGTTCATTGATCGTGGGCGCGCTGCATCCGGCTAATCTACGCGAAAAGGTCATCAGCGCGTTCGGACTGATCTATTCTGCAGGATTGCCGCTTGGTCTGTATTTGCTGAGGTCAGGGGACTGGAATGGCCAGGCTGCGGCCTTGATCCTGATGGGCACGGTCTGGGCATCGGATTCGGGGGCATATTTTGCCGGCCGAGGCTTTGGTGGTCCGCCATTGTCGCCGAAGGATTCGCCATCCAAAACGTGGAGCGGCGCTTTTGGCGCAATCCTGTGCAGCGGACTGTGCGGGCTAATCGCAGCGGGCCTGCTCGATGCGCCTCGCATGCCATGGTTGGTAGCAGGTATATGCATCTCGATCGCTGCTCAGTGGGGCGATCTGTTTGAATCATCGCTGAAAAGGCGCTTTGGCGTGAAAGATACGAGCGGCTTTCTGCCGGGACATGGCGGCGTGATGGACCGCGTTGACGGATTGGGCATGGCTTGTGTTGCTGCAGTTCTGATACTGACCCTGGTAGCGGACATTCCGGGTCTGCTGGGCCTGGAGTCCTGACTTTGACCAAGCGTTTGACGATCATGGGAGCGACGGGATCGGTAGGTCGGTCAGCACTTTCCGTCGTCCGGCATGCCAATGATACGGCGGCTGACCCAGCCTTTGCGATCGAAGCGCTTACGGCCAACACCGATTGCGAGGGCCTGGCGACGCTCGCGATCGAATACAATGCAAGGCGTGCCGTCATTGCGGATCCCGCGCAGTACGCGACGCTTAAAGAGAGACTGTCGGGGACCGGCATCGAGGCGATGAGCGGTTCGGACGCGCTCGCCGATGTGGCGCAGTTGCCTGTGGATCGGGTGCTCGCGGCAATCGTTGGTATTGCGGGGCTGAAATCGACCTATGCGGCGCTTGCGGCCGGCAACAGCGTTGCCTTGGCGAACAAGGAAAGCATGGTCTGCGCCGGGCCGCTCTTGTCGGCGCTTTCGCGCAAGAATGGTGCGGCCATCGTGCCTACGGATTCCGAACATAATGCTATTTTTCAGGTGCTCGAGCGCCCGGAAGACGTTGAGCGCCTCATTCTGACGGCATCGGGCGGACCTTTCCTCGCGACGCCGCGAACCAAACTGGCGAATGTGACGCCCGATCAGGCTTGTGCGCATCCGAACTGGTCGATGGGGCGCAAGATATCCGTAGATAGTGCGTCATTCATGAACAAGGCTCTGGAGCTCATAGAGGCGTCGTACCTCTTTGACTTCCCGGAAGCGCGGATCGACGTTCTGGTGCATCCTCAGTCGATCATTCATTCGCTTGTCGCATATCGAGACGGATCAACGCTTGCTCAGCTTGGTACGCCAGACATGCAAACGCCGATTGCTCATGCGTTGAGCTGGCCGGATCGGCGCACGGCGACCAACGTCAAGCGTCTCAATCTTCTCGACATTAGTCAGCTAAGCTTCCAGGCGGTGGACGATGAGCGGTTTCCAGCTATCCGGCTGGCCCGGCAAGCCTTGAATGTCGGCCCGTCGGCCAGCATCATGATGAATTGCGCCAATGAAGTCGCTGTCGCTGCGTTTCTGGCGGGCCAATGCCGATTTACCGACATAAGTTCAGTTGTGGAAGAAGCACTTGGTCTGGATATTGCGCAGACGACTGGTTCAGGCGAAGAATTCAGCCTGTCCGATGTCATTGCGCTGGATCAGGAAGGCCGGCATCGGTGTCATGAATTGATTGAGGGCCTGAACGCCCGATCGAGGAGCGAAGCGCAATGATGGAAATGTTGAGCCAAGGCCCGATATTCTTGATCAGCCTCATTTTCATGATGGGCATCGTCGTCGTTGTTCATGAGTATGGCCATTACCTCGCAGGTCGTTTTTTCGGAGCTGCTGCTGAGTCATTTTCGGTCGGCTTTGGCAAACCGATTTTCGAGCGCAAGGACAAGCGCGGCACACGTTGGCGGGTGAACTGGATACCGCTTGGCGGATTCGTCAAATTTGTCGGTGAGAGCCAGCTGCCAGGTGACGTTGGCAAAGTTGAGCAGGGCCCGGTCGGCAAACCATTCCACGAAGTGAGTGTGCTGGGGCGGACCATTATTGCCGCCGCTGGACCGGCGGCCAATTTCCTTCTGGCGGCCATTATCTTCGCTGCATTCTTCTGGGCCAATGGGACCTATGAATCGCGCATCGGGGTTGGCAGCGTTATTGAGGATGGTGCCGCCGCAGAGGCGGGAATCGAGCCGGGTGATGTCTTCGTATCGCTGGATGGAAAGCCGGTTACCGGTCCTGGCCAGTTGCAAATGATCGTTTCGATGTCGAGCGGCACGGCTCTTCCTGTCACAGTTGAACGCGGCGCGGACACAGTTGACCTGACGGTGACACCAAAGCGTCAGCTGCGGGAGAACGCGGTTGGCCAGATGCAGCAGCTTGGAACGATCGGTGTCACGCTGCAACAAGTCTCCGATGGCGCGCATCACATAACCTACAATCCTGCGGAAGCGCTGGCGAAGGGCGGCACCCAGACATGGTCAACGCTCGTCATGACGACTGACATGATCGGGCGCATGGTGACAGGCAAGGAAGCGTTGAGCTCTCTAAGCGGGCCTGTGGCGATTGGCGATGTCAGCCGACGGATCGTGAATCAGACGATGGGCAATGATCGCGTGCCGTTCTGGCAGCGGGTCGAATCGCTATTTTGGAGCATGCTGACCATCTGCGCGGCCGTGTCTGTAGGAATTGGTTTCTTTAATTTACTTCCATTTCCTGTTCTCGACGGTGGCCACATCGTTTTCAATTGCTATGAAGCCATAGCCGGAAAACCTCTTCCGGCGCGTATCCAGGAGGGTGCTCTGATGGCAGGAATGGTCTTATTGCTGGGAATGTTCGTGTTTATCACGTGGGGCGATGTACTGGAAACAGGACTGTTCAACTCCGCCCAAGGCTGATAGCCGATCTTCAAAGTAATTCGAGAGTACCCAAATGCGATCAGTATTCGCCGTGTCCATGATGAGTCTCGCAGCTGCCCTTGGTTCGACCTTGGCACCGGGTTCAGCGCCAACTGCAAACGCACAGGACGTGCAACCAGGCGAAACGATCCGCTCCATCCTGGTTGAAGGCAATCAGCGCATCGAAGACCGGACGGTGCAGTCTTATCTGCTCGTCGAGCCGGGTGATCCGTTTGACTCCGAGCGTATCGATCTCTCGCTGAAGACGCTCTTTGCAACAGGTCTGTTCGCCGACGCCTCTTTTGAGAAGTCCGGCCCGGATCTCATTGTGCGCGTCGTTGAGAACCCGATTATTAACCGCGTTATTTTTGAAGGTAACCGCGCGCTGGATGACGACAAGCTGCGCGAAGAAATTCAGGTCGCGCCGCGCGGCATCTTCACGGCGGCGCGGGTTCAGGCCGACGTTCAGCGGATACTCGAACTCTATCGCCAGTCTGGTCGTTTTGCCGTTACCGTTGAGCCGCAGTACAAGCCGCTTGAACAGAACCGCGTCGATCTCGTGTTCGTCATGAATGAAGGTCCGGTCACCGGTGTGCGGGCGATCAACTTCATCGGCAACGAAGAATATTCGGACCGTCGGCTGCGCAGCGAAATCGTCACGCGCCAATCGCGTTGGTGGCGGTTTTTCAGCTCCAACGACAACTACGATCCCGGCCGCCTGGAATATGACCGTGAATTGCTGCGCCAATTCTACCAGAACAATGGTTATTACGATTTTCGTGTCGTGTCCGCGGTCGCCGACCTGACGCCAGATCAGGAAGACTTCTACATCACCTATACGGTGGAGGAGGGCGACCAGTACAACCTTGGTGACATCAAGGTGGAAACGGAACTGGACAAGCTTAACGCTGACGCTCTGCGCGCAACCCTCTCCATGAAAAAGGGTGATCTATTCCGAGGCGACCAGATTGAGAATTCGATCGATACGTTGACTTATGCGGCCGGTATCGCGGGTTACGCCTTTGTCGACATCACGCCTGATCTCCGACCGAACCCGGATACGAATACGGTCGATGTCACCTTCGGAATTGACGAGGGACCGCGTGTCTACGTTGAACGGATCAACATCGTTGGCAATACACGGACGCTCGACCGGGTCATCCGGCGCGAGCTGCGCGTTTCGGAAGGAGATGCGTTCAACCGCGTGCTTCTTGACCGTTCGCGTAACCGCGTTCGTGCGCTGGGATACTTCAAGGAAGTCGAGATCACCGAGAATCCTGGTTCCAAGCCGGACCGGACTGTTGTCGATGTCGCGGTACAGGAGCAACCAACGGGCGAGTTGTCTTTCGCGGCGGGTTACTCCTCTGTTGATGCCTTCCTCTTCGACGTGAGTGTCTCGGAGCGAAATCTTCGCGGTCGTGGCCAGTCGGTTATCGCGCGGGTTTCGGCCTCGCAGCGCCAACAATATGTCGATTTGCGTTTCCGGGAGCCCCGCTTTCTGGATCGTAATCTCGCAGCGGGTATCGACATCTTCTCGTCCCGTTCGGATTTCGGGGATATCGGGCTCGGTGGTTTTACGTCGGATACAGTTGGTGCCGGGTTTAACCTCGGCTTCCCTCTGACCGAGAACACAAATCTGGGGCTCAGATATCGTCTTCAATCGGACTCACTGGACCTTAATCTTGGTCAAGTGGTCATCAATCCGGACGGTTCGCGGACCGTAATTACGGTCGAAAATGATAACGGCACGCCCGACGATCCAAGTGACGACACATCGTTTGACCGTATAGCCTTCCCGTCGGACGGTGATTTGCTTCCGGCCGATGCGCTCATCGTGGAATCGTGTTCGCCGCTCTACCTGGCGCGCGATTTTGCTGCCTGTCGTCAGGAGCGGTCGGAAATATCTTCGATTGTGGGATATACCTTCAATTGGGACCGTCGAAATGACCCCATTGAGCCGACGGGCGGCTTTGACATGTCATTCAGCCAGGATGTGGCCGGCCTTGGCGGCGATGTCCAATACCTTCGCACAGAAGCGTCTGCAGCGACCTATAAGGGCGTGTTCAAGGGTGTACGTGCGAGCGTCCGCCTCTCAGGTGGTTACATCATGCCGTTTAACGAAGACGACGGCATCCGTATCAACAACCGGTTCTTCCGGGGCGGCAGTTCATTCCGCGGCTTTGACGTCGCGGGTCTCGGGCCACGGGAAATCTTCCGTACGGTGGACGCAGATGGCAATACGGTTGGTTTGAGACGGGGCCGGGCCCTCGGCGGCAAGGCCTACTATCAGGGCACAGCGGAACTGACATTGCCGAACTTCCTGCCCGAGGAATATGGTATTGATACTGCGTTGTTTGTGGAGGCTGGTTCAGTGGGACGTCTCGACGATATCGATGTCAGAGAACCGTCCGCGTTTGTGAACAATGACGGCACTGCCACAGCGCAACTCTACAAGTACGGCATGGGGCTTCGTGCCTCTGCAGGTCTTTCAGTGGGCTGGGACTCACCCTTCGGACCGATCCGGTTTGATTTCTCACACATCCTCCGCAAGGAGGAATACGACAGAACCGAGACATTCCGGTTCAGCACGTCGACACGATTCTAAAGTTCTCAGGAGGAACGAATGAAACTCTTTAAAGCCGCAATGGCTTCACTTGCGATGCTTGTTTCGGGCGCAGCGGTCACGGCACCAGTTGCGGTGGCTCAAGGTACCAACGTCATTGTTATCGACCAGGCAAAGATCATGCGTGACAGCGCAGGTGGCAAAGACATCATCAGCAAGGTGAACGGCATCGAGACCACGATGCAGAATGAACTGAAGCCAACCGCTGAAAGCATCGCTGCTGAAGGTCAGGCGCTTGAGGCGAAGACCGCCAATATGACAATGGAAGCGATTAGCGCCGATGCAGCGCTTCGCGCCGAAGTCGAGGCCTATGCCCGCAAGGCGCAAGATTTTAATCGTAAGCGCCAGATCGCTGCAGCGGAACTTCAAGCCACAGAGCGCAAGGCTTGGGGCGACTTTTTCACTGCGATGCAGCCTGTTCTTCAGGAAGTGGTGACAGAAAAGGGCGCCGACGTCATGCTTGACCGCTCTGACGCTGTTTGGGCTGGCGCATCTGTCGATGCGACAGATCTCGTCATCTCGAAAATGAATGCAAAACTGCCAACGGTAAATGTGGTTCGTCAGAAGATGCCGACCCAGCCGCAACAGCAGTAAAGACTGATGGCGGTCGATAGCCGGTTCTACGACCATATTGGTCCGATCTCGCTCGCCGAAATCGCCTCGCTGACTGGCGCTAAGTTTGAAGGTGACGGCGACGTCCTGATACAGGACGTCGCCGCATCGCATTCTGCAGGGCCATCCGAGGTTTCCTACTATGAAGGGTCGAAGGCCCCGACCCCATCCGATGTCAGCCCGAATGCGCAAGCGTGTTTCGTTGTTGAGAAGTTTGCGGATGCGCTACCACCCGGCGTGGCCCCGCTCATTGTGCCGCTTCCGCGCTATGCGCATTATGTGGCTGCCCATTCACTCATTCGGTATCGAAACTGGTTTGATACGGGGCCAGATGATGGAGCGGCAAGCATCCATGAATCTGCGCGCGTTCATTCGACTGCGGTGATCGGTGCAGGGGCCGCGATCGGTGACCGCACAGTGGTCGGTCCTCACGCGGTGATTGGGCCGGGCGTCCAGGTGGGGCGCGATTGCCAGATCGGAGCGAATGCGAGCGTGCAGAGTGCGCTGGTAGGCAATTCTGTAAAAATCTACTCCGGGGCACGGATCGGTGAGAGCGGATTCGGCGTCATGCCGGGCCCGGATGGAGCGACCGATGCGCCTCAGTTTGGAAGAGTGATCCTGCAGGACTTCGTGACCGTTGGCGCAAATTCATGCATTGATCGTGGTGCGTTCGATGACACGATCCTTGGCGAACATACCAAGATCGACAATCTATGCCAGATCGCACACAACGTCGTGGTGGGGCGCAATGTCTTGATGGCATCCTTTGCAGGCATCTCTGGCACGGTCACGATCGGTGACGGTGTGATGCTCGGGGGGCGCGTCGGTATTGCCGATCATGTAGTCGTTGGGGAAGGCGCCCAGATCGCGGCTTCTGCCGGAGTGTTCAGGGAAATACCCGCCGGAGAAACCTGGGGTGGGATACCGGCGAAGCCCTTGCGTCAATGGATGAAAGAAGTCGCCTGGCTCAATCGCCAAATCGAAGTGAGTAAAAAGAAGTGACACAAGCAAACATTCATCCGACGGCGATTGTGGAAGACGGCGCGCAACTTGGCCAAGGCGTGACGATCGGTGCTTTCGCTTATGTAGGGCCGAAGGTCACCCTCGCTGACGGCTGTCACATTCATGAACGCGCGACAGTGATGGGTCAGACAGAACTTGGCGCTGATGTTGAGGTTTACCCAGGGGCGGTTATTGGCTGCGCCCCGCAAATACTCGGTTTCAAGGATGACGGCACATCTCGTGTCACGATCGGCGCCCGAACCATTCTGCGTGAGAATGTGACGGTGCATGGAGGGTCTCCAGCGCATGGAGGACTGACATCGGTTGGCGAAGACTGTCTTCTCATGGTGAATTCACACATCGCTCATGACTGTCATGTCGGCAATAAGTGCGTCTTTGCAAACGGCGTTCAGGTCGGCGGTCACATCGTTATTGGTGATCAGGTCTGGATGGGAGGCTTGGCGGCAATCCACCAGTTCTGCAGGATCGGCCGGCATTCTTTTGTTGGGGGTGGCGCAATCGTTGTTGCTGATGTCATTCCGTATGGCTCGGTTATCGGAAACCATGCTCATCTCGCCGGCTTGAACATTGTCGGCATGAAACGGCGTGGATTCAGCCGCAAATCGATCCACGATCTTCGCGCAGCTTATCGCATGCTGTTTGCCAAGGAAGGCACATTCAGTGAGCGCGTTACCGACGCTGAAGAAACTTACGGCGATTGCCCTGAACTCGTTGAGGTGATTGAGTTTATCAGGTCCGGCAAGAGCCGATCCTTGTGTTTGCCGGAGTAATCAACCAATGGCAAAACTAGGTATAATCGCCGGACTGGGTGATTTGCCGGTCAGCATAGCGCAGGCGCGTGTCGCCGACGGCGATGAAGTATACATCCTGAAACTCGCGGGCTTCGAAGAACCTCGCCTCGCAGAGTTTCCTGGTGAAACGGTCGGCATTGGTCAGATCGGCAAGGCGATCAAACGCTTCAGAGCAGCCAATTGCAGCGAAATTGTTTTTGCCGGGATCGTGAAACGCCCGAATTTCAAAGATATCAAACTGGACCTGAGGGGCGCCCGGTTGCTGCCCAAGGTGCTCAAGGCAGCCCGGCACGGAGATGATGCGCTATTGCGGGTCATCGTAGATGAGCTGGAAACCGAAGGCTTCAAGATTATCGCGGCGGAAGATGCTGCATCCGATTTGAAGGCGGGCTCCGGCCTCCTGTTCGGCCCGCCCCCTTCGGACGATGCGTTTGCGGATATGCAAAAGGCCGCACACATTGCCGCTGAAATCGGGCGCTTGGATATTGGCCAGGGAGCCGTCGTCTGCGATGGGCTGATTTTGGCAGTTGAAGCGCAGGAAGGCACCGACAGGATGTTGCAGAGGGTCGCTGATCTGGAGCCCGAGCTGAGGGGCAGCTCTCGCGAACCGAAAGGCGTCCTGGTCAAACGACCCAAGCCAATTCAGGAGCGTCGCATCGACTTGCCGACGATTGGCCCGGCAACTGTTCAGAAGGCGGTCGAGGCCGGGTTGGTCGGAATTGGGGTCGAAGAAGGCGGGGCTTTGCTGCTGAACCGCGCTGACATTGAAGCGCTGTGTAAGCAACACGGCGTATTCGTGTACGGCTTCACGCCCGCATGGGATTGAGGCCCAGCATGACGAAAGTTTTCATCGTAGCGGCTGAAGCCTCCGGAGACCTGCTAGCCGCTGAAATAATTGATGAAATCCGCAAGAACGCCCCTGACACCGTGATCCGCGGGATCGGGAAGGAAGATATGGCGGCCCGAGGGGTTCGCTCCGAGATCGATGTGTCGGAGCTGTCGGTCATTGGCCTGATTGAGGGCCTGAAAGTTTACAAAAAAGTAGTAGCGCTGGCTGATCAGGCCGCCGATGAAATTTTGTCCTTCGCGCCCGATATTCTCGTCCTGGTGGATTCATGGGGCTTTACCCTTCGCGTAGCACAGCGGATCAAGGCCCGGGCACCCTATACAAAGATCGTCAAAGTCGTGGGCCCTCAGGTTTGGGCAACGCGCGCAGGTCGAGCAAAAACGCTCGCTGGCGTTGTTGATCACCTCGTTTGCATCCACGCCATGGAGGTGCCGTACTATGAGCCCTTTGGCCTGCCGGTAACGGTGATGGGTAATCCCGCGCTTTCCCGGGGATATGAAGGGTTCAGGAAGAGGGGCAGGGAGGCCTTGCAGATTGCGCCAGACGCTGACGTTTTACTCGTGCTTCCTGGCAGCCGTCCCAGCGAAATTAAAAATGTAGCGCCGGAGCTGGTTGAGGCTGCGCGAGAGGTCAAAAAACGAAGACCAGAGACTGAAATTGTCATCCATCCTGCAGCCTCTGTTCGCCGTGAGTTTGAGGCGAGTTTTCCAAATGTGGGTACGTGGTCCAAAGTAAGCCCGGGTTCCATTGACCGGTTCGATGTCATGGCTTCGGCAGATTATGCGCTAGCCTGTTCCGGTACGGTCACAAGCGAACTCGCCATGCAGTCCATCCCATTTCTCGTGGGGTATAAGACAGGCTGGGTCACGTGGGCTCTGGCGCGCGGATTTCTGTTCAAGCCCAAGCATGTCACACTTCTCAATGTGGCCGCAGATGACACCGAGATTGCGCCGGAATTTGTCCAGACCACATTTGATGCCAAATTGATGGCCGACATCGCTGAGCAAATGCTGGATGACCCCAAGGCCCGGGCCGCTCAGGTGGAGGCACAAAACAAAGCCCTCTCCCGAATGGGAGAGGGCGATAAGAATTCAGCTGAGATTGCGGCGGACGCAATCCTGTCGCTGGCTTGATCAGCTGCGCTGCGAAACCGGCACGAAATCACGCATGGCTTCGCCGGTGTAGATCTGGCGAGGACGGCCAATACGCTGCGTCGGATCGTCCAGCATTTCGTTCAGTTGCGATACCCAACCAACGGTCCGGGCCAGTGCGAAGAGCACGGTGAACATTTCGGTTGGGAAGCCCATCGCATCGAGGATGATGCCTGAGTAGAAATCGACGTTCGGATAGAGTTTCTTCTGGACGAAGTAGTCGTCTTCCAGCGCAATTTTCTCGAGCTCCATGGCGACCTTCAGAACCGGCGTATCGCGCACGCCGAGTTCATCCAGTACCTCATGAGCGGTCTGTTGCATCACTTTCGCGCGTGGATCGTAATTCTTGTAGACGCGGTGACCAAAGCCCATCAGGCGGAACGGGTCATCCTTGTCTTTGGCGCGTTCGATGAATTCCGGAATGCGATCAATGGTGCCGATTTCATGAAGCATATTGAGGCAAGCTTCATTCGCGCCGCCATGGCTCGGCCCCCAGAGACAAGCAACACCCGCCGCTACGGCCGCATATGGATGCGCGCCTGACGAGCCCGCAAGGCGCACAGTCGACGTGGAAGCGTTTTGCTCGTGATCCGCATGGAGGATGAAGAAGCGATCCATCGCTTTGGAGAGTGTGGAGCTGATCTTGTAGTCCTCAGCCGGAACCGAGAAACACATGCGCAGGAAGTTCTCCGCGTACGACAACTCATTGAGCGGATTCACGAAAGGCTGGCCGATCGAGTATTTATAAACGCGTGCGGCGAGCGTCGGCATCTTTGCGATCAGTCTAATTGACGCGAGACGGCGCTCTTCCGGGTCTGCGCTGTCCATCGAGCTTGGATAGAAAGCAGAAAGTGCGCCGACCGTACCGGTCAGCATCGCCATCGGGTGGCTATCTCGGCGGAAACCCTCGAAGAAGCGATCCATCTGCGTATGGAGCAGGGTGTGCTCGGTTATTTCACGCGCAAATGTCTTGAATTCGGCCTGATTAGGCAGCTTGCCATTGAGCAGAAGATAGCAGACTTCGAGATAGCCAGATTGGCCGGCAAGCTGATCGATGGGGTATCCGCGATGGAGCAGAATGCCCTCATTACCATCGATGAATGTGATCTGTGACTCGCAGCTGGCCGTCGAGGTGAAGCCAGGGTCCAGAGTAAATACGCCCGCCTGCTTGTAGAGGCTATTGATGTCGACGACATTCGGGCCGTGTGTGCCGCTTAGAACAGGTAGGTCGTAGGTCTTGCCTTCGAGCTCAAATTTCGCGGTGCCCGCCGGCTTTGTCTTGTTTTCCATATCAGCCCTCTTTTTCCTTCGTTACTCGTCCTGCGCTTCAGATGAAGCGAGGTGAAAATCTATCCGTGCGATCGTCTCGTCGCGACCCAACCAGGCCATGACGGGAGCGAGGTCCGGTGCAGGTAATCCGCCCGTCAGTGCGGCGCGGATCGGCGGTCCGATCTGACCAAACGAGAGGTCATTCTGATCGCAATAAGACGTCAGCAATTGCTGCAATGCGGTATCGCTCCATTCCGTAGCATTGGCAATGACTTCCCGCAATCGAGCGAGATGTTCGAGGCGGTCACCTGACAGGGCTTTTCTCGCCTTCTTGTTCAGATTGTCGGCGTTTGCGGTCCAGAAGAACCTGAAAGCTTCGGCCAGCTCGGGTAAGGTGGAACCCCGGTCCTTCATCGTTGGAAGCGCTGTCTGGATCTTGTCCTGTACCGCGGCAGTTAGCGCATCCCCGGCAAGTTGTTTTAACCATGGCTTTAACAATGCAAACAGACGATCATTGTCGCATGCCCGGATAAAGTGGGCGTTCACATCATTGAGCTTTGCGAGATCAAGACGTGCCGGTGACTTATTGATTGCCTCAAGGGAGAAGACCTCGGCGGCTTCGTCCAGTGTGAAGATTTCCTGGTCGCCGTGACTCCACCCAAGTCGCAGGAGGTATGCGTTCATCGCTTCGGGCAAATAGCCCATATCGCGATAGGCTGTCGTGCTGAGAGCGCCGTGGCGCTTGGACAGCTTGGCGCCGTCATCGCCGTGGATCATGGGTACGTGCGCGAAGATCGGCACATCCCAATTCATTGCCTGGTAGATTGGCACCTGGCGAAACGTGTTGCGGAGGTGATCGTCGCCCCGGATCACATGCGTAACGCCCATATCATGGTCGTCCACCACGACAGCAAGCATATAGGTTGGAGAGCCATCAGCGCGAAGAAGAACAAGATCGTCGATTTCCTTGGCCTGGATGCTTATGTCGCCCTGGACCTTGTCGGCCACAGCGATTTCTCCGTCATCTGGCGCGCGCAATCGAACGGTTGAGGGGACATTCGCATCTTTGGGCGCAGAGCCATCGCGATACGGCGATCTGAACGGCGCGAGCAATTCGTTGGCTTTGGCCAGTCTGGCGTTCTTTTCCGCCTCGCTAATTCCCTCTTCTTTGGCGCTGGCGCGGGCTGCCTCGCCCGTTTCGCGGCGCTGCTGAAGCTCTTCGGGCGTGACGTAACACCGGAATGCCTTGCCCGCCGCTATCATCTGTTCCGCGCATTCAACATGACGATCAGCACGCTCTGCCTGAAAGACTGGCTCTTCACCGGCTTCGAGTCCCAACCAGCTCATTCCGTCAAGGATGGCATCTACTGCTTCCTGCGTGGACCGTGCCTTGTCGGTATCTTCAATGCGCAGAAGAAACTTTCCCTGGTTGCGGCGCGCAAACAAGTAGTTGAAAAGGGCAGTGCGGGCGCCGCCAATGTGCAGCATTCCGGTTGGGGAGGGGGCAAAACGGGTAATCGTCGTCATACGTCAGACTTTGGGTCGCTAGTTCAGGGTTCCAAACAGTTTGAGGGCCATCAACACGCTCCGGTGGCTTCAAGCAAGGGGCATACTGATCTAGGGCAGGAGGCGGACGAGAACCGAATCCAGGCACGCCGAATTCTGAAGGGACCCGTCTACTTCGCACTCGGCATGTGTGCCGGGGCAGCGGCATACTTCTCGCTTCCTTTTGAGCCCCAGCTACTCATGATTGGTTTCGGCTTTGCCGGTGTGACTGTCCTGGCGACGGTCCTGCGCCGGTTGCAATTGCCGAATTTCGTTCAGTTGATCGTTATCCTGGCGGTCGGAGCCGTGTCGGGTATGCTCGCTGGCAAAGTGCAGACCGAGTGGCGCTCGTCTCCTGTGATCAGTCGGACGATCGGGCCGACAATGATCGAAGGGTGGGTTGCTGACGTTGAGCCGGGATCGAACGGCGTCCGCTTGCGCATTGATGTGACAGCAATTGGCGGCGAGGTGAGCGCTGATCTGCCGCACCAGGTTCGCATGACCCACGCGCTGTCATTGAACGTCGAACCCGGGCGTTTTGTAAGATGCTGGGGCGTGCTGCGCCCACCGCCACAACCCGCCATTGCCGGTGATTATGATTTTAGCCGCCAAGCCTATTTCGATGGTCTTGGCGCGGTTGGTTATGTGCAAGGGCGATGCAGAGCCGGCGCACTGAGTGGTGTCCGGCACGGTTTTGATGGGTTGTCCAGCCAGGTCGCGCAATGGCGGCGGGCGCTTGCCAAACATGTCGTGGCGAGGGCGGCTACCGACGCGGGTGGATTTGCTGCGGCTCTGACGTCTGGGGATCGCAGCTTTATGCCATCAGAGGATGTCGAGGCGCTGAGGAAGTCGGGACTGGCGCACCTTCTGGCTATTTCGGGGCTTCATCTCGGCCTTGTCGGAGGGTTGGTTTACTTTACTTTCCGCCGGGGCCTGTCGCTGTGGGAGTGGTTGGCTGTCCGGTTTCCGGTTCAGAAGATCGCTGCATTCGCAGCGATTGTGGCAACCGCAGCGTATCTGGTGTTGTCCGGAGCGAGCATCTCGACCCAGCGCGCTTTTATCATGGCAGCGGTGTTCTTTGGAGCAATCGTACTGGATCGCTCGCCCCTCAGTCTGAGGTCATTTGCGATTGCGATGATCCTTGTGCTCATTCTTGAGCCGCAAAGTGTCATGTCACCTGGTTTTCAAATGTCATTTGCGGCCACCGGAGGTCTGATCGCGAGCTTCGAAGCCTGGACGAGGTATCGCCGCGATCGCGGTCAGTTTGGCGGAGGAATCGGCATGGTGGTGAAGTCGCTTGTGCTGACATCCGTTGTGGGGGCTGCTGCCACGGCACCGTTTGCACTTTACCATTTTGACCGACTTGCGCCTTTGGGGCTTGCGGCAAATTTGCTGGCGATGCCTATTTTCACGTTTGTGAGTGCGCCGGCTGCAGGTTTGGCATTGCTGACCTGGCCCCTTGGTTTGTCTGACATCTTCCTGAGTGTTTTCGGGTGGTCCCTTGAGCGCATTCAGGACATCGCGGCCTGGGCTGCGGCGGGTGGTGGAGACGGCTTCCAGCTCGGCCGCGCAATGCCAGACATTACGTTCCTCTGCCTCGTCGTCGCGATTGCCCTCGCCTGCTTGATGGATGGAGTGATCAGGAAATCCGTCGCGGTCGGGATTACTGCTGTCTCGGCGTTTCTGGCTTTTGTTTATTCACCGATCCAGATCCTGCACATTTCAGCGTCAGGCGATGTGTTTGTCACCGAGGATAAGGATGTGGTTCAAAGAATGAAATTGACGGATGGAGATGGGTTGCCGCCTCTTCGATACGCCGACCTGGAACCGGCGGGCGATTGTTCGGGGCAAGCGTGCATGCTGAACACCAAGCTCGGGCCCATTCTGATCAGCGGTCAAGCGATATCGCAATCGGATTGTGAAGCCGTGCGCGTGGTCGTTACCACGTCCCCAATCAGCCAGACATGTATCTCCGACGGCGTTCTTTCGTTTACGGCAGTAGATGCACCAGTGTCGGTCTACCGATCCGCACTCGGGAAAATTTCAATACGAAAGCCCCGATGCGGTCGACGTCCCTGGTCGCCGTGCCTTCAATAGCCGGAAATGCCGACTAGTCGTACCGGCGAACCAGCGCAACGAGCTTGCCCTGGATGCGCACACGATCAGGGCCGAAAATCCGCGTTTCATAGGCGGTGTTCGCCGCTTCCAGCGCAATCGAAGCGCCTTTCTTGCGCAGACGCTTCAGCGTTGCTTCTTCCTCATCTATCAAGGCCACGACAATATCGCCGCTATGAGCGTCATCGGTGCGCTTCAAAATAACGAGGTCGCCATCGTGGATGCCGGCGTCGATCATGGAGTCGCCTTTGACTTCCAGAGCGAAGTGATCATCGCCCTCCGGCAAATCATCTGGCGGCCGGATGCGAGAGGTTTCATGCTGAATTGCCTCAATCGGCACACCCGCAGCAATGCGGCCAAGAACGGGAATCGTATGATCGGCAAGCCTCGGCGCTGCACTTCCGACAACACTTGGACGAAAGACCTGGCGGCCTCGTGGAGGCGCGGACGGGGTTGCTGAATCAGGAAGCTTCAGGACCTCCAGAGCGCGGGCACGGTTGGCCAGTCTCTTGATAAAGCCCCGTTCCTCCAGCGCGGTAATCAGGCGGTGAATGCCGGACTTCGAGGCGAGGTTCAGGGCTTCTTTCATTTCGTCGAAAGACGGTGAAACGCCATCCTGTTTGATTCTCTCGTGAATAAAGAGAAGGAGCTCTTTCTGTTTGGTTGTCAGCACGATGGCTCTCCGAATCGACTAGAGTTGTTCACATATGTTCTACATGCGTTCTCGTTTCGGGTCAACTTGTGGAAGCGTTTCGCAGATTTTTGCAAGTTGTCACTCGATCATCTGACTTCATGAGGCTTTCCCCAATCAGGAAGCGTTGTGCCCCCGTGTCCTGCAGCCTTATGATGTGCTCCGGAGTCGAAATGCCGCTTTCGGAGATCAGTGTCTTTTCGGGGGCAAGTATGTGCGCCAACGTTTCAGTTGTCGAAAGGTCGGTGACCATCCGCTTGAGATCGCGATTGTTCACGCCAACAAGCGTGCAAGGCAGAGCATTCGCCCGATGAAGTTCTGCCTCATCATGAACTTCAACGATCGCATCCATTCCGAGGTCCGATGCCGCCCCCAGGAGGTCGTGAGCCAAGGCATCATCGACGGCCGACAGAATGACGAGGATGGCGTCTGCAGAGTAGGCACGGGCCTCGACAACCTGGATGACGTCTATGATGAATTCCTTGCGAAGGATGGGCAGCGCGACGGCTTGGTGGACCGCTGTCAGGTCGTCGAGCGAGCCTCCAAAACTCGGTCCATCCGTGAGGACAGACAGGCAAGCCGCGCCGCCTGTTTCATAGTCTTGTGCGACTTTGACCGGATCGGCGCCTGATTCGATGACGCCCGCCGATGGAGATTTGCGCTTCAACTCGCAGATCAGCGCATTTGCGCCTTCTGAAACTGTGTTCGCCAGCGCTTTTTCGAACCCTCGAGGGGCGTCAGCATCCTGGGCCGCCATCATGAAGTCATTGACGGAGCGGCTCGCCTTCAGCGTCGCCACTTCGCCCCGTTTATAGTCGATGATCCGATCAAGGGCAGTGGTCATTCAGATGCTATCCCATGGCTGATCGCGGCGAGCTTGTTCAGCGTCTTCAGCGCTTCGCCGTTGTCAATTGCCTCGGCGGCCTTCGTAGCGCCAGATTTCAGATCTTCCGACAAGCCCAGCACGTGCAGACCTGCGGCGGCGTTGAGCAAGACCATGTCCCGGAAGGGCCCATGTCGGCCCTCCAGCAAGTCTCGTATCGCAGCTGAATTCTGCTCTGGCGTTCCGCCTTCAAGCGCTCCCAATGGACTGGTTTCCAGCCCTGCATCGTCAGGTGTCACTGTCATGGATCTGAGGCCGTCGGGTGTGACTTCAACGACCTTGGATTTCCCCGAGATGGACAGTTCGTCGACGCCGTCCACGCCATGGACAACCCAGGCTTTTACGACGCCGAGCTTCTGCAGCGTCTCCGCCATTGGCATCAGCCACCTTGGTTCGTAAACGCCGAGAATATGATGCGTGGCATTGGCCGGGTTGGATAGCGGCCCAAGAAGGTTGAAAATCGTTCGAATGCCGAGCGTCGACCGGATGGGCGCGACATGGCGCATCGCGGAATGGTGGCTGCGGGCAAACAGGAAGCCGACGCCGGCATCTTCAATGGATTTTTCAAAACGCGCGTTTGGGATGTCCAGCTCAACGCCCAGCGCTTCTAAAACGTCGGCGGAGCCTGTCTTTGGGGGGACAGATCGATTGCCATGCTTGGCGACTCTTCCGCCAGCTGCTGCAATCACGATCGCGCTGGCCGTGGATGTATTGAGCGACGTCCAGGGAAGGCCGCCTGTTCCACATGTATCAAGCGTTGGTCCGGCGACATCGACCGTCCGTGCATGTTGGCGCATCACGCGGGCACCAGCATAGAGTTCAGTTGACGTTTCGCCCCGAACGGCGAGCCCCATCAGAAAAGCGCCGACCTGTTCCGGTGCAGCCTCGCCCGATAACAGCGTATTGAACGCCGCCTCCAGCGCGTCTGGCTGCAGCTCTTCGCTTCGAGCGAGTGCTTTGATGGAATCGGCAAGGGCAGAGACGGTCATTCGGACAAGAGCTCAACTATCAAGGCGTTGGGGTATTTTGGACAGTATCGCGAGATCCAATGCAAGGTCGCGGTGCCCTGGCTGGTGGTTATCGATCATGTCAGCTTCAGGAAGTTCTGGATCAGTTCGTGCCCATATTGGGTCTTGATGGATTCCGGGTGAAATTGCACGCCGAATATCGGCCGTGTCTTGTGGTGTACCGACATGATTTCCCCATCTGATGTCCAGGCGTCAGCAACCAGCGCATCTGGCAATCTGTCCATCGGTATGGCGAGCGAATGGTATCGAACCACATCGAATTCCTCTGGGAGACCTTCAAACAGACCGGTCCGGGCGTTCCTGATACGCGATATCTTGCCGTGAAGGATTGCCTGCGCATGGACCACGGGCTCACCCATCGCATGGCCGATCGATTGATGACCAAGGCATACGCCTAGTATCGGAAGATCGTCAGGGGCGGCGTTGACGAGGTCTACGCAAATGCCCGCTTCCAGGGGGGTGCAGGGACCTGGAGACAAGACGACCCCCGCAGGCGACAGGGCGAGCGCGTCGTCGACAGACATTTCGTCATTTCGGATAACCCTGGTCTTCCCGCCCGCCTGCTCGACGTAATGGACAAGATTCCAGGTAAAGCTGTCATAGTTATCGACGACGAGGATCATTGGTCGAACTCATAGATGGCTGAGAGTTCTGCGGCGCGTTTCAGGGCGCCTGCCTTATGGACCGTTTCGTCAAACTCGTATTGCGGCTTGCTATCCAGCACCACGCCGCCTCCGGCCTGAACGTGGATCTGTCCGTCCTTCAGCACGGCTGTCCTGAGCGCGATGCAGGTGTCCATGTCGCCGTTCCAGCCGAAGTATCCCACGGCGCCGCCATAAATGCCCCGGCGGGATGCCTCCAGCTGATCGATGATCTGCATGGCCCGGATTTTCGGGGCGCCAGAGACTGTGCCAGCGGGAAGGCCAGCGAGCAGGGCGTCGACGCTGTCGAGGCCTTCGCGCAGGTCACCCTCGACGTGGCTGACGATATGCATGACGTGGCTATAGCGTTCGACGATGAACTGCTCACTGACCTCAACAGTACCATAGGCCGCAACCCTGCCAACGTCATTTCGGCCAAGATCAAGCAACATGAGGTGCTCTGCACATTCTTTCTCGTCTGCGAGCAGGTCTGCAGCCCGCCGCGCGTCCTCTACGGCGTCGCCGGACCGCGGGCGGGTGCCGGCGATTGGCCGGATGGCAACGCGTCCGTCGCGCACACGAACGAGGATTTCGGGGCTGGAGCCGACCAGGCGCACCGTGCCGAGGTTCATGTGGAACATGAAGGCTGAAGGGTTCAGGCGCCGCAGGGCGCGGTAGAGACTTATTGATCTGCGGTTATACGGAGCCGAAAACCTTTGGCTCGGTACAATCTGAAAAGTGTCGCCGGCTCTCGCGTATTCGATCGCGGCTTCGACCATCTCAAAATAGCGCGCCTTGCTCGTATTTGAAACGAAGTTGAGATCATCAGCCTTGTTCTCTCGAGGCGAAAGGGGAGCAATCTTCTCCAGCGACGCCTCTATCTCATCCAGCAGCTTGTTTGCTGACGCCTCATCACCGTCCGGGTGACGGGCGATCAGGAGAAGTTCCTGATAGAGGTGATCAAAGACAAGAACAGCGCCAGGAATGACGAGCAAGGCATCCGGTACATGTAAGTGGTCGGGCGCCGAAATGGTCACGGGTTCGACGTACTGGATCATATCGTAACCGATATACCCAAAGGTTCCGGACGCCATGGGGGGAAGTCCGGTTTCGTCGGTGTCGGCTCGACCAGCTTCGGCGAAGTGCCTCAGTGCTTCTATCGGGGACATGTCCAGACGTTCAGCGTTCGTGAAGTCCGCATCTTCGGCAACTTCGGCGACGCCGTCATGGATTCGGAACCATTTCAGCGGCCGAACGCCCAGAAAGGAGTATCGACCGAGGCGTTCTCCACCATGGATAGACTCAAACAGAAACGAGCCAGCCTGTTCCGGGTCCAGCTTCAGCATGGCTGAGACTGGCGTTTCGATATCTCCGATCCGCCGTCGTACGATCAGGCGGTCGCGTGTCATGAATCTGGGTTCACCCGGGACTTGTAGCTTTCCAGTGACCGCTGGTTCACTTCAAGCTCGACGTCTTTCTGGATTTCGGTGGCGAAGGCCTCGAACACATCATTGACCAGCTGTTGCACAATCTGCTGTCCCGAAGCGGTCGCCATGGCATTCATTTCCTCGGCAGAAGCGCGGTCGATCGCGACGAGCTGCACAATCGCCACTTCGTCCCTGTTCTGCATTGGCGCGATGTAGATGTCGCCTTCCTCGGCGAGCGAGAAAACGCCTGCCACAAATTGCGGTGGAATGGCCGAAGCGTTGTTGGTTCGGCGGGTAAACGCCGTATCCGGCGAGCTGATCGTGCTGTCGTACTCTGCAGCAGCGTCAGCGAATGTCATAGTTCCAGCTTCAATATCGGACTTGATCTGCCGAGCGCTATTGCCGAGCAATTCGCTGTTGCGCTGTGCCTGAACCACTGTCCGCAAATCATCACGAATTTCGTCAAATTCAGGTGTTCGAGCTTCCTCGATGGCATCGACGCGGAGCATGTAGGCGGTCTCATCCTGACCAAATCGGGCGGTCTTGGCGCCCTCGGTCAGGTCGAATGCGCGTGTGAGAATCTCCGGATCGGCTCGCAGAATTGATGGCGCAAGGCCAAGTTCAGTCACCCCGGAACGGTCGACAGCGACGAAGCTCAACACAGGTGTGCCCATTTCTGCAGCGATTTCCTCGATACCGGCACCTGTGCCGATGAGGTTATCGAGGCGGCTCAGTGAGTCATAATACAGGCCAATCGCTTGCTCCCGTGACAGGGAATCGGTGATGTCATCACGGACCGTCTCGAACGCCTCAACCTCACCCGGTTGAATCGACTCTAGACGAGCGACTGTAAAGAAATTACCCGTCTGTACTGGCCCGAAAATGCCACCTGGTTGAGCCGAGGGGCCGAACACACGTTCCGCCAAGGCTGCACTCGCCATGCTCGTTTGAGGGCCTGAACGTTCAGCGGAATTAGCCAGACCTGAAATTGTAGACGCAGTGGCGCCGCCAGCAATCCGGCCAAGAGCCTGACGGGCTTCCGCCTCTGTGGCGAAGGTGAATTCGGTCCAGGTGCGCGTGTCAGGCCCCGCATATTGCTGCGTTTTGACGGCCTCATAGTAAGCGCGCAGATCTTCCTCGGTGAGGTCGGCCTGGTTAAGGAAATCCTCCAGCTTGAGCTGGATCAGGCTGACCGCGCGTCTTTGCGGCTGAGCGAAGGCTTGCTTTTGCTGATCGTAATAGGTTTGCAGGTCTTCGTCTGTGACATCTTCAGCAGGTGGCAATGCGGAACGAGGCAGAATGAACCACGACGCTTTTCTCAGTTCGCCATTATAGGCGGCTTGCAGGGCCGCAATCGGTTGCGGGGCTTGAAGCGCCGTCTGTGACGCGCCCGTCAGCCGGGAAATCGTCATGTCGCGCTTCAGGAAGGCTTCGAACATCGGAATCGAAAAGCCGTTGGCCTGCAGCAGTTGATTGAAGCGAGCAGGGTCGAAATTACCGGTATCACTGGCAAAGGAAGGATCCTCGCGAATGATCTTTAGCACGGCGTTATCGGTGGCGGTTGCGCCGAGCTTGTCCGCGTAGGCCATCATCGTGGTGCGGAACAGTTCTCGCTGGTAAATCTGATCGACAATACCTTGTTCGACCGCCTGAGCCTTGCTGATGGCACGCCCACGGTCATCAGTCGCCGTGCGCAGCTCCCGCTCAATCTCCTGGTCAAGCTGGGCTTCAGTGAGCCTGGTGTTTCCGGCCACGGCCATATTGTTGCCGATGCCACCGGAAAACACGTCCGTCACGCCCCATGCGCCCATGGCTATAATAAGTAGAAGGAAAAGTAGTCCCGCCAGTTTCGTGCGGAGCATATTCCTGATCAGGGTCAGCATTTGCGGATGACCTCACCGTTTGTCTTGTCTCGTACCGAACTGCTTGCTAGGCGAGGCCGCTGGTAGTTGCAAGATGGGGAACACTGTATGATCAGGCCACTTATCGCTGGGAACTGGAAGATGAACGGTCTTCTGGCCTCACTCGACATCATGCGTGAGATGGAAAGTGGACTGTCGTCGCTGCAGGACAAGGCTGATTGTCTCATTTGTCCACCGGCGACCCTTCTTGCGTCCATGGCCGCCGAAAAGAGCACTTCGCGGCTGAAACTGGGCGGGCAGGACTGCCATAGCGAATCGTCGGGAGCGCATACTGGGGACACCGCCGCTGAGATGGTCGCTGACGCGGGTGGATCCTATGTCATCGTTGGTCATTCGGAGCGCCGCGCTGATCATGGCGAATCGAGTGAGATTGTCGCAACCAAGATGAAAGCAGCCTTCAGAGCTGGCATTACGCCGATTATCTGCATTGGCGAAACGCTGGACGAACGAGAAGGGGGCAAGACGCTTGATGTCGTCAGTGATCAGTTGGCCGTGTCGATCCCTGATGAAGCGTCGGGCACCGATTTCGTCGTTGCATATGAACCTGTCTGGGCGATTGGGACAGGAAAAGTCGCGACGGTTGAACAGGTCGCCGAGATCCATGACGCGATCCGTGCGGCATTGGAAAACCGCTTTGGTGCGCAGGGCGCAGGCACACCGATCCTCTACGGTGGTTCGATGAAACCTGAGAATGCAGCCGGCCTGCTGGCACTTTCGAACGTAAATGGTGGCCTCATCGGCGGAGCGAGCTTGAAAGCCGCGGATTTTCTCGCCATCTACGCCGCTTGCGTAAGCCAATTGTGAGTTAGGGGGCTTGGCGCGGAGGCCCTAACGGCTTATCCGGCGCGTCAAGCATTCCGGAAGAGACATAAATGACCGTCATCCTTGTCGTCCATATCCTGGTAAGCATCGTTCTCGTCGTTGTCGTGCTGATGCAGCGCTCCGAAGGTGGAGCACTTGGCGTTGGCGGCGGCGGCGGCGGTGGTGGCGGTGGACTGATGTCTGGACGAGGCGCTGCCGGTGCGCTGGTTCGTACCACTATCATTTTTGGCGCCATCTTTTTCATTACCAGCCTGGTCTTGACGACATTCGCGACACGTCATTTGGGCGACGATCGCTCTGCGATCGAGAGGCAGCTGGAAGAGGACGCGACGGGTCAGTCATCCCCTGGAGACCCACTGGATGTCCTAAACGATCCGACAGCGCCTTTGCTTGACGATGAGGGGTCTGACACATTCGGTGTGACGCCAGAAACTTCTGACCCTCTGGCTGCCGACACGCAGGCGGATGATCCGCTCGCGGCCGATGTTCCGGAAACGGACGCGGAGACCGGCACAGGCGAAGAAGCTGTGGAAGAAGAGCAGCCTCAGTAACAACAAGTGCGTGCCCTGATGGCGGCGCGCAGCGAATCGGGCAAACTGATATCCCATGATCCGCTATATTTTCATTACGGGCGGCGTGGTTTCCTCGCTGGGAAAAGGCATTGCATCTGCCGCGATGGGCGCGCTCCTTCAGGCGCGTGGCTACAAGGTGCGCCTGCGTAAGCTTGATCCTTATCTCAACGTCGACCCCGGCACGATGTCGCCGCGCCAGCATGGCGAGGTTTTCGTCACCGATGATGGTGCGGAGACAGATCTCGATCTCGGTCATTATGAGCGCTTTACGGGCGTCTCGGCGCGTCAGTCCGACAATATCACTACGGGGCGCATTTATCAGGACATCATCGAGAAGGAACGCCGTGGCGATTTTCTCGGTGCCACGATCCAGGTCATTCCGCACGTCACTGATGCGATCAAGGAATTCGTCCTTTCCGATCCGGGCGAGGGTGTGGATTTCGTCCTCTGCGAAATCGGCGGCACCGTGGGGGACATCGAAGGCCTGCCATTCTTCGAAGCGATTCGTCAGCTCGGCCAGGAACTCGGCCCGGAGCGCGCCTGCTTTATCCATCTGACGCTGCTGCCTTACATTCCGGCCGCTGGCGAAATGAAGACCAAGCCGACCCAGCACTCGGTCAAGGAGCTTCGATCGATCGGCATTCAACCGCAAATCCTGCTGTGTCGTTGCGACCGCCCGATCCCGGAAACCGAGAAGGGCAAGATTGCGAGCTTCTGTAATGTCCGCCCCTCCAGTGTCATCGAAGCGAGGGATGTTGGCCATATCTATGATGTGCCGGCAGCCTATCACGCAGAGGGTCTGGACACCGAAGTGCTTTGGCACTTCCGGATGGAGGATGCGCCAAAGCCAGACCTCACGCGCTGGAACGAGATTGCTCAGACCATTCATAACCCCGATGGCGAAGTGTGTATCGGGTTGGTCGGAAAATACACCGACGTTCCAGACGCCTATAAGTCTGTTTCCGAGGCTCTGGTGCACGGTGGGCTTGCGAACAAGGTGCGCGTGAAGGTTCGGATGATCGATTCTGAGCAATTCGACGATGAGCACCACCCGCTTGATATTCTGGAAGGGGTTCACGGCGTCCTTCTGCCCGGAGGGTTCGGAGAGCGCGGCGCGCACGGCAAGATGCGTGCAGCGCGCTTTGCCCGCGAACGGAAAATTCCCTGCTTCGGAATCTGCTACGGCATGCAGTTGTCAGTGTTGGAAGCAGCTCGACACCTGGCAGGGTTTGGAGACGCTTCGACGACGGAGTTCGGACCAACGGATGAGCCTGTGGTGGGCCTCATCGAGGAGTGGATCAAAGGCAACGAGAAGATTCAGCGCGATGAAAATACGGACAAGGGCGGAACGATGCGCCTCGGCGCCTATCCGGCTCGTCTGAAAGAGGGCAGCAAGATCGCGCAGATCTATGGCACGACAGAAATTTCTGAGCGGCACCGCCACCGCTATGAAGTCAATCGGGGATATGTCGAGGCGATGGAAAAAGCAGGTGTCTCGTTTGCAGGCATGTCGCCGGATGGCCTGTTGCCTGAGACAATCGAACTCGACGACCATCCCTGGTTCATTGGCGTACAATTCCATCCGGAACTGAAATCCCGCCCGTTTGAGCCGCACCCTCTATTTGCGAGTTTCATCGAAGCCGCAAAAGTACAGTCGCGCCTCGTCTGACGGGTTGCAATCGGCGAGTCACGCAAGTATACGCGCGGTTTGGATTCACGCGGACCGTTTGGTTCGCAAACTTCTGGAACACGACCATGGCAGTCCCAAAGCGAAAAACAACGCCGTCGAAGCGTGGCATGCGCCGTGCGCACGACAAGCTTAACAACAACACCTACATCGAAGATGCGGATTCCGGCGAGCTTCGCCGCCCGCATCACATTGACCTGAAGACCGGCGTGTATCGTGGTCGTCAGGTGCTGGAGCCAAAAGAGGACTACTAAGTCCGGCTAAAGGCTTGCGCCTTCCAGCAACAAGAATTACCGACAAGGCGCCCTCGGACCAGTTCCGGGGGCGCACTTACATTTGCCAAGCTACACAGGAATGCGCCATGAGCGAGATCGTCGATATTTATGCCCGTCAGATTCTGGACAGCCGGGGCAATCCGACTGTCGAAGTCGACGTGACACTTGAAGACGGTTCAACCGGTCGCGCTGCCGTGCCATCGGGGGCCTCGACCGGGGCTTATGAGGCCCATGAGCTGCGCGACGGCGAAGATGCTTATGGTGGCAAGGGCGTCCACAAAGCAGTCGAAGCTGTGAACGGCGAAATCAATGATGAGCTTGTTGGCATCTATGCGACCGAACAGCGTCTGATCGACGGTCTGATGATCGAGCTCGACGGCACCGACAACAAGAAGCGCCTCGGTGCAAATGCGATTCTTGGTGTCTCCATGGCGGTGGCCAAAGCCGCAGCCGAGAGTTGTGGTATGCCGCTCTACCGCTATGTCGGAGGGACGAATGCGCGCATCCTGCCAACGCCGATGATGAATATCATCAACGGGGGCGCGCACGCCGACAACCCGATCGATATTCAGGAATTCATGATCATGCCTGTCGCCGCCGAAAGCTGCGCCGATAGTGTGCGGATTGGCGCGGAAGTATTTCATGCGTTGAAGAAGCTGCTCCACGACGCCGATCACAATACTGCCGTAGGAGATGAGGGCGGCTTTGCCCCTAATCTCGCGTCAACTGACGAGGCGGTAGGCTTCATCATGAAGGCAATTGAAAAGGCTGGATACACGCCGGGAGACGAAGTCGCGCTGGCGCTCGATGCGGCGTCCACTGAATTCTACAAGGATGGCAAATACGTCCTGGCCGGCGAAAACACGACTCTCGATGCCGAAGGAATGGCGAAGTATCTTGGTGATCTCGTTGACCGTTATCCGATTATCTCCATCGAGGACGGCATGGCCGAGGATGACTGGGATGGCTGGAAGACCCTTACTGATCTTGTCGGTGACCGCTGCCAGCTGGTCGGCGACGATCTCTTCGTTACCAATCCTGAGCGCCTTGCGATGGGACTTGAGCGCGGTGCGGCGAATTCCATTCTGATCAAGGTCAATCAGATCGGCACGCTGTCCGAAACGCTGGACGCGGTGGAGCTTGCTCATCGCCATGCGTACACGGCTGTGATGTCTCACCGTTCAGGTGAGACTGAGGATGCCACGATTGCCGACCTGGCTGTCGCTGTGAACTGCGGACAGATCAAAACCGGGTCCCTGTCGCGCTCTGACCGTCTCGCCAAATACAATCAGCTTATCCGTATCGAGGAAGAGCTCGGTGCTGCTGCGCTTTATGCAGGGCGCGCACTGATCAACGCCTGATTAGGCTTTTGTTAACCGTAATCGATTCCACTGCTGATTCGCTTTCAGCAGAGGGTCGATTGTGGCGCCGAAATACGTAGCAGCATCATTAAGCGCTCTTGCCGCATACTTCGCCTATCACGCTTTTGCGGGACAGCAGGGGCTCGGCCACTGGAGCGATATGCAGGCCAGGCTGACTGACAAGCAGGCTGAACTTGCAACGCTTCAAAAGGCAAATGACGCCCTACGAGCGGATATTGCGCGCCTTACACCCGGCACAGTTGATGCCGATCTTGTGGAACTTCTAGCGCGCGAAAACCTTGGGTTTGTGTATCCTGATGAAATCGTCCTGATGATCGACGCAGACGCACCTGCATTTTGACATAGGTGCTAAAACTGGACGAACCCCCGCTTCTGGATACATAACCGGTGTATCAAAGCAGGAGGTCACATGGCGAAAGCGCCTAGCAAGAGCAAAAGCTCGACCAAGAAAAGTAAGCTTAACAGGGACGAAGCGCTTAAATTCTACCGAGACATGTTGTTGATCAGACGCTTCGAAGAGCGCGCTGGACAGCTTTACGGTATGGGTAAGATTGCTGGTTTCTGTCACCTTTACATCGGGCAGGAAGCCGTTGTCACCGGCATGCAGGCATGCCTGAAAGAGGGCGACCAGGTTATCACTGGATACCGCGATCACGGGCACATGCTGGCGTGCGACATGGATCCAAAGGGCGTCATGGCAGAACTGACAGGCCGGGCCGACGGATACTCCAAAGGCAAAGGCGGCTCGATGCACATGTTCTCGAAAGAGAAGAATTTTTATGGCGGGCACGGCATCGTCGGAGCGCAGGTTCCGATCGGGACTGGCCTCGGCTTCTCCAACAAGTATCGCGGTACGGACAATGTCTGCCTTGCCTATTTCGGCGACGGCGCGGCCAATCAGGGCCAGGTCTATGAATCGTTCAACATGGCATCCCTATGGGATTTGCCGGTCGTCTACGTGATTGAAAACAATCAATACGCGATGGGTACAAGTGTGGCTCGTGCATCGGCGGAAATTGAACTTTTCAAGCGTGGCATTTCATTTGAAATCGAAGGCGAAGAAGTCGACGGCATGGACGTCTATGCGGTGAAGGCCGCTGGCGAGAAGGCTGTGAAATACGCCCGGTCGGGCAAAGGGCCATACATTCTTGAAATGAAGACCTATCGCTATCGCGGCCATTCCATGTCCGATCCTGCCAAGTATCGAAAGCGCGAAGAAGTTGATGACATTCGCACCCATCATGACCCTATCGACGGGCTGAAAGCACAGATCCTGAAAGAAGAGCTCTCGACTGAGGACGACCTCAAGGCGCTGGACAAGGAAATCAAGGACCTCGTGAAAGAGGCCGCTGACTTCTCACTGGACAGCCCGGAGCCTGACCCAAGCGAGCTGTGGACCGACGTTCTTCGTGAGGTGGAGTCAGTATAATGGCAATTGATATCCTAATGCCCGCGCTGTCGCCCACTATGGAAGAGGGCACTTTGGCCAAATGGCTCAAGAAGGAAGGCGACACGATTTCGTCCGGCGACATCATCGCTGAAATCGAAACAGACAAAGCGACGATGGAAGTCGAAGCCGTCGACGAAGGCGTCCTGGCCAAAATCCTGATCGATGAAGGCACTGAGGGCGTCAAGGTGAACTCGGTCATCGCAAGGTTGGCCGAAGACGGAGAAAGCGCGTCGGATGTTGACGGTGAGGCGCCGGCCAAGACGGAAGCCTCCGAGTCGAAAGAGGCGCCGGAAGCAGACGGCGATGATGACAGCGCTGATGATCAAGCGGAGGGAGCGGAAGCGCCGCCCGCGCCTGAACTATCGACCTTGAAAGACCCTGAAGTGCCGGAAGGCACGAGCTTCGTCGACACCTCCGTACGAGACGCGTTGCGCGATGCGATGGCGGAAGAGATGCGCCGCGACGAAACCGTCTTCGTTATGGGTGAAGAAGTTGCGGAATATCAGGGCGCGTACAAAGTCACGCGCGAGCTTCTTCAGGAGTTTGGTGCCAAGCGCGTCGTCGATACGCCGATTACCGAGCATGGTTTTGCCGGACTCGGCGTAGGGGCGGCATTCGGTGGCCTCAAGCCGATTGTTGAATTCATGACGTTCAATTTTGCCATGCAGGCGATTGACCAGATCATCAATTCAGCTGCCAAGACCCTTTACATGTCGGGCGGTCAGATGGGTTGTCCGATTGTGTTCCGTGGGCCTAACGGTGCCGCGTCACGCGTGGGCGCTCAACACAGCCATGATTATAGCGCCTGGTATTCAAATGTTCCGGGTCTGAAAGTCGTTGCGCCTTACGATGCTGCTGACGCCAAGGGCCTGCTAAAGGCGGCCATTCGCGACCCGAACCCGGTCGTGTTCCTTGAGCATGAGCTTCTCTATGGCGAGAGCTTCCCGGTCCCTGAAATCGAGGATTACGTTCTCCCGATCGGCAAGGCCCGGGTTCGCCGCAGTGGGGCGGATGTCACCCTGGTTGCTCATTCCCGCATGGTTGGCTTTGCGCTTCAGGCGGCTGAAAAGCTTGCCGAGGACGGCATTGATGCCGAGGTGATTGACCTGCGTTCGCTCCGCCCGCTCGACACCGATACGGTGATCGAGAGCGTGAAGAAAACCAACCGGATCGTGACGTGCGAAGAGGGCTGGCGGTTTATGGGTGTGGGCGCTGAAATCTGTGCGACCGTGGTCAACGAGGCGTTCGACTATCTGGATGCGCCGCCGACCCGGGTCCATCAGAAAGACGTGCCGCTTCCTTACGCTGCAAATCTGGAAGCGATGAGCCTTCCGGGAACGGCGGATATTATCGCTGCCGCCAAATCAGTCTGTGAGGGCATGTAATGGCCATCAACATCACAATGCCCGCGCTGAGCCCGACGATGGAAGAGGGTACGCTCGCCAAGTGGCTGGTGAAGCCAGGTGATACCGTGTCCTCAGGCGATATCATCGCTGAAATCGAGACCGATAAGGCAACGATGGAAGTCGAGGCCGTGGATGAAGGGACCGTCGCGAAGATATTGATCGATGCCGGTACCGAAGGCGTGAAGGTCAATTCTGTCATCGCCGTGCTGGCTGAAGAGGGCGAGGACGTTGATAGTGTCGAAGCGCCAAAAGGCGATGCTCCCGAAAAGTCCGAGACCAAGAAGGAAGAGCCGAAGAAGGAAGAAGCCAAGGCCGACGCTTCCAAGAAGGTGGAGAGCGATGCCAAGCCAGCGCCGAAACCTGACGCGAAGCCCGAGGCGCGGTCGGCGCAGGGCAAGGATGTCTCCAAGGAACTCGCATCAACGCCGATGAAGCTCGCCTCTGTCGAAAGCGGTGACGATCGGATCAAGGCGAGCCCACTCGCGCGCCGGATTGCGGCGCTGCGCGGCATTGATCTCGGCTCTCTCAAAGGGTCCGGACCTCATGGCAGGATCGTGAAGAAGGATGTCGAGAGCGCGAAACCTGGCCAGACTGCTGGTTCATCGACGGGTGCAGCGGCCGCCGCGCCTGACGGTCTTATTCTGCCACAAGTGCTGGATGATCGCATTTACGCGCCCGATAGTTATGAGCTGAAACCGCTCGATGGCATGCGCAAGACTGTCGCGAAGCGGCTGACGACAAGCTTCATGCAGGTGCCGCACTTCCCGCTCACCGTGGACATCAAGCTCGACAAGCTGCTCTCGGCGCGGGCCGGCATCAATGAGGCTGCGCCAGAGGGCGTAAAGATCTCGGTCAATGACATGCTCATCAAGGCGTCCGCGCTGGCGCTGATGGCTGAGCCTGATTGCAATGCGAGTTATTCGGACAATGGCATCGCCTATCACAAGTCGGCACACGTCTCTGTTGCTGTCGCCATTGATGGCGGCCTGATTACGCCCGTCATCTTTGATGCCCAGAAGAAGGGTCTAGCTACCATTGCGGCGGAGATGAAAGATCTTGCCGCCCGGGCCCGGGAACGGAAACTGAAGCCGCAGGAATATACGGGCGGGACGTTCTCGCTTTCCAATCTCGGTATGTTCGGCATCAAGACGTTCGCCTCGATCATCAACCAGCCCGAAGGCATGATCATGTCTGTCGGCGCCGGTGAGAAGCGGCCTGTCGTCAATGACAAGAACGAGATCGTTCCGGCGACCGTGATGACCGTGACGCTGACCTGCGATCACCGCGTCATCGGCGGCGCGGAAGGCGCAAAATGGCTGCAAGCGTTCAAGCGCTACGTCGAAAGCCCTGAAAGCATGCTGCTTTAGATTTTGGAGGCCATTATGGCTGATTACGACCTGATTGTTGTTGGTTCAGGCCCGGGTGGCTACGTGTCGGCCATCCGTGCGACACAACTTGGCATGAAGACCGCCATTGTCGAGCGCGAGAGCCTTGGCGGGATCTGTCTCAACTGGGGCTGCATTCCGACCAAAGCGCTGCTTCGCTCTGCCGAAGTGCTGCACCTGGCGAAGAATGCCAAGGATTTCGGCCTGAAGATCGACAAGGCGGATTTTGATCTTGATGCCGTCGTGAAGCGCTCGCGCAACGTCGCGAAACAGCTTTCGTCTGGCGTCAGTCATCTGATGAAAAAGAACAAGATCGACGTTCTTATGGGCGAAGCGAGCCTGAAGAAGGGCAAGCCTGCGCCGGTCGTGACCGTCAAGGACAAGGACGGAAAGTCAAAGGACTATCAGGCCAAGCATGTCATGCTTGCAACGGGTGCCCGCGCCCGTGCCATTCCTCAGGCAGGCCTCGAGCCGGACGGCAAACTGATCTGGACCTATCGCGAGGCCATGGTGCCCGATGTCACGCCGAAGAAACTCCTTGTGATCGGCTCCGGCGCCATCGGGATCGAGTTTGCGAGCTTCTATAATGAGCTGGGCAGCGATGTGACCGTCGTCGAAGCGCTGGACCGCATCCTGCCGGTCGAGGACGAAGAAATCTCGGCGATGGCGCGCAAGCAGTTTGAGAAGCAGGGGCTGAAGTTTCACACGGGCGCGCAGGTCAAATCGCTGAAGAAAGACAAGAACAGCGTTACCGCTGAAGTGTCTGTCGGCGGCAAGACGGAGAAGATTGAAGCGGATCGCGTCATCCTCGCGATCGGTATCGTCGGCAATGTCGAGAATCTCGGCCTCGAGGAGCTTGGCGTTAAAGTCGAGAAGACGCATGTCGTTGTCGATGGGTTCGGCCGCACTGGCGTTGAAGGGCTTTATGCGATTGGCGACCTGACAGGCCCGCCATGGCTCGCGCACAAGGCCAGCCATGAAGGCGTGATCTGCGTCGAGGGCATAGCAGGCGGAAATGAAGCCCATCCATTCGATGCGTCGAATGTTCCAGGCTGCACCTATTCGCATCCGCAGGTCGCAAGCGTTGGGCTAACAGAGTCGAAAGCCAAAGAGACAGGGCGCAAGCTGAAGGTGGGCAAGTTCCCGTTCATCGGCAATGGCAAGGCGATCGCGCTCGGTGCCGGTGACGGCATGGTGAAGACGATCTTCGATGCCGAGACAGGCGAGTTGCTGGGCGCTCACATGGTCGGCGCTGAAGTGACAGAATTGATCCAGGGCTATGTCATTGCGCGGCAGGGGGAGCTTACCGAAGCCGAGCTTATGGAAACCATATTCCCGCACCCAACACTGTCCGAAATGATGCACGAATCTGTGCTCGCCGCTTACGGCAAAGTTCTTCACATCTAGAAGCGCCGCGCCGCTTGACGGCGCGGGCGACCCCGGTCAGTTTCCGGCTATGCCAAGCGCCGCCCGAAAAATGAATGAGCAGACCTTCATATGGTTTGGCGGCGATATGTTTCAGCCAACGCCGGAAGGCGCGCTCTGGTGGGATGCGCAGAAGACGCTAATCGTCTCCGATCTACACCTGGAAAAAGGCTCGAGTTATGCGCGCAGGGGCCAGCTCCTGCCGCCATACGATACAGGCGCGACACTCGGCATCGTCGAACGGTTGACGGCTCAGTTCAGGCCAGAGCGGGTGATTTCGCTCGGCGACAGTTTTCACGATGCATCATCAGAAGAACGGCTTGCCGCTTGTGATGTCGCGCGTATCCGGCGGCTGACAGACAGCTGTGAGTGGTTCTGGGTCGAGGGAAATCATGACCCTGACCCGCCAGCCCATCTTGGTGGCACAGGCATAAACACGCTGCGGATCGGCGAATGTGTCTTCAGGCACGAGCCGGCTGGCGAACGCGGTGAAATTGCTGGCCATCTGCATCCCGTCGCGCGAATAGGCGGGCGGGGGCGCAGCGTTCGGCGAAAATGCTTTGTCACTGATGGAGAGCAGATGATCATGCCGTCGCTTGGAACGCTTACAGGTGGACTCAATGTTCTTGATGAAGCTGTTACAGCCTGTTTCGCGCAGTCCCCTTCCATTTTTGTGACGAGTACTCAGAGCGTATATTTCGCGGACGCCCGGACGCTGAGACGAGATGTCAGTGATCGTGGTGGCAATTCCGGATGGCGCCTCTAGTTTAGCGCATAGAAACAAATCCTTACGCAAGAAGGACACTTATCATGGAGCAACTCCAGAACCTCGATTATGCGGCCTTGTGGGCCGAATACTGGCCGATCATTCTCTCAGGTGCGCTGAAGGTCGTTGGCGCGCTATTCGTCCTGATTATCGGTCTGCGGATTGCCGGTTGGCTCGCGAACCTAGTGCGCAAACAGATCAGCAAACGCCCCGGCGTAGACGAAACGCTGGGCAGTTTCTTTGGCTCTGTGGTGCGTTGGTTCGCGACAGCGGCCGTCTTCATTGCATCGCTGCAAGTCTTTGGGGTGCAGGCGACGAGCTTTGTCGCCATTCTCGGTGCACTGACGCTGGCCATCGGCCTGTCGCTGCAAGGCGCGCTAGGCAACATCGCGTCCGGCGTCATGATCATGCTGTTCCGGCCCTATAAACTGGGCGACTATATCGAGATTGATGGGGAAGCCGGCACGGTAAAGGACATCAATCTGTTCCAGACGATCCTTGCTACAACCGACAATGTGAAAATCATCGTTCCGAACACCCAGGCGATCGACGGGGCGATCAAGAACTATTCGGGTTTCGCGACGCGACGCTGCGATATCACATATGGCATCGATTATGACGACGATATGGATAAGGCGATTGCGATCATCAGATCGTTTGTCGACCGCGATGACCGCATTCTTCAGGATCCCGAACCGTTCATCAAAGTCGTGAATCTTGGTGACAGCTCTGTCGATATCCAGGCGCGGCTGTGGTGCAATACGGCTGACTACTGGCCGCTCAAATTCGACATGATCAAGCAGGTTAAGGCAGAATTCGACAATCAGGGCATTTCCATTCCATATCCGCACCGTACTGTCGTTCAGAAGGAAGCGAGCTGAGCGGCTCGTTATCAGGGGAGGATAAGAGGTGTCAGCAACTGGTGAAGAACCTGTTGTAACGCCTGTCGAGCCAGCCTCGACCAAGAAGACATCCACCAAGGTGCCCAAACGGCCTGTCCTGCTAAGGCTGTTTGGGTTGTCCATCTGGGGCGGGTTCAAACTCGTCGTGGTTTGCGTCCTGGTCGGCTTCTTTCTGCTGGCGCTTGAGTTCGATCCAGCAGCCAAGGATGTGAATGTGCTTGGCGCCTTGACCGATCTGATCAAGAACCTCGCAGGCGCGGCGATATGGGCCATAACGAACTTCTGGAAGCCACTCTTGGCCGGGGCAAGCATTGTGCTGCCGCTTTGGGTCTTGTGGCGCCTGGCGAGTCTGCCGTTTCGCAAATAGGCAGCGACGCATACGAATTCTTCAAATCAGGGAGACGAAAAAATGGACACCTCAAAGCTGATGTTCCGCGATGGCCTGCTCAAAGGCGAGCGTATTCTGGTGACAGGAGGCGGGACGGGGCTCGGAAAAGAGATGGCAGAGGGCTTTCTGAAGCTTGGCGCTGAAGTGCATATCTGCGGGCGGCGTGGTGCCGTTTGTGAAGATACAGCGAGCGAGTTGATGGACCTGCACGGCGGGAAGGTCGTGCCGCATGCTTGTGACATTCGTGTCGCTGAAGCGATTACCGACATGAATGATGCGATCTGGTCATCGCATGGCCCGCTGACGGGGCTGATCAATAATGCTGCGGGAAACTTCATCTCGAGAACAGAGGATCTCTCTATTCGAGGATTTGATGCCATCTCGAACATCGTCTTCCGCGGCAGTTTTTATATGACGCATGACATAGGCAAGCGGTGGATCGCCGAAAAGCGCAAAGGAAATGTCGCGTCCATTCTGACCACATGGGTCTGGAATGGAGGCCCATTCGTTGTGCCATCAGCGATGTCCAAAGCCGCGGTCAACACGATGACGCAGAGCCTCGCTGTAGAGTGGGGCCGTTATGGATTGAGGTTTAACGCCATCGCGCCTGGTCCATTCCCGACGGAAGGAATGTCAAAACGCCTGGCGCCGGATGAGGAAGGCGCAAAGCGAATGGATTCCGGCGCGGCGAATCCGATGGGGCGCGTTGGCGAAATGCACGAACTGGTCAATCTTGCCGTTTTCCTGATGGCGCCCGGTGCTGAATATGTAAACGGTCAGACGATTGCGATCGATGGCGCCATGTACAATGCATCCGGTGGCAACTTTGCGGCCCTGACGGCGTGGGGTGACGAAGAATGGAAAGCGGCTCGCGATGCAATCGAAGCCACGAATGCCAAGGATAAGGCGCAGCGTAGCGTTTAGGCTTCTTCGCCAGGCGCTATGAACTGGTCGAGCGATTCGCCGCGCCAGTTTGCTTTGGCGATATCGATCCGCTCGTGAACGTCTTCAGGAATTGATGTCATCTTATGGATCGGCACCAGAAGCGGTCGGAGGCCTCGGAGGTTAGCCGTCTGAATGGCGATGCCCGGACGTGCATTAAGTTCAAGCAGGGTGGGGCCCTTGTGTTCGCAGATCACGATGTCGACACCAACATACCCTAGACCAATGTGGTGGCCGAGCCGCGAGGCGAGCTCAAGGATTTCTGGCCATGCAGGGACCTGGAAGTCGCGAACGGGCGTCTCAAAGTCGGGATGGAGGTCAACCGCGTCGTTATGCTGTACGCCGCGCGTGGTGATGCCGGAGACAAGGTCGATACCTGCGCCAACGCCGCCTTGGTGGAGGTTTGCCTTACCATCGGATTCGGCCGTGGGAAGGCGCAACATCGCCATGACGGGAATGCCGCGAAAGACGATCACGCGCACGTCTGGTACACCGCCAAAGGCGAGCTTCGAGAATGCGGAATGGGGGACCAGCCGTTCTTCAATCAATACCTCATCGGAGCCGTCTCCCATCGAGAACATGCCCGATAACATGTTGCTGATGTGATATTTGACGTCGTTCCATGGGGTTATCTGGCCACTCATCCGGCGCAGGCCTGTTTTTGCCAGCCCGTTGAAGACCATAATGCCGCCGCCGCCAGAGCCGCGAGCGGGTTTCACTACAAAGCTCGCACGCTTTTTTGCGATCTGCTCGATGATGTCGATCTCACCGCCATACCGGATCACGCCAAATTGTTCTGGGACGGTGACGCCGGCTTCTATGGCGAGCTTCTTGGTAATGATCTTGTCGTCAACGAGCGGGTAGTACCGGCGTGGGTTATAGGCGGCAATGAAGTCCAGATTTCGGCTGTTCATGCCGAGAACGCCGGCTTTGGCGAGTCGGGTAAAGGGTCTCATCACCGCTCCTCAACGCGTTCAGCCTCATTGGCGAGAACTTTGAAACGGAAGAACTCCGTGACCTTGTAGCCGGTATAGCGACCGAGCATCAGGACGATCGCGAGCACGATGAGCAACAATTCCGGAAAGACGATCGCAATGTGTTCGATATATTCACTCGTGAGAATGTAATACCCCGGAACGGCGCCAGCCAATGATCCTGCGGCCTTTTTCAACGCCTCCTGAGCGCCGTCTTCTTCCCAGGTTAGCGACATGCGCTCGATGGTCATCGTAATGATGACGAGTGGGAACAGCGAAATTGAAAGCCCGGTCTGTATTCCAGCCGCTTCGCCAATGAGTGCGATCGTCATCATCAGGAATGTCACAATGATCAGGACAGCCGCCAGTCGAGGCACAAGCAAAAGCTGAAGCTGATTGAAATAAGCCCGTAACAACAGGCCGATAGAGACGATACCTATAAACAGGATCATGCCGGTGAATAGCGACGTCTCACGGAATGCCAGCGCGATCAGAATTGGCATGAACGTTCCGAATGCTGGCATCCCGATAATCTGTTTCAACAGCACGATGATAAGGGCACCGAGCGGAATGAGCAGGAGAACGCGGAAAACAAGCTGAAGGTCGATCGGCAAGCTTAACAGCGACGTCGCGTTCACCCAGGGCGCGTATTCTTGTCCGCGTTCCATCGCGCGAACGAGTTGGCTCTCAAAGTTTCTGGCGACGGACCAGGACACGCCCAGACGCCTGAAGCCGTCACCATCGACGATTGGTGCGCGGTCATAAACGATGGGCAGCGCCCGGGAATTGTCGAGGGGTTCGGCCGATCTTGCGCTGGCGCTGACCCACTCATCATTCAGCCAATATTCAACCCAGCTCTCTAACGGCGCCTGACGCGTGTCAGTGTTGAGCATGATGCCCTGCACATGACGGGCCGGCGTTCCTGCCGCATTCAGCAGGAAGACGAGGCGGTCCGACGCGTTGCGGATTTCCGGAGGGCCGCCCTCAATTATGGTCGTGATACGGTCATCATCTTCATCAGCGCTGAGGCGCGCCAGCTGCGCAATGAAGCTGCGTTCTCCCGCGGATTTCTCCAGAGCTTCCGAGAGGACGGAATCGAGGGCAACCAGAAGCGGCGTCGCGTTTTCCTGGATGGCGCGGCGCCGCTCCGAGCGGCGGTAGTCCGATATGGCTTCTGGCGTCGGCCGTGCGTTGTTGGCGCCGAGACGGCGGTCCACCGAAATGAGTTTAGCCCGGTAGAAAAGAACTGCGCTACCATCCTGAGCACGGCGCTCAAATACGGCGCGGCGACCAGTTTCGTCGGTGGTGGTTTCGATGCCAAAGCCCGATGCGATGAACGACTCGTCGACGACGGAGAACTGTCCTTCCGATTCCGGCAGCGCCAATCTCAAAGTGACGGGCTCTCCCTCGCCGCGGAACGACACCTTGGCTTCGAGTGTCCAGGTGTCCGAATCGAGGTCTGGCACGACAGGAAAGCCGAGCTGCGTGACCTTGTAGAAGAAAATACCGAGCGCTGAAGCGATCAGAACTCCTACAATAATCAACAATTGAATGCGTTTCACGCGGCGACCCCTTCGACCTCAAAGACTCGATAAGCTGATATCAGCTGCAGCGAGCCTTTTTGGTGTAAATTTCACTAGAGTCGACAATGATACTCGCTTTTTTCAACATATTTCTGCCGATGAGGGTTTCATAGTTGAAGTGTGCGCGATCTGCGAGAGTCACTTCATCTTCGATCAAACGCCCACCCAAACAGAATTCAAGATCCACGACAGGGCGGTAAATCACACCTGCCTTCTTGGTTTTGATGGCTGCCCAGCGAACAACTTCGGTTTCGATGGTTCGTTCGTCGCCATCCTCATTGATGACTTTGAAAACGATGTCACGGCTCTCGTCCTCGTCATCGAAATCTTTTCGATTGGGTTTGGACAGGATTTCAGCATGGATGGACGAGGTCGTCGCTCCTGTGTCCAGTTTGGCGTCAAGTTCAATGTCCAGATCTGCGATGCGAACATGTTCCAGCCAGCCCAATACGTGCTTGTCGTCGCTATCTGAATCGGCGACTGCGGGAGACGCGACGAAACATATCGCGAGAAGGGCGGCGACCTGGCTCTTGAGGGTCATGAGTGATTCCTTTGGGGTCTTTCTTGCGGGCGTCCTTCAACACTCAAATTGTGATCAAGAGATGGCAAATACTGTCATCCTGGTGTTGCTCAGACTTCGGCGTAGTCGAGGACCATCTTGTTCACCGCGCCATAATCAATCTTGCCGGTTCCCAAAACGGGTATCTCCTCAACGTGATAGACCTTTCGGGGCACAGAAAGTTCCGACACGCCGTGAGATTGTGACCAGGCGATGATGGCGCTTCTGTCGGCATTTTTCGCAGTGGTGAACAGCACAATCTGCTCTCCCTTGCGGGCATCAGGAATGGCGGCGGCTGCATGCATGTCGTCTGGCCAGATCGCACTGGCACAGTTTTCAACGACGGACAGTGACACCATTTCACCGCCAATCTTGGCAAATCGCTTCACGCGTCCGCGAATCCAGATGCAGCCATCTCCGTCGATCGCAACGATGTCTCCAGTATCGTGCCAGCCATTATCGGTCGGCTCGATCACGCCAGGATTGTTCGGGCGCATATAGCCAAGCATCACGTTTGGCCCTCGAATTCTCAGCTTGCCGCCTTCTTCGATGCCCTCGACTGGAACAAGCTCACATTCCATGCCGGACATGAGTTGCCCAACGGTGCCGGGCTTGTTCATTTCAGGACGGTTGGCGGCGACCACTGGGGACGCCTCTGTTGCGCCATAGCCTTCGAGGATTTCGATGTCGAATTTCCGCCGCACCAGTTGACGCGTCTCATCCTTTACGCGCTCAGCGCCACAGACGGCCAGACGAACCGAATCCAGATCGCCTTCGTCGCCAGCGCGGGTGTACTGCGAGATGAAAGTATCGGTCGCCAGCAAGATCGTGGCGCCTGTCTGGCGAATACGTTTGGCGATTTCCTTTGGTTGCAACGGAGTTGGATGGAAGATTGCTTTTACGCCGGCAATGATGGGCAGGAGGGCTCCCACTGTCAGACCAAAGCAGTGAAACGTCGGTAGAGGGTTGAAGACCGAATCGGTCTCCGGGTTCAGCCCAATGTGCGCACGAACCTGTTCGACATTCGCAATGACGTTTTCATGGCTTAGAACAACACCTTTGGGCTCACCCTCCGTGCCAGATGTGAAGAGAATGACACCCGTCTTCTTATAGGACTGTCCGGGATGAAAGAATTTCGGGAATATTGGGCCCAGAGCACCGGCAATTTTATTACCCAGACTCAGATTCTCGCGAACATCTTCGAGATAAATGATCTCGGCGCTTTGCTCTAATTCCTGAATGAGAGGTTCCAGCCCGCCGAGGTCTACGAATTTGCGTGCCGTTACAATCCTGGTGACTTCCGCAGCCTTCATGGACGATCGAATATTCGCCGAACCGGCCGTGAAATTGAGCATTGCGGGCGTACGGCCAGCGGCCAAGACGCTTAGAAAGGCTATGACGGCCCCAGCACCCGTCGGCAGCATAATGCCGAGTGTCTCGTTCTTTCGGGTCATGCCTTTCAGCGCAGACCCCAGTGCAAACGATGCGCGGACGACTTCCGAGTAGGAGAGTTCGCGCTCATCTCCATCAATGATCGCGATTTTTGATCCGCCAAATTCCTTTTTGGCGCGCAGAATTGCAGAGAAAATATCGGTACGCGCACGTTTCGGCTGAAATGGAATCGCCATTGGAATGTTCGGCATATGCGGCCTCACCCTTGGAAATTTGTTATTATTTCTCGACTTAGAGTGTCATATTCCGTGCTCAATTCAAACGCCTACTGTCAGACGGAGCAGCCCTGCCATGTGGATATGCGGCTTGATGAGTAGGGCGCAGCAGGCCATTTAGAGACCATGGTTACCTTGATCGACGGCAAAACAAAGTTCCGGCACCCGGAAAAGCGCAATAGGCCCGATACCCCGGTCCTGCGCAAACCCGACTGGATTCGCGTCAAAGCGCCAACCGGCAAGGGATTTGCCGAGACCCAGGAATTGGTGAGATCCAAAGGTCTGGTCACCGTCTGCCAGGAGGCTGGGTGTCCGAATATCGGTGAATGCTGGACCAAGAAGCACGCAACGATGATGATCCTGGGCGAAGTTTGCACGCGCGCCTGTTCTTTTTGCAATGTGTCGACCGGCAAGCCCTCACCCGTCGATGCCGACGAGCCGCGCCGGGTTGCTGAAGCCGTTTCTGAAATGGGGCTTGAGCACGTCGTGATCACCTCTGTCGATCGTGATGATCTGGAAGACGGCGGAGCGTTGCATTTCGTTGCAGTTATTGAAGCTATTCGTGAAGCGTCCCCCGGCACGACGGTCGAGATTCTGACACCTGATTTCCTGCGTAAGGATGGGTGGGAAAACAAGGTCATCGACGCGCGTCCCGACGTGTTCAATCACAATCTGGAGACTGTGCCGCGGCTGTATCTCTCAATCCGCCCAGGCGCGCGCTATTACCATTCGCTTCGGTTGCTTGAGCGCGTCAAAGTGAGAGATCCGAACCAGTTCACAAAATCTGGCATCATGGTCGGTTTGGGCGAAACGAAAGAGGAGGTGATGCAGGTCATGGACGATATGCGGTCTGCGGGCATCGACTTCCTCACCATCGGTCAGTACCTGCAGCCGACACGCAAACATGCTGCGGTGGATCGCTTCGTGCATCCTGACGAGTTCAAGTCGTATGAAGAGATTGCGCGGTCTAAGGGATTCCTGATGGTGTCCGCGTCGCCACTGACGCGTTCGAGTTATCATGCTGGCGAAGATTTCGAACAGCTGCGAGCGGCCCGGCTGCAAGTCAACAGCTAGTCCGATTGTGCCGACACTCTCCAAGAAAGTCCTGATCCCGTATTCGCCCGATCAGATATTTGAACTCGTGGCAGACATTTCGCGGTACCCGGAATTCATCCGGTGGATCCGAGACATAAAGGTTTCTGATGTCGAGGAAGCTAACGGCATTCGCTACTACAGAGGCGAAGCGCGCGTCGGCTTCAAGGGGTTTTCCGAACGCTTTGCGACCGACATTGCGGCTGATCCTCAAAGCCATTCGATCAAGGTTGATCTCGCTAGAGGGCCATTCCGTCGGCTAAAAAACAGATGGGATCTGAGCGAGGCCTCGGATGGCACGACCATCGTCGACTTCTTCATTGACTATGAGTTTCGTAACCCGGTCTTGTCGCTACTGGCACGTGCAAATACGGACCTTGCCGTGTCCAAGATCATGACGGCCTTCAAGGAAGAGGCGGATCGACGTTACGGTTAGGGAATTTGCTGACGGATCATATTCAGCGCGGTCTCCAGCGTCGCCATTCTGACTTCGGCTCTTCCAATGTCCCCAAAGTAACAGGCCTCATGCAACACCGCCTTGTTTTCGCGGGCGCAGGCTATGTGGACGGTACCGACAGGTTTCATCGGGGTGCCGCCGCCCGGCCCGGCGATGCCGGTGATGGCCAGAGACAAATTGGCTCGACTATTCTCCAGAGCGCCTTCTGCCATCAAGCGGGCGACCGCTTCAGACACCGCGCCATAGTCCGCAATCATGTCGCCGGGCAACCCGAGCATTTCTTCCTTTGACCGATTTGAGTAGGTGACGAAGCCTCGCTCGAAGACGTCTGAAGAGCCGGAAAATTCAGTGAAGAGCGCTGCGAGCAGTCCGCCAGTGCAGGATTCGGCGGTGACGATTCTAACCCGCCGTTCGCGGGCTTCATCCATTACGAGCAGGCACAAATTTCGAATGCGATCAGAAAACATGGACGTCCTTTCAGGCAGGCTTCCGACATAGCGTTGCGATCGCCTGCGCTGCAATGCCTTCCTTGCGCCCGGTGAAGCCAAGCCCCTCGGTCGTGGTCGCTTTTATGCTGATGCGATCGAGGGGTAGTTGTGCGAGCGTAGCGGTTGCTTCGCGCATGGCCTGCCGGTGCGGCTTCACTTTCGGGGCTTCGCAAATGATGGTGATGTCGCAGCTGTCGAGCTGCCATCCAGCGTTGGCTGCAAGTGACAGCGCATGAGACAGGAATATCCCGGAGTCCGCATCCTTCCACTTTGGGTCGCTTGGCGGAAAGTGATCACCGAGATCACCGAGAGCGAGCGCACCGAAAATCGCATCTGTCAAAGCATGCCAGCCAACGTCAGCGTCCGAATGACCTGCGAGTGCCTGGTCGTGGGGAATCTTCGTACCGCAAATCGTGACATGGTCTCCCGGTTCAAATCCGTGCACGTCAAAACCAGTGCCCACTCGGACTGGGCTTGAGCCGACATCGAGAAGTTGCGTCATGATGTCGAAATCCTTCTCGTAGGTGATCTTGTCCAGCGTGCGGTCACCATCAATGAGCGCCACCTTCGCGCCCAAACTTTCGATCGCCGCCAGATCGTCCACAAAGTCGTCTGTCGTATTGCTGAGCGCGGCAGAAATCTGGCCAAATCTGAACGCTTGCGGTGTCTGGATCCGGAAAAGCTCATGCCGATCAACATTTTCGAGACCTGCGTCGCTCCGCCGCTTCAATGCATCGGTTACGGGCAGGGCAGGGGCCGCAGCGTCGGCTGTCTCAAGGGACGATATCAGGGCGCTGATCAGCGCGGGTGCGAGACCAGGACGCGCCGCATCGTGAATGAGGACGATGTCATCCTCTTGTGCATCCAGAGACTCTAATCCGTTGCGTACAGATTGTGAGCGCGTGTGACCGCCTGCTGTGATGATTAGCTTTTCACGGTCGGCAATATGTGTTGCTGCCTCTGATGAAGGCATGACGAGGCAAATTGTGTCGACCTCGGGATGCGTATGGAGAACGTTCAGAGACCACTCAAAAACCTGACGCTGTCCCAAAGTGCGGAATTGCTTTGGCGTGCTCCCAGAAACTCTGGTTCCTTTGCCTGCAGCAACGATAATGGCGTGCACTTTCATGGTGGTAGCCAATACTGCTGTTGATGCAGGATGGCCACAGCGAACGAGCTAAATGCTGCGCCCAATTGTGCTTGCCTATTGTGCAATGCAACATTTTAGGTGAGAAAACTGTAATGGGTAAAGTGCACAAAAAATTGGCAGAGCGTGTTTGGCTTGCTCCAATGTCTGGCTCGACCGACGCCGCATTCCGCCGTCAGGCTGTGCGGTTCGGGGCCGAGGCGGTTGTGTCGGAGATGGTCGCCGGTGAAGCGCTCGCTTCGGCGCGGCCAGATATGGTGCGTCGTACCTGTCGACACGAAGGAAAAGGCCGCTGGATCGTGCAACTGGCAGCTCGCAAACCAGAGGATATGCGAGCGGGCGCGGGTCTAATGGCCGAAGCCGGCGTTGATCAGATCGATATAAATATGGGCTGCCCGGCTCGTCAGGTTACCGGTGGACAGTCGGGGTCAGCGCTGATGCGCGAGCCGGAACTGGCTCAGGCAATTATCGATGCAGCGCTTGAAGGGGCGGGCGACCGGCCGGTCTCGCTGAAGATGCGTTTGGGCTGGGATGATACAACCCTGAACGCGCCGGAGATCGCCCGCTACGCTGAACGAGCTGGTATCTGCATGATCACAGTCCATGGCCGCACGCGCTGTCAATTCTACAAGGGAACGGCCAGTTGGTCGGCGATCCGAGACACCGTCGACTCTGTGAGTCTTCCCGTCCTGGCAAATGGCGATATTGATGGCGCTGCCAGTGCGTTTGATGCTCTGGCTCAGTCTGGCGCGGAAGGCGTCATGATTGGACGAGCCGCGATGGGGCGCCCCTGGATACTGGGCGCTGTTTCAGCAGCACTTCGTGGTGAATCGTTCGACACGCCCGACAGGCAAACACAACTCGATAGCCTGCTTGAGCAAATCGAGGACAGTCTGACGCTCTATGGAGCGCGGTTAGGTGCCCGTATCGTTCGCAAGCACATCTCGGCGGCGATAGCTCATCTGGATGCCGACTGGGCCGATGCAGAGCGCCGCGAAACGAGAGCCCTGGTCTGTCAGATCCCTGATGCTGAGCGCCTCATCGGCATCCTGCGTGATATCTATCTGGAAGAGCGGAGCCTGGCCGCATGATTTCAACGCTAAACCTTTCTGATCTGGCTCCATTCGCTTTGCTCCAACTGGATGACCGGCGCCGCATCGAGGCGGCTAACACCGAAGCGCAGATGGTGCTGGGACATTCAGAATCGACATTGAGAGGCAAGGCTCTCAGCGAGTTCGTGTTTCACGACTCGCCTCTTTTTGAGTTGCTGGACCGGGTTTATGGCCAGGACGGTGATGTCAGCGCCCATGGTGTTGCTGTCTCGGGGCCTGCCATTGGCGGCAACCGCTTGTTCGATGTGAAGCTTCGACCCGTTCCACCGAACAGGGCAATCATGGTCATTTCCGAGGCGCCTGCACGTGACCCTGCCGGGGGTGCCGTTGGCATCTCCGGATTCGGCCGTATTCTGGGTCACGAGGTAAAGAACCCGCTTGCTGGCATTTCCGGCGCCGCCCAGCTATTGTTGCGATCCGCGAGCGAAGACCAAGCGCCGCTCCTCGATATTATTCGCAGCGAAGCGCACCGGATTGAGCGACTGGTGAGTCGTCTGTCCGCGTTTGAGCTCTTTTCGTCCCCGCGGCGCGACCGCTTCAATATTCATGAGCTGCTGGACAAGGTCTTGCTTGCCGAGGAGGCAGCGCATGGCGGCGCTATCAGGTTGAGGCGCGCCTACGATCCGTCCTTGCCGGAAATACTTGGTGATGAAGATCATCTTCACGAAGCCTTCCAGAACATTGTCCGCAATGCCGCCGAAGCGGCTGCGGAAAGTGATGGAGGGGGGCAGGTGACGCTTCAAACCGCTTTCGAGACTGGTTTTGCATTCTCCAAGACACGCAATGCAAAACGCCTTCAGCGCGCGATCCGCGTTACCATTGAAGATAACGGTAAAGGCATTGCGCCGCGTCAGCGTGAACAGATGTTTGACATGTTCTCCTCAACGAAGGCCGGCGGCAGGGGGTTGGGCCTCAGCGTCGTCTCTGAAGTTGTCGCTGCCCATGAAGGGCGCATCAAGGTTGAAAGTCGACCCGGACAAACCCGCTTTTCAGTTTTCCTGCCAATGAAACAGGACCAACGCCCATGACTCAGAAAACAATCCTTCTCGCTGAAGATGATGCCAGCATCCGTCTTGTTGTGAACCAGACGCTGGTCACGGAAGGCTACCAGGTTCGCGCGACCAGCTCGGCCGACGCACTGGAGCGCTGGATACGCAATGGTGAAGGAGACGTCGTCGTTACAGACGTCTACCTCGGCGACACAGCAATCTTCGAACTTTTGCCTTCCATCAAGTTGGCGCGGCCAGAATTGCCGGTCATCGTGATGAGCGGGCAAAACACGATCCTGACCGCTGCGTCTGCGGCCCGTCACGGTGTGTTCGACTATCTTCCGAAGCCGTTCGATATCGATCAGCTCTCCAGCCTTGTCGGCCGTGCGCTCAAAGGACCGATAAAGAAGGACACGGCGGCGGCGGCCGCTGCTACCGAAGGCGAGGGTAGCCTGCCGCTGATAGGGCGCTCAGACCCCATGCAGGAGGTCTACCGGATCATTTCCCGCGTGATGAATACGGACCTTACCGTGTTGATCGAGGGTGAGTCTGGAACAGGCAAGGAGTTGGCGGCTCAGGCTATCCATCAACTCGGCAGCGGCAAGAACGGCAAGTTCAAAGCACTCGATCTTGCCGCTATGCCAACTGATCAGATCAGCCGCGATCTGTTCGGCACGGAAGATGAGCCCGGGCTCGCCTTTGATAAAGAGGCAACGCTCTATCTCGACGAGATTGGAGATCTGCCAGCTGAAGCGCAAACTCAACTTGTGAAACTGATGAGGGAAGCAGGCGGCGCGCGCATCATTGCATCCACGCGCCAGCCACTCGCCAAACTGGTTGATGAGGGCCGTTTCCGCGAAGATTTGTTCTACCGAATAAACGTGGTGCGGATATTCATGCCGCCCCTTCGCCAGCGCAAAGAGGATATTCCAGAGCTGGTCAGAGCCTTCCTGTTGCGGGCTCAACGCAAAGGACTGTCGACCAAGCAAATCGAACCCGCCGCAATGGATCTGATGATGGCCTATGACTGGCCGGGCAATGTCAGAGAGCTTGAAAACCTCATTATGCGCCTGGCAGCGCTTAGCCCCGATGCCGTGATATCTCAGCGCGAGATCGAACGCGAGCTGCGGGCTGAAGCGCTGAAGGATATTTCGTCCAATTCGAGCTTCGAGAAGGAAATTGAGTCCCTGTTGCATCGCTTCGTTATGGCTGATCTTCTGCAGGCGTCGCCGGACGACAGCAAGATTCATCAGCAGGTCATGGAGCAAGTCGAGCGCCCGCTGATCAAGCTCGCGCTTTCGGTGACATCGGGCAACAAGCTGCGAACAGCGGCCCTGCTGGGCGTCAACAGAAATACGCTCCGTGCGCGTATAAACTCCCTGGGTATCGCAGACGAATAATTGACCTTTCGTCGTTCTGTTGCTCTAAATCCTCAGTGTTGCGGATGGGGCACAGCCGCGTGTGTGAGGTTAGAGTTTGGTCGGGTTCCTGAAGTCCAACAACTCCCAGTCCGGCTGGACGCTGTTCCAGTGGCTGTTTCTGGTCGCGGCATTTCTAGCGGCAACTGTAACATTTGTTGCAGTGTCCGACATGGATCCTATCGATCCAGTCAATCGCGACGTACAGGTTTTGCTTGTCGCCAATGCGCTGATTATCGGCATTTTGGCGCTCATCATCGTCCAGCGTTACATCGCAACACGGACGGCGCGAAAAGGTGAAGAGGGCGAGCGGCTTGCTCGTCGGTTTTTGCTTCTATTCGGAATTTCCGCAGCAATTCCGGCGCTGGTCGTTTCCTTGTTTCTGTGGGCAGCGATTTCCCGAGGGTTCGACACCTGGTTCGGTGAGCGGATCGTCACGCTTGTGGAGGAAACCGCCACGGTCGCGCGCCAGAATGTCGAAGAGTACAGCGACGTTCTGGAAGAAGACAGCCGCCTCATGGCTACGGACGTCAACAACGCCCTGGAAGGCCTGACAGACGATCCGGAGCGCTTCTCATCCTACCTCGGAATACAAGCCTATGTGCGCAACATGCCGGCTGCCTACATCATCGATGATGGCGGTTTGCCACTCGCAATTGGTGAAAACACCAGTGGAAGCGGCTACTTCAGACGCCCTACATCATCAGCTTACGAGGAAGCGGAGCGTGGGGAAGTCGTCCTGTCGCTGCAGGAAGCAGATGGCTTCGCGACATCGCTGATCGCGCTTGATGGGATGGAAAATACCTATCTGTATCTCGCCAAGCCGCTCGATAAGGAAGCTTTTGCGCGCCTGCGCCGGGCGGAACAGGCTTTGGAAGACTACAGGGCGGCAGGTGAGGTCAGTGCCAGGTCGCAGGCATTGTTCGTGATCGCATATGGTCAGATCGTGATCCTGGTGCTTCTGTTGGCCGTCCGGCTTGCGCTCGAGGCCGCAGGGAGGATCACAGGGCCGATTGGCCGTCTGGCAAGCGCCGCGCAATCCGTGCGCGACGGTAATCTCGATATTCGCGTCCCACTGCCAGGCAGCAAGGATGAAGTTCGCGCGCTGACGCGATCATTCAATGTCATGACTGAGCAACTTGGGGCGCAACGATCTGCGCTCGTGTCGGCTCGCGAGGATGCGGAAGATCGCCGGCAGTTTCTCGAAACGCTGTTGGCAGAAGTCAGCGCCGGCGTCATCCGCGTCGATGAGGGGCTTTGCATTACATTGGCGAACCCGTCGGCTGCGCAGCTGCTCGGTACGGAAATAGAACTCGAGGGCGCAAACCTCGTCGATGTCGCGCCTGCCTTTCTGCGTTATTCCGAAGAAGCTCTTGTCACGGGTCAGCCGATAGATGCGTCTCTCGACGTGTCAGATCCGAATGGGCACCGCCACTTCCGGCTGAAAGTGGCAAAGGATACGTCGGGCGGTCTGGTGCTGACCTTTGATGATGCGACACGTCTGGTGAATGCGCAAAGGCAGCTGGCCTGGCGGGATGTCGCTCGGCGGATCGCGCACGAAATCCGAAACCCTCTCACGCCAATCCAGTTGTCAGCAGAACGCCTCAGGCGCCGGTACACAAAATACATTCCGGAAGACGACGTCATCTTCGAGAAGTGTACAGACACGATCATGCGACAGGTGTCCGACATCGGGCGAATGGTTGAAGAGTTTTCCGGCTTTGCGCGAATGCCCAAGCCGACCCTTGAGAGCTTCGATATTGCGTCCCTGGTTGAAGAGTCGGGTTTCGCCCAGCATGTGGTTAGCCCCGACATCCGGGTCGATATTACGCACGGTGTAAGACCGCTTGTGATTACGGGGGATGAAAGGCTGCTGAGCCAGGCGATCGGCAACATCATCAAAAACGCAGCCGAAGCGATTGACCGGCTCCCTGAGGACGTGGAAACCGATGGTCTGATTGAGGTCGCCACCATGGACAATGGCGATTCAGTCGAAATTGTCATCGAAGATAACGGGCCCGGCTTCCCGGAAGCAGCCAGAGAGCGGTTGCTGGAGCCTTATGTGACGACACGCGAAAAGGGGACCGGACTGGGTCTGGCGATCGTCAACCGCATCATCATGGACCATGGCGGGTCAATTTCACTTCAAGAACGAGCGGATGGAAAACGAGGCGCACTCGTACGCATCATTCTGCCTAAGCAGGCAGACGGTATTGCGAGCGCCGAACCAGAATTTGCGGAGGCAAACCAATGAGTACAGACATTCTGATCGTGGACGATGAGCCAGACATTCGCGATTTGATCGCAGGGGTCCTCGAAGACGAAAACTACGCTGTGCGATGCGCTGCAACCGCAGAAAAAGCCCTCGAGGAAGTTCGCATGCGTGCGCCTGGGCTCGTCATCCTTGATGTGTGGCTGCAGGGAAGTGACATGGATGGCCTGTCATTGCTAAAGTTTCTGAAGTCCATCGATCCCCTTATTCCGGTCATCGTGATCTCCGGCCACGGCAATATAGAGACCGCCGTCGCGGCGATCAGGCGCGGCGCTTACGACTTCATTGAGAAGCCTTTCAAGGCTGACCGTCTCCTGCACCTCGTCGATCGTGCACTGGAATCAACGGCGCTCAAGCGCGAGAATGCCTCCTTGCGCAACATGGTTGGCAGTAGCGACGACTGGATTGGCGATAGCCACGCGGCGACCAATCTCCGGTCTTCAATTGGGAAGGTCGGACCGACCAATTCCCGGGTCATGATTGTCGGCCCGGCCGGGGCGGGCAAGGAGCTTGCTGCTCGCCTTATCCATCTCCACTCCAACCGCAGCGAAGGCCCGTTCGTGGTTGTTAACGCGGCGAACATTGCTCCAGACAGGATGGAGCAAGAGCTGTTCGGTGAAGAAGACAGTGAAGGCCGGCCGACACGAATTGGCCTGTTTGAGAAGGCTCATGACGGAACATTGCTTCTCGACGAAGTGGCCGACATGCCTCTGGGAACGCAGAACAAGATCTTGCGGGTGCTCACCGAGCAGCGCTTTCAACGCGTCGGCGGCAAGTCTGATGTTCGGGTTGATGTGCGCGTCATGTCCGCCTCGACCAAGGATTTAAAGGAGGAGATTGAGGCCAAGCGGTTTCGCGAGGACCTTTTTTATCGTCTGAGCGTCGTGCCGATCAAAGTGCCACCTCTGTCGGAGCGCCGGGATGACATTCCGGATCTCATCGCCCACTTTGCAGCGAAAATTGCAGACAGCACCGGGCTTAACCCTCGTTCGTTCTCCCAGGAAGCGATCGCTGTCCTGCAGTCGATGGAATGGCCCGGAAACGTTCGCCAACTTCGAAATCTTGTCGAGCGTATCCTGATTTTGTCTCCCAATGATGCCAAGCGGCCGGTGTCGGTCGATGAGCTGCCCCAAGAGCGCCATACGCCGGACGGTCGCAACGGTCCGTCCGCATCGGCCGAACTCGTTGGGCTATCCTTGCGCGACGCCAGAGAACAGTTCGAACGCGAATATCTGACGCTGCAAATCACCCGGTTCGATGGCAATATTTCCCGAACGGCTGAGTTCATCGGCATGGAACGGTCAGCTCTTCATAGAAAATTGAAGGCTCTTGGTGTAAACGCCTCGGCGAACCGTACGGAAGCTTAGCTATGCGGGTAATAATTTGCGGCGCTGGCCGGGTAGGCCAGGGTATCGCTCGTCGACTTGCGAGCGAAGATCATGACATCGTGATGATTGATCAGGATGCTCGCCTGATCGATCAGGTGCAGGCCGAGATCGATGTGCGCGGGATCCAGGGGCACGCAGGGCATCCAGAAGTGCTGCGCAACGCAGGCGCCGAAGGCTGCGATATGATTATTGCAGTCACCTATTTCGATGAAATCAATATGGTGATCTGCCAGGTTGCCGACACGCTCTTTTCCATACCCACAAAGATCGCTCGGGTGCGCGCCCAGGAATATCTGGAACCTGTCTGGCGGTCGCTCTTCTCGCGTGAAGGCCTCGGCATCGACCTGGTTATTTCTCCCGAAATTGAAGTCGGTGACGCCATTCTGCAACGCTTCAAGACGCCCGGTGCGCTGATGAGCGTGAATTTCGGGCGAGGTGACGTTCAGTTGATCGGTATCGAAGTGCTGCCAGACAGCCCGGTCCTGGATACAGCCCTCGATCAGATTCAAGGCCTGTTTCCCAGTCTCAATGCCCGCATCGTGGGCATCAGCCGGGGAGGGCACGCCTTCGCTCCTAGAGGCAATGACCATCTGAAAGTTGGCGATACCGCATATGTTGCGGTGCTGAAATCACAGTCCAATCGGCTCAACAGCATCTTCAATCGCCCAGAAACCGACATGCGAAAAGTCGTCGTCGTCGGCGGTGGCAATGTTGGGCTCTATGTCGCGCGCGGTCTGGAAAAGCAGTCTGATGTTCGAGTCCGCGTCATCGAAGCCGATATCGGGCAGGCCGAACGGGCTGTGTCAGAGCTTAATCGAACGATCGTCATTCATGGCGATGGCCTGACGCGAAACATTCTCGAAGAGTCCGACGCGATAACCGCTGACCTTGTTATCGCGACGACCCATGATGACAAAACCAACATCCTGATTTCCAAGCTGGCCAAGCAGATGGGAGCGAAGCGGACACTTGCTCTGGTCAATGCGCCGGAGCTCGCTCAGCTCGCTCGAGAGATGAAGGTGGATGCCGTCCTCGACCCTAAAGCGCTGACCGTCTCCCGAATTCTGATGAAAATGCGTCGCGGTCGGATCCTGGCGCTTCAATCACTGGAAGACGGTACGGCGGAAATTGCTGAGGGCGTGACATTAGAGACGTCTCCGCTCATCGGGAAAGCGCTTGGCTACGATGATCTCCCCAAAGGCATTACGGCCGCGGCGGTGCTGCGAGATGGAGAAGTGATATTTGCCGGTCCGGAAGTGTCGCCGCGGGCCAATGACCATGTGTTGCTGTTTTATGAGCAGTCCATGACCAGCAAGGTCGAACAGTTCTTCCGCGTCAGTGCGGATTTCTTTTGATCGTCCGTGCTGTGGCAGATCCTGAATTCATCTCATGAATTACGCCGCGATCTTTCGAATGCTGGCATTCAGCGGCCTCGTTTATTCGAGCGCCATGATCCTATGCGCGATTGTGGCACTGATTTCGGGCGAAGTCCCACAAGTTAAGTCCTTTCTGGCCACGTCCGTCATTATGTCGACGGTGTCGGTTTCCACACTTGTGCTGACTGGTACACCAAAACGGCGGGCAGTCCCCTCTGACGGTCTGGCTTTCATGGTTGTGTTCTGGTTCGCTTCTGCCGCCATGTGTGCGCCGCCATTTCTGGTTGGTTTGCCCAATCAAAGCATCATCACGGCTCTGCACGAGGCGGTATCTTGCCTGACGACAACCGGTCATAGCGCGCTTGGAAACGGTCCATTGCCGTCGTCAATTCTGCTCTGGCGGGCCGTGCTCCATCTCGCGGGTGCAGTTGCAACAATCACCTTTGCTGCAACGGTGCTTGCTGCTTTGAACCTCGACGGCCCAGGCATTCACAGAAACCATCTATTCAGCTTGTCAGATGCGAGCTTTTTCGACTCAATTCCGCGTGTCCTTCGAACGGTCCTTGCGGTGGCAATTGTTTGTATTCTGGTGGTTTTTTCAATTGAGGTGATCGGCGGAATTCCTGCAGATATCGCGTTTATGGACGCGGTGAGTGCCTTCAGTACTGGCCTTGTAGATCCGAGCGGCCTGACATCAGACGTCACGCGCGAAGCTCGGGCAATCGGTCTCAGTGTGGGCTTGTTGCTGGGGTCGATGGGCCTTTTTATTATCATTCAGGCGACTTCGGGGCTGTTTCGACGGACGCTGGTCGACGCGGAAGTTCTGACATTTTTTGCCGCCCTTACGATCTTCGCCCTTCTTGCATTTTCGCAGGGGCTCAAGGCGTTCAACGCGCTTGGGTGGTCGCTCTCGGCGCTCTCAACCAGCGGAATCGCGCTCGTTTCTCCGGTTTCGACGCACTCTCTTCCGCTTGCGCTACAGCTTGCACCGCCATTGATCGGCGGGGCGGCTTTGTCGGCAGCGGGCGGCATCAAACTGGCCCGGCTCTATGTGCTCAGCCGACGGGTCGGGCAGGAATTTCTCAGGATGGGTTTTCGCCAATCGATGATGCAATTCACATTTCGCAGGCGCGCCCAGTCTGATCGGACCATTATGGGCATCTGGGTTTATCTGGTGGCGTACATCATGGCGTCAGTCTGCGGTCTTTTACTCTTCTCATTCACCGGCTCGGGATTCGAAGAGTCTATTACAGACACAGTCGGTAGCCTGACCAACGCCGGAAACCTGATTGACCTTCAGAATCTCGTCGGACAGGAGATGAGGCAGTTCTGGCTCATTTTCGGCATGATATTGGGCAGACTTGAAGTTCTTGCCTTCGTTCCGCTCCTGACTGCTTCATTTTGGCGGCGATGAACAAGGCAGGTCTTGCCAATGGCAAATAATGCAGTTAGCGCCTGCAAAAAACAAAGCGAACAGGCTCAAGATCATGTCGTCAGATAAAAAACAGAACTTGCAAGATACCTTCCTCAATGCTGTCCGAAAGTCGCGTACCCCGCTCACCATCTTTCTCGTGAATGGTGTTAAGCTGCAGGGCGTTGTTACGTGGTTTGATAATTTCTGCGTTCTACTCCGCGGTGATGGGCGCCCCCCTCAGCTGGTTTACAAGCATGCCATATCGACAATTGCACCGGGTGCTCCGGTCCAGTTGTTTGATGAGGAAAAATCAACGGATCAAGATTGAGCGCAGAGCTCATTGACCGAACGCCAGCGGAAGATCGCGCGGGCGTCATCATACCCTGGACGCACCTGGTTGATCGACCAGACCGAGAACGCCTCAGCGAAACGACCGGTTTGGTCGAGGCGCTGGGATGCAATCTCGCTTTCCTGCGTGCCGAAAATATCCGCAAGCCAAGCGCATCGCATCTCCTGTCTGGCGGTATTCTTGAACGGTTGAAGGCCGACATCGAGGAGGCGGGCTGCACGCTCTGCGTCATCGACGCTGCGCTGAGCCCGGTGCAGCAACGCAACCTTGAAAACGTCCTGAATACCAAGGTCATAGACCGGACCGGCCTTATTCTTGAAATCTTTGGCCTTCGTGCCCGGACCAAGGAAGGTAAGCTTCAGGTCGAACTGGCACGGCTATTGTATGAACGCTCCAGGCTTGTGCGCACATGGACCCACCTCGAGCGCCAGCGCGGCGGCGGCGGTTTTCTGAGTGGCCCCGGCGAAACCCAGCTCGAAGCGGACCGGCGGATGCTCGATCGACAGCTTGCATCGTTGAAAGCCGAGCTTGAAGATGTGAAGCGGACGCGTTCCTTGCAAAGAGATGGCCGTCGCCAGGCGGGCTTTCCGGTGATTGCGCTGGTTGGTTATACAAACGCAGGCAAGTCCACGCTCTTCAACAGGATGACCGGCGCGAATGTTTTTGCCCGCGACATGCCTTTTGCAACCCTCGACCCTACCATCAGACGTATTGAGTTGCCCCAGATGAGCGATGGCGCTCTGGTCGACACGGTGGGTTTCATCACTGACTTGCCGACCCACCTTATCGACAGTTTTCGTGCGACCCTTGAGGAGACGCTGGATGCTGACCTGCTTATCCACGTTCGCGATCGATCAAGTCCGTTCGATGAGGAGCGAAAGCAGGATGTCTTGAAGGTGCTAAAAAGACTGCAACAGGAATCGGGCAAGGATCTTCCGCCGATAATTGAAGCGTGGAACAAGGTCGATCTCCTACCGCAGGATATTCAGGATTCCATGGGCATGTCTGCGCGGTCCGGTTTGCACGAAACCCCATCCGTCGTCACGTCCGCATTGACCGGTCAAGGCATTGACGACCTCGTTGCGCTCATCGTGCGCTCTATCCAGGAAGATCTGGCAAGCTTCAGAGTCGCACTCAAGCCCGAACACGGCGCTGCGCGCGCATGGCTCTACGAGCACGGGTCGGTGGACGAAGAGACTGTGCTGGATGACGGGTCAGTCGAGCTTCGGGTGGCCTTGAGCGAGAAGTACAAGGGGCGGTTCGATGCCGAATTTCCAGACCTCAAAACCCACCTGCGGCCGATGTGACCTATATTGGCTTGATCAGGGCGTGCCGTTTTTTTCCGGCTGACAGTTTGATCACGCCGTCATCAGAAACGTCTGCCTCGGTCAGAACGCCATTCTGATCGGACACGGCTTTGTCATTCACTTTTGCCGCGCCTTGTTTGATCAGCCGTCGAGCCTCGCCATTCGATTGTGACAGGCCCGCCGCTGTGAACGCCGCCGCCACAAGCATGCCAGCCTGAATGTCAACAAGCGGCACTTCCGTTGTTGGCAGAGCTTCATCGACGCTGCCGTTACCGAAGACTGCGGCTGCAGCTCGCTCGGACTCGGCTGCGGCGTCGGCGCCATGCAGGAGTGTCGTCGTCGCGGTAGCGAGGGCGATCTTTGCGGTATTGATCTCCGCGCCCTCGAGCGCTTCAAGCTTTTCGATTTCGTCGATTGGCAGGTCCGTGAAAAGGCGAAGGAACCTGCCAACATCGGCGTCTTCGGTATTCCGCCAGAATTGCCAATATTCGTACGGAGACTTGCGATCAGCGTTCAACCAGACAGCCCCATCGGCCGTCTTGCCCATCTTTCCGCCTGAAGCAGTGGTGATGAGGTAGGACGTCAGACCGAATGCCTCGCCGTCAGCGACGCGTCGCGTGAGCTCGACACCATTGACTATATTGCCCCATTGATCTGAGCCGCCGAGCTGTAGACGGACATTAAGTCTGCGGTAAAGCTCAAGAAAATCATAGGCTTGGAGCAGCATGTAGTTGAATTCCAGGAACGTATATGGCTGCTCGTTGCGCAGGCGGCGGTCGACCGTCTCCTGCTTGATCATCGTATTGATTGTGAAATGCACGCCGTAGTCCCGCAGGAATTCCACGTAGCCAATCTTCGATAGCCAATCGTCATTATTGACCATGATGGCGTCGGTCGGTCCGTCACCGAAGGTCAGGAAAGGCTCGAACGCTTTCTTGATGCCCTCCATGTTGGATGCGATCTGCTCATCGGTGAGCAGCGGACGTGACTTTTCCTTGTCTGTCGGGTCACCAACTTTTGTAGTGCCGCCGCCCATCAGGACGACCGGCTTTCCGCCTGCTTGCTGCAGACGGCGCAGCATCATGATCTGAAGCAGGGAGCCGACATGCAGACTGTCAGCCGTCGCGTCGAAGCCGATATAGCCGATTGGAGTCTCACTGAGGCAATACTCATCCAGCGATTCCGGATGAGTGATCTGCTTTATAAATCCGCGCTCTTCGAGCGTGCGAAGAAACTCTGATTTGTACTGGCTCATGCATCGAACTCCATTATCGAGAGCGCTGCTAACATGGGAGCGGTCGAGAACGGAATAGGAGACTGAAAGAAGAGCTGCCCAGCGAGGCTAAACGCCGCTGAGCGACCCATCACTAAAACCTATTCGTCGTCGATATCGCCGTCGTCGCCGTCCAAGTCTTCATCGGCATTGGCTTTATTGGCAATCGCTGCCTGGCCGCGAATTTTCTTGGTGTCGACTTCGGCGCGCATCTTTTGCTCATCTTCGATCAGACGACGGTCGACATAGGTTTCGCACAGCGCAAGAAGTTCATCCTGCTTGCCCTGGAAGAAATGGTTCGCACCGGCGATAGAGTCGCGCTCGATGACTTCACCTTTTTGCACACGGACCTTGGTCAAAGCGCGCTCGACGTCCTTCGGGCCGGAAATCTTGTCGGCTTCGCCCGAGATGATCAGGCCGGAAGCCGGGCAGGGGGCCAGGAACGACAAGTCGTAATGGTTGCACGGCGGCGCAATGGCGAGGAAGCCATCGATTTCAGGCCGGCGCATCAGTAGCTGCAGCGTGATCCAGGCACCAAACGAGTATCCGGCGCACCAGACAAAGCGCGGGCTTTCAGTGAGGTTTTCCATATAATCGAGCACATAGGCGGCGTCTTCGAGTTCGCCGACGCCTTGGTCGTAAACGCCCTGGGAGCGGCCGACGCCTCGCGTATTAAACCGAAGGACACCAAAGCCGCGCTTTTCAAACATCTGGAAGAGACGGATGGTGATGGGATCCTGCATCGTGCCACCGGCGCGGGGATGCGGGTGAAGGATGAGCGCGATGGGTGCCCCTTCCTGGGGTGGCTCTGTGTAACGAGCTTCAATTCGACCTGCCGGACCGGGGATGATGAGTTCTGCCATTTGAGGCGCCTCTCTGACTTGCGCTGCGAGCATTGGAAGGTGGCGCTTTAGGCGAAAGCAGCAATGAAATGCAAGTTTTTGTGTAAGATCGCCCCGTGTTATCTTAGACAGGCACCTATGATTTACGCAGATTACAATGCAACTGCACCGCTCAGGGATGAGGCAAGACGTGCCATGCTTGTCGCGCTGGATGCTGGCGCAAACCCTTCGAGCGTTCATGCGCCGGGGCGCGCCGCGCGAAAGATCCTGGAAACCGCGCGGCGCCAGGTTGCAACGGCCGTGGGCGGTATTGCCAGTGACGTCATCTTCACATCAGGAGGGACCGAGGCGATCGCGCTTGCGATCCATGGGGCTGTCGCCAAACTGGATGGCGACTGCACGCTCATTGTTTCAGCCATCGAACACGAAGCGAGCGCCAAGAATGCCGGATTCGCGAATGTTCCGGTTGAAACGACATACGTCCTGCCGACTGGGGAAGTTGATCTGAATGCGCTTTCTGATCGCTTGAAGGCATGGGACACTTCGCGTTCGGGCACGCCTATTCTTGTGCTGATGCTTGCAAATAATGAGACGGGGGTCATTCAGCCTGTTACCGAAGCGGCAAGCCTGGTGCGCGAAGCGGGAGGTTTGACCATTTGCGACGGGGTTCAGGGGCTTGGAAAGCTGCCCGTCAATGTCTCACTTCTGGGTGTGGATTATCTCACCTTGTCTGCCCACAAGGCTGGCGGCCCGCAAGGCGCTGGCGCGTTGTGGCTCAGAAGTGGCGCTCCATTAAAAGCGAAACTCCATGGTGGCGGCCAGGAGCGGTCTCTTCGATCCGGCACGGAAAACCTGTCCGGCATTGCTGGATTTGGCGCTGCCGCTGAAGCGGCTGTCACAGACCTTCCCGCCATGGAGGGGCTAGCGGCGTTGCGTGATGCGATGGAGCAGCGTTTGAAAGCGGAAGGCCAGGTTACCGTATTCGGAGAGCAGGCCAAGCGTCTGCCAAATACGTCGAACTTTGCGATTGAAGGCTTTCGGGCAGAGACGCAGGTCATGGCGATGGATCTGGCGGGGGTGGCCGTGTCGTCCGGATCCGCGTGTTCGAGCGGCAAAGTCAAAAGATCGCTGGTGCTATCTGCTATGGGCGCCCCGGACTCTCTTGCGGAGTGTGCAATACGCACCAGTTATGGTTGGAAGACCAAACAAGAAGATTTTGATCTAACGGCAGACGCATGGCTGGAAGCAGCGCGCCGGCGCAAATTGAAGGAGACAGCCTGACATGGCTGATGACGTCAAAGTAAAAGAAGGCATCGACGCGAGTACGGTTGCTGCGGCCAAAGCCCTGCAATCGGAAAACTACTCTGCCGGCTTCAAGACCGACATCGAAACCGAGTATGCGCCAAAAGGCCTGAGCGAAGAGGTCATTCGCTTCATCTCAGAGAAAAAGGGTGAACCGTCCTGGATGCTGGACTGGCGTCTGAAAGCGTATGAGCGTTGGCAGACCATGGAAGAGCCGGAATGGGCCAAGGTCGAGTACGAAAAGGTCGATTATCAGGACATCTACTACTACGCAGCGCCCAAGTCCGGGGCAAAGTATGATTCCATCGACGATGTGCCGAAGGAAATTCTGGAGACCTACGAAAAGCTGGGAATTCCGCTCCGGGAAGCAGAAGTCTTGCTCGGCGTTGAAGGGGCTGCCGATACTGCAGCCGATGCTCGAGGGACAACTCAGCCAGCCGGTTCGCGCGTTGCCGTGGATGCGGTCTTTGATTCGGTGTCCGTGGCGACAACCTTTCGAAAGGAACTCGAGAAGGCCGGCGTGATCTTCATGTCGATTTCCGAGGCCCTACGAGAGCACCCGGAGCTCGTGAAAAAATATCTGGGAACGGTAGTGCCGCAGTCAGATAATTTCTTCGCGACCCTGAACAGCGCTGTCTTTTCAGATGGCACATTTGTGTACGTGCCCGAGGGCGTGCGCTGTCCCATGGAGCTTTCCACATATTTTCGGATGAATGCTGAGAATACAGGGCAATTTGAACGCACGCTGATCATCGCCGATAAGGGCGCTTACGTGTCGTATCTGGAAGGCTGCACCGCGCCTATGCGCGATGAAAACCAGCTTCATGCGGCCGTTGTGGAACTGGTCGCGTTGGAAGATGCCGAAATCAAATATTCGACGGTCCAGAACTGGTGGCCTGGCGATGAGAACGGCAAGGGCGGTATTTACAATTTCGTGACGAAACGGGGCGATTGCCGTGGTCCTCGCTCCAAGATTAGCTGGACGCAGGTCGAAACCGGCTCGGCGGTCACCTGGAAATACCCGTCCTGTATTCTACGCGGCGACGATAGCGTGGGTGAATTTTATTCGATTGCGGTCACGAATGGCCGTCAGATGGCTGATACCGGGACGAAGATGATTCATCTCGGCAAGAACACGCGGTCCCGTATTATTTCCAAGGGAATTTCAGCCGGTCGATCGGACAATACTTATCGCGGACTCGTTTCAGTGCATCAAAAAGCAGAAAAGGCGCGCAATTTTACTCAATGTGACTCGCTTCTGATCGGTGGCGACTGCGGAGCCCACACTGTGCCCTATGTTGAGAACCGGTGCCTCGATGCGCAGCTCGAACACGAAGCGACCACGACGAAGCTTTCAGAGGACCAGCTGTTCTACGCGCGTCAACGAGGTCTGGGCGAAGAACAGGCCGTTGCCTTGCTCGTGAACGGATTTGTTCGCGACGTCATGCAACACCTGCCAATGGAGTTCGCGGTGGAAGCGCAGAAACTGCTCGAAGTTAGCCTCGAAGGCAGCGTGGGTTGATGGACGAAGCTGCCTTTGCTGATTGGCTGGCGCAGGTAAAAGCGACGCTGGACAGCATGGACGGTGCGGCTTTCGCTGAGCTATTCACGAAAGACGCGGTCTTCTTCGAAGCGCCCTTTAATGCGCCTCGAAAAGGACGCGCTGCCATTCACTCTGCTATCGACGAGATGGCTGGTGTCCGCGAAGACAGCACGTTCTCCGCACATGTCATCGGAATCGAGCCGAATGTTGGCTGGGCGATGTGGGAAAATACTTTTACGCGCGCGGGAACCGACGACCCGGTTCGCCTTGAAGGCATCCTGAAAGCCAGCTTCGACAGCAATGGTCTGTGCTGTGAGTTTCAGCAATGGTGGCACAAGCTTGAGCCGGGGCAGGATGACTTGATGAGAGATTTCGATGCTTAGGGCTGGCGGTATCAATCTCGCCGCATAGACTGGCGCGGAGAGCTGATTGAGTCGGACGGAACAAGATGGCGCGCTGGTTTATCATAATTGCGTTGCTCCTCGGAGGGTGCGCCGCTGAGAAACAGCCAGAACCATACTTGATTCCGTATAATGGCTACGGTCCGGGTGCCGCCAAGATTGTTCGGTCTGGACAACCTACAGGACAAAGCGGACACGCCCCCGCTGCCTGGTCTGCAGGCGATGTGACGGTTTCAAACATCGATTTAGCGCTCGACACATTTCTTTCTCCGGCCGGCGATGAGTTAATCTTGCTGCCCAACCGTCTTCATAAGTCCCAGCTCGACTTTTCTTTGGAGAGCCTGAAGGTCGTCGATGACTGGCTGAAGGACATCCACACGATCAATCGGTTGCAGGCCGATCAAGGCAGGGCAGGGGAGTCGTTGATCAGTGACGGACGCGGCGACAATTCGGTCATGTTTGCTGGCCTGTACCTCGGAGAAGTCATCCGTGCCAATTCCGATCTTGAGTGGACCTGGCAGCGTTTCGACACGTTCATCGCGGCCAATCCTTATTTCTCTGAGCATTACGGCTTCGACCCCGGACTGGACAGTTTCGTCCTTGTGGGGCCTCAGGGTGTAGCGACTCCTATCAACACGGCGCTAAAACGGGTCCTCGTCGGCAAAGAAGAGAGCTTGCATTTCATCGGAATGCTGCTGATGAACCCCGTCGACCTGGAATCGGCTGTATCGGGCCAAAACTTCTTCGGCTTGACTGATATCCGCTGACCGTCGAGCGCATTCGCCGCACAAACGGGCTTTGAATCCGACCAAGATGTCTCTACATGCGCAGCATGTTGAAACTTGATAATCTGCACGCGAGCGTTGGCGACGGTGACGAAGCAAAGCCCATCATAAAGGGGCTTACGCTTGAGGTGCCAAAGGGCGAAGTCCATGCGATCATGGGCCCCAATGGGGCCGGGAAGTCCACGCTTTCCTATGTTCTGACTGGACGTGAGGGCTATGAGGTTACCGAAGGTAGCGCTGCGCTGGACGGCGAAGACCTTCTTTCGATGGACCCGGAAGAACGGGCGGCAAAAGGTATTTTTCTATCCTTCCAGTACCCCATCGAAATTCCTGGTGTTCCCGTGATGACATTCGTTCGCACGGCGATGAACGCACAGAGAAAGCGACGCGGTGAAGACGAGATATCGGCACCTGACTTCATCAAGAAGGCTCGTGAAGTCGGCGCCACGCTGAAGATCGATTCAGACATGTTAAAGCGCCCATTGAATGTGGGTTTTTCGGGCGGTGAAAAGAAGCGGCTCGAAATCTTCCAGATGATGATGCTTGAACCGCGCTTCGCCATTCTGGATGAAACGGATTCCGGACTGGATATTGATGCTCTGAAAACGGTTGCGGATGGCGTAAACGCGCTTCGCCGGCCCGATCGCGGCATGTTGGTTATCACGCACTATCAGAGACTTCTCGATCATATCAAACCAGACAAAGTGCACGTGCTGGCAAAAGGGCGGATCGTGACTTCAGGCGGACCGGAACTTGCCCTTCGACTGGAAAAGGAAGGCTATGACGGCATCCTTGGGGAGCCGGCTTGACCTCAGCCAACGTCGATATCCGATTGCGCCACCCAACCACCGCTGAAGAGCAGCTCTTCGCGAAGTTCGGCTCGCTTGACCCAGATGCGGCCCGCTCCGCCGCATTCCAGGCGTTCGCGCGCACTGGTTTGCCGCATCGCCGGCTAGAGCAATGGAAATGGACCGATTTTCGCGCGGCCGTGCCAGAGCTTGTCGTTCCAGGCCGGTCGGGGACTGAGCAAAAGATTAGTTTTCCTGACGATGCGGCCATTCTGCGATTTGATGGCGAAAACTGGAAAGTTCCGCAGTCGCTTCCAGAAGGTATAAGCGTCTACGAAAAGGAAAAAGCGCAAGGCGTCGGTGAAGCCAAGGAATTGCCTCTTGGAGCGCTGACGGCCTCAATGACGGGCCAACCAGTCAAGAACGACGTATTGATGATAGAAGTCACGGCAGAGGTGGCTGCGCCGCTTTACTTCGACTTCGACGAACGTGCCGCTGAGTTGGCCTTCACCCGCCTCGCAATCGTCGTTCGCTCAGGCTGTTCCATCAGTACGGTTGAGCGGTACGCCGGATCAGCAGGTTTTTCCTCGGTTTTATTAGAGTTTGGTCTACAGGACGGCGCATCGGTGGATCGGACCATTGTTCAACGCGGGACTAAAGACCAGGCTGTCGGCGTCACAACAACGGCGACTCTCGAAAAAGGGGCTTCGTTTGAGCAGACTGCGCTCGGCTTCGGCGCAAAGGTCAGCCGAGTGGAGACGCATGTCGACTTCGCTGGTACCGACGCCAGTGCGACGATCAATTCTGCCTACCTTGTCGGCGACGGCTACCACATGGATTTTACAAGTCATGTCCGTCATGGCGCGGAGTCATGTACAACACGTCAACTGACCAAGGGCGCGGTCGCCAAAGGTGGACGAGGTGTTTTCCAGGGTAAATTTCTTGTCCCACGAACAGTAGGGCAGTTTACGGACGCGAACATGCAGCATCAGGCACTGCTGCTTGAGAGTGGTGCTGAAGTCTTCGCGAAACCGGAACTCGAGATTTATGCCGACGATGTCGAGTGCGAGCACGGCAACACATCTGGGCAGCTTGATGAAGCCGCTCTGTTTTACATGCGCCAGAGAGGGATACCCGCTAATCAAGCCCGCGCACTGTTGATTGAAGCTTTCGTCATCGAGGCGCTTGAGGGGGCTCATCCATCTGTCAGAGAGTCGATGATCGAGGCGGCTCGGGCATTTCTCCGTCAACAAGGTTAGGCGCATCATGGCATTCGACGTCGACCTCATTCGCGCTCAGTTTCCCATTCTTCAGCGGGAGATCAATGGAAAGCCCTTGATCTATCTGGACAATGCCGCGAGCGCGCAGAAACCGGATACCGTGCTTGATGTGATGAGCGATCAGGCGCGTCACGCCTATGCGAACGTCCATCGCGGGCTGCATACTTTGGCGAATGAGACCACTGAGGCTTACGAAGGTGCGCGAGCAAAGATTCAGGCGTTTCTGAATGCACCCTCGCCGGAGTCGGTTGTCTTTACCAAAGGCGGAACCGAGGCGATCAATCTGGTTGCCTCAGGCATAACCGACAGCATTAATTCCGGTGATGAGATTGTTCTGGCGATTTCAGAGCACCATTCGAACATTGTGCCCTGGCATTTTTTGCGCGAGCGGCATGGGGCCGTCCTGAAGTGGGTACCTCTGCTCGAGGATGGCCGTCTCGACATGGACGCCTATCGCCAGGCACTCGGCCCCAAAACGCGGATGGTTGCGATCGGCCACATGTCGAACGTGCTTGGAACGGTCGTTGATGCGAAGGAGGTGGTCCGACTCGCTCACGAGGTTGGTGCCCAGGTGCTGCTGGATGGATGCCAGGCTGGCGTGCATCTCGATATCGACGTCCAGGACATTGATTGCGATTTCTACGTCCTCACGGCTCACAAGATCTACGGGCCCACCGGGATTGGTGCGCTTTACGGCAAGCTGGACGCTCTCAAGGCGCTGCGGCCGTATCAGGGCGGCGGTGAAATGATCGAGATCGTGGAAATGGACCGCGTGACCTACAATGAGCCACCCCACAAATTTGAAGCGGGCACACCCCCGATACTACAAGCGATCGGGTTTGGTGAGGCGATCGACTGGCTGTCACAATTTAACAAGGAAGATATCCGTGCGCATGAGCATTCGCTTTATGAGCAGGCGTCTGCGGAATTGTCCAAGATCAACGGTCTTACTGAATATGGGCTCTCGGAAGGCAAGGGTCCCATCCTGTCGTTCAGCATTGAAGGCGCGCATCCGCATGATATTGCGCAACTGCTGGACCGTTACGGCGTTGCAGTCAGAGCAGGACACCATTGCGCACAACCATTGATGAAACACCTCGGTATAACAGCCACGGCCCGTGCGAGCTTTGCGATCTACAATACCACTGCTGATGTGGAAGCATTCATTGAAGCCCTCCACAAAGCCCGTGGATTGCTGCTATAAGGATTACACATGGCAGATGATATGAGCCTCGACCCCAATGTAGAGAACGCTGAGCAGGCGGATGCTTCAGAGAGCACTTCGCCGATCCCTCAAGATGAATTGAATCGCCTTACCGATGCACTCATTGCTTCGTTCAAAACCGTGTTTGACCCCGAGATCCCAGTCGACATTTATGAGCTTGGTCTCATCTACCGCGTCGATATTGACGATAACCGGAAGGTCGACATCGATATGACCCTGACGGCGCCGGGCTGTCCTGTCGCCGGGGACATGCCGGGGTGGGTCGAAAATGCGGCGCGCACGGTAGAGGGCGTGGATGATGTCGAGGTGCGACTGACATTCGATCCGCCTTGGGATCCATCACGCATGTCGGACGAAGCCCGGCTTGCGTTGAACATGCTCTGATTGAAATTTTCGACGCAGGACCTCATCTACACGTCATGGCCAGAAGACCCCGTCCACAACTCGTTACGCTAACCGACGCTGCCGCAGAGCGCGTTAAACAGATCATGTCCGAGAAGGGCGCAGGTTATCTGCGCGTCGGCGTGAAAAATGGCGGCTGCGCCGGCATGGAATATGTCATGGACTATGTCGAGACGGCCGGACCGATGGATGAGGTTGTCGAAGACAAAGGCGTCCAGATCGTCGTTGACGCAAAAGCCGTTCTGTTCTTGCTCGGATCGGTCGTCGATTTTGAGACGACGATGCTCCACGAGAAATTTGTTTTTTCAAATCCCAACCAGACTGATGCTTGCGGTTGCGGCGAAAGTGTCACCATTGTTCCAGCAGCTGTTAGCTGAAGATCTCACTCAAGATCAGTTTGGGTCTGGCAGTAATATCGATGGTTCGGCGTTCTCTTCGCGGCTCTCACGATAAAGATCCAGTACCCGGTCTTCGATTGTGTTGCTGAGCTTTTCGATGAACGCCTCTTTGCCGAAACCGGGCGGGATCGGCTCGAGAAATTCGACGACCGCACGGCCAGGCGTCTTTGCGAGCTTTTGCTGCTGCCAATACAATCCGAGATTGGTTGCCACTGGGACCACAGGAACGTTCATCGCCTTCTGCATGTGCCAAACGCCGGGCTTGTAGCGGTAATGCGTACCGGGAGCGGCGAGGTGGCCTTCAGGGTAGACAAGCACCCTGACACCCTCCGCACGCGCTTTGACCATGCCTTCTGCGAGCGACTTGGCCTTGCGATCACCGCCACCGCACGTATCGATTATAATGGCGCCGAGCTTGTTCAGAATGCGACCCACGAGCGGAAAGCGTTCCAGGTGGTCACCTGTAACGAATGAGAGATTATGGACCTCCGGATAGATCAGAAAGCCATCGCCCCAGCTCTGGTGCTTGGCTGCAATGATGAATGGTCCATCGGGTAAGCGGTGCTTGCCGCGGATATCGGTAGAGATCCCGGCGATGGCTAAAAGCGCATACCGAACGGCCCGAGTATAGGACCGGATGACGAACTGGGTCGCTCCTCGTCCTGGAAAGAGCAGGGTCGGCAATGCTGCCAATACGTAGATAACTGACAGGACGTAATAGACGCTGGTAAAGATGATGCCGCGCAACACTGGCGCATCACTTCTGCATCAACACAGCCAGAACTGCGTTTGACAGAACGTCAACGCGGTCTGACATCGGGCCATCGATGCGATTGTATATCTTCGAAAGACCTGTCTGCATGACGACGCCCAGGCACATCGAAACAATGACAGCCGGATCACCCTTTGGCACATCGCCTGATGCCATCATCGCCGCGACGATCCTTTCAAGGATACTGACAGGGTCGTCATCGCGTTTGGTATCATTTGGCAAATAGCGGTTCAGCGAAACGAGATGAAAGGAAAACAGAAGCCAGTCCTCGTCCGCGAGTTTGCAATAGGCTTCTACGGCCCGGTTGATGCGCTGTTCTATCGTCCCTTCGGACGCTAGCGCTTCACGGAGCATTTCCCCAAGCCGATTGTGGATGGTCATGAAGAGCGAAACCGCTAATTCGTCTTTGCCCTTATAATGGCGATATAGCGCGCCTTCGGATACGCCGGCCTCGCTAGCGATTTCGCGTGTGGTCGCCGCATCAAAACCGTCATGAACGAATAACTTCAGGGCTGCGCGCTCGATTTTAGGCTTCGCGCTTCGCCTGACTTTCTTTTCAACCGCCGAATCTGTCATACGAAGTTCCTTCTGTTAAACATCATATAGCATGATCGTCGGAAAAAGCAAGTGAGCGCTCACTAACGTTTGGCGAGGCGAAATAATACGTGCGCCATGGGAGTGAAGATCGTGAGGCAATTCCCTGTGCTTGTCGCGAACGCCACGACAGATGTTACTCAGAAACTGCGCTCATTGCTTGAAGTGTCTTGTTTGCAAAGTATGCCCTTCACAGATATAGCCACGAGCCTGATTTTCGGGGAGAGACAACATGATCAAGAGATTGGCCGCTTTGGGCCTGACATCGCTAACTTTAGCGCCGGCCGCTTTGGCTCAAGAGCAGGGCGGCGGCGGTGGCGGTTTGATGGCACAGCTTATTTTCTTCGTGCCGCTCATCCTCATTTTTTACTTCCTGCTCATTCGTCCTGCGAATCAGCGACAGAAGAAACACCGGGCCATGATCGAAGCCGTTGTGAAGGGCGATACAGTCATCACGACGGGCGGCTTGATCGGTAAGGTCGCCAAGGTGACGGACCAGGAAATCAGCGTCGATATTGCCGAAGGTGTGCGTGTCCGTGTCGTCAAAGGCATGATTGCCGATGTTCGCGGCAAGAATGAGCCAGTCGTCGCGAACGATACGAAGTCGGCCTGATCTGCCTGACGAGGGGTACTGAACATGCTGAATTTTCCGGCCTGGAAAGTCGCACTCATCTGTCTTGTCCTGCTGTGGGGCGGCTTGCTGGCATTGCCCAATGCTTTTTCCGACGGCTTTCTAGGCATTCAGCCTCGCGACACAGGCGCGACTGACCCGCAATCGATCCTTGAATATGATCAACAAAAGGCGGCTGCGGAGCAGTCGTGGTGGCCCGGATTTCTTCCCACCAGCAAAGTAAACCTTGGTCTTGACCTCCAGGGCGGCGTGTACCTGCTGACTGAAATCGACCCTGAAGAAGTCGCAGCCAATCGTCTTGAATCGCTGCAGGCGGACATCCGGGATGTGCTGAACGATCCCCAGCTAATCACGCGCGATGTGCCCGAGCAGGATGGAAGCACGCTACCCATTCGTCTTCGTAATCCCGACCAGATGGATGACGCGCTGCGCCGTTTGCGTCGGATTAATCCGACGATCGGCGCCACTGGTGGTGAGAAGATCATGAGCATTGAGCAACGCGGCGAAGCGATGATCATGATTTCGGTTTCAGATGCTGCGATGCAGGCTCTGGCCGCCGACGCTCAGGACAAGATGATCGAAATCATCAGGCGTCGTCTCGACCCTGATGGTGTGAGCGAAGTGTCAATTACGCCGCAAGGCGACACACGCATCGTCATTGAGGCGCCGGGCGAGGCCGACCCGCGCCGGATCAAGGACATCCTTGGCCGTGCGGGGCGCATGACCTTCAATATGGCCGATAGCAGCCCGTCCTCCATCGCCGCCGCTGAGACTGGCCGTCCGCGACCGGGCTTTGAACTGGTGCAGGACGAAAACGGTATTTCGTACCTCATTAACCGCACACCTGTTGTCACCGGCAGCGATATCGCCACGGCGAACCAGGGCTATGACCCTGATGACAACTCACCGGCTGTCGATTTTCGATTGACCGGCAGTGGCGCTGAACGTTTCGGCCGGACTACGGCGAACAATCGCGGCGAGCTGTTTGCTATTGTTCTTGATGGGAAGGTGATGTCCGCACCGCGTATCAATGAACCGATCTGGGGCGGCAACGTCCAGATCACGGGTAGCTTCAGCATGCAGGAAGCTCAGGACCTTGCGGCAATCATTGAAGCTGGCGAACTTCCAGGCAAACTTGGGTTTATCGAAGAGCGTACGGTTGGCCCTGGTCTTGGTGCGGACTCCATCAGGGCTGGTACGCGCGCCAGTATCATCGGGCTTGTTCTCGTGGCCGTCTTCATGATCATTGCGTATGGCCTGATTGGCGGATTTGCGGTCGGATCTCTGATCGCGAACATTGTGCTCATCCTGGGCGCCCTTTCCGGACTGGGCGCCACGCTTACGCTACCAGGCATTGCGGGCATCATTCTGACGATCGGTATGGCCGTCGATGCCAATGTGATCGTGTTTGAAAGGATCCGTGAAGAACAACGGTCGGGTCGGTCGCCAAATACGGCCGTCATTGCTGGCTATGAGCGAGCGCTATCCACTATTCTGGACGCCAACATTACGACCTTTATCGCCGCGGCGATCCTGTACATGCTTGGATCGGGCCCGGTGAAGGGCTTTGCCGTTACACTAGCGATTGGTATCGTGACCTCGGTTTTCACCGCCTTCGTTGTCACACGTTGGTTTACCGCTGTCTGGCTGCGGCTCGCCAAACCGCGCAAACTGTCGATTTAAAGGGAGGCTGGATACATGCTTCTGCAATATTGGCCTCAAAAGACCGACGTGAAATTCATGTCGTTTCGCCTGCCAGCCCTCGTGTTCTCCGTGGTGCTTATTGCGGCGTCCTTTTTCATGATCTTCACCAAAGGCTTGAATTTCGGCATTGATTTCGCGGGCGGATCCGTCATCGAAATCGAACAACCTGTCGATGTGAACGAACAGGATGTTCGCGGCGTCGTCGGTGAACTGGGCCTCGGTGAGGTACAGGTGAACGCGGCTCGCGGTACAGGTGTCGAAGGCATCGAAGTGATTGTTATCCGTTTCGCGACCCAGGTTGCGGAAGATGGTGACCAGGAAGCAGCTCAGCAGGTTGCGAACAACAGCGTACGAGCTGCGCTGGAAGCGGCCTTTCCGGGCGTGAACATCCGCAGCAGTGCGGCGGTCGGGCCGAAGGTCTCGGGCGAACTCCTGCGTAGCGGTCTGATCGCGCTGGGCGTCGCACTGGCGCTTATGATGCTGTATATTTCGGTGCGCTTCCAATGGCAGTACGCGTTGGGCGCTGTTGCGGCGCTTTTCCACGATGTCATCATCACCATGGGCATGTTTGCGCTGACGCAATTCGAGTTCAACCTTTCTACTATCGCTGCGTTGCTGACCATTGTCGGTTATTCGATGAACGACACCGTGATCGTGTTTGACCGGGTCCGCGAAGAGGCACGCAAGTACAAGAAGCTGGATCTCGGCCAGGTGATCGATATTGCGATCAATCAGACGCTGTCGCGCACGCTCCTGACGTCCGGGACAACGCTGCTTGCATTGCTGAGCATCTACATCTTCGGCGGCACCGTCCTGAGCGGGATGAGCTTTGCGCTGATCTTTGGTGTGGTGATTGGCACCTATTCATCAATCTTCGTTGCGTCAGCGCTTGTGCTGATGCTGGGGATTGATCGCGGAGAGAAGGCCAAACGCGAGGTCGTTGGCTTTCAGGGCACCTGATCAGAAAGAGAACTGTTCTCGCAGGACGCGCTCGTCGAGAGCGTGCCCTGGGTCAAACAGCATGGTAAGCGGCTTGCTGCGATCTTCCATCACTCTCACATGGGCGATGTCTCTGACTTCCTGATTGTCCGCGCCTGCAGCCACTGGTCGGCGTTCTGGCTCTACAATATCAAATTCGACTTTTGCATCATGACGAAGAAGGGCACCGCGCCACCGACGAGGGCGGAACGCGCTCACTGGCGTTAGGGCCAACAGATTCGCGCCGATCGGCAGGATAGGACCGTGAGCTGACAGGTTGTATGCCGTTGACCCTGCTGGGGTCGCCACCATTATGCCGTCGCAGGTCAGTTCACTCATCCTTTCGCGGCTGTCGACACGAATACGAAGCTTGGCGCTCTGGGCCGTTTGCCTGAACAGTGAAATTTCATTGATTGCCAGACATTCGTGAAGCTCACCGTGGATGTCGGTCGCAGCCATACGCAATGGCATCACAGTGGCCTTCTCGGCCTTGTTTATACGCTGATACAGGTCTTCCTCATCGAAGTCATTCATGAGGAAGCCAACCGTACCCCGGTTCATGCCATAGACAGGTTTTTTGTCGCCAAAGCGCCGTCGCATGGCGTCCAACATTGCCCCGTCGCCGCCAAGCGCCACGATGACTTCAGCGTTCTCTTCTGAGACCTGTCCATATTTCTTGGTAAGCCGCTGAAGTGCTTCTTGAGCTTCAGGTCGGCGCGATGCGCTGAATGCAATACTGATCTTCATGGCGTCCATGTCGGACGGTGCAGCGCTTTGGTCAAGCGTCATCGGTAACCGCGCCTAGTGTCTGAAGCATGTTTTGATGTATGATGGAAAAAAGAACGGAGGACGCCATGCCAGATGATATGAAGCCGATCAGTCTAAGAGATTCAGTAAGCGAGGAGGAGTGGACCGCACGCGTCGACCTCGCCATGCTTTATCGCCTGACTGCGCTTCATGGCTGGGACGACATGATTTTCACTCACATTTCTCATCGCGTGCCTGGCCCGGAACATCACTTCCTGATCAACCCCTATGGGATGTTGTTCGAAGAGATTACCGCTTCGTCGCTGGTGAAAGTCGATCTCGAAGGCAATATCGTGTTGGACTCACCGTACTTCATTAATCCGGCGGGATTCACGATCCATTCGGCAATTCATATGCATCGCGAAGATGCGAATGTGGTGATGCATCTCCATACCGATCAGGGCGTCGCCGTGTCGTCCCAGAAAGAGGGGCTGTTACCTATCTCACAAACGGCGATGGCGATCCGCGAAGACGTTGCTTATCATGACTATGAAGGCATTGCGCTGGACCTTGATGAGCGCGAGCGTCTGGTTGCGGACCTCGGGCCCGAGAAGCATTCGATGTTGCTTCGCAATCACGGGACGCTGACGTGCGGAACGACCGCAGCAATGACGTTTACACGCATGTTCTTCCTGGAGAGAGCCTGCAATATGCAAATCATGGCGCTTTCAGCAGGGCGAAACGGCGTTCTGGAATGTGGTGAAGATCTGCAGGAGAAAGTTGCAAGACAGGGCGGAATGACCGGTCAGAAGTCTGGGATGAGCTCGCTCTCCGAACACCTGGTCTGGCCAGCAATGAAGCGGAAGCTGGACCGCCAGTCACCAGGCTATGACGCCTGATGGCAGGTGTGACAAATCCACATAGGTAGAATTACGGTCTGGAAAGAGCGGATTTCGTTTGCCATATAGTCGCCCAATGAGACGCCCCAAGAGGGAAATAATATTATGAAACACCTTCAGGCTTTTGAAGACGCGCTGAATTCCATCCGCGACGAAGGGCGTTATCGCGTATTTGTCGACCTCCATCGTCATCGCGGTGCTTTCCCGAAAGCGACGGCGCGATTCGAAGATGGTGAACGCGATATCACTGTATGGTGTTCGAATGACTATCTCGGCATGGGGCAGGACGATGACGTTCTCCAGGCCATGCATGATGCCATCGACAATTTTGGTGCCGGGTCGGGTGGTACGCGCAACATTTCAGGCACGACACGTTATCACGTTGATCTAGAGCGAGAGCTCGCCGATCTGCACGGCAAGACCGGCGCACTGCTGTTCACCTCGGGCTATGTGGCAAACGACGCGACGCTCTCGACGCTCGGCAAGATCCTTCCAGGGCTGATTATCTATTCCGATGCACTGAACCACGCTTCGATGATCGAAGGTATTCGTCGGGCTGGAGTAGATCGGCGCATTTTCCGTCACAACGACATTGGTCATCTTCGCGCGTTGCTCGAGAATGACGACCCTGAGCGCCCGAAGCTGATCGCGTTCGAAAGCGTTTACTCCATGGACGGCGACATCGGCCCCATCAAAGAGATTTGCGACTTGGCCGATGAGTTCAACGCACTGACCTATCTGGACGAAGTGCATGCTGTCGGCATGTATGGCGCTGAAGGCGCAGGCGTGGCTCAGCGTGAAGGCCTGATGGACCGCGTCGACATCATCGAAGGTACGCTTGGCAAGGCGTATGGCGTGATGGGTGGTTACATCGCCGCTCATGAGACGATCATCGATGCGATCCGCTCAATGGCCTCCGGATTTATCTTCACGACGTCGACCTGTCCGGTGATGGCTGCTGGCGCGCTTCGAAGCGTGAGCAAATTGCGGTCTGACGACGGCGTTCAGCTGCGCGAGAAACATCAAGCCAGCGCGCAGCTGCTCAAGGATAAGTTCCGCGATGCAGGTCTGCCTGTTATGGATAGCGTCACCCACATTGTTCCATTGCTGGTCGGTGACCCCGAGAAGTGCAAGGCACTCTCTGATACGCTGCTTTTCGATTTCGGAATTTACGTTCAGCCGATCAACTATCCAACGGTGCCTCGCGGTACTGAGAGACTTCGTTTTACGCCGGGACCGGTGCATGACGAAGCCATGATGGACGAACTGGTCGCCGCGATTCTCGCTGTATGGAAGCAGCTTGGTCTCGAACAGGCCGCTTAAGCGATACTTACATCGAGACAGACATTCCCTGTCTTGCTGACCGCGGCGATGAGGCTTAAACGAAAGCCAATTCAGCCATAGGAGTCAGCCGATGCCCGATTCAGCCCCATCGACCAATTTCGATGCGTCACGTTTTTTCACGGCCGGCGTGGAAGACACCGACCCGGCGCTGGCAGAAGCGATCGCTAAAGAACAGCATCGTCAGCAACATGAAATCGAGCTCATCGCATCGGAAAACATCGTTTCCAAAGCAGTGCTTGAAGCGCAGGGCTCAGTTCTGACGAACAAGTATGCTGAAGGATATCCGGGCAAGCGCTATTATGGCGGCTGCCAGTATGTCGACATCGCCGAAAACCTTGCGATGGACCGCGCCAAGCAACTGTTTGACTGCGATTTTGCCAATGTGCAGCCGAACTCGGGCAGTCAGGCCAACCAGGCCGTGTTCCAGGCGCTGATCAAGCCCGGTGATACAATACTGGGGATGAGCCTCGATGCAGGCGGTCACCTGACACACGGTGCGAAGCCGAACCAGTCGGGTAAATGGTTCAACGCCATCCAATACGGTGTCCGCGAAGATGATCACCTCATTGATTTCGATCAGGTTCGTGATCTCGCCAGAGAGCATCAGCCAAAACTGATTATCGCAGGTGGCTCCGCTTATCCCCGCCAGATTGATTTCGCCACATTCCGGAGCATTGCGGATGAAGTCGGCGCTTACTTCGTGGTGGATATGGCGCACTTTGCGGGCCTCGTAGCCGGCGACGCGCATCCAAACCCTCTGGATTATTGCGACGTTGCGACCACGACCACCCACAAGACGCTGCGCGGGCCTCGTGGCGGCATGGTGCTCACAAATGATGAGGCCATCGCCAAGAAAGTGAACTCCGCAGTCTTCCCAGGCATTCAAGGCGGACCGCTCATGCACGTCATTGCTGCCAAGGCCGTCGCGTTCGGGGAAGCGTTGACCCCATCTTTCAAGCAATACGCGAACGACGTTGTGGCGAATGCGCGTGCCATGGCTGATGCTGCCAAGGAATCGGGGCTCGACCTCGTCTCTCATGGTACAGATACGCATGTGGCCCTTGTTGATCTTCGTCCGAAGAACGTGACGGGACGCGACGCAGAACAGGCGCTCGGCCGCGCCTTCATCACCTGCAACAAGAACGGCGTTCCATTCGATCCGCAAAAGCCAATGATTACGAGCGGCATCCGTGTTGGATCACCGGCTGGGACGACGCGCGGATTTGGCGAAGCGGAGTTCCGCCAGATCGGCGAGTGGATTGGGCAAGTTGTCGATGCTGTCGCTCAGGGACAGTCTGAAGGCGTTGAAACCCGTGTTCGCGAGGAGGTTGAGGCCATGACGGCGCGCTTCCCGATCTACAACGGGCTGGGGGCGTAATTTGAAGTGCCCATTCTGCACAGCTGAGAACACGGCGGTAAAGGATTCCCGGCCTGCCGAGGACAATACTGCGGTTCGTCGCCGTCGCGCCTGTGAGGTGTGCGGAGGCCGCTTTACGACGTTCGAGCGCGTGCAGCTCCGCGACATTGTTGTCGTCAAGCGCGACGGAAAGCGTGCGATCTTTGATCGGGAGAAGGTGGCGAAGTCAGTCACCATCGCCTTGCGGAAGCGGGCGGTCGGTGACGAGAGTGTCGAACAACTTGTTTCAGGCATTGTCAGAAAGCTGGAAAGCAGCGGCGAAACCGAAGTCAGTTCGGAGGACGTCGGGCAATTGGTAATGGACGCGCTCAAGACGGTCGATCCCGTCGGCTATGTGAGGTACGCAAGCGTCTACAAAGACTTCAAGGATCCGAGCGATTTTGCCCGTTTCATTGAAACGTCTGCTCTGGAAGATGGCAGCGACGACTCGTGAGCGCGCGCGCATCCGTTACCTTAAAAATTGCGACCTCGATGGATGGCCGAATCGCGCTGGCGAACGGTACCAGCCAGTGGATCACGAATAGTCAGTCACGCGCTCGCTCTCATCAGATGCGCGCTGAACATGATGCGGTACTCGTAGGCATCGGAACTGTTTTGGCTGACGACCCACTGCTGACGGCGCGTATTGTCCCTTTGCCTGAGCGACAGCCAGTGCGCATCGTTGCCGACAGTCGTCTCCGAACGCCCGTGACGTCTCGCCTGGTTCAGTCAGCCTCTGCTGGCCGGGTCGTGCTGGCGCATGCGGCGAGCAACACTTCAAGCGCATCGGTCTTGCGGGACGTGGACCACTGGGCGGTTGGCGATGGGAACGGACGCGTGGCCCCAGCGGAACTGGTCCGGCGCGCGCGTGCGGAAGGCATCGACAGCATATTCCTTGAGGGCGGCGGGACATTGGCTGCGTCATTCCTGCGAGAAGGCCTTGTGGACCGCATTTGCTGGTTTCGTGCACCGATCATTATTGGCGGCGACGGAATTGCGGCGATTGGACCACTCGCGCTTGAGACGATGGCGAATACATCGCGATGGACGCTCGCCGAACGGGAGCTTATTTCGGGCGACAGCCTTGAAATCTGGGAGCCTTTAAAGGATTGACCTGACGTGAGTGATTGGCCTGAGCATCATCGCTCCATATATGAGCGGCGAGGAGGCTTATCATGTTTACGGGACTGGTGACGGACACGGGCACGATTGCGCGGGTTGAAGACCGCAACGGGCTTCGCCGCTTTCGAATTGAAGCCACATATCCGGTCGACAACATCAGCATGGGCGCGTCTATCATGCACTCAGGCGTTTGCCTGACGGTTGTGGACTTTGGCGCGCGTGGTTCCGGCAGCTGGTTTGATGTCGAGGCCGTCCCCGAAACTCTTTCCAGGACCACTTTGGGGCAACGCCAGTCTGGTGAACGGCTCAATCTCGAACTCTCCCTAAAGCTCGGCGACGAACTTGGAGGCCATTTTGTATTTGGTCATGTCGACGGCGTTGGTGAGATCGTAGCGATTGAACCGGAAGGTCAGAGCCATCGCGTGACCGTGAAGCCGCCCAAGGATATTGAGCGCTACTTCGCCACAAAGGGCTCTGCTGCAATCGATGGCGTATCCCTGACGGTCGCCAAAGCCAATGGCGATGGCAGCTTTGAAGTGGCCATCATTCCCCACACGTGGCAGGTGACGACGCTTGGTGATTTACAGGTTGGCGACAAAGTGAATCTTGAGATCGACATGCTGGCGCGGTACGTCGCGCGAATGATTGGGGCTGACGCTCCAGAAAACGGGTAGACTATGAGCGACGATTTTCACGCAGCCATCTCTTCAATCGATGAGATAATCGAGGACGCCCGCAATGGACGTATGTTCATTCTGGTCGATGCCGAAGATCGCGAAAATGAGGGCGATCTCGTTATCCCCGCAAGCTATGCGACGCCAGAAGCGGTCAACTTCATGGCACGCTTCGGTCGCGGCCTGATCTGTCTGTCAATGACGTTGGAGCGTGCAAAAACGCTCAATCTTGACATGATGGCGCGAGATAATCGCGAAAGCATGCAGACGGCATTCACGGTATCAATTGAAGCCAAAGATGGCGTGACGACTGGCATATCCGCCGCCGACAGGTCTCGAACGATTGCTGTCGCCATCGACCCGACAAAGGATCACCACGACATTGTGTCTCCGGGGCATGTCTTTCCATTAATCGCGCGCGAAGGCGGAACGCTGGTCAGGGCGGGGCACACAGAAGCGGCTGTTGATATATCGCGGATGGCCGGCCTCTACCCGGCCGGTGTCATTTGCGAAATCATGAATGACGATGGCACCATGGCGCGTCTGCCCGAACTCGTTGCCTTCGCCCAGTTGCACGGACTGAAGATTGGTACGATCGCGGATCTCATTGCTTGGCGTCGCAAGAATGACCGCTATCTGGAGCGCCGCGTCGAGGCGCCGCTGCAAAGCGAATACGGAGAGGGCTTCAAGACCGTTGTTTTCCGCAACACGATCGACAGTGTCGAGCACATCGCCGTGGTCCATGGTGACATCAATGCTGAAGAAGAAGTGCTCGTGCGTGTTCACAGGACGGATGTGCTTGCCGATATTCTGGGCCAAAAAGGCCCGCGATCCAATCTGGTTGAGCGCGCGATGAAACTGATTGCCCGGTCTGATAAGGCGGGGGTCGTCGTCTTTGTGAATACGATGCGGCCAAATTCGCTGGCAACGCGGCTTGGCCTCAAAACGAGCGACAGTGATGATAAGACTATGCCCCTGCGCGAATATGGTGTTGGTGCACAAATTCTTCGCGAGCTCGGCATCCGGAAGATGGTTTTTCTGTCTGACACAAAGCCCACCCGCGTCGCTGGACTGGAAGGCTACGGTCTGAGCATTGAGGGATGGCAGACCCTGAACGATAACGAGGATTGATATGGCTCATCGCATTCTGATCGCCACGTCGCGCTACTATGATCACATCACGCGCGAACTCGAAGCCGGCGTTGCTGAAACGCTTGAAGGCGAAGATGTGACCGCCGAAACGATTGAAGTCCCGGGCGCTTTTGAGGTGCCAGGCATCATTGCGATGGCTGCCGATAGTGGGCGCTATGATGGGTATATTGCGCTCGGCTGCGTTATTCGCGGCGAAACGAGCCACTATGATTATGTTTGTGGAGAAAGCGCGCGCGGTCTGATGGACCTCGCTGTAGAGCGCCGTCTGGCGATTGGGTACGGCATCCTGACCGTTGAAAACGAACAACAAGCAATCGTTCGGGCTGATCGGAAACAGAAGAATAAGGGCCGGGATGCGGCTGTCGCCTGTCTAGAGATGATCAAACTCAGAAAGAAATTCGTCGGATGATGACTACGCAGAAAGTTCCTTTTGAGATCATTCGTGCGCGCCGCGCTGGCGCACGCCTTGCCGCAGTCCAGGCGCTCTATCAGATGGAGCAGACGAACGAGGGTTCACAAGCCGTCATTCGCGAATTTATGGAAGATCGTCTGGGCTTTGGTCCGGATGAGGAGCCAGTCGAAGAGGCCGATCCCGACCTGTTCAAGTCGATCGTCACTGGGGTGATCGAACAGCAGGACAAGGTGGATCCTGCCATCCTGAAACGCCTCAACAAAGGCTGGAAACTTTCGCGTCTCGACTCGACAACGCGTGCGATCCTGAGAGCGGCGACTTCAGAACTCTTGAAGCATCAGGAGCTGTCTAAAGCGGTTATTCTGGACGAGTATGTTTCGCTTGCGCATGACTTCTTTGACAAGACAGAAGCTAATTTTGTGAATGCGGTTCTGGACAATATTTCCCGGGATTTGCGGCCCGAGGAATAGCGGGCGCGGCAGGTATGGATGAGTTCAACTGGATCCATCGTTATCTGAAGCCCATTGCGACCTCTACGGATGCAATGTCGCTTTCGAATGATGTTGGACGTCTGGCTCAGGCCGCCGACACGGTGAAGATCGCCACACTGGACACGCTCGCCGAGGGCACACACTTTCTGGCCTCTGACCCTCTGGACTCGGTAGGCTGCAAGTTGGTTCGAGCCAATGTCTCTGACATCCTTTGCAAAGGCGGAACGCCTGCCGAGGCGATGCTATCAGTTACAATGCCTCCGGACTTTTCAGAGAGCCAGTTCCAGGCGCTTTGCAACGGTATCGGTGCCGAACTTGAGCGGTGGAGTATTTCGCTGATTGGGGGAGACACTGTGCGATCCGGCGGTTTATTAACGCTAAGTCTGATGTTGACCGGAACTTGCGGCACCAATGGCCCGGTGACGAGAAGCGGCGCGGCGTCAGGCGATGTTATCGTTCTCTCGGGTCGAATAGGCGCATCATATCTGGGACTGCAGGAGGCGTTGGCAGGCACACAAGGCGCGTTTCTGGACCAGTACCGGCGTCCACAGCTGCCAGGTGCTGCATGGGCGCCACTAATTGCCGAGTTTGCGTCGGCTTCGATCGATATCTCTGATGGATTGATCGCTGATGCCGAACATCTGGCTCATGAGAGCGGTCTGGCGATAACAATTGACCTGGACGCTGTGGCCTGGGCCGGGGCGCCTGAAAGCACAAAAGATATCCTGGCGCTCGCGACGGGCGGTGATGACTATCAGGCATTGGTCGCAATCCCTAACGCCAACATGCATGCCTTTGCGCAACGCGCCGGCGACGCGGGCTTGCCGTTCTGGCCAATTGGCGAGGCAAAAGACAGCGACGGCCTTTCTCTACACCGCTCCAGTCAGCCCGTGCCTTTACCAACTGTAAAAGGTTACACGCACTAGCTCACTCCCAGTGAAATCACCGTTTGCGCGAAGATGCTTGCTTAAACGCACGCTCTTTGGCAGTGACGACACACTAATGAAAAAGCCAAAAGGTCGCAGTTTAATGCTCGATCAAAGGCGAAATAGGGAGGAAGGGCTAATATGACCCTGTGGATTTACGTTGCACTCGCAGCTGGACTGGCTGCTGTGCTTTACGGCTGGTTGCAGTCGAGATCGATCATGGCGGCAGATGCCGGCACGGATCGGATGAAAGAGATCGCTGCCGCGATTCAGGAAGGCGCTAATGCGTACCTGAAGCGGCAATACACGACCATCGCAATGGTTGGCGTCGGTGTTGTGGTTCTGCTGGTAATATTTTTCCGCAACTGGGAAGTGCCGCTAGGTTTCGTCATCGGTGCGGTCTTGTCGGGTGCGGCTGGTTTCATCGGCATGAAAGTGTCTGTGCAGGCCAACGTTCGCACGACTCAGGCGGCGAGCAAGAGCCTCGCAGGCGGCCTCAACATGGCGTTCAAGTCGGGCGCCGTAACCGGCCTTCTTGTCGTTGGCCTCGCGCTGCTTGGCGTTGTTGGCTATTACGGCCTGCTGACAGGTGTTGTCGGCTATGACGCGGACAACCGGTCGGTCGTTGACGGTCTGGTCACCCTAGGCTTCGGTGCCTCGCTCATCTCAATCTTCGCCCGTCTCGGTGGTGGTATTTTCACCAAGGGTGCGGATGTGGGCGGCGACATGGTCGGCAAGGTCGAAGCTGGCATTCCGGAAGACGATCCACGCAACGCAGCGACTATTGCAGACAATGTGGGCGACAATGTCGGTGACTGTGCGGGCATGGCCGCTGACCTGTTCGAAACTTATGCTGTGACCATCGTCGCGACCATGGTTCTTGGTGCGATATACTTTAGTGGCCTTGGCTATCTCGGATCGATCATGCTTCTGCCGCTCGCAATCTGCGCCGTGTGTATCCTGGCATCAATCGCCGGCACCTGGTTCGTGAAACTGGGCAAAGGCTCAACGAACATCATGGGCGCGCTCTACAAGGGGCTCATCGCTACAGGCGTCTTCTCACTGATTGGGCTCGCCGTTGCGATCAATTGGGGCCTTCCAAACGGCTTCGGTGTTCTGGAGGGGGCTGGCGCAGCGCTCGGCCTGACTTCGACCGTCACTGGCATGGATCTGTTCTTCTGCGGTGTGGCCGGTCTGGTTGTCACCGCCCTGATCGTGGTCATCACCGAATACTATACCGGCACGGCATACCGCCCGGTGCGTTCGGTCGCCAAATCATCTGAGTCGGGCCATGGCACGAACGTGATCCAGGGGCTTGCTGTCTCGCTTGAATCGACAGCGCTTCCGGCGATCACGATCATGGCCGGCATCATTCTGACCTTCAATCTTGCCGGTCTCTACGGGATTGCGATTGCGACAACCACAATGCTTGCACTCGCAGGCATGATTGTCGCGCTCGACGCTTTCGGGCCCGTGACCGACAATGCTGGCGGTATCGCAGAGATGTCGGACCTTCCGGCTTCGGTGCGTGAGACCACAGACGCTCTGGACGCAGTCGGCAACACAACCAAGGCTGTCACCAAGGGCTACGCCATTGGCTCGGCAGGATTGGGCGCGCTGGTGCTGTTTGCGGCCTATTCGGAGGATTTGAAATACTTTGCCATCAATGCCGCAGAGGGCAGTGTCCTTCGCGGTGTGACGGTCAACTTCTCCATCGCCAACCCCTACGTGGTTGTCGGCCTGCTGTTCGGCGGCCTGCTTCCATTCCTCTTCGGCGGCATGTCCATGATGGCCGTTGGTCGGGCAGCCCAGTCGGTTGTGGAAGAAGTCCGCAGGCAGTTCCGCGAAATGCCTGGAATCATGAAGGGCGAAGTGAAGCCGGATTATAGCCGTGCGGTCGACATCCTTACCAAGGCTGCGATCAAGGAAATGATTGTTCCATCCATGCTTCCAGTGCTGTCGCCGATCGTCCTGCTGCTGGTCATTTGGCCAATCGCTGGTGTTGCTTCAGCGCTAGCCGCTGTCGGCGCCATGCTTCTGGGTGTCATTGTGACCGGCCTCTTCGTGGCCATTTCGATGACGTCTGGTGGCGGCGCCTGGGACAATGCCAAGAAGTACATCGAAGACGGCAATCATGGCGGCAAGGGCTCTGAAGCTCATAAAGCGGCTGTGACGGGCGACACCGTTGGTGACCCTTACAAGGACACTGCGGGCCCTGCGGTAAACCCGATGATCAAGATCACGAACATCGTGGCACTCTTGATGCTGGCTGTGCTCGCGCACTAGTCGCCGGCTCTACACTCAAACAAAAGCCCCGGTCCGAAGAACCGGGGCTTTTTTATGCGTTCAGAAGCGGCAAAAGCTTTAAAGTTATCGGCGGCGGCCGGTCGGATTGCCTGGTGTGGCTTCATTGGTCGCAGGAAGAACTGCGCGGCCGACATTGCCAAAGATCTGCTCCCACAAGCCGAGTTCGCGACCGAGTGTAGGCGTTTCGCGTGAGGCGTAATTGAGAACGCGGCCGTCCTCCTGATCATATTCCAGAACTTCTTCGACGATATCGTCCTCGCTGAAGCGAATCGCCGTCACGCTACGAGTCGAAATTTGTGCGCGATAAAACGCGAAACGTTCCTGCACGGTCGAAATATAGACCCATGTGTTGTCGTCGAAGATACTCTCAGTCGATGGCGAGCCAAGCTGCGCCAGGACTGTTGAGCGTGTGTCCACACCTGGCGTAATGGCATTCGGAGCAACTTCGTCCGGAGCATAGCCGTGATAGGCCTTTACCGGCGAGATACAACCGGTCGCGAGGCAAGCGACAGCCAGGCTGGCAATGAATGAACGTTTGACCATTCCGGTTTCCTTCTACTTCCTTCCCGATTACAGGGCGGGACAGGCCATTGGCAAGTTACGGAGTACACAATTGCGCTGGTTGGTAAGCAGTTTAGTCCCAAATCGCTCAGGCATCACCAAAGCTTCAGCGAGACTTTACGGTGACCTCGTCGCTGCGAGTCGTGCTCGCTGGTTGTTCACTGACGGAGGCTTGAGTGACACGCTCGATGACAGGTTCATCGCCATCGCCTTGCATGCGTCTGTTTTGCTTCCTGAGCTTGAGGCCCGCGGAAAACGTGGAAAGGCTCTTTCCAAAGCCGTTTACCGCCGCGTCTTCGACGGGTTGGACGCTGGCTTGAGAGAGACCGGCGTAGGCGACGCTTCAATCGCCCGGAAGGTGAGGAAATTTGGCGAGAGGTTCTTCGGTTTAGGGCGCGCCATACAGGAGGCTATCGGCATGGACGATCCTGAAACGGCTGTCGAAAGCGTGCTCATCCGCAATCAGATAGGGACAGAGGCATCCAGGCGGACTCTGGCGCGCTACATCATAGCGGTCGCTCAAGACCTTTCCGCACGGTCGCATGACGAATTGCTTAGCGGCCATTCCGGTCTTGCCGACGCTGGAAAAAGGACAGACTGAGCGGTTTCTGCAGCTTGCTTAGGAAAGGCAGGGTGCTAGTGTCCGCGCGAGTCACTGGCCCATCAGACATTATGAAACCCATTACACTCTCTGTTGATGCCATGGGCGGCGACGCCGCGCCTGATGTGGTTATCGAAGGTCTGGACCTGTTTTTCAGCAAGCGGTCCGACGCACACATCATTCTGCATGGTCAGACCTCAAAGCTGAAACCGGCTTTGACGGCAAAGAGCTGGGCAGACGCCTGTACGCTTATTGATCATGCGGACGTTGTCGCCATGGACGCCAAGCCGTCCTCTGCCTTACGTCGCTCGAAAGGCACGAGCATGTGGGGAATGATCGAGTCGGTAAAGACCGGCGAGGCCCACGCTGGCGTATCCGCAGGCAATACTGGCGCGCTCATGGCAATGTCCATGATGTCATTGCGAAAAATGCCCGGTGTCCATCGCCCCGGCATGACAGCGGTCTGGCCGACACTGAAAGGTCGCTCGGTCGTTCTGGACGTTGGGGCCAACCTGGACGCGGATGCTGAGCAGCTGGTCGAGTTTGCGGTAATGGGCGAGTCGTATGCGCGCGCCGTATTCGGCAAGGAGAAGCCTACCGTCGGCTTGCTGAATATCGGCTCCGAAGAGGAGAAAGGCCGCGACGCCATTAAGTTGGCCGCAGAATTGTTGCGGACGCGCGATCTGGGAATCGATTTTAAAGGGTTCGTCGAAGGAAATGACATCTCCAGCGGTGTCGTTGATGTCGTCGTGACGGATGGTTTTACCGGCAATGTCGCGTTGAAGACAGCTGAAGGCACGGCGCGACTGGTCTCTACTTATATTCGTTCAGCTCTGTCCTCGAGCTTGCTGTCCAAGGCAGGCGCCGCCCTGGCGGCATCGGGGCTACGTAAGCTCAAGGCGAAGCTCAACCCGTCGAGCGTGAATGGTGGTGTATTGCTCGGTTTGAACGGGGTCATCGTGAAAAGCCACGGTGGCACGGATGCTGAAGGGTTTGCGACGGCTGTAAATCTTGCGGCAGACCTCGCGCAAAGCAGCTATATGGAAGAAGTGGCGGCGGGTCTGAACCGTGTCGCGAAACTCGGAATATCTCCGGAAAACGTTTAATAATGACTCAAAAAACAAGCTTTATCAGAGGCTCCGGTGCCTATCTCCCCACCCGCATTTTGACGAATGAAGACCTCTCGAAAATGGTCGACACATCGGATGAATGGATACGAGAGCGTACCGGAATTCAGCAGCGGCATATCGCGGCGGACGATGAAGTGACGTCTGACCTGGCTGCAGCCGCTGCCCGCGACGCTCTAAAAAATGCGGGAATTTCTGCAGAGCAAGTTGACCTTATTGTTGTTGCGACGACGACGCCCGACCAGACCTTTCCCGCAACTGCGACAGCAGTTCAGGCCAAGCTGGGCATTCAAGGCGGCGCAGCCTTTGACGTCCAGGCGGTCTGCTCGGGCTTTCTGTTCGCGCTTGCCACCGCAGATTCGATGCTAAAGCAAGGTCTGTTCAAGACCGCGCTGGTGATCGGCGCTGAGACGTTCACGCGTATCCTGGACTGGTCCGATCGCGGCACTTGCGTTCTCTTTGGTGATGGAAGCGGCGCGGTCGTGCTGCAGGCCGACAATGGGACGAAAGGTGAGGGCGTTATAGCGCACCATATTCGTACCGACGGGACCAAAAACGACCTGCTGTATGTAGACGGTGGTGTCTCGTCGACGGGGACGATTGGCAAGGTCCGGATGCAGGGCAACCAAGTATTCAAACATGCCGTCACAAACATCTCGAGCGCCATTCAGCACGTGCTCAATGATACCGGGCACACCGTTGAAGACATCGACTGGTTCGTGCCTCATCAGGCCAATCAGCGCATTTTGAACGGCGTGGCCCGAAAGATGGGATTGGACGAATCCAAAGTCGTCTCGACAGTCGCGCTGCACGGCAATACGTCGGCAGCGTCGATTCCATTAGCCTTGCATACTGCGGTTAGCGACGGCAGGATCAAATCTGGCGACCTTGTGCTAAGTGAAGCCATGGGTGGCGGCTTCTCATGGGGCGCCTCTCTCTTCAGGCTGTAATTCTTTCATTAAGAAATCAGCCTTATCTGTTAACCAGAGGAGCTGATCAGTGACTAATAAAACCGTTACAAGAGTAGAACTGGCCGATGCGATTGTTCGCGAAGTTGGCCTTACGCGTCAGGAGTCAGGTGACTTGCTGGACCGTATGCTCGAAATGATCGGCAAAAGCCTCGAGCATGAAAATGAAGTGAAGCTCTCGCGGTTCGGGAACTTCGTTGTGCGTAAGAAGGCCGCCCGTTCGGGACGAAACCCAAAAACTGGTGTTGAAGCCAAGATTTCGGCGCGACGCGTCGTGACGTTCAAACCTTCTCCCATGCTCAAGTCCAAGGTTGAAGAGACAAGCTAGAGAGAGAATTCACATGACTGCAGCTGCAAAACGCATCGAAAAATCAGCCGACGCCTATCGCTCCATTGGCGAGGCGGCTGACGAACTTGGTTTGCAGACACATGTGCTTCGTTACTGGGAGGGCAAATTCACCCGCCACCTCAAGCCTTTGAAAAGGCCTGATGGACGTCGGATGTTTCGGCCCGAAGACATGACGGCGCTAAAAGCAATTCAGCTGCTGGTTCATGAGCGTGGCCTTACGCTAAAGGGCGCTGAGCAATTGTTGAACGAACAGGGCGTGGAAAAAGTGCTGGCTGGTCAGGCCATCCTTACTCTTGCGGGCGACGCTGTGCCAAGCGAAAGCCCTGCCCGAAAACTGCAAGAAACCGTGCAAGCTGCTTTCGAAGTACCGGCTGCGGAACAGTCTAATCGTATCGTTATCCCAACAGGGGCCTCTCGAGATCGGCTTGAAGCCATGCTGTCGGACCTTGAGGATATCAAGCAACGACTGGATTCAGTCAGACACGCGCGAGCTGCGTGACGCAGCTTCAGCGATTGCAATCCAAAATAAGCACGATTAAGCAAGCGCTAGTCGGAGCGTAGCGCAGCCCGGTAGCGCACTTGTCTGGGGGACAAGGGGTCGTGGGTTCGAATCCCGCCGCTCCGACCATTTCAGTTATTCGTGACGATCGAGGCTGGCTCTGAAGAGGGTGGTTTTAACGGCTTTGTTCCAGCCAGATACGTAAATCTCCCGGCTTGAGTCTTTTATGTCTGGAGTAAAGCTTCGCTCGGCGCTCCACAGCTCTTCGAGCCGATCTGTATTTTCGAATATACCGGCATTCAGGCCAGCAAGAAACGCAACCCCTCGAGCCGTGCTCTCGATGATCTCCGGCCGATCCACTGGTACGTTCAGAATGTCTGACAAGAACTGGACGAACCAGTTATTGCCAACCATCCCGCCGTCGACCCTTAATCGGTTCAGCTGTACACCATCAGCCTTCAGCGCATCGCTTAGATCGAGGGTTTGATAGGCGACCGATTCCAGTGCTGCGCGCACAAGTTCGGCGCGGCTGGTCGAACGGGTAAGGCCATAGATTGCGCCGCGCGCTTCAGCATCCCAATGGGGCGCACCGAGGCCTGTAAAGGCCGGCACCATGTAGATGCCGTGATTAGAGTCGAGCCCCTCCGCAAAGGCTTCGGTTTCTGATGCAGATTCGATGATCTGTAGTTCATCACGCAGCCACTGGCTGACGGCTCCGGCAATGAAGATCGATCCCTCGATTGCATATTGCGCATCGGAGCCGGTTCTGCATGCCAGCGTCGACAGTAGACGGTTATTCGACCGAACGAGCTCTGCGCCTGTATTGGCCAGAAGAAAGCAACCGGTTCCGTAGGTGCTCTTCACCATTCCCGGGTGCCAGCAGGCTTGCCCGAATGCCGCGGCCTGCTGGTCGCCGGCGACACCCATGATCGGGATTGATCGGCCGAAAATTTCGGCACTTGTATCGCCAAAACGGGCTGAGCTGGGTTTGACGTCGGGCAGTTTAACACTGGATATTTCGAGCCACTCTGGAATGTCAGCGTCCCAACAACAATCTTGAATGTTGTAGAGCAGGGTACGGCTGGCATTTGTCTCGTCCGTGACGTGTTGTTCGCCGCCGGTGAGTCGGCTTATGAGAAAGCTGTCTACGGTACCAAATGCCAATCGTCCTTCGCTTGCCAGACGTTGCGCCTGCTCAGAATTACGTAAGATCCAGGCGATTTTTGTGCCGGAGAAATATGGGTCAATTGTGAGTCCGGTGCGCCGGCTGATCTCAGTCTCCAGGCCTTTCGCTTTGAGCTGATTGCAGAGGTCAGCCGTTCGTCGGTCCTGCCATACGATGGCACGGTCCACGACATTGCCGGTTTCAATATCCCAGAGCAGCGTTGTTTCCCGCTGATTGGTGATGCCGATGCACGCAATCTCGGCTTTACCGTTGTTCTCGGCTTGCCGCATCGCTTCCCTGGCTGTCCGCACAGTGGTGTCCCAGATATCTTCAGCGTCGTGTTCTACCCAGCCTGATTTCGGAAAGTGCTGGGTAAACTCTTCCTGGGCGAGCGAGACGATCTGACCGGTCTGGTCAAAGACCAGTGCGCGGCTCGATGTGGTGCCTTGATCCAGGCAAAGAATGAGGGGTGTTTTCGTCATGTTGCTGATCGTAGTCGCTCGTTTCCAAATCGGCCAGATAGATCAAATTTAATCGATTAACCTACGCCGATATTCACGCTTCTTTTCTAGATTCGGGCATTCCGATGACCATCGAGCAGGAGTAGGGGATGAAGGAGCGGCAGCCGATTGCGGACGCTGAGAAGGGATCGCTTGCGACCCTCATAACACCTGTCGAAATCCCCGAGGAACAGCAGCCAGTCATTCGGGCCAAGCAGCTCGAAACGGTCGGTCGTCTAACGCCAACAATTGCCCTCGCAAACCTCGTCAATGCTTCGGTCGTTGTGGCGTCATTCTGGAACACGCCGGGTAATCGCCTGATTGGGCTTTGGTGTTCGACCTTCGTTATCGCTACGGCCATCATGGTCATCAGTCACATTGCGGCCAAGACTCGCCGTCGAAAGAACACTGAACATCGTTATTCGGCTGAAGGCACGCAGGAGAGCATAGACCGGTACGCAAGGTTTGCATCTTTCCTCGGACTGCTCTGGGGCATCTTACCGCTTCTGATCATGCCTTTTACAGATCCGACCAGTCAGCTGGCCGTGAGTGTTATCATTGCGGGTGTCATGTTCGGTGGGGTGCTGCTTGTCGGGCGCATCCCCGAGGCCGCCGTATCATTTCTCGTGCCGACGACCATCGGTTACATTGTCGGTCTGCAACTGGGGCAGGACCCCAGGAACGGATTTCTCTCCGTGCTGGCAGTTGTCTACGCAGTTGTTCTTTGGACATCGACGCGCTGGTCTTATCGCCAATTCGTTGAGCAGCACTTGAGCGGCGTGGCGGTAGAAGAGCAAGCTCAACTGATTGGTCTGCTGCTCCGTGATTTTGAAGAGAGCACGTCAGACTGGCTGTGGCAAACCAATGAAATTGGCGAATTGGTCAAAATCCCCATACCGACTTTGGGAGACTCCACGAACTTCGATGTGATGGCGCCAGGTTTCACCCTTAGTGAGCTGTTCGAGGCGTCTGAAGAGCGACGGATACTGCAGCGGTCGCTGAACGGAAAGCAGGGGTTTCGCGATTTGGCGCTGGAAGTCTCTGGTCAGGATGGAACCTGGTGGCAGCTAACCGGCAAGCCCATATTCGACGACAATGGCAAGTTCATGGGATTCCGGGGCGTCGCCAGCGATATTACCCAATCAAAGGCGATCGAAGATCGTATCGCCTATATGGCGCACTTTGATCCACTAACCGGGTTGCCGAACCGAGCTTGTCTGCACGAACACCTTGAAAAAGCAGCACTTCGTCCAATTGAGGACGGCCGCACGCGCGCTCTGTTGTGGTTGGACCTGGATAATTTTAAATGGGTGAACGATACGATGGGGCACCCGGCCGGCGACGAGCTTTTGTGCCAGGTCGCAACACGTCTCAATGAAACAACTACGGGCGCTGATGTTGTAGCAAGGCTCGGGGGAGATGAATTCGCGGTCCTCATTGAAGTCGCAGAGCAAGATGATCTGATCAATCTGGTGCGGACCATGAGCGAAGTCCTGAATAGCCCTTATGATATCTGGGGTTCGATCGTTCATTGTGGCGCAAGTATCGGGGTACGCCCGATTGATCAGCACAACATGGATATCCAAACGCTTCTGAAACATGCGGATTTGGCGCTGTATCAGGCGAAGGAGTCTGGAAAGCGTACCTGGTGCGTATTTTCACCTGAACTTGCTGAGCGGGCTCAGGCGCGACGGGCCGTGGAACTTGACTTGCATCGCGCCGTAGAGAACTCGGAATTGCAGCTATTCTTCCAGCCACAAGTATCCACAACGACAGGCAATATCGTCGGCTGTGAAACACTCATCCGGTGGAATCATCCAGCACGCGGATTAATTGGACCGGACAACTTTATTCAGCATGCTGAAGATAGTGGGTTCATAACCCGCTTGGGCGACTGGGCTTTGCGGGAAGCTCTGTCGCAAGCGCGTCGCCTACCGAAGGACATGCATATCGCGGTCAACATTTCGCCGCTCCAGATACACAGTGCGAGCTTGGTGACGACCATCATTAATGCTCTTGCTGCGAATGAAATAGACCCGTCTCGCCTCGAGCTGGAGATCACCGAATCCGTACTTATGACGGATACGGAGTTTACGCTAGATCGTCTGAACCAGCTCAAGCAGATTGGTCTCAAGATATCGCTCGACGACTTTGGGACAGGGTTTTCTTCGCTTAGCTATTTGCGTCGGTTCCCGTTTGACAAGATCAAGATCGATAAGAGCTTCGTTGAGGACATCGATCATGATGAGGACAGCCGCGAGATCGCGAAGGCGACGCTGAACCTAGCCAAAGCGCTGAACATGAAATGCACGGCGGAAGGTGTCGAAACCGAATGCCAAAAGCATTTCCTGATCGAGATTGGTTGCGATGAGTTGCAGGGCTACCTGATCAGCAGGCCTCAGCCGCTTGAAAAGCTGGCGCATTTGATAGACATTGGTCCTGATCGCGCTCAGCCCAATATCATAGACGCTTCACCCTTGGTGGATCGGGCTCACATAACAAAAGGCGACGATAATGGTGTCGTCGACCTGATGTCCAAGAAGGCGGCTGGCTGATCAATTAGGACCGAAAATCGATCCTAGAGCATTCTCAATGAGTTGCTCACGAGACTCGACGTCGGTTCCTTCTTCGGCCTCTTCGGCAGTCTCGAGCGGTTCGCTATTTTCGGCTTCGCCAGACTTGTTGGATGATTGGTCGCCGCCAAGAGCACCGGCTATGATACTTCCGATATCTCCATCGATTTGACCGGCAATTGCGTCAGTCGCTCGATCGCGCACCTTTTGCTGTAGCGCTGCTCTGACTCCTGAAAAATCTGGAGAAAACTGCGGTGTCAGCCAGTTGCCCGATACGCGAAGAGGAACTGGAATACCGTTCAGCTGCACGGTCGAAGCTTCGCCTTGAGCGGTACGGTCTATAGCTGGGGTCAGTTTAATGTCGAGGGAGCGACCTCCCAAGTTTATTTGCCCTGCGCCTGAAACGTTTAGAACATTGTTGGCAAGAACGAGCTTCTGAATTGAAGCCACGCCACCGGAGATGGCGAGTTCGCTTTCAAAGTCTGTAAAATCAGTAGCGGCCTGCGGCGAGACGACTTGTCCCAGGTTGGCAAGCGTAAGGTTGCCGGATGCAAGTTGCTCCGTCAGTGAACTTGCGCTTCGCACCAGTTGGCCAAGATTAATGCCCTTCAGCGCGCCGTCTGCCACATCAAGTGATGCTGCGCCCCTCAACTGATTTACGATCTGGTTTATAGTCGTCCCGTTTGAGGTGACGTTGACCGAGAAGGCGCCGTTACCGCTCATACCATCAAACCCAGCCAGTGTTCCGAGCAGGGATTGCGCCGACACGCCTTTGGAATCGAGATTGAAACCGAACTGAGGCAACGACCTTGATGCGTCGACATTTATCAGTCCGGACCAGTCGCCACCGAAAGCGTTAAACCGTTCGAAATCAGACTTGAGAACTCCATCGCTAAGCGTCGCGCTTAGAAGGCTGTCTGAGATCGTAATCCCGCCAAACTTGATGCTTTCAGCCTCAAGGTCGATCTCTGCATTGATGAGTTTCAGGCCTTGCAAGTCTAGCGGCTCATCGCTCCAGCCAGCGGGGGTCTCTTCGGGGGAAGACGTACCGCTGCCAAGAAATGGACTGAGGTCAATATCGTCGGTGGATAGGTCCACTTTGATGGTTGGAACGCTCCGGCTGAGATCGGCGCCGACACTTCCCGATGCCCGGACATCATCGAGTTGAAAACTTCCGTCTGAAATTGCGAGATCTGCAAAGGTTCCCTTCGCGCGGCCGTCTACCCTGAGCACTTTAAGCTGGTCGCCTTCTGGAAGAGACGCGCCAATTTGGCTCATCAGGGTTCTCAGTTGATTGGACTCGAGTTTGAAATCGCCGTCGACGTTTCCCATCCCTGCCAGCGACATATCACCAGCAAACGAGGCCTGGAGTGTCGGGCTGTTCGTCCGAATTTCCGCTCCGGTCAGAGCAGGGGACATCAGGGCGCCCGTCAATTCAGAGGAAAAGTTCAGCTGATGAAGCGGTTCCAGTTGTGGGAGATTGAGTCCAAGATTTTTAACTAGGTTGGAAACATTACGAACTGTGATTGTGGACCGTCCATCAAGCAATGGGTCGGCCCCCAATATCATGCCACCAGAGTAAGATGCATTGAGGCCGTCTCCGATGAGGGCGAGCTTTTCAAATTCAAATGACAACGCAGTGAGGGGTCCGGAAACGTTGCCGTCAACTTCAAGCGCCCCGAGAGGCTGCATGTTGATCGGTAAATCCAAACCGAAAAAGTCCGATATAGCGCTCAATTGAGGAAGAGATGCAGAAAACGCCCCGGACACAGACATTGCGTCTCCAGTCACCACGTCGCCGGAGTAACTGACAAAGCCGAAATCTGAATTGAGATCGAATTTGATATTCGCCTGTTCGGTGGCCTGGAGTGATTTCGGAGTTGTCAGGATCAGATCAGTTGAGAAGGACTGTTGCTGGAATTTACCGCTCGCTTTGACGACCAGCGGTGCTTCCAGCGACCTGAGCGCTGTTTCTGCATCAAGCTCAGTCAATTCGTAGCGAGAGCCTTGTGATAGATCTTCATAGACAATTGATGCGTTCTGAAGACTGATCTTGGCGATGCTTGGAGATGAGCCGCCGGCGCTATCCTTATCCGGTCGCGGGGCGTCGCCTTCATCATCGGGCCCCAACATCCAGTTGACGCGCCCATCCTCCAACTTTGTCAGAGTGACGTCAGCATCGACAAACTCGATCTTGTTGATTTCCACGCGGCGCGACAAAAGCGGTAGGAGGCGTACGGAGCCTCGCAATGCCCCCGCAGTGATCATGTTCGGTTCGGCAAAGCCATCCGGATTGGCGACTTCTACGTCTTCCACAGAGGCCGATATTCCTGGAAATACCGAGATTGAGACGTCCCCGAGAACCTGAACGTCACGCCCCAAAGCCGATGCTGCTGACTTTTCGATCTGCGCTTTGTAGACGGAGTCCGGCACGAGAAAGGGGATGACGAGCAGCGCGACGATGAGGAGACTAATGACTGCGCCGCCAATGATGAATAACCGCTTCATATGCTCCGACCATTGCTTGGAAGACTGATTAGGCCACGCTAGCTGCAACTCGTGGCAAACTCATGGCAGTTGGTGCTTGACCGAGGCAACTGGCTTGTCTAATCAGGCGCCTCACCGCCAAGTGTGGTGACCGATCTGTGCGGGTGTAGCTCAGTTGGTTAGAGTGCCGGCCTGTCACGCCGGAGGTCGCGGGTTCGAGCCCCGTCACTCGCGCCAGATCGTATCTTCCTTCCCAAAATTTCGCTTATTGCTTTGGCGCTGCGCAGATCAGCGTCCATCCGTGAACTGGGGTTTACGTTTGCCAAGCTCAGCCTGCACGGCCTCAATCTGATTTGGCGACGCGATGATCTTGTCCTGCAGCACTGACTCCAGCAGAAGGGCCTCGGCGTCTGTCATGTCCTGCAATTGATTGAATATCTGCTTGTCGCCTCGAATGGCATCAGGGTTCTTGTCCGCAATAACCTTAGCCAGCTTCATGGCATCTGTGTGAGGATCATCTGATAGCTCCGTTACGAAGCCGTATTCGGCAGCCTGCGTGGCGGTAAAGATGCGGCCGGTATAGGTCAACTCGCGCAATCGATCGTCTCGGCAGAGCGACCTCATGACAGGTGTACCGGCCATATCTGGGACAAGCCCCCATTTGATCTCCATAATTGATAGCTTGGTGTCGGGGTGGGCGATGCGGATGTCTGACCCCAGCATCAGTTGAAAACCACCACCGAGCGCAACACCGTGAACGGCCGCGATCACGGGAACGGGCAGGGTGCGCCAGCCCCATACGGCCTGCTGTGCGCGATTCGCTATGCCATGGGTCCGGTCCACGAGCGGCTGTCGACCGGTCGTGCTCGACCCGCGTCGCCCTTGCGCCATTTCGCCGAAATTGCCCATGTCGAGCCCGGCGCAGAAGGCTCGTCCATCACCCGATAAAACCACGCAACGAACGCTCTCATCTTTAGCGAGCGCTTCTGTTGTTTCGATGAGTGCAGTGAACATCGCATCATCCAGCGCATTCATTTTGTCTGATCGGGCCAGCTTTACATCGGCAATGCCTTCGGACTTTGTAATTGAGATACGATCGGACATGCCCATTCCCTCCGGGGTTTGCTTTCGCGGATTTTGGGCAAACAAAAACGCCGGGACAATCCCTGTCCCGGCGTCATAGTTTCGATAGTCCTGGAACTAGAGGAAAAGCTTCGCAAATTCCCTTGGCTTGCGATTTTTCCACTTGCCTTCATGCCAAGAGGCGGATGCGAGCAGTGGAATGACGGAACTGGCTTCGGCGAATACCATCTGTTCGTAGACGGTTTGCACCTTGCCCCAGCTTGCTGCTTCCTTGAGCGTAGACGACGAGCACGCCCCGTCACGCGTATCGGCGACCGTGATTTGTATGGCGTATTTGTGCATCTCGCACTCCTTGCCCAGGATCTCGGCACAAACCACCGTATCCTGCACGAAGTTCTTTGGGACGCCGCCGCCAACCATCAAAAGACCCGTGCTGCCAGCAGCAATCTTTACATCGGTCAGTTCCCGGAAGTCCGCGACGCTGTCGATTGAAAGATAGTTTCCAGGGTTTTCGACCTGATGCTTCACGAGACCGAAGCCGGCTGAACAGTCAGAGAAGGCCGGCACGAAGATCGGGACATTATGATCGTAGCATGTCTCGATCAGTGAACCCTTCTTCTTCGAATTCTCCTTCAGCCATTTGCCCATTTCCCAGATAAATTCGCGCGATGAATAAGGCCGACGCTCGAGGCCGTCTGCGATGTCCTTGATGATGTGATCACAGGATTGCAGCTCCTCTTCATCAATAAACGTATCGTAGATGCGGTCGATGTAGAGGTCGCGGAGGATGTTGTCGTCTACCGACTCCGGTGCCTGATAGTGCTTGTATCCAAGCGCTTCAAAGAAATCCATGTCGACGATAGATGCGCCGGTGGCAACAATGGCATCGACCAAGCCGTATTTGACCAGATCACGATAGACATGCATGCAACCGCCCGCGGAGGTCGAGCCAGCGAGTGTCAGAATGATCGAGCAATCTTCATCCGCCAGCGCCATGTTGAAGATCTCTGTCGCCCTGGCGAGATCTCGGGACGAAAACGACATCTTGCCCATTGCGTCGATGATTGGACGCGCGTCGAACGACGTCATGTCGATGTGCTCGACGACTTTGCTCAGCAATTCTGCTTTGCGGTTTGATTGATCAGCCATAGGGGACTCCATTTGCCTGGAGGCGTTGTAACGAGGGGTTAATAGGGGGTCCAGACGCGAAGAATGCCCGATGCCGGGACCGGGCACTCCAAATCGCCTGCTGCTCCACTTACGCCATTACGGCGACGGTGGTTTCGCTATAAAATCCATTGAAGCGCGAAGACAAAGCCTGGCCATACGCGCCGAGATGGCAGACTTCAATCCAATCGCCCTCCTGTACGTCTGCCGGGAGGTCGAACGGCCCTTCCATCACGTCCAGGCTATCGCATGTCGGACCAAAGAAACGAAAATCTTCATTGGCTTGTGCGAGTCGGGGGGATGCGCGGTGAAGCTTCACTGGAAACTTCCAGGCACACTGCGCCGCATCGAAAAGTGAGCCGTAGCTGCCATCGTTCAGATAAAGGTCGCGGCCCTTACGAAGCTCCACGCGGGTTAGTGTAGACCCGCCTTGTGCGCACAGTGCGCGGCCGGGCTCGCCGAGGACTTCAAGCCCAGCAAATCCGTGCACGGTGAGTGCGTTACGAATGGCCGAGAAATAGTCCGCCATCGGGGAAGGCTTCATGCCAGGGTAAGCGACCGGGAAGCCGCCGCCGCAGTCGACTGAGTCGATCTCGATGCCAGCATTGTCCAGAACGGAGCGCACGTAAGAAAGCGCGCGATCATAGTCTTCAATTTCCAGGCATTGCGAGCCAACATGGAACGTCACGCCCAGCTGCGAGGCGTGAGGGCGAGCTGCCTTCAGCAAGTCAACCGCCGTGGCACGGTCTGCACCGAACTTGCCAGATAACGGCATAGCGGCATTGCCTTTCGGCAGAGCGAGGCGAAGGTGCAATGACAGGTCGTCCGGGTATCCGGTCTCTTCCAACATCTTCTGAAGCTCGTCAGCGCTATCAAATGAGAAATTGCGCACGCCGGCTGCATATGCATGACGGATCGCCGCCCGTGATTTCACCGGGTGCATGAAGAAGAGTTTCGCCGATGGCGCGATGGATTGCACCAACTCAACTTCGCGGGTGGACGCAACGTCAAAATTACGAACGCCGGAGGTCCAGAGCGTTTTGAGAACGGCTGGGTGAGGGTTGGCCTTCACAGCGTACAGAACCTTGCCGGGGAAACCATTCAGGAAGGTGCGCGCAGCGGCCGCAATTTTCTTCGGGTAAAGCACGAAGATCGCGTCATCGCCTTCATACGCATGAAGGACGTCGCCAACACTCGCAAAGGCGGGAAGGCCTGAGCGGTTATTAGCGTCTGGAAGAATAGCGGGGCGCGCCAACGGCGCATAGTCAGTCTTGAACATGGTGGAGATTCGGATTTTTAGCCGGCATCAAGCCGGTGAACTTTGAAACTGCGTCACACGCAATAACGTATGAAGCGCGGCAAGGTTCGGCGGGCGCTACAGGGCCCGCTACGGCCTTATAAGTTCAGCGACCGCAGCCGCATAATCTCCGAATTTCTTATCGACGTAATGATAAAGCCCAGTGTCAAAAGCCACGGCCAACAAAGAATGGGAAGTCGCAGAAGCGAACTGATTCGGTGTCATCCAAGTATCCTCGTCAAGCATGACCGGCCCAGGAGCCGATGATGAAGTGAAGACAGTTGGGCTCACCCGTACTGACGCCCTTTCGGGACCGTCGTAGCTCGCTTGCTTGTCAGAGGCGGGAGATAGAGAATTCGTTTTGAGATTTCAAGTGGTTTTTGCGCTCGCCATTGAATCAAATCCACCTTTCAAATCTGCGACGAGATCGCCGACATCTTCCAGGCCAGCATGCAGCCGTATCAGGTAGCCATCCTTCGATCTGCTCCAGTCTCCAGACAATCGGGTCAACTGGTCGTCGCAGGGAATGAAAAGACTTTCAAAGCCACCCCATGAGAAACCGAGTTTGAATAGTTTGATGCCATCAATGAATGCGTCGAGAGAGTCCTTGGATCCCGCATTGAGCAGGAAGGCGAACAGACCGCTACTACCGGAGAAATCGCGCTGCCATAACGCATGATCCGGATGCGAGGGCAGGGCAGGATGAATGACTTGAGTGACGTTCTCTTGGCTTTCAAGCCACTCAGCGAGCACGAGTGCCGTTGTTTCATGTTCTCGAAGCCGGGTGGTTAGCGTTCTGGTGCCACGCAGCGCTGCGTATGCATCATCTGGAGCCAGCGCTATCCCCCAATCCTCAGTGATGTTCTCCAGCGACGTGTAGATCGCGGGATCATTGGTCATCACAGCGCCGCCAAATGCGTCAGCGTGGCCAACGACATATTTTGTGAGTGCCTGCACTGACACATCGACGCCCAGCGAGAGCGGCTGGCAGAAGACGCCAGCAGCCCATGTATTGTCCATGATCGTGCGAATGGAACGCGATTTCGCTAACGCTACAATTGCGCGGGTATCGGAAATCTCGAACGTGAGAGAGCCCGGGGATTCGAGTGCGATTACCTTCGTGTTGTCGCGCAGCTTTGACTGCAGATCGCCAATATTTCTCGGCGAAAAGCGATCACTATCAATCCCCATCGTTTTGAGGCGACGCTCGCAGAAGCGGCGAGTAGGGCCATAGATTGAATCAGAGATGAGGACATGATCGCCAGCCTCAACAAGAGACCCGATCGCTACCGTGCACGCTGACAGCCCATTCGGGGTCAGCCGAGCATGAGCAGCGCCTTCCAGCGTACACATTGCCGCCTCTAATTCCCGATGCACGCCAAGGCCCATCCGGCCATAACCGGGCGTGGCAGAATAGAGCGTTTTCCTGTCTGGAAACAGAACTGTCGAGGCTCGCTCGATCGGTGGATTGACGGTGCGACGTGTACCGGTTCCGGCATTGTTATGAATCAGCTTTGTAGGCTTCTTCATGCAGGTTCCTTCTGCACCGGATTGTCTGACTGTCCAGCCCATTCGGTCCACGAGCCATCATAGATAGCAACGTCATAATTTCCGAGTTCAGCCAGTCCCAATGCGATGATGGCGGCCGATACCCCTGAGCCACAAGTCGCTACGGCGTGCGAGGATTTATATGGTCCCAGCAAGGTGTCGAGCATGTCGTTAGTGACCAGCTTCCCATCCGCACCAACAAGGCGGCTGGAAGGGATGTTGATGCTGCCGGGAATGTGTCCAGACTCCAATCCCTCTCTCGGTTCTGCCTCGGCTCCACTGAATCGCCCAGCTGCGCGCGCATCCAGGAGCGGTGTGACCGATGAAGTGCTGATCGTTTTAATCTGTTCCATCGTCTTGATCAGATCAGACCGGACGCGCGGCGTGAAGTGACGACCACCCGTCACAACAGGCGGAAGATCTTCAAGCTCTCCGCCAGCGGCTTGCCACGCACGCAGGCCGCCATTCAGCACGTAGACATCCTTGTGCCCCATATGCCGGAACATCCACCAGACCCGGGCCGACGCGATGAAGTCATTTGCATCATAGATGACAAGCCGGTTGCCGTCGCCAACGCCCAGCTTGCGAACGCGGGAAGAGAACTTCACTGAGTCCGGCATCATGTGCGGCAGATCACTTTCACTGTCCGCGATCTCATCAATGTCGAAGTACACTGCTCCTGGAATATGTCCGCGAGCGTATGTCTCTCGACCGGCATTGGAAGGTGACGACCAGGATGGATACCAGCTGGCGTCAATCACTCTCAGGTCAGGCGCGTCGATATTCGCCATCAGCCACTCAGCAGAAACGAGAGGAGAGTCGGTCATGTCGTCAGTCTTTCATCCAAGGGGGAACCGGTAGGTCTTTCGACTTCAGGAATTCCGGATTGAACAGTTTGGACTGATAACGGTTTCCATAGTCGCAGAGCATGGTCACAATTGTGTGGCCGGGCCCGAGTTCCTTTGCAAGTCGAACCGCGCCGGCAATGTTTATTCCCGCGGACCCACCCAGGCACAGTCCTTCCTCCTGAATGAGGTCATAGAGGATGTTCAACGCTTCAGTGTCACTGCACCGATAGGCGTGATCTATCTCGAGGCCTTCAAGGTTCTTCGTGATGCGCCCCTGACCGATACCTTCGGTGATCGAGGTGCCTTCTGATTTGAGCTCGCCAGTCTTGTAGTATTGGTAAAGTGCCGCGCCACCTGGGTCGGCAAGACCAATCTTCACGTCCTTCTTCTTTTCTCGTAACGCCTGGGCCACACCAGCAAGTGTTCCCCCCGAACCGACCGCGCAAATGAAACCGTCAACTTTACCGTCTAGCTGTGACCAGATTTCCTGGCCTGTCGTTTCGTAATGCGCTTGTCGATTGGCAACATTATCGAACTGATTGGCCCAAATGGCACCATTTGGTTCGGTCTTGGCGAGGTCTTCTGCAAGCCGTCCCGAATAGCGGGCGTAATTGTTGGGGTTGGCGTATGGAACTGCGTCCACTTCGATGAGCTTGGCGCCGAGAAGTCTGACGGCGCTCTTCTTTTCTTCACTTTGAGTGCGCGGCATCACAATCGTGACCTTGTAGCCGAGCGCACTACCAACCAGCGCAAGTCCGATCCCGGTGTTACCCGCAGTGCCCTCGACAATCGTCCCGCCCGGTTGAAGCAAGCCATTACGCTCAGCGTCGCGGACGATGCCCAACGCTGCACGATCTTTGACAGACTGTCCGGGATTAAGGAACTCGGCTTTGCCTAGAATGGTGCAACCCGTTTGTTCGGATACCTTCCTAAGTTTGATCAGTGGCGTATCGCCGATTGCCCCTAGGACAGAATTCAACACCATTTCGAGTTCTCCAATCCTGGTCTCGTGTACCTGCGTCGTATCTGACTGACAACATGGCAGCCAGTGATCCAATCGCAAGCCGCACACGTAACTAAATTGATTAGAATTTCTGGATGCTGACCGTAAATGACTCAACAGGATACATATCAGGCTTTCATGCTCGACTATGTCGCCGGGGCTCTGTCTCCCGCCATGCGTACGGCTGCAACGCTGCACCGGCTCATGACCTCAGAAGGGGACGAAGCTGCTGAACTCTGGGAAATTACCCGGGCAGAGCTTCTCCGACAGTCTGAACAGGGCTCAGAAGATGTATCATTCGATCCCGATATAGAGGCTGCGCTGAGCTTAATTCACACCGACTACGACGAAGTGTCCTGGAGACGCGGCGTATCGGGCGTTCACTACTCACCTCGCACGACGACGGGCGGTCAGCTAATGCACCTGAAGCCCGGGCAGAGTTTGTTCACGCACGGCCATTCGGCCCTCGAAGCCACGGTTGTGCTTGAGGGTGTATTTGAAGACGGCTTGGGCACCTACGTGCCGGGCGATATTGTTCTCGCAACGCCCGGCCTTCGACACCGTCCCGCAGCGGGCGGGAACAGTGCATGCACCTGTTACGTTGCGAAAGAGTCCACTAAATTCTGGAGACTGACATGATCAGAATGATCGCTTCCGCGTCTGCCGTCGCTTTAATGTGTGGTCCGGCTTTGGCCGACGATGCAGCCCCATCGTCGATGAGTGCGCCTGTAGCGGCGTCTGCCCCGTCCGTTTGGCAACCCGAGGATGGAGACCGAATTCGTTTTTCCGTGCTACGCAAGGGCAAGGATTTCGGAACCCACACAGTTGATTTCGACGTCACAGACGATGGCTCATTTACCGCCACAACGAATGTCGAGCTAAGAGCCGGTCTCGGGCCGATCACCATGTTCAAGTATGAGTTGACGTCTTCAGAAACCTGGAAAGACGGCCAGCTGGTTGCAGTTCGCGGCCAAACAAACGATGACGGCGACAAGGAAAGCGTCAGCGCAGAGCTGAAGAATGGTCAATTGTCTGTCAGCGGTACCGCTTATGAGGGCCCTGCGCCAGCAGGGATCGTGGCCTCCAGCCACTGGAATATTCATGAAGCGTATAGCTCTGCCTTATTGTCCACGGAGAACGGTGAGATTCTCGATACTGACGTTACGCGGATCGGCACTGACGTTCTGACGATCGACGGGCAGTCTGTCGAAGCCACGCATTACCGGCTGGTGTCGGACCTGACGGTGGACCTTTGGTATGACGAACAGAACCGCTGGGTGAAGCTTGGTTTCAAAGCTCGCGGGCAGCAAATCGATTACGTTCTCGAAGAGCTCTATTGATCAGGCGCGGGACACCTGAAACTGACCGACATTGATGCGGCCATTGCTGAAACCAGCCTCGCAATAGCTTAGATAATACCGCCACATCCGGCGGAAACGTTCATCAAAACCCATAGCTTGAATACGCGACCAGGCATCTTCAAATCTTTCAGCCCAGATCTTCAGTGTTCTGGCATAGTCCTGCCCGAAATAGTGCACGCCATCGTAGCGGAGCGACGCATCGGTGAAGCTCGTCTTCAGTGCCGCTTCGCTCGGTAGCATGCCGCCCGGAAAGATGTAGCGCTGGATGAAGTCAGCGCGTTTGCGGTACTTGGGAAACAGATCGTCCTGGATCGTGATTATCTGCAGAGCGGCCTTCGCGTCCGGCTTCAGGCATTCGTACACCTTGTTGAAAAAGCTTGGCCAGTACGATTCGCCGACCGCTTCGAACATCTCAATAGAAGCAATCCCGTCATAGCGGCCTTCATGATCACGATAGTCCTGAAGCCGAATGTCCACGAGATCGGACAGACCCTCTCGTTCCATGCGCTCAATCGCGAATTCGCGTTGGGCCTCTGAAATGGTGAGGCAAGTGACACGGCTTCCGTGGGTCTTTGCCAAATGCTCGGCGAAACCGCCCCAGCCGCATCCGATTTCCAGCACATGGCTACTCGGACCTGCGCCGATGAGCTTTGCGATATGTTCGTACTTTGCCGCCTGAGCCTGTTCGAGATCCATGTTCGGCCGATCAAACAGGCCCGACGAATACGTCATCGAGCGGTCTAGCCACGACGCGTAGAATTCGTTGCCGAGGTCGTAATGGGCCATAATGTTGCGGCGTGCGCCCGACCGGCTGTTCCTGTTAAAGATGTGGCGCACTTTGTTGATGGCTCTCACCACAGAGCCACCGACCGCGAGTTTCCCCGCAGATTCGAAGTTCGCGGAGAAGTATTCGAGCAAAGCGGTCAGGTCAGGCGTCGACCATTCCTCGTCCATGTAACTTTCAGCAAATCCGACGTCTCCGCCAGCGAGGGCGCGTTTTGCGAACCCATAGTCATGAACTTCCACAACAGCGCTTGGACCTGGCTCTGGCCCCTGAAACTGGATTGAACGGCCATCAGGCAGATCAAACCGGATCGACCCTCTCTCGCTTCTCAGAAGCATAAGTCCAGCCAGCCTGAAACTGGCCGGTGTGTCTTTCATATTTCGAACCGTTGCCCCGGTCGCTTTGATTACGTTTTTCTGGTCGGTCATGCTGCACGCCTATTCCCGCTTTCGCCGTTCGCCTTGGCGACAGTCGTTGAATGCTGAGGCCCCTGTGGCTTGGGACGATATTTGGCTCCACGGATCCACAGTTTGAACGCTTGCCAATGAATAGCAAAAGTTACGCCGAAGGTCGAAACCGGACGCGCGATGGCGGCTTTCCAGAGCCTCAAATCGGTCGCGTCGACTGCTTTCGTTGCCAAGGATGCCATATGGACCGGTGTTTCATCCTTGATGGTCGTGATACCGAGCCGCAGCTCATCGTCTGCCAACTGGAATGAAAATTGGTAGGTCCCGTCCACATCGAAGAATGGCGACACATGAAATTGCTTGGACGCGTTGTGCCGACTCCATTTGCCGTCTAGTGCGGCCACATAGTTGTGACGTTCTCCAAAGGTGTTGCGGACTTCGTAAATGATACCGGTTGGGGCCCCCTCAAAGTAGGCAACCCAGAGCGAAATAGGCGCAAATTTGTAGTTCAGATGCCGGGGAAAGGTGATCAGTCTGATTTGATGCTCAGCGGCATCAATATCAGCCTTCTCAAATTCGGCCTCAGCCCACGCCCGTAGTGATTGTCGGCCGCAGCTCCCGTGCTCCGCTGTTCGCAAAGAGAAGAGGTTGGATTTGTTGATGCTGAAGCGCTTGCATTGGTCCTCAGCCTCATCCAGCCGATCGACGTCAACGTCGATCATGAAAACGCCGTAGCGGAATCCAGATTGGAAAGGCGCAAAGCGTTTATGGGACGTATGCCCATAGTGCAGTTTGAGAGCAGGGGGCATGTTCATGACAGCGCTTGTGATGCCGCTGCCTCCCTTCGCTTGATGCGTGCTGGAAGGGGAACTGTTTCAACACCTTCAGCAGCCCACTCGACTTCGCCGCCCAGCGATAATGCAGCGCGTAGCCCGCTTTTCAATCCATCCTCATGAAAGCCGGAACCAAGCCATGCACCGGCAAACCAGATGCCGTCTTCGCCTTGCTTTCGCTCAAGCGAGCGTTTCGCGGCGTCAGCAGCGGCATCAAACTGCGGGTGATCGAATGTCACCTTCGCAAATGTTTGGTGGCCAGCGGGAGGGATATCCGGATTGAGCGTTACAAACAAAGGCTTATCGACGGGAAGGTTTTGTAGTCGGTTCATCCAGTAGGTCAGGCAAATAGACGTTTCATCAGACTGGTCGCCCATGACATTCCAGCTCGCCCAAGCGGCCCGTCGCCGCGGCATGTAGGAGCTGTCGCGATGCAGGTAGATGTCGTTAGGGCGGTACTTGATCGAACGAAGCAGGAAACGCTGTTGGTCGCATCGTTCCGAGAGTAGATTCAACGCCTGGTCTGAATGCACGGCAAGAATGATATCATCGAAGACCTGGTCCGGCGCATTCTGAAACTCGACACGGACCTTCTCGCCAAAGGGCGAAATACACTTGACCGGCATCGAGAGTTTGAGACGATCGCCCAGTTGATCAACCATCTTGTCGACATAGGATTTGGAGCCGCCTGTAACGGTTCGCCATTTTGGACGCTCACGGTGCATCAAGCGATGGTTTTCGAAGAATCGGAAGAAACTCAAAGCCGGGTAGCGCAGGATTTCGCCCGGGGGTGTAGACCAGATCGCCCCGCCCATGGGCAGGATATAGTTGTCTTGAAAGTCCTTACTGAAACCGTGCTGGTCCAGCCAGAAGCCCAGGCTTTCAGCTTGAATTGAGCCATTGGCGAGTTCGGCGCGCGCAATGTCGTTGAACCGAAGGATTGTCCGCCAGAAGCGGTGAAAGCGGGGACGAAGCAGGTTCCTTTTCCGGGCGAATATGCCGCTAGTCGTCGACGCCCACTCAAATCCATCAGGATTGGAAACGGCAAAGCTCATATCACTCGCTTCGGTGGCAACGTCCAGTTCATTGAAGAAGCCGGTGAGGTTCGGGTAATTCAGGCCGTTATACACGATGAATCCCATATCAACGGCCATGGGCTCACCGTCATAGTCTATGGAGACAGTATGCGCGTGTCCGCCAGCGCGAGACCGCGCTTCGAAGACGGTTACATCTGCGGTGTTCCGGAGTGCGTAGGCCGCACCCAACCCGCTTATACCGGAGCCGATGATAGCAATTTTTTTCATGCGGTTTCCTGTTGCTTCTTCAAGGTATCCCACGCGTCCAACGCCCGTTCCCGGCCTTCAGAATGCTCGATCATCGGTTCGGGGTATGTTTCGCCAAGCTTAACGCTGGCGTTCGAAAGAATGGACTTATCGGCGGCCCATGGTTCGTGGAGGTATTTGTCCGGCAGGTCCTTCAATTCCGGGCACCATTTGCGAACGTAAGAACCGGTCTCATCAAATTTTTGCCCCTGAGTGATTGGATTGAAGACCCGAAAATAGGGGGAAGCGTCTGCGCCAGAACCGGCAGTCCATTGCCAACCGGCAGAATTCGAAGCGGGATCAGCATCAACCAGTGTATCCCAGAACCAGGTCTCGCCGTCCTGCCAGGGAACCAGCAAGTGCTTGGTTAGAAAGGACGCGACAATCATTCGTACGCGATTGTGCATCCATCCAATGTGCCAGAGCTGACGCATTCCGGCGTCGACGATCGGATAGCCAGTCTGTCCATTTTGCCAGCGCTCCAGGCGCGAAGCATTTGAACGCCAGGGCATGTCGTCAAATTTGTCATTGTAATTTTTCCAGGTCATTTCCGGATTATAATACAAGAGGACGTAAGAGAATTCCCGCCATACGACTTCAGACAGAAAGGTCCACGCACTGTCGTCCTGTTTGAAACCATGGCTGATTTTCGACATCACCGAGCGCCAAATCTGCGCTGGACTGATTTCGCCGAATGAAAGGTGTGGAGACAGCCCTGAAGTCCCATTGGCGACATCGGGTCGATTTCGGGCTGATTTGTAGTCGCGAAGGCCGTCGTCCAGAAATTCCGAGAGCCGATTGGCTGCGCCCGACTCGCCCGGTTCCCATTCGTCTTCGAAGCCCGTTGACCAATCCGGACTTGATGGGTGAAGCCCCCAATCTTCGATACGATCGCTCTCAATTCCTTGTCCGCTGAGCGAACCAGGGGCGGGTAGGGCGTCCGGGGCTTCGTAGCAGTCTTTCATGGCTCGCCAGTAAGGGGTGAACACCTTGTAGTAGCCGCCGGCACCGGTCTTGATCGTCCACGGCTCCGTGAGCAGCATGGTATTAAAGCTCTGCGCCTCGACACCGCTGTCTTTGAGCTCGGACTTTATGGAAGCATCCAGGTCGCGCTCACCTTTACCGTATCGACGGCCCCAGTAGACACCGACGGCATTGAGGTCTTTCGCGAGCGCCGGAATAATCTGTTCAGGGTCACCTGACCGGCAAATGAGTTTGCCGCCAAGATTTGAGATATCCGATCGCAATGACTTAAGCGATTTATCGAGCCACCAGAGTGACGCGCCGCCGAGGGAGCGCAGCTTGTCATGCTTCTCCAATATGTAGACACAGACCACATCAGCGCCTGTTTCCACAGCAGCTGCGAGGGCTGCATTATCTTTCAAGCGCAGATCGCGTCTAAGCCAGACAATGAGTTTTCTTCCCGAATGATCTGGCAGAATCGCCTCCAAAAAACGCGCATTGTTTTAGATACGCAGCAAACCGCTAACTGGATGAGTCGCAATGCATTTGTGCCGAACGCTGGCACAATCCAGTCCCAGTATCTAAAAGGCGAATCTAGGCGCAGTTTCGAGCCACAAACGCACACAGGAGAGGTCACATGAAGCAGAGGCTTGCCAGCTTGATTGAGCGTGGCCGCGGCAAGACGGTCCTATGTGTGGGCGACTTGATGCTGGACCGGTTTGTCTATGGTTCGGTGAACCGTATTTCGCCAGAGTCGCCAGTACCCGTGCTTCAAAAAAGCAGCGTGTCGGAGATGCCCGGGGGTGCTGGCAATGTCGCCAGAAACATGGCGTCGATGGGGCTCAACGTCATTCTTATCGGTTGCGTTGGCGAAGACGAGGACGGCGAACGCCTCGCCTCCGTTATGGATAGCGAGCCGGGAATCGATTCACGACTGGCGCGTTCATCGTCATTTCAGACAATCGTCAAAACCCGTTTCGTGGCCAGCAACCAGCAATTGCTGCGGGTGGACACCGAAGCCAGGGTGCCGGACATCGGGTTAACGGCGGACGTGATCATTTCGGCGATTGGAGATGCAGTGCGCGCGAAGACCTGTAGCGCCATTGTCGTTTCCGACTACGCCAAGGGGAGTGTCACGCCAGACATATTCAGAGCGTGTCTCGACATTGCTTCTGGCGTCGGCATTCCAGTTCTTGTCGATCCCAAATCTAATGATCTTGCGGTGTACCGCGGGGCTACGCTTATCAAGCCCAATGCAAACGAGCTTGCTGCGGCGACTGGCCTTTCGTGTGCCGATGACAAAGATGTCGAAGCAGCCCTGGTGGTGCTAAAGTCCAACCTACCCGAAACGAATTTTGTTGTTACGCGCGCTGAAAAAGGCATGTCGTGGATCACTGACGGGAAGGTTCATCACCGTCATGGTGAAGCGCGTGAGGTTTATGACGTTTCTGGCGCCGGCGATACCAGCATGGCAGCTATGGCGCTTGGTTATGCAGCAGACGCCGCATTGGAAGAGGCCGTTGCGCTCGCCGTCACGGCATCAGGCATCGCCGTTGGAAAGACAGGCACCGCTACAGTGTCCGCGAGCGAGATTCGAATGGCGATCGAGCCAAGACACCATCTGCTGCGTGCTCCGGTTCTGGAGCGCGGTTTACTGCAAACAAAAACTGAACAGTGGAAGTCCGATGGGCTGAGGGTCGGCTTCACGAACGGGTGCTTCGATATCCTTCATCCGGGGCATATGAAGCTCCTCGAAAGTGCCCGATCCATGTGTGACAGGCTGGTTGTTGCCATTAACTCCGACACTTCAGTCAAGCGGCTGAAAGGGGATAATCGGCCGATTAACTCCGAGCATGATCGAGCGACAATTATGTCTGGTATCAATGCCGTAGATGCCGTCACCATCTTCGAAGAAGACACGCCAGAGGCCTTGATCGAGCTCATCGTACCGGACCTTCTGGTGAAGGGCGGCGATTATTCGATCGAGACGATTGTCGGTGCCGACACTGTTCTCAAGAACGGCGGCGAGGTGCACATCGTCGAACTTGAAGCGGGACACTCGACCACAAACATCATCGAACGATCAAAGACCTAGTCTCCGCGGTCTCCGGAGATGTCTTCATCCTGGTTCGGTCGACGAATTGGCGCAACATCCACCACTTCATCTGCGGCCCAGGTATCGAAGGGTTCAGCTGGCTTTACAGCGTTTGCATCAAGCCATTCTGCAAGCGTTTCTGCGCGCTTGTGCAATGTGGAACTCAAATCTTCTGAAGAGGAATAGGTCATCTGTGGGCTTGGCAGGCTTGGCAGGACAAACCTCATGGCAGACGCATTTGCAACGAGGTCAGCGCTGACTGCACAGGGGTCGACAGCCGGACTACAATTGCCAAGAGCGGGCATAAAAGCACCCGTATCGGCGTCTGAACTCATAACGACGCCGCCAAAACGCTGGCCAAAATCCTCGTCGTCGGGAAGGGTGCCCAGCGCAGCGGTAAGAAGCGACTCAGTGCCAGGCGCGGCGAGAATGATGAGTCCGCGCTTGCGATTGTCGGTTGAAAGGTACCGCGCCATACCGTCGATGACGTCGGTTTCAGCCAGTTTCATCGCTTCGGATCGGGATTTCGCCGCCAGAGCGGGCGAGGGGGATCTGTAAGAAGGCGCGTATATTTCGAGGTCTGACGTATCCAGGCCAACCTCTGAGACGAATGCATCATAACTTTGATGTATGACGTCGTCGTCAGCGCGAATGATGCCCGCTGGCGCAGGTGTTGTCGGCGGCGGGGCAATCACAAAGAAATCGACCCCCCATGGTGTTGCCCAGCCACCTGGAGGGAGTTCCGCAGGCCTTTCCAGCCATGCCTCATCATAGAAATAATCGGGCGCTGGAGGTGTGCCTTCTGTTCGCCCGATCATTGATGTGTAGATGAGGTTCTTGAAAGCGAACCAGCCAACAAGAATGACAACAACTGCGATTAGCCCGCGGCGCATTACTCTTCCTTCATTGCCTCTTTCAGTCCTGAATAGGACGGCTGATCCACCTTTAGCTGTGCAATTGCGGTCTTTTTTAGGTGCAACATGAGCTCAGTTGAGCTGCTATCCAGCGTGCGGTTCCTCAGGCGCTCGCTAAGTTCGCAATTCAAGGCTCTCAAATCATTCTCATTCGAGGTGCCGAGCAGAGCCTGCAGGCTCGATCTTTCTTCAGCATCGTTTTGTTTGCGGGCCTCCAAATCTCGCGCAATCGTCGCAAGCACATTGGAGGCAACCCTTGCGTGGAAGGCAGCCCGACCACTGAGTTCAGGCATCGCGGTGTGATCGACAAAATTCTTCACCGCTTCAACAAGCTCTTTGATCGTTGGCTGGTCGTACATTATTGCCTCTCCAGCAGGTTTATCAGGTCTATTTCTGTTTCCGAAACACGTCGGCCGATCGCCGCGCGTTCGACACTCGGATCAGCGCCGGACCGAAAGGATTCGTACATCATCATGCACATGATGCCCCATTTGAGGCTGCCTAGAATTTCCCACCAGTCAATATCCGTCGGTTGAAAGGCTTGGCCGCCAGCTTGCTCGTAAGCGTCAAGCAAGTCCTCCAATTGCCCGAAGCCGCCGACCCGATTTTCAGATTGTCCGAAGCGCCACGAATTTACGCATAGCCACGCAATGTCTTCTCTCGGATCCCCAATGTGCGAGAGTTCCCAGTCGAGAACCGACGCCAAACCCTGTTCGTCGACCATGATGTTTCCGAGGCGGAAGTCACCGTGAACGAGAGCAGGCTTGAGCGGCGAAGGGGCATGGTCCTCTAGCCATGCAACAGCCAAATCGAATATCGGTCGACATATCCCGGTGGACCTGTAGGTTTCATCGTATCTGCGAAGTTGATCCAGGCCGCTGCTCTCTTCCAGACCGCAATCGCTTGCACCTTTGACAGAGTGAATTCGCGCGAGCGCCATACCGCATTGCTCCGGCAGCACAGCGCGGGCGGTAGCATATTGATCGTCTCGCAGAATGCGTCGCGCAATGGTTTCTCCGGTGATACGGCTCATGAAGAAACCCTCACCGAGGCCATCTGTGGGCGTCAGCACCCTGAGTACCTTTGGGACGGGCACATCAGCGTCAGATGCCAACGCAATGACCTCCGCTTCCCGGGCAAGTCCGATCGGATTTAATTCCGACGTGGCCGTCGCCCCTTCGGGGGCTCGGCGTAAGATAATAGAATCAGGGACCAATGATCCTGCAAGCTTCAGCAACCAGGTTTCCTGGCTAGCGCCGCCTGACAATTGCTCGGCCGAATTCAATTCAGCTTTTCCGTCGTAAATCTTTGCAACGACAGCGGAAAGCCTGCGTTCAAAATCTTGTGCGTCACTCATCTTCGCCACAATTAACGGAAAGAAGAACACTTCCAAGCCATACTCAACGTCAACCAGACGCACGCAGGAGCGCCTAAATGTCGAAAAGACGCAAGAAAGACAAAGGTTTGATGGGCATTGAGCCCAAGCCAAAACGTCTGAGCGTCTGGGCATGGCTCCGCGGACGTTTTCTCGCCGGTATGGTGATCGCGGCGCCGATCGCGATTACGATATTTGTCCTGCAGTTTCTGATAAATTTCATCGACAATCGCGTGAAGCCGCTGCTGCCACCGGTCATTCAGCCGGAGACCTACACGAACTACGCCATCCCAGGCTTTGGCGTGCTGGTCATGATCATCGTCCTGACAATACTGGGCGCGATCGCCACGAATCTGATCGGTCGATCAGTGATCAGTGCGACGGATCGGATTCTATCGCGCATTCCGCTTGTCAGAAACGTCTATGCCGCTTTCAAACAGCTTACAGAAGTGCTCGCGAGCAATCAGCAGGCATCCTATGACCGGGTGGTCATGGTGGAATACCCGAAGGCCGGCTCATGGTGCATTGGTTTTGTCGCGTCGGATGCAAAGGGCGAAATCAAACATCACCTCGGGCCTGAATTCATTGGGGTGTTTGTGCCGACAACACCAAACCCGACGTCTGGCTTTCTTATGTACGTCAATCGAGCCGAGTGTATCGATCTCGACATGTCGATCGAGGAGGGCGCGAAGATGATCCTGTCCGCCGGTCTCATCGTGCCTGAGAAGCTTGCGCCGGCGTCGGAAACGACGCCCTCAACTGCTGTCCCTGCTGAGCGGGCTGAGCAGCTCCCTCAATAGGCCAAGAGCCTCAGCCCGCTTCGCATTGGTCTCGCCGCCGCGCTCCACCAGGAAGCGGGCATCCTGTCTTGCGACGGGCACTAGGTCTGCATCCTTGGTGAGGTCGATGATCCGGTAATCGACGGCACCAGACTGGCGCAAGCCAAGCAGATCACCCGGACCGCGCAAGCGAAAGTCGGCTTCGGCGATCTCAAATCCATCTTCTGTTGCACGAAGAGTCTCCAGTCGTTCGCGCGCCACGTCTCCAAGAGGCGGACGATACAGGAGCAAGCAGAAAGACTTCTTGGTTCCGCGGCCCACGCGTCCGCGCAGCTGATGCAGTTGAGCCAGTCCGAATCCCTCAGCGCGTTCGATCACCATGATGGTCGCATCTGGAACGTCGACACCGACTTCGATCACTGTGGTCGCAACGAGCACTTTCGTTTTACCAGTTCGAAAGTCTTCCAGTGCCGTATCTTTCGCTTCGCCCTTCAGGCGGCCATGCACCAGTCCCACCGGCACGCCCAGTGCTTCCTTGAGAGCTGCAGAGCGATACACCGCTGAACTATCATCTTCGTCAGCGTCGACGCGAGGACAGACCCAGAAAACCCGTTCACCTCGGTCGATTGCGCGGGCGACGCCCTGAACAACTTCTTCAATACGCGTATCGGGGATGGCGCGTGTTTCAATTGGTTGCCGGCCCTCCGGCTTTTCATCGAGAACGGATATGTCGAGATCACCGTGAACAGCCTGCGCGAGCGTCCTTGGTATCGGCGTGGCGCTCATGACGAGCATGTGCGGGGCTTGTGCTTTGCTGGCGAGTTTCATGCGGTCGGCAACGCCAAACCTGTGTTGCTCGTCCACGATCACAAGACCCAGGTTTTGGAACCTGACCGCCTCCTGGAACAGAGCCTGAGTGCCGACAGCAATCTGGATCGATCCATCGGCAAGGCCGATCAGGGTCCCTTCGCGTGCTGCGCCTCGGTCTCGCCCGGTGAGCGCGGCGACTTCATAGCCAAGCGGCGAGAGCAGGCCGGACACAGTCTCGTACTGTTGGCGTGCCAAAACCTCTGTTGGCGCCATAAACGCTGCCTGAAAACCGCTGCTCACCGCTTTCACAGCGGCAAGCAATGCGACCAGCGTTTTGCCAGCGCCGACATCGCCCTGAAGCATTCTGCGCATCGGGTGCGGTTCAGCGATATCTACTGTGATTTCCTTCACGGCCCGAATCTGGGCGTTTGTCAGCTTATAGGGGAGGGAGGCTGCAACCGCGTTCATGTCGTCATTGCTCGACTTGAGGTTTGGCGCGGCCCGCTGCGTGCGCGCCTGTCGGGCTTTGGCGAATACGAGCTCTCGAGCCAGGGCCTCGTCATACGCCAGCCTCTCTCGACACGTTTCAAAAGCGGTTTCGTCATATTCAGTCGGCGCATGGAGGCCCGTCAACGCGGCTTTGAAGGCAGGCCAGTCATGCTTGTCCATCAGGTCTGCCGATATCCATTCCGGCAGTTCGTCAGTGATGCAATCAAGCGCAGCCTCAGCTGCACTATGGACCTTCTTGTTGGTCAATCCTGCGGTAAGCGAATAGATCGGCTCGACCTGAGGCGGCATTTCCCCGCGCGCAGGGTCGATAATATAATCGGGATGCGTCATCTGGCGTTCGCCTTGAAATTCGCCGACCGCGCCGGAAACAATCCGCTCTTTTCCAATAGGAAACTGGCCCTGCAACCATCGAGGCTCTGCCCGAAAAAAGATGAGGGTCAAAAACCCCGTACCATCATACATCTGGATACGGTGAGGCGCGCGATCATTGTAAGGCGCTTTATAGGCGTGAACTTCGCCACGGACTGTTGCGACCTCACCTGGGATCAGCTCTTCGAACGACGCCTTCACTCTCCTGTCCAGCCAGCGATCCGGCAGGTGCAACAAGAGGTCCCATACATGTTCGCCACCAATCAGGTGTTCGAAAACAGGTTTCAGCTTGGGGCCGATTCCGGGCAGCCTGTCCAAGGACTGAAAGAGGGGGAAAAGTCGTTCGTCGCGCATAGGTGGTGTTGACAATAGTCGAAGGTGGCTCACCTGCAATTGCACTTATCGGCGGAACGGGTAGAGGACATTGAGTCATGGATGAACGAAAACGAAAATTGAAGTTCCGTGCTTCGAGACGAGGGTTTCGAGAGATGGACCTGATTATGGGGCAGTTTGCGGACCGTCACATCGCTGGCATGAGCGAGACTGAACTCCAGGAATTCGAACGCTTGCTCGCCACGCCGGACTGGGAAGTTTACGCTTGGATCGTAGGCAACAAAAGCGTCCCGCCAAATTATGCAGGACCGGTCATGGACCGTCTGCTCGCGTTCGAGTACGACCCCCTCGGTTAGCGCAGTCCGCATCCCGAAACACCTGTCCGGCGAGCCCAGATTTCGAATATGCCCCAAGTCTCTTCATTGGCGCAGCTTTCGGCGCCTACCAATATTGCCGGCGCGCCTTTCGGGCTGGACCTGCTTGTCATGCAGCGCGCTCTGCAGGGCTCTTCACGGATTGGTCTGTATGTCGCCCGCGATGACAAGACGGCCAATGCCGCGCTAAAGCTCGCAGAGTTTAACATGCCAGCCCTGGACAGGGTCTTGCTGCCTGGCTGGGATATTCTGCCCTATGACAGGGTGAGCCCGAGCCCGTCGGTTGCGTCACAACGATGTGCCGCCCTCGCCAGAATTGCCCAGCACGACACGTCGAACAGCGCATTGCTAGTCATCACGACTTCGTCGTCATTGATGCAACGGGTTCCACCGCGTGAAACCATGAAAGCGGCGAGCTTCACTTTGTCTGTAGGGCAGGACGTCGATGAAAAGGCTCTGACAGACTATCTCGCCATCAATGGCTACATACGGTCCAGCACCGTCAGCGACCGGGGCGAATTTTCAGTCCGCGGCGGCATCATCGATGTCTATCCGCCCACAAGCATCGAACCTATTCGTCTGGACCTCTTCGGTTCAACGCTCGATCAGCTGAAAGCATTCGACCCGGAAACCCAGGTTTCCACTCGCACTTTGAAGTCGGCCGTCTTGGCTCCGGTGTCCGAAATTCTCTATTCGGCCGAAACGCTGAGTCTGTTTCGTGAAAAGTACCTCGCCGCCATGGGCGCCCCGGCGGGGGACATGATGTACGAAGCGGCTCGCGCACAGATCCGCCGACAAGGGCTTGAGAACTGGCTGCCACTGTTTCACCCGCATCTTGATACGCTGTTTGATTATGTCGGCACTGATGCGCTCATCGGATTCGGTTATCTTTCCGGTGAAGCGGTTGCCGAGCGCCAGGCTCAGGTCGTGGATTACCATACCGCACGGCTGGAAGCCGCAACGGATGATCGACCAGCAAAAGTACTGCCTCCTTCAAGCCTGTATCTGGAGCCTGCAGAGCTGCAGGATAAACTCTCTGTGCAGCCGGTCGCCCGGTTTTCACCTCTAAGCTCCGATGGCGGTATTGACCTTGGTGGTTCGCCTGGACGTGATTTTGGTCCCGAGCGAGCGCGCCCTGATCTGAATGTGTTTGAAGAAGCGGCCGCTCATGCTCGAAAGCTTCGCGAGCAAGGCAAGACTGTGATTCTTGGCGCGTGGACCGCCGGGTCCGCCGAGCGTCTTGTCGGCGTCATGGAAGACCACGGTCTTGGTGCATTGCCGCGAGTTTATTCGCTTGAAGCGGCCCAGCAGGCCAAGCTATCCATCGTCGAACTGCCTCTTGAACAAGGATATGTCGCCGAAGATTTCGCGATCATCTCAGAACCTGATGTGCTCGGGGACCGGTTGGCGGCACCGAGGCGAAAGCGCAAGTCTGCGAACTTTATTTCCGAAGCGGCTTCGCTGAATACCGGCGATCTGGTTGTCCACGTCGATCACGGGGTAGGGCGATATGAAGGGCTTAAGACCCTCGAACTGACGGGCGCGCCCCATGATTGCCTGGAATTATCATATGCTGGCGGCGACCGGATCTATCTGCCTGTTGAGAACGTCGACCTTATCAGCCGTTATGGCAGCGAAGATGCCGAAAGTGCAATCGACCGCCTCGGTGGGACGGGTTGGCAGACACGCAAAGCGCGCGCCAAGAAACGTATTCTCGAGATGGCGGCGGAGCTTCTCGATATCGCTGCGGCCCGGCAGCTTAGGCAAGCAGAGCCGACCACAACAGGGCAGGGCCTTTACGAGGAATTTGCGGCCCGCTTCCCCTATGAAGAGACCGATGACCAGCTCAATGCGATTGAGGACACGCTGGCTGACCTCGCAAGTGGCAAACCTATGGACCGTCTCGTCTGCGGCGATGTCGGCTTCGGCAAGACTGAAGTGGCGTTGCGAGCAGCGTTCGTTGCAGCCATGAGCGGGATGCAGGTCGCGGTCGTCGCGCCCACCACGCTTCTGGCTCGCCAGCATTACAATTCCTTTGCGGAGCGGTTTGCCAATTGGCCGGTCAAAGTTCGGCACCTGTCTCGAATGGTCAGCCAGAAGGACGCCACCGCGACCAAGACCGGCCTTGACGACGGCACAGTCGATATTGTGGTCGGCACTCATGCCCTGCTTTCTGAGACTGTGAACTTCAAACGCCTGGGCCTCGTTATCGTGGATGAAGAGCAGCGTTTTGGTGTGAAGCACAAGGAGCGCCTGAAAGAGCTAAAGGCAGATGTGCATGTCCTGACGCTGTCGGCGACGCCCATCCCTCGCACGCTGCAGATGGCGCTCACCGGCATTCGGGATTTGTCAATTATTGCAACGCCGCCGGTCGACCGCCTGTCTGTGCGGACCTACGTCACGGAATTCGACACGGTAACGATTCGCGAGGCTTTGCTTCGGGAAAAATATCGCGGCGGTCAGGCTTTCTTTGTCGCGCCCCGGATTCAGGATCTCGATGGACTTGAGACGTTCCTGCGCGACAATATTCCGGAAGTCAGCTTCGTTGTGGCTCACGGCCAGATGCCACCCACAGAGCTGGAAGACATCATGACGGCCTTCTACGAAGGGCAGTATGACGTGCTGCTGTCGACCACCATCGTCGAAAGCGGTCTGGATATTCCGCGCGCCAACACCTTGGTGATCTACCGCTCTGACCGTTTTGGTCTGGCGCAGCTTTATCAGCTTCGCGGCCGTGTTGGCCGGTCCAAAGTTCGCGCCTATGCGTATTTCACAACGCCGACCGAGCAGGTAATGACGCCGGGCGCCGAACGCCGTCTCCGCATCCTGCAATCCCTGGATTCGCTCGGCGCAGGCTTTCAGCTGGCAAGCCACGACCTTGATATGCGCGGATCCGGAAACCTGCTGGGCGATCAACAGTCCGGGCATGTTCGCGAAGTCGGTGTCGAACTCTACCAGTCGATGCTCGAAGATGCCGTCAATGCTCTGAAAGCTGGCGTTTCCGACATGGACGAGGAAATCGCCGACGACTGGTCACCGCAGATCAATCTTGGTGTCGCTGTGCTGATCCCTGATACCTATGTCGAGGATCTCGGCGTGCGCCTTGGCCTCTATCGTCGCCTGGCAGAGATCGATACGGAGGAAGGTCGCGAAGGGTTCGCTGCTGAACTCATCGACCGGTTCGGTCCACTACCGGAAGAGACCCGGCAATTGCTTGAAGTCACCGCGATCAAGGCGGCGTGCAAATCCATGGGCATTTCGAAACTCGACGCCGGACCGAAGGGCGTCGTCATGGCATTTCGTGACGACACATCCGTAGATCCGATGCAGCTCATGAGCATTGTTCGGTCCAGGCCCAACCAGCTGAAACTGCGTCCCGACTCGAAGCTTGTGATCACGAAGGTTCCCGAGTCGAAGGAAAAGCAGATCGTGATGATACGGTCCCTGTTGCGCGAACTGCTAGCGCTCAGCACAAAAACCTAGCTGCCGTTTTTCATCAAAGTATCCGTTGGGGCACGGCTTGGAACGTGCTCGCGTTTTCTTATTGTCACCTTCGAACGAGACATTCAGGGAGACAGACCATGGCCAGCGGACCGCTTACAGGTACCAAAATTGTTGAATTCCAGGGCATCGGCCCCGGCCCGTTCTGCGGGATGCTATTATCGGACCTCGGTGCAGACGTTGTGCGCATCGATCGCGCCGGCTCAGGCGGGCGGCCGGCGTCTCCTGCGAATGTGGAGTCGAGAGGACGTCGCTCAATTGCGCTGAACTTGAAAGACCCGGCCGATGTTGAAACGGCATTAAAGCTGATCGAAAAAGCCGATGGGCTAATTGAAGGTTTCCGGCCAGGCGTCATGGAACGCCTCGGACTGGGCCCCGACATTGCCTTGGACCGAAATCCGAAGCTTGCTTACGGTCGGATGACGGGTTGGGGGCAGTTCGGTCCGCTGTCTCAAGCGGCAGGTCATGACCTTAACTATATAGCTTTGACGGGCGCCCTTGGTGCAATGGGGCGCAAAGGCGAGAAACCATATCCGCCGCTCAACCTCATCGGGGATTATGGGGGCGGCGCGCTCTATCTAGCTTTCGGCCTTCTAGCAGCGATCCTCCACGCCCGCTCAGGCGGCGAGGGACAAGTGGTCGATGTGGCGATGACGGATGGTGCAGCATCACTCGCATCCATGTTCTACGGCATGAGGGCCATGGGCGTCTGGACGGATGAGCGCGAGGACAATTTGCTCGATGGCGGCGCGCATTTCTACGACTGCTACGAAACAAGCGACGGAAAGTACGTCTCCATTGGGTCCATCGAACCTCAGTTCTACGCTTTGCTGCTGGAAAAGGCGGGGCTTACCGATTCGGAGTTTCAGTCTCAGATGGACCGCTCGAAGTGGCCTACATTGTCTGAGAAGCTCGCAGAGGTGATCAAAACGAAGTCGAGGGATGAGTGGTGCGACATAATGGAAGGCACCGATGTCTGTTTCGCGCCTGTGCTGTCTTTGGCCGAAGCCCCTTCGCATCCTCATAATGTTGCCAGAGAAACGTTCATCGAGATTGGCGGTGTTGTACAACCGGCTCCGGCGCCCCGCTTCTCCAAGACACCTGGCGAGGTTCAACGCCCGCCGGCGACGCCAGGCACCCACAATGAAGAAATTATCGCAGACTGGAAGATTTAGAAACCCAATTATAACAAGGTGGTATTGGGAATTCTTACGTCTGAATGGGCGACGTGAACCGAAAACAACAGGGCCGACCGTACGGGTTCATATACAGGCTGCTAAAACACACTCATCAGTGAAGAGCCGCGACGAATATCGTTAGGTTCTTTGTCTGATGTCCTTCTTGCTAAACTTTGGCCATCTCATGAGGTGGCCACTTTTTTGGGTCTTAAGAGGGAAGTGCCTGGGACGACTGTTGCAGAATCTTGAGGACTACACCCCTTGCTGTAACGCGATCTTAGGTGGAAATCAGACGAAGCAATAGTGCACTTACAGAAGTAATAGGCTGAGTATAGGATATGGCAACAGTGATGTCGGCTTCGCCGCGCAAAGTCAGCGACGCAGATCGCGGGATTGGTCAACTGGTTCGCCAGGCGCGTCGTCGCATTGGTATGACGCTTGATGATCTCGCAAAGAAATTGGGCCTGTCCTATCAGCAAGTCCACAAATACGAGAACGGAACAAACCGCATCAGCGCAGGCACCCTTGCCGCAATTGCAAATATTCTGGCGGTTCCCGTCGAGCACCTCTTTCCTGAGGACGTGCTGCTCGGCGATAGCAGTGATGAAGACAGCGAAGTTGATAAGTACAGAAGCGAAGTCAGCCGGATTGTCAGAACGATTGACGATCCCAAGAAACTCGAAGCGATCATCACGATCCTGAAGACCGTCTAGGAAATTCTCTTTAAGTTCAGTTCAACACTCAGCTCGCTTCCCGAGCTGGGTGTTTTTCTTTATGCGCGTTCCAGTGCTTGGGGTGCACAAACGTTTCCGCAAACCAGGGATTGGCTTCGGGGTCGAATTGCGTCGTCAGCCAGTCGATGAATTTGCGTCCTCTCGACAGCCGCTGAACGCGGTGGGTGTATGACAACCAGAATTCAATCGGCACGAGTTCTGGCAGTTCCAAGGGAATCAGTCGCTCGTCGACGATGCACGCGTAGGAGGGTGCCAGCGTGATGCCGCCACCATTGGCGCAGACCTCCCGAAGGACCGTTCCCGAATTCGTAATGATGCTGAACTTCAACATCTTTTTGAGGTCGGACGCTTTTGTGGCCCAACGGTCAATCTGATTGACGTAAGCTTCATGCAAGAGGCAACGGTGCCCCTGAAGGTCAAACAGGCTTTCGGGGCGTCCGTACGTCTCAAGATATGATTCAGACGCGAAGAACATGTAGTGCAGGACGCCGAGCCGGGTTGAGTGCAAGTCTCGGTGCTGAGGTTTGGTGAACACAAAGCTCATGTCAGCTTCGTTGTTCAGGAGGTTTGCATCCTTTTCCAGAATGCTGATGTAAAGCTCAAGCTCGCTGTTCTTGGCCAGATATTGCGGCATTGTGCGGGTAAGCCAGTGAGACAAAACGCCGTCAGTCGAGGCTATTCTGAGATCTCCAGCGGCCTCCTGATCAACATCCGACATTTCAGACAGGATCGTATTCGCTTCGTTCGCGATCGTCGTGGTGCGCCGAAGCACCTGTTTTCCCGCTTCTGTCAGCTCTACTCCGCGCGTGCTTCGGATGAAGAGCTGGCAATTCAGACTGCGTTCGAGCTCTTCGATCTTGCGGCTGACCGTCGGGGTCGACTCACCCACATGTTTCGCAGCAGCGGTCATGCTTCCTAAATCGGCGACCGCAGCGAAAACCCGAAGGTTGTCCCAGTCCAGTTTGTTAGAGCGCATTCTGCCACCACTGGTGTACGTATTTCAGTCCTGAAACCCTTCCTGCCGCGAAAATGCTAGATTGTAAATTTTATAGTTGACAACTTTTACGTGTTTTTATCAGTTTCTCCACCAAGGAGACACTTCTTATGACAATTCACCACCAGGTTGTATCCAATACATCTCGCCCTTACTGCTTTGTCACGCCGGAGAGCATGGCGGCAGATATGGGGCGCTTCGGACTGGTTCGATGTCCGATGGGAAGGACCGCTGAGGCGCTGGCGCTTGGCGAGCGATTGCTTGGTGGACAACTCGCCCGCGAAGAGGTGATTGCAACGCTCGACGCCATTACACAGATGACCTTGTGGACGATTGGTGAGCCGATGAGCGGCATCTACATTACCGTGCCGCTGACGGAAGAGGGCAGGGACGCCGTCGAATCTGGTGAACTCAATCCCGGCGATCCGGCCCTTCGTCACGTCGCACCAGCCAACACACCCGTCTTTGGGCTTTATGTGGGTGTCTATGCCGGTGAAACAAAAGAGACCAGGCGGAGCATCATGGCGGCTTCTGCCTATGTACGAGTCTCGCAATTCTCTCCGGTACCCTGTTATGCTCGAGGCGCAACAGAAGACGGTCGGAGGTCCATGCTGAAGCTGGGCTTCCGGCGGTTACCTGGCGGTCTTTCGGATTTATTCGTTTTCGACCCAATTCAATAAAATGGCGGTGAGACTAGCTCATCCACACGTCGGTCTGCTCGTCATGCGAAGGGGCCCTTCGGACAGCGCTCTGTGTGATGCACCCGTCTCCCTCGTGAATTCGTTGGAAGAGTTGCAGCAAGTTTTCTCGATCCGCGCCGCAGTCTTTATGGCCGAACAATCGTGCCCTTACCGGGAAGAATTTGACGGCAATGACCTCTCGGCGTGTCACCTATTATGCGCGATCGATGGAGAGCCGGTTGCGACGCTTCGCCTGCGCTGGTTTGCGAGCTTTGGAAAAGTCGAACGCGTCTGCGTTCTTCCACATGCCCGTGGTCAGCAGCTTGAGCGGATAATGCTCGCCCACGCCTTTGAGCTTGCTGCTCGTAAAGGTTATCGACTCATGACGGGTCAAATTCAGGCGCGGCTGTGGCCCCTGTGGAAAAGAACCGTTTACTGCATCTTGCGTGAAAACCGGCCATCTTTCTCGTTTTCAGACTATGAATATCTGGAGGTCGATATTCAGCTGCCGCCTCATCCACACGCGCTTACGCCGCTCAGCGACCCGTACCTTCTTATTCGACCGGAAGGCAATTGGGATGAAAAAGGTGTTCTTGAAGCGTCGGTTCTACGGGCCACGGCAAATGCAGCTTGAGCCGGTTGCCTGACGGCGATTCGGCGACGTCCCACGGCTCACCAGCCTCCGTATCTTTACGCATTGAGCGAGGCCTACCTCGTCCTTTTTAGTGCCCGCAGCACTATGCGCCAGGAATCCAAGATGAACGCCTTTACTGACATCTCGACGCGAATGAGTGCCGGGGGAAGTCGCGAAAGGGTTTCGATCGGATTTCGCCGCGAAGTCGATCATTTTCTTCATGAGCGCCTCACGGAGGATTTAAGACAAGCCGGACGGGATACGACTGGCCTGAAATCAGATCCGGTGGCGTGCTCGAAATGGCGAGCGATCCTGTATGAAAAAGGTTGGTTAGCGCCCGCTTGGCCGAAAGCATATGGGGGGCCGGGCTGGTCCGCAGAGCAGCAGCTCTATTTCGAAAATGCATGCGCAGAGAACGATGCGCCAGTTCTGATGTCGTCCGGCATTCGCACAATCGGACCGCTTATCATGCAGGCTGGCTCAACAGAGCAGCAGGCTCGCTATCTTCCGCCGATCCTACGTGGTGAACACGAATGGTGTCAGGGGTTTTCCGAGCCGCAAGCAGGGTCTGATTTGCCTGCGCTTGGGCTGAAAGCCGAGAGAGACGGAAACGTATTCGTTTTGAATGGCAGCAAGCTCTGGACGAGCTTTGCGCACCAAGCATCGCATATGTATCTCCTGGCCCGAAGCGACGCGCAATCGAGCGGCCGTGACGGGTTGGTATTTTTACTTGTTGAAATGGACTTGCCCGGAATCTCGGTGCGTCCAATTCGCTGCCTAGACGGCACGCATGAAGTCAGCGAAGTCTTCTTTGATAATGTCCGGACGCCAGCCGCCGACAGGATAGGCGATATAGATGACGGTTGGACCGTGGCTCGAACACTCATGCAAATTGCCCGATCCAACAATACCACCACTGGAACTCTTCGGCGGGCATGGCGGGCGGCAGCACGCCATGTAAAGGAGGTAGCGCCAGGCGAGATGACCATCCTCCGGCAACTCAACGACCTTGCTTGCCGGATTGAAGAATTTGAAGCGCTGCAGCTGAAAGTCGAAACGCGGCCGCCGTCTTGCGGACGGAAGGCGACATCGTCTTTAATGAAGCTCACCGCGACCGAACTCCACCAGGCAATCACCGAACTTGCGATCCAAGCCGCGCCTCATAATCGGCTGGCTCAGTCGAAATATTTCGCGACACGGGCCGCGACGATTTACTCGGGGACGAGTGAAATTCACCGCAATACAATTGCTTGGGCGATCGGCTGTCCATGAAAGACGTTTCTGCGTTGATCAGGGCAGGGGGTGATCGTCATCTATCAGGATGCGCGCGGCATCGCCTTCGGGATCATCGAACTGGCCCGTTTTTGCGGCCCAGATAAATGCCACCAGTCCGATCAAGCCCAGAAAGAGAGCGATCGGGATGAGGAAAGCGAGCATTTCCATAGTCAGGAACCTCGTGCGCTGGGACGTAGGGCATTCAGCGTCACGATAACGGACGATGCAGACATCGCAATCGCTGCGACCAGCGGCGTTGCGAACCCGGCCACTGCGACGGGAACAGCAATCAAATTATACCCCGCGGCCAGTGAAAAGTTCTGGAGCATTCGGGACCGAGCGCCGCGAGCAGCGTCAATCATGCTGACTATCGCCTCCAGACCACCGCCTGTGTACACGGCATCGCTCGCTGACTGACTCACATCCATGGCGCCGCCAGGGGCGAGAGATGCATGCGCCAAAGACAGCGAACCGGCATCATTCAGACCGTCGCCTACCATCAGGACTTTTCGGCCCTCGGCTCTCAATGCTTCCAGGCGTTCGACCTTGTCCGACGGGCGAGCGCCCGCCCGCCACTCCGAAACGCCAAGCTTGTCAGCAACCGCTCGGACCGCGTCTTCGCGATCTCCAGACAGGATTTCGATGCTGGCGCCACGGCGACGCAAGGCTTCAGCAATTTGAAGAGCGCCAGAGCGAAGGGCGTCTTCGAATTCAAAAAGAATCGGGGCGTCATCGCCTTCCGCGTACCAGAGCTGCAAGCGACTTGACATTGCGGGTATTTCCTTGCCGACCCACTCAGCCGAACCGAGCCGACATTCAATGCCGTCGAGTTCAGCAGTGAGACCAAGCCCGGCGTGTTCCTTGACATGGGGCGCCACCCGACCCGGGCCAGCAGCCTTTACGAGCGCTCGAGACAGCGGATGCCTGGACGCGCGTGCCAGTCGGGCCGCGCGCTCGAGAGAAGGACTCGCCGCATCTTTATCGACCAGGACTGGCTCGCCGACGGTAAGCGTACCGGTTTTGTCAAACACCACATGATCGCACTCTGCGATACGCTCCAGGGCGTCGCCGGATTTAAGATAGATTCCTTTCGAAAACAGGCGCTCGGATGCCACGACCTGAACGACGGGCGCGGCGAGCGCCAAGGCGCAGGGACATGTGATGATCAACGTCGAAACAGCGATCATCAAAGCTTCCCGTATTCCGGCACCGGCCAGCATCCATCCGATGAAAGTAAGGGCCGCTGTGGTGTGCACCAACGGAACATAGAGCGAGACCGCTTTGTCAGCGATACGTCGATAGGCCGACCGTCTTTGCTCTCCAGCCTCGAGCATCCTCGATATCTCGGACAGCAGAGAATCATCTGCAGCGGCGAGTGCACGCCCACGCAATGACTGCGTGAGGTTTACCGTGCCCGCATACAATTTCACGCCAGGCACCGCCATCCGTGGCAGGCTTTCACCCGACACAAGGCTCTCATCGGCCTCACTCTCTCCATCAATAATTTCCATGTCCACGAGCAGACGCTCGCCCGGCGCGACGAGCAAAGTATCTCCCGATGCAATCTCTCCTGCCCGCACTGATTTGGCAGCGCCGTCTGGCTGTAGGCGCGTAGCGGATTGTGCCTGGAGGGCTGCCAGCTGGTGAGCCGCAGCATGGGTACGTCGCCGTAAACGAGCATCGAGAAACCGTCCTATGAGGAGGAAGAAAATGAGCATGACCGAGGCGTCAAAATAGGCGTGCTCGCCTCCGCGTATGGTTTCCACGACGCTGATGCCGAGTGCGAGTGTAATGGCGAGCGATATCGGCACGTCCATGTTCGCGTGGCCGCTGCGCAGAACTTTCCATGCAGATGCAAAAAACACCCGCCCGGAAAAGAGCGCCGTCGGGATCGCGATTGCACCGGAAATTGCGTGCATGACGCGGCGGGTCTGCTCTCCCATTTCGCCATGACCGGCCCAGATTGAAATCGACAGCAGCATCACATTCGCTGCGGCGAAAGCTGCAACGCCCATGGCGATTAGCAAGCTACGCTCTTCGTTTTCTGCCTGTCGCTGAGACTGATCATTATCGAATGGGCTGACGCCATAACCAAGTGCTGAGACTGTGCTCACCACCACGTTTGGGTTGAGCTCACCAGTCCATGTTACGGCAAGGCGCCCGTTCGAGAGATTGAGGCGCGCTGACACCACGCCGGGAAGGGCGGTCAGGGCGGATTCGATTTTTGAAAGGCAGCCTGCGCATTTCGCGCCGCGAACGGCGAGGTTCAGGACTCTCTTGTCGCCGCGCTCCGAAACAAAAGCGGACACGTCTCCATTATTGGAGGATTCGGCCGGCGAAAGCCCGCTCGGGCAACCCCGATCGACCGTGATGGTGGCATCGCTCATTTCAAGCGTATCTCTTTCTCAGCCACAAACCTGTCATCGTTAACATCAGACATTGCAGTTACGATAATGGACCAGTCGCCGCGCTCCAGTGATGGCAAAGCCACTTCGTATACGCCTGGCTCATCAGCTACGGCCTCCATCGGCAACGTTGTATCTCCAGACGTCGTCGCGTTCCGGCGGAATTGAGCCAAAACCGACAGACGTGACACTGGCAGGCCGTCTTTATTGTTTACTTCGACGCGCAATGTCTCATTCGAGCGGTCCGCTAGCCCGGCGCGCATCGTCCAGCCTAACTCGGCTTGCTCACGTTTTGCCTCAAGGGTGTCGTTGTAATTAAGCCCTTGCAGGTATGACTTCTCCACGTCCTCCCCTGGAAAGCTGGTGATGGCAGAGTAAAGAAAGACACCGTTCACTGCGAACATGAGGCCGAAGAATGCCATCATGATCAGGAGGACATGCCAGCCTTTCAGCTTGGCATCCGGCCCTTGGCGGTATTGTTGCGCCACACTCATATTGCAGACCTTTCTCGGCTTTAGTTCGCTGGAGCCATGAAGCTTGTACGGTTGGTGTGCACTTCTCCGGTATTAACGTCTGTTAGAAGGAGGAAAAAGTGCCTCCGGCCGTCTACGCTTTCTTCTGGAATACTGACCGACAGGCGATACCGGTCGACACCGTGCGCCGCCACCGGCAGCATAATGATGCCTTCGTCATTGGGTTCCAGTCCGGTGACATCGAGGACGAGGCCGTTCATGCCGTGGGCTTCGAGACTCATGCTACGGGCATCGCCGGATTTGTTGACCAGTTTCAGCGTGTAGCCATTGCGGATGTCGCCGTCCGACAATTGAATGTATGGCGGCGAGCGATCTTTGAGCACGTTCACTTCAAACGTTCCCCGATTGAGGAGACCGAACGCCATCACCGATGCGATCATCACCATGACGACGAAGTAAAGGATCGTTCTTGGGCGTATAAGCCTGTATTTCGGTTTCTGACCCGACGCCCGGCATGCAACGGCTGTATCGGTGTCGTATGCGATCAGCCCGGTCGGCCGATCGATCTTCTTCATGATGTCATCGCAGGCATCAATACACAGTGCGCAGTGGATGCATTCGAGCTGAGCGCCGTCCCGAATGTCGATACCCATTGGGCAGACCTGTACGCACTGCTTGCAATCGATGCAATCACCACGCCCGTCCCAGCTCTCACCTTTACGATGCGGGCCACGAGGTTCACCGCGGTCATAGCGATAGGTCACGTTCAACGCGTGTTCGTCGGTGAGCGCGCCTTGTATCCGTGGCCATGGACACAGATAGGTGCAGACCTGCTCGCGCATCGTGCCGGCGAGCGCATAAGTCGTGAATGTCAGAATGCCTGCGAACCAATAGGCCGACAGCGGCGCCTCACCTATGAAGAAGGTTTCAGCTATCATCCGCGCATCATGAAAATAGAGAATGAATGCGCCGCCTGTCAGGAAGGCGATCAACAGCCACACAATGTGCTTGCCGATCTTCCTCCAGGCTTTGTCAAAGCTCCAAGGTTTCTTGTCCAGGCGGATCCGAGCCGCACGGTCACCTTCGAAGGCGCGCTCCACCCAGATATAGAGATCTGTCCAAACGGTTTGTGGGCACGCGTATCCGCACCAGACCCGACCGAAGAGCGATGTCACCAGAAACAGGCCCAAGGCGGCCAGGATCATCAGGCCGGCAAGGTAGTACGCCTCCTGCGGCCATATCTCGATCCCGAAAAAGAAGAACCGCTCACCGGCGAAATCGGCCAGTACTGCCTGGTCTGGAACCCCTGCGCCGCGTGGCCAGCGAAGCCAGGGCACCAGATAATAGACGCCGAGCATCACCGCCATGGCCGCCCATTTCAGGGTTCGAAACTTGCCATGGGCTAGCTTCGGATAGATCTGTTTCCTCTTGGAATACAGGTCCTGCGGCGGCGGTGCCGGCGGCGGCGATTTAGGAGTTATGAGCGTTACGCGTGACATCGGGTGGCTTTCTATTCGCCCACGCCTAGAGAGTGCACATAAACGGCGAGAGCCTTGATTGTCGCGTCATCCAGACGACCCTCCCAAGCAGGCATATGTGCGTTGCGGGCATTGTAAACGGTCGTGTAGATTTCTTCCTCAGAGCCACCAAACAACCAATCGCGATCGGTCAGGTTCGGTGCGCCGACGGAGCGGTCGCCTGTTCCATCTTCTCCATGACAGGTGGCGCATTGAGCAGCGAACAGGTCGGCACCGCGCTGTGCACTGCGTACGTCGTGCACATCTTGACCAGAAATCAGCAAAACATGGTTCACGACATCATCGATCTGTTGCGACGAAAGAAGGCGGTCGCGGCCAAAGGCAGGCATCTGCGAGAAGCGCGTGTCGGGATCTTCGTCATGCCGGATGCCGTGGCGAAGCGTGTACTCAATACCGTCAAGGGTACCAGACCAGAGCCAGACATCGTCTGCGAGACGCGGATATCCCTTCGCACCAGTACCACCAGCGCCATGGCAGGTCGCGCAGTTATCGCCAAATGCACTTTCACCAGCGGCCATTGCGAATTGCTGGAGAGACCGGTCGGTTTCAATCTCTTCAAGACTTGCGGCGACAAGTGCCTGGCCGGCCTGCATCCTCTCGGTCCGCATTGCGTCGATCTGCTCAGCGACACTCACGCGATCGGAGTGGTCTCCAATGCCCCGTGTGTTCGTGCCGAGCCCAGGAAGCGCGGGAATGGCTGGCATGATGACCATGTAGACGATCGAGAACGCGATGGTCGCGTACCAGATGTACAGCCACCAGCGGGGCAGGGGATTGTTCAATTCCTTGATACCGTCCCAGGCATGACCCGTCGTCTCAACGCCGGTGTGCTGGTCGATTTCTTTTTCTTGTTCACTCATCTCCGGGCTCCCGGTCTGAAAGTGGAAGTGCTGCGGCGTCGTCGAACCGTTTCTGGTTGCGAGGCCAAAGGGCATAGGCGAGGACGCCAGCAAACAGGATGACGAAGTAGATCAGTCCTCCGGTCTGCGCGAAACTTGAGAGCATTTCGTACATGGCTGTTCCTCCCTAGCGCCGGTTCATCAGGTCTTCGGCTTCGTATGTGGAGAAATCCACAAGCGTGCCGGTCATTTGAAGATAAGCGACCAGTGCATCCATTTCGGTGATGCGGTCTGGATCGCGATCAAAGTCGCGGATTTGGACCGTCCCTTCACGACCTGCTGCCTCAGTGTAGCGAGCAACGAGGGCGTCTTGTTCGTCGAAGTAGATGTCCGGATCAGCCTGAGCCTGGAGATCGATCTTCGCGTTCTCGATCATCTCATCGGTGTAATCGACACCGACCCATTTCAGCGCTTTCAGGTCCGCTTCGATATTGCGGTAGTCGAGCTTCTTCTCTGCCAGGAAGGCGTACGGAGGCATAATCGATTCCGGCACAAGAGAGCGCGGATCGATAAGGTGATCGACATGCCATTCGTCGGAGTATTTGTTACCGACCCGGGCCAGATCCGGCCCTGTCCGTTTCGAACCCCACTGGAATGGGTGATCATACATCGACTCCGCAGCCAGAGAGTAGTGCCCGTAACGCTCAACCTCGTCGCGCAGAGGACGAACCATCTGCGAGTGACACACATAGCAGCCTTCGCGCAGGTAGATGTTGCGGCCAGCCACTTCGAGTGGCGTGTAGGGCCGCATGCCCTCCACCTTCTCGATCGTATTCTCCATGTAGAAGAGAGGTACCATCTGGATGATCCCGCCAATCGAGACCGTGATAAGGATACCGATGGTGAGCAGGAGCGAATGACGCTCTAGAACACCGTGATTGTTGATAATTCCCATGAGTTCACGAGCTCCTATTCGGCAGGCTGCAGGCCGGCGGCCGCAGGTGGATTGCTGTATGCAGGTGCGTTGGCGGGCTGATTGATCCGCTCATTGCCCATGGCGGTACGGACCAGATTGTAGACCATGATCACAGCGCCGCTGAAGTAGAGCAGACCGCCAAGCATACGGATGATGTAGCTGATATGCTTTGCCTCCACGGTTTCGACGAAGCTGTATTCGAGGAAGCCGAACTCGTTGTAGGCACGCCACATGAGGCCTTCGGTGATCCCTGCGAACCACATGGAAATCATGTAGAACAGGATGCCGATCGTTGCGAGCCAGAAGTGCCATTCAACCAGCGCGAGCGAGTACAGGCTTTTGCGTTTCCAGAGCCACTGAGCCAGGCAGTAGAGCGCGCCGAAGGATATGAACCCAACCCAGCCAAGTGCGCCAGAGTGGACGTGTCCGATACCCCATTCGGTGTAGTGGCTGAGCGAGTTCACGGCCCGCACCGACATGAGTGGACCCTCGAAGGTCGACATGCCGTAGAAGGCGAGAGACACGACCATCATCCGGACAACCGGGTCCGTGCGCAGCTTGTCCCAGGCGCCAGCCAGCGTCATGACGCCGTTGATCATACCGCCCCAGCTTGGCATCCACAGCATGATCGAGAAGGTCATGCCGAGCGTCTGCGCCCATTGCGGAAGCGCCGTGTAGTGAAGGTGGTGCGGACCGGCCCAGATGTAGATGAAGATCAGCGACCAGAAGTGAACGATGGACAGCCGGTAGGAATAGACCGGACGGTTCACGCGCTTCGGAATGAAGTAGTACATAATCGCCAGGAACCCGGTCGTCAGGAAAAAGCCGACGGCGTTGTGGCCATACCACCACTGTGTCAGTGCATCCTGAACACCCGCGAAGAGCTGATAGCTTTTAGAGCCGGCGAGATCGACCGGAAGCGACAAATTGTTGACGATGTGCAGCATCGCGATCGTCACAATGAAAGACAGATAGAACCAGTTGGCGACGTAGATGTGAGGTTCTTTCCGCTTCCAGAGCGTGCCGAGGAAGACGAGCAAATAGGCGACCCAGACGAGTGTCAGCCAGAGGTCAGCATACCACTCAGGTTCGGCATATTCTTTCGATTGAGTGATACCCATCAGGTACCCGGTACCGGCAATCAGAATGAAAAGCTGATAACCCCAGTAAACGAACCAGGGCAGCATTCCGCCGAACAGACGGGCCCGAGTCGTCCTTTGGACAACGTAGAAGCTGGTTGCGATCAAGACATTGCCGCCAAACGCGAAAATCACCGCAGAAGTATGCAGCGGGCGAAGGCGTCCGAAGTTGGTGAAACCCCATTCCTCAAAGTAGAACAGGTTCGGCCAGGTCAGCTGACACGCGATGATGATACCAACCAGAAAGCCTGCGATACCCCAGAACATCGCCGCGAACACGCCGAACTTGACGATGGTGTCTTCATACTTCGTCTCATCGAAGGGGTTGCGATCACCAAGTTTGCCCGCCCACAATCCGATGCCAACCAGCCAGGCGAGGACCGCCGACAGAAACATCATCGCATGAACGCCCATAAGGCGGTCTGCGGCATTGGCGCCGATGAAAATTGCCAGAATGGCGAATAGGCCCAGAAACGCAGCAACCCCAAGGGTGCTCGTATCAAGGCCGCGATGTTGTACAGTGGCAGAGTTCAATTTGTTTCCCCTTCCGCAGGCTTCACCCTAACCACAATAAGCGATGCGGATGAGAGCACTTTAGCTACCGCGGCAGGGATATTTGAGTGCACGTTTAGCCTGAATACGGGGTCTTACGTATGGGCCAGCCTGTCGCACTGTGGCTTTACAAGGGCGCAGGCAATATGCAGGAGATCACGTCATGCTCAAAATCTTCGTCTTTGTCGTCGGGGCGGCCATCGTCGCGATCAGTTTGCCGCAAGTCCTTGCCCATCATGCCCGAGCAGAGCTGATGCAGTTGGCGTGGTGCTCGTCGTCAGGGCAGGGCGCACCGGCGAATTCGTTGTTTCAAATGCACTGCATTGCCTGCCCGACATTCCTCATTGGAGCGGCAGCTATGGTTCTCGCACCGATGACTGAGCTGTTCCAGCGTTTCCGTTTCATGAGAACCCAGTCCTAGAAGCCGTGCGGCCAGGACACATCAACATATTGACCGCAACCCCATGCTTGGCGCATGCCCTTTCTCGGACTTCCAAGGGAGAGGGCGCTGACGCATCAGCAGCAGATCGTGAATATGGCGGAGATGGACGTTGACGCGCTCCATCAACACTTCCGGTCGATCATGGCGTCGGTCCCGGATGCCATGGTTGTCATTAATGAGACGGGCGCCATTACCGCATTCAGTAATACCTCATCGACCCTGTTCGGTTATTCGGAAGATGAAGTCTTAGGGCAGAATGTCAGCCTGCTAATGGCGGGCAAAGACAGGGCCAACCACGACACCTATATCTCTCGGTACCTGCAAACGGGCATTCGCAAGATTATAGGAATCGGCCGCACTGTCACAGCCCGCAGAAAGGATGGCACCCTGTTCCCCATCGATCTCAAGATCGGTGAAGCCAAGATCGGCGAGCACTACCTTTTTACAGCGTTCATGCGTGACCTGACAGAACAGCGTCGCAATGAGACGCGCATGAAGGCCCTCCAGGCGGAACTCGTCCATTTTTCACGCCTCAGCTCAGTGGGCACGATGGCTTCAGCGCTGGCACACGAGCTCAATCAGCCGCTTACCGTCGTGACGAACTACCTTGAAGCCGCTCGCGACCTTCTCGATGCGCCGGATGAGGAAGCCATGAAGATGATTCAGGAAGCGTTGAATGAAGCTGCAAAGCAATCGGTCCGAGCCGGGCAGATTGTTAGAAAACTGCGCGACTACGTCTCTCGCGGCGAAGTCGACAAGCGCCCAACTGAACTTGTTCCGCTTATAAGCGACGCGATTGAGCTCGTGCAGACAGAAATGGGAGAAGGTGTCTGCCGTATCTCTATCTCCATCGCCGAAGACATTCCTGATGTACTGGTCGACCCGATCCAGATTCAGCAAGTTGTGATCAACATTGTTCGAAACGCGATTGAAGCGATGAAAGACACAGATGATTGCGGCATAAAGCTTTCAGCCAGTGTCGTCGGGGAGGACATGGTCATGATATCGATCGAAGATAACGGACCCGGTATCGACCGAGATGTAGCCGACCAGCTCTTCAAGCCACAGGCGAGTACGAAATCGACAGGCATGGGGCTTGGACTTTCAATCTGCAAAACGATCGTCGAAGCTCACGGGGGCACGATCGAGGCCGTGTCTGCCGCAGGGGGAGGCACGCGATTCGTATTCACCCTGGAAAGAGCGGAGGGCACCCATGACCGAGACTGAAAAACCTCTGGTGCATCTTGTCGATGATGATGAAGCGATCCGCCATTCGGCAAGCTTCATGCTTCGCCTGGCAGGTTATCGTGTTCAGACGCACAAGGATGGGGTGTCTTTTCTAGAAGCGCTGAGTGGTGTCGAAAAAGGCTGCATTTTGCTTGATGTGCAAATGCCAAAGCTAAATGGGCTCGAGGTGCAAAAGGAGCTCAATGAACGCGGTTGTGAGATGCCCGTGGTGGTCCTGACCGGTCACGGTGATGTGTCAGTTGCCGTTCAGGCCATGAAGGCTGGTGCAGTGAATTTCGTCGAGAAACCGTACGAAAAACAGGTACTGCTCCAGGCGCTCGACGAGGCCTTTGACCGCCTCGACAGCAAAGCCAAAAGCAACCTTCAGAAAGCCGATGCCGAAAAACGTCTCATGAAGCTCTCGCCACGCGAGCGGGACGTGTTGAATGGACTTGTTGATGGCTTAACAAACAAAGCCATTGCCAATGATCTCGACATATCGCCACGGACCGTCGAAATTCATCGTTCCAACTTGATGGAAAAGCTCGATGTGAAGAGCTTGTCGGCCGCCTTGCACATTGCCTTCGCGGCCGGTCTCGGCGACTGAAATCCGTTCAAGCCTTTATCATTAGATCGGACAAATGGGCCGTGGCGGAGGAGGAGGGATTCGAACCCCCGGAACGTTCGCACGCTCAACGGTTTTCAAGACCGCCGCATTCAACCACTCTGCCACTCCTCCGTGGCCGGGCGTCTGTTTCGGTCAAAGTGCGATGAAATGCAATAGGGCCGCTGAACCTCATTTTCGCCTCAATTCATCGAATTATTAACAGGACGTTTCAGGCCCGAACCAAATTTGCGTCGTATGTTCACCCTGTATCCATCTCACCATGGTAAACAGGATCATCGACAGAAGTTGATTCGTGCGCTCTGCAGAAGTTGAGGCACGCTAAATACCGACCACAGAACGAGGTTCGAATGTCCAGTCTGAAGCTCCTGAGCCATCCGCTATTATTGGCCCTCGCAGCCAGCGTTTCCGTCACGCCCCATGCCTTTGCTGATCGCCGATCGGGCGCGCCAATTCAATATATGGGGCAGGGCAGTGTGCCTCAGGCCAATTCTTCAGCCACTCACGACGCATGGCGTGGACCTGTAACGCGCACGAATTCGTCCGCGCCGCCACAACAACGTGCGAAGGTGAATTTTTCATATCCTGGAACCCCAGGACAGAATGCTCAGCGCCCGTCTGCTCAGATGGCGAGCATCGAATCGACTCCGCGCGCCACTCAGCCTGCCCGAACATCTTCACCGGCCTGGCCTGATGCCTCGACGACCCGCCAGCCTGCCTTGCAAACTGCAGGCGCGCCGCGCTCCCTCGTGCTGGGGGCCAAGGCATCCAACACTTTGTCTGCTCAACGCCCTGAGCCTGTGACGCCAGACTTCCTTCAAGCGACTTCGGAAGAAACAGGTCTTGCGTCGTGGTATGGTGAGGCGTTCCACGGCAACCAGACTGCCAATGGCGAAACTTTTGACATGTACGCCATGACCGCAGCGCATCGCACATTGCCACTGCCGAGCCTCGTGCAGGTGATCAATGAGGAAAACGGCAAGGAAATCGTGGTTCGCGTGAATGATCGCGGTCCGTTTATCGACGACCGGATCATCGATCTCTCGATGAAAGCGGCTTCCGCCCTTGATATTATCGATCAAGGCGAAGCTGAGGTCACGGTTCGCTACCTGGGTCCTGCCCCAGCTGTCGAAAGGTCGCCGGTGATGGTGGCTGAGGCAACATCGCCCACCACTCAGGCGCTGCCGCCGATCGTACCCGTCGACGCTGAAGCGAAACCGCGTACCGACCTTTACGGCGATATCCTGATGGGCGGTATGGAGCCGTCACTGGGTATTCCAGATCCCGGTCAGGCAGTCGCAACGCCCGCTCGCATCGCGATCGCGACACCGCCGGCATCGAAACCTGATCTGGATTTGACGCCAGCCCCCGTGCGTGAGGCTGCACTGCCTACGCCACAACGGCTGCAGGTCTCGGCAACGCCGAATAATTCATCGTCGGCGCCCAAATTCCAGCCGAAGATCTTTGTACAAGTTGGCTCGTTTGCCGATATCAGCAATGCGCAAGGCATGGATGCACAGGTCGGTCGCCAGTTTCCGGTCGATATAGAATCGGTTCGGGTCCAGGGCGCCGACTATTTCCGGGTACTTGTTGGACCATTCCCAACCCGCAGCGCCGCAGATATGGCAAAATACCAGCTGAGCCAACGCGGCATCAAAGATGGCTTCGTCGTGCTGAGATAATTGCAGGCAGGCATTGACGCCCGTCTCAAAGCGGCCCTTTTTCTAGGTCATGACTGAAAGCGGCACCCAACCGCTCCCGACCTGGAGAAAGGCAGCATGAATTTCACCAGACTTTGCACCTCACTCGCTGTTGCCGCGCTCGCTGCGTGGCCGGCGTCCGCACAACTCATAGATACCGAGGCCGAATTCGCGGTCATCATGGACTATGAGACGCAGGATATCCTGTTCTCCAAGAATGGCGACGCGCCGATGATACCGGCGTCCATGACGAAGATCATGACGGCCCACGTTGTTTATGAGGCGATTGAGGATGGCGAAATCGCGCTAGATGACACGCTACCGGTCAGCGAACGCGCATGGCGTGAAGGCGGCTGGGCTACGGGCGGCTCCACCATGGGCCTCAAGATAGATGAAACGCCAACCGTGGAAAATCTTCTGCGGGGTGTCATTATCCTGTCCGGCAACGATGCCTGTATCGTGCTTGCCGAGGGCCTCGCCGGTTCAGAATCAGCGTTCGCAGACCGCATGACCGATCTTGCGCAAGATATGGGACTCGACTCGGCCAGCTTTAAGAATGCCAGCGGTCTTTACGCTGAGGGCCATGTGATTTCGGCGGCCGATCTCGCCAGGCTTGCGCGTATGGAAATCGACAAATTCCCTCAATATTACCGGTTTTACTCCGAAAAGGAGATGACCTGGAACGGTATCACGCAAGGCAACCGAAACCCTCTCCTCTACTCGATGGATGGGGCCGACGGTCTCAAGACAGGACATCTCGAAATTTCGGGTTACGGCCTGACCGCATCAGCCGTCCGCGACGGAAAGCGCCGCATCCTGGTGATCAACGGTCTGGATAGCTCCCAGGCCCGCGCTGACGAAGCGGAACGCCTTATGCGTTTGGCGTTTACCGCATTCGACACAAAAACAATCGAGCCGTCAGATGAGCCCCTCGCAACGCTTCCGGTCTGGAACGGTGAAACGCGCACAGTTGGCGTCAAATTGCAGGCGCCGGTACGGGTCGCGGCCCACAAACGTGCATTCGGTGATGCGAAGATGGAAGTTGTTTACGACGGCCCGCTGGTCGCCCCGATAACTGCTGGCGATGTGGTCGGGTCCCTGTTGATCACGCTTGAGGGCAAAAGCGAGCCGATTTCGGCTCCGCTCGTGGCAACCGACAATGTCGCGAAACTCGGCTTCATCGGTCGCGCGGTTGAGGGCTTGAGCCTGAAGCTTTCGGGGAATGATGCTGCGGAGTCATGAGCCGTGGCTGCTTCATAACGATAGAAGGCGGCGAGGGTGCGGGTAAGTCGACCTTGATCAGCGGTCTGGAGCGTGAACTTTCTGCGCGCGGGCTTGAGATTGTTACGACACGTGAGCCAGGTGGCACCGTCCTGGCCGAACAAATCCGCAATCTCGTGCTCAACCCACCAGATGCGTCCGATTGGAGCCCGATCGCAGAAGCCTTGCTGATGAACGCCGCGCGCGCAGACCATGTCGAAAAGAAGATCGCTCCCGCACTGGAGGGTGGACGATGGGTGATCTGTGATCGGTTTGCAGATTCAACTCGGGTCTATCAGGGCATCGGGGGCGTTGGAGACGAGGTGCTGCGCCTCATGCAGGTGGAGGTCACGCAGCTCGCATCACCGGACATCACGCTGGTAATGGATGGTCCGGTGGAGAAGCTCATAAATCGTCGAGACGCACGTGGGACAAGCGATGTTTTCGAACGACGGCCATTGGATTTTCACCGTAAAGTTCGAGACAGGTTTCTGGCCATCGCAACGGCAGAGCCAGATCGATGTGCCGTGCTTGACGCAATGCAGGCGCCCGAAGAGGTCCTGCGCGCAGCGATGAACGTCATTGACCAAAGAGTGCCTTCATAGATGACCAAAGTAGCGCTTCCACTTTATGGGCATGACGCGCAGCAGGCGGAGTTCCTTTCGGCGCTTGCCAGCGGCAGGCTTCACCATGCTTGGATCATTGAAGGCCCATCCGGGATCGGCAAGGCTCGCTTCGTAACCCGGCTAGCATCCGTTATTCTGGGCGCAAAACCGTCGGATGCAGATCCAGCCGGCGCTCCAGATGACGACCCTGTCATGCAGAAGGTCATATCGTCGGGCCATCCAGATCTGAAGCATGTCCAACGGCAACTGAATGACAAGGGCGCGCTCAAACAAGACATTGCCGTCGATCAGATCCGGGACTTGAACGCATTCTTTTCGCTGAAGCCGGCGCTAGGAGGATGGCGCATCGGAATACTGGACTCATTGGATGAGATGAATGTCAGCGGTCTCAACGCGGTGCTGAAAACGCTCGAAGAACCTCCACCGAAGGCGCTTATTTTCCTGATTTCGCATATGACAACGCCGATCCTTCCAACGATCCGTTCGCGTTGCCAAACTCTGAGGCTGCAGGCATTGAATGAGGGTCAAACCCGTTCAGTTTTGAGTGAATCCGGCACCGAAAGTACGGATGCCGTAGTGTCACTTGTTAAGGGACGTCCTGGGCGAGCCGAAGAACTGATGGGTGCCAAGGTTCTGGCGGCCGCGAATGCAGCCCAAAGTTTGCTAAAGGCCATGCCACGACCGAATGAGGCTGTATTATCTCAGGCGATCGCTTCAGCGGCTGAGGACGACACAGCTTTCCGAGTTTTTGCTTCAGAAGTCCTGGATTGGCTTGAAGCTCGAACGCAGAGCGATGCAGGCTGGGCCTCAACATGGTTCGAGAGCCAGAGAATTGTATCCTCGCAGCGAAATTTGCACATGCCGGCCATTCAGGCTGCATCTAAACTGGTAGGCTGTCTTCAATCTGCCTTTCATGGTCGGTAGAACCGCCGACATGTTTGATACCCATGTAAACCTGCACGCGGATGCTTTCAGTGATGACCTGGAAGACGTTTTGGCGCGCGCCAGAGCTGCCGGAGTCACGCGCTTTCTCGCCATCTGCGACCGATATGACAATTACGAGCGCGTCAAAGCCATCTCGGCAGCCAATCCAGACATTTGGAACACAGTCGGCGTCCATCCTCACCATGCCAAGGACTTTACAGACCTTCCGGTCAAGGCCCTCATTGATGCCGCCAACGACCCGAAAACTGTCGCCATTGGTGAGACCGGGCTCGATTTTCATTACGGATATTCGAATGAGGCCGATCAGGTCGCCCACTTCCGCCGGCATATCACTGCAGCACGCGAAACAGGGCTGCCATTGGTTGTTCACACGCGAGAAGCCGATGAGTTGACGGGCGATATACTCGAAGAAGAACATGCCAAAGGCGGGTTCCAGATCCTGTTGCATTGCTACACGGGAGGTCAGGACCTGGCCGACCGAGGCCTTCAGCTGGGTGCCTACGTGTCTGTGTCTGGCATCTTGTCGTTCAAAAGCGCGAAAGACGTCAGAGCGGTCATCAGCACGGTTCCCTTGGACAAGATCATCCTCGAAACTGACTGCCCATATCTTGCACCAGTTCCATATCGCGGACGCCGAAATGAGCCGTCATATCTGCCTCACGTCGCGGACGCACTGTCCGAGTTGAAAGGCCACACTCGTGAAGAAATTGCATCAATTTGCCAGAATAATGCATTAAATTTATTCAAAAAAGTTGCGCGCACATGAGCAACACGGCACGGCTGACGTTTCTTGGCACAGGATCTTCGGGCGGCGTACCGCGCGTGGGAAACGACTGGGGAGTCTGTGATCCCAGCGAGCATCGCAATCGCCGTCGACGTTGCAGCGTTTTGATCGATCTAGGCAACCTCGCGGCCCCTGACACTTGTACGCGTGTCTTGATCGATTCCGCGCCTGATCTTCGCGAACAGCTGCTGGATGCGCGTGTGTCGCATTTGGATGGTCTGGTTTATTCGCATGATCACGCGGATCAGAGCCACGGCATAGATGACGTGCGCGCTCTGGCTCTCAGAATGGGAAGACAGATACCAACCTATATGGATGCAGCGACGGCTTCGACCTTAACGTCGAGATTCGAGTACTGCTTCCAGGGGAAGGGGGGCTATCCTCCGATACTGGACCTCAATCCGCTCATCGAGCCCGAACAGCCGTTTTCCGTGACCGGCGAAGGCGGGGCTCTCAAATTACTTCCAGTCAAACAATATCACGGGCGCATCATCAGTCTTGGGTTCCGCGTCGGAGAACTGGCTTACTGCAACGATCTTCACGATCTGCCAGACGAGAGCTTCGATCAGCTTTCCGGAACGAACGTGCTGATCGTCGATGCACTACGTTATAAGCCACACCCAAGCCATGCTCATCTTGAGCGCGCGTTAGACTGGATTGAGCGCATTCAGCCTCAGAAAGCGTTTCTCACGAACCTGCATATCGATATGGACTATCAGACACTGTGTAGAGAACTGCCTGACCATGTGCGCCCCGCCTATGACGGCCTTTGCATTGATTTCACAGCCTAATCCAGATCCCGCATTTCCCATAATATAGATTATGCAATCTTCGGCATAAGCTTGGTTCGATAGATTTAGGCGTCAGCGCTGTGGTCAGTCGTGCAACTGACTCATGCTCTTCCGTGAACGACCAGGTTCGATTTACAGGTTGATCCCGCTGTAGACCTTCATGAATCAGCTATTAACGTTTCGAGCAGATCGAACTGAATAAGGCGACCGCCATGTCCCCTCCTCCCCCGCCCACCGAATTTGACCGGTTGAAAACCATTATGGCGAAGCTGCGTGATCCAGACTCCGGTTGCCCGTGGGATGTTGAGCAGACATTCGAGACAATTGCGCCTTATACAATCGAAGAAGCGTATGAGGTCGCTGATGCGATCGAACGAGCAGATTTTGATGACCTGCGTGACGAACTCGGTGATTTGCTCTTACAGGTCGTTTTTCACAGTCAGATGGCGAGTGAGGCTGGTCTGTTCACGGTCGAAGACGTTGCGCGATCCATCAATGACAAGATGATCCGGCGTCACCCTCATGTCTTTTCTGATGCGGCGTATCACACAGCTGAGGAGCAAACGTTCGCCTGGGAGGAAATAAAAGCCAGTGAGCGCTCTAAAAAGACCGGCGATGTGTCCGCACTCGATGGTGTGGCGAACGCCCTCCCAGCGCTGATGCGCGCAGAAAAGCTTCAGAAGCGCGCGGCGCGCACCGGATTCGACTGGACCAATCCCGAAGATATTCTCGACAAAGTTGCTGAGGAAACAGACGAAGTAAGTGACGCAATTGCCAGCGGTAATTTAGAAAATATCGAGGACGAGATCGGCGATCTGTTGTTTGTCGTCGCCAATTTGGCGCGGCGCTTCAAGCTCGACCCGGAAATTGCGCTGAGAAAAGCTACCGCAAAGTTCGAACGCCGGTTCAAGAAGATGGAACTGCTGGCCATACAAGACAATCAGGACTTTGCATCTCTGTCTCTGGACGAGCAAGACAAACTCTGGAAACGCGTCAAACAAACTGAATGATGGCTGGCCGCGGACAGCGACCATTTTTACTGGTCTGCGCCTGGCGCGGACGGAATGAACTCAGCATCCGGCATTGGCGGTGCGGGCGGCGTCAGGTTCGGATCGGTTGGCAAACTATCTGGAATTGATGTGTCTGCTGGGTTTTCGAAGATTCGTCTCAAAATTCCGGGCGTCACGGCCGAAAGCGGATTGATTGCCACTTGCGCCTTATCCGGCGAACCACGAACCGAATAGGTCAGCGAGAAAATGCCCTCGCCATCGCGGCCGACGAACAGGTCGCCAATAATTGGCACTCCACCCAGCATCGAGTTGACGCCAAAGCTCGGCACGAGAACGCCGCTGATGCGAATTTCGTTCGATGATTGATCAAACCAACCATTCATGGTCAGCCCAAGTGCTGGCCCGTTGGCACGGGCACCTTCAACGATAAACCGCTCGCCCGCGATTGTGACTGGAACATCGATATTGGTGAATAATACCCCTTCCCCGCTGAGCGTGTCGGCGAGGCCGCGAAGTGACGCGAGAGACAAAACCTGCGTAAGAAACGGGGCTTCCTGCATGCGAACATTGTCGAGAGACAAGCGCAGGCGCGCTGGCTCGTTGCCACGCGATAGCGTGCCCGACAATTCAAGTGATCCACCGGACAGAAAGTCCTGACCCAGCATGCCGGTCATGAAGAACCCCGCATCATCGCTCTTCAGCTCGACATAAGCGGCGTCATCGATTGTTGGCCCTTTGTAAACTGCCTGAATGCTGCCGCCACCATTGCCGATAAGGCCGTTCGCGAAAACCTGGCGCACACCTGATTTGCTACTTTCAAAGGCGAGACTGGCGTCGGTCAGGTCTAACCCCTTGCGCAACCGAAGCGTGTCGAGACGCGCATCCAGCTTCAACGGAAATGCGATACTTCCCGCACCACCAGCCGCGCTGAAGTCTCCGAAGAATGCACTCGCATCCAGAAAGGCGCCGCTGAGCGTGCTTTCGAATGTGTCGTCGTCTGTACGACTGATCGTACCGCTGACATCGAGAAAGTCCTTGAGAAACGCATGACGCACATTCAGCGATTGCAGTTGACCGGTGTCGGCGAGCTCAACGTCACCGTCGAACTTCGCTTGCTCGCTATTGAAAACAAATGTGGATGCCGAACTTTCGCTCTTGGCGTCGTAAGACACCGTTGCCTGAGCGGGCTGGCCAGCGGGCTTGATCCATCCAACCTCAGAAACATCGATCCGGCTTTGCTGAAGCTCAAACCCGACCTCCACGCTGTCTACGCCTTCGGAAGATACCAGCGCCTGCAGCTCCACGGGAATGTCACCACTGACATAGGCTCTGCCGATGAAACCGAAACGGTTGAGAAAATCTGGCGAGATAAACGCGCTGGCAGACAGGTTGGCAGGCAGGCCGTCATCGTCGAGATCATCACGCCAGGTGAATTGAACCGGCGCCGGCCCGACATCGCCAAAACCGGTCAGAATAAGATTGTTGTCGGAGAACTGCAGCTCTACTTCACCAGCGGTGAGGTCGAGGCCTGGCACGACGTTTTTCAGTCCAGCGTCCTGGATTGTGCCCGAAACCGTGATGTCGACCTCTTCCATCGGAACATTCTCAAGAGCCGGCCGGAACATTTCGAAAGTCATTTCCGCATCGCCGGAAATGCGATCCGGGTCGAAGCCCGACTTGGCTTCGATCTGCAAACGGGAGTCGGACAAGATGCGCATAGCTTCTACTGCGGGGCCCTGCCCTCGAGCGAATACCCTGAACAACTCGCCTTTTGGATTGAACTTGGAGAACTGGACAGCCCCCTCGCTCAACCGCCAACCGCCATATTCCCCGCTATTCAGCTGAACGGAGAACCCATTTCCGGTCAGTTTAGCAGAACCGACACCGTCGTTGACCGGTGGAAAATCTTCCAGGAAGCGCACTTCTGCGTCTTCGACGAAAAAACTGACCTCCAGATCCTCGTCGCGGAGAAAGCCTTCAGCGAAACTATCCGGTTTCAGGCTAAGCCGGACATCGCCAGCTGTGGCCTTGCCGTTGGTAATGTTGCGAACGGTGAAGCGTCGCGCGCCTTCTCCGAGGGTTTCGGGCCAGAAGTCGAGGGTCTGCTGGACCGACAGCTCCCCGTCGATTTCTCCGGTAATATCAAGAAAGGCTGGAAATGACCCTGTAACGTCATCGTCGTTCGGCAAACGCGCTGTCAATTCGCCAGAAAACTTTGTGCCTGCGGTCGTATAATCGAACGAGTCCAAGGTGAGCTGATCAAAGCCCGTGCTTATAGCGCCGTCGAGAGATACGTTTCGGAAGTCCCAGGCTTTGGGGAAATACGGCGTAAAATCCAGAGATACATCGTCGGACGTCAGATCGAATTCGATTGGTGTATCGCTGGAAACAGCGTGCTGAATCAAGCCTGAGAACGTGGCCTCAACTCGTTCGGACGATAAAGTGGCGGAGTTGACCTGAATCTCGTCCTCCGCTGGATCATAGGCCACGTCGAATACCAGATCGTCTATGTCAAACGAGTTTCCACCAAACTGAAGTTCACCATCCTGCGCTTCAGCTTTTAAGCCAAATTGGGTAAAGCCCTGGCCCGGCTCGAACATGAAAACAAAAGTTATATCGGCCGGGAAGCCGGAAACCCTTCCCTCCGTCGCGCCCAGGCGGGACGCAAGGTCTCCAAGGCTCCAGTTTACGATTCCCACATCCAGACCGAGCCTGTCATAATCTGTCGGTACCCGCATGACGGCATCAAGATCGCCCGGCAGTCCAATGCCGCTCCCGCTTCCTTGCAGGCTTATCTGCAGGCCCCCTTCATCGCGGATCAGCGCCCCTGATGCGGACGCCATTGTCCCGAGCTCATCGCCATCGGCCTGAACGAAGCGAAGCTCAAAATCTGCGATGGATGCGCGCTCCAGTGACCCCGTTCCGCGGGTGGCCTTCAAACCCCCAAGAATATCACCGAGCACTCGATCACTCAGACTCAACCATTGTTCAGCGGTTTCCGGAAGGCCTCTCGCCTCGAACTCAGGAAGCGGCTCGCCAGCAAATGTCCATTGCGTCGGAGACGTCTGCTGCACCCGGGCCCAGCCGCCTTCCAACTCCGTTTGAAGAACTTCCGCTTTACCGAAAACAAGTGATCCTGCATCGAGCGTAATGATAGCGCGGTCCGCTTCGCCGGCTGTCTCCCCGCTCTGGTCAGAAAGTTTGAGATTGTCGGCGGCGACGATCATCTGACGGTCTGATGGCGACCATTGAAGCGTCAGGCGTTCGATCGAAACGTCTCGCCCATCACGGGCTTCTTCCAGCGCCCGTTCAACGTCAGCCTTGAAAATATTGAGCTCAACCGGACCGCTTGCCAGCAAAAAGGCGAGGATAACAACTGCCGCGACCGCCAGCAGAAGAATTCCGCCGATCAGCTCAAGCGTTACGACTGTGGCAGTTTGTCGAACCAAATCAGCCTTTCCTCTCGAATTCGATCATCAAAATACGCTAGGACCTTATTGAAGCAGAAATAGGACAAATCCAATCATGACTGCAGCTCTGGCAGAAGGCGGTAAAGCGCCGAAACTCGAACTCCCGGCGACCGGCGAATCAAACCTCAAAGTTCCGACTGATGGTGGTCTGGTCCTCTTTTTTTACCCGAAAGACAACACTCCGGGCTGCACGAATGAAGCCAAGGATTTTAGTGCCTTGAAGGCTGACTTCGCTGAGAAAGGCTATGAAGTCGTTGGCATATCGCGCGATTCCCTCGCATCACATGAAAAGTTTATCGCCAAACAGGAACTCACGATACGCTTGGCCAGCGACGAAGACGGCGCGGCTTGCGAAGCGTTTGGAGTCTGGGTCGAAAAGAACATGTACGGACGCAAATACATGGGAATCGAGCGTTCAACCTTCATCATCAGTCCTGACGGCGTGATTCGGAGTGTCTGGCGCAAGGTGAAAGTCAAAGAACATGCAAAAACAGTTCTGACCACAATTTAGGCAAAGCGATTGATGGGACTCATCTTTTTCCCGTTTCTTAAGCGCTGTTTTACCTCGCTGTGAAAAAAGTCGGAAGAAATGTGGAATCGTACCCTTTTCGCAACAGGGCGAATTGAGTTACTACTGTTTGCAGCTGGGGAGCGGTCGTAGTGATTACGACAGATTAGAGTACACGAAGGGCAGGCGCGTAAATGAAAAAGAAGACGATGAAGGTTCGCGAACTTTTCAGTCGCCTCTTCCCCGAGCGTCAAATCTATCACCGTAGTGGTGGCACCGTTCGCTACTTTACTATCTCTCCCTCCCAACAGGCCATTCTTGCTGCTGCGGTTGCAGCGGCTGTCGGCTGGTCCCTCTACGCCACTGCAAATCTGGTCTTCATGCCAAAGCAAGGCGTTGTCGCCAGCGGCCAATACGAAATCGACAAATATGAAAGATGGGTGCAGGAACTTCGCGCACGCGACGCGCTTTCACGCTCCCAACTTGTCGAACGTACCGAAGCTTTCCAGGACGCCACCGTTAATTTCGAGCGCCGGCATCAGACACTTGAAACCCTTCTGAATACCCTCAAAAATGGCGGCGAACTCGAGGCAGCAGCCCTGCGCGGCAATGATGCCCCCCTTCTCGTGAACGCGTCTATCGATGAAGCCGACCGTCGCCAGTCACGTCCATCGGACAGCTTTCAGGAAGGCGACGCAACGAATGTTGGCCTTCGTGGTCAGATCGGTGAAATTCAGAGAGAACAACAGGCGTTTCTCGACGAGGTCGAGGAAATCGCCGTCGAGCGCGCTGAAGAAGCAAGAGGCGTGCTTCGCCTGACCGCCGTCGGCAGCAACCGCATAGGTAACAACCAGGAAATGGGCGGTCCGGTCGTCGAATTTGCCAGCCTTGCCAAAGGCGAATTCAATACGCCCGAAGAAGCCGCTTTTGCCGAGCGCGTTGCACAAGTTGCGGCCCGAATGGAAGAAGCTCGTTATTACGAAGAAGTCGTTTCGAATCTTCCTCTCGCAGACCCAGTGGGTGTCAATTGGCGGCTCACGTCTAATTACGGTCTGCGTGTTGACCCGTTCAATAAGCGTCCAGGCTGGCACAATGGTGTCGACATTGGCGCCTATTGGAATGCACCCATTACAGCGACCGGCCCTGGTGTCGTCAGCTTCGCGGGAACGCGCTCCGGCTACGGGCGCCTCGTGGAGGTCGACCACGGCCACGGCTTCAAGTCGCGTTATGCTCACCTCAAGCGCATCAATGTGAAAAAAGGTGACCCGATTGCGATTGGCGATGTCGTAGGTGCCATGGGCTCAACTGGCCGAAGCACTGGGCCACACCTCCATTATGAGGTATGGTTCAATGATAAACCCTACGATCCAGTAGAATTTCTGAAGGCGGGTAAGCATGTTCACCAAAACTAACAAAGATACAGACGCAGCCACTCCAAGTGGAAATCCTGCGCAGGACGCAATTCGTGGAGCGGCATCGAAGCCAACGGCTCGCTCCGCCGCCTCGATCATTTGCGGCGACATGGAAATCAACGGTTCGATTTCATCCGAAGGCGCTTTGCAGATCGACGGCACTGTCGACGGTGACGTTAATGCGGCAGATATCACAATCGGAGCAAGCGGACGCGTTGTCGGTGAAGTGCGCGCTGAGGCTGTAAAGGTCAAAGGTGAAGTCCGCGGCTCGATCCGCGCGCGCAAGGTTGAACTGGAAACCGGCGCCAAAGTCCACGGCGACATTATTCACTCGTCCCTCAGCATTCAGCCAAACGCCATGTTTGAAGGCCAGGTGAAGCACGATCAGGATCCGCTTCAGAGCTCCGCGCCTAAAGCTGCAAACTCTGACAAGTCGTCGACGACGTCTAGCTCGTCTTCGCCGTCGGGTAGCACGAGCGCCGGTTCTACGGTCCGACCGTTCGGTGGCTCATCGTCGACGGCTGTTTCCTAAAGCCTTTAAGCTTCAGAGACCTCAATTTAGGAAGGCGCCCTTCGCATAGTTTGCGAAGGGCGTTTTTTTTATTCGTCTGCGCCTGCATCCACACCAACTGAATGGGCAAGAGCTGCGCTCAGGAAATCATCCAGATTGCCATCCAGAACGCCGGAAGTATCAGACGTTTCGTGATTGGTGCGCAGGTCTTTCACGAGTTGATAGGGTTGCAGCACATATGAGCGAATTTGATGCCCCCAACCTATGTCGGATTTGGAGTCGTGACTGTCCTGTACCGCCTCGCGGCGCTTCTGGAGTTCCAGCTCGTAGAGTTTGGACCGCAACATTTCCCACGCTTTCGCTCGGTTCTGGTGCTGCGATCGTCCAGCCTGACACGCGACAACGATACCGGTGGGGTCATGCGTCAAACGAACCGCAGAATCGGTCTTGTTGACGTGCTGCCCCCCTGCCCCGGATGAGCGATACGTGTCCGTTCGCACGTCAGATGGGTCGATGTCGATTTCGATCGACTCATCAATGACCGGCGACACTGTCACCGAAGCGAAAGATGTATGCCTGCGTGCAGACGAATCGTACGGAGAAATCCTGACAAGGCGGTGCACGCCTGTTTCCGATTTCAGCCAGCCATATGCATTGTGCCCCGAGATCAGAAGCGTAGCGGACTTGATGCCCGCCTCGTCCCCATCATGGGCGTCTTCTTCTTCGACCTTGTAGCCATTTTTTTCTGCCCACCGCACATACATGCGCCGTAACATTGATGCCCAGTCCTGGCTTTCAGTCCCGCCAGCGCCCGCATTAATCTGCATGTAGCAGTCGTTCGCATCGACCTCTCCGGACAGGAGTGCCTGCAGTTCAGCCTTCGCCGCTTTTTCCCGTGTAGCAGTCAGAGACGCCCTGACTTCATCGACCATGGCCTCATCACCGTCTGCCAGTTCGAGAAGCTCTGCGCCATCGTCGACTTCTCGCTCCAGCGCCAGAACCAGCTTGATGCCATCATCGAGCCGCTGGCGTTCAGCCATCAGCTTGCGGGCCTCTTCGGGGTCATTCCAAAATTCAGGCTGTTCAGAAAGCGCGTTCAGTTCATCCAGGCGTTTTTCAGCGACGTCCCAGTCAAAGACGCCTCCTCAGCAGCTCGCTGGACTGCTTGATTTCCTCAAGGAGGGAGTTGATTTCGGTGGACATGATGAGCCTTGATTAAAAGTCGAAAATTGAACGTCAGGCGATGCACAATTCAGCGCACGGCGTCAATAAATGTCGCTCAGGCTTTCGTCAGCCACATCGTCTGGCGTGTCTTCCGGATCAAACGGCAGCCCTTCCGAAAATGGATCACTGGTATCGCCCTCATTCCCCTCGGACGCGCCGCGATTGCCGGATATTGAAAAACCGCCGCGGTCATCGAAGACAGCCCCGGGTTCGGTGCCGGGTCGGAACGCTTCAACGATAATTTCGCCAGAACCGCCTGTCGGCAGGCCGCCCGTGTCATGATCAACGGAAACCAGGCGCACGCCGGGCGGAATACGGAATGGCAAAGCCGGTTCATCGGCAAGCGCCTTTTCCATAAACTCAGTGAAGATCACACCAGCAACAGAGCCACCGGCCTCGCCTTCTCCAAGTGTCTTAGGTGTATCGAACCCAACCCAGATGCCAACAACCAGGTCAGGAGAAAATCCAAAGGTCAGGGCGTCGACATAATCGTTGGTTGTGCCTGTCTTGGCAGCCAGAGGCTTGCCAATTCGGGCGGCTCGTCGCGCCGTCCCGCGTTCGACCACACCTTCAAGCATATGCACGATCTGATACGCAATGATCGGATCGACAAGTTGCTCTCTATTGTCTGGGAGTTCGGGGGGCAGTTCACCGTCCCACTCTTCCGCAGCGCATCCTTCGCAGGGACGTGTGTCATGTTTGTACATCGTGGTGCCATGACGATCCTGAACGCGGTCCAGAAGCGTCGGGGTTACTTCCTTGCCGCCATTCACGAATGCCGCATAACCCTTTGCCAGACGCCACGGCGTTGTCTCCCCTGAACCAAGAGACATGGCTGGGTATGGCGGCAAGTCGTCGTACAGTCCGAACCGCTCTGCAAACTCGGACACAGCCGGCATACCAATATCCACCGCAACGCGCGCAGTGACTTGGTTGAAAGACCGCTCCAGCGCCGTGCGCATCGTCACTTCACCGTAGGAGCGTCCGGCGGAATAGTTTTCCGGCTTCCAGGTCTCATCAGTAAATTCGTCATAGTAGACGAAAGGAGCGTCGAGGATTCGCGTCGATGGCGTGTAGCCATTCTCCAGTGCGGCACCGTAGACGAATGGCTTGAAGGATGAACCTGGCTGACGCACGGCTTGAGTAACCCGATTGAACGGGCTCTTGAAGAAGGAATACCCACCGACCATTGCGAGAACGCGTCCTGTATGCGGATCCAGCGCAACGATCGCGCCTTCCACTGCGGGAACCTGCCTGAGAATAGCGGTCTTGGCGGGGACGTATATCCAGTCGTCTTCCGCAGCGTCGTCGTCGGCAGCGCCGCTTTCGTCGCTTCCCGGTCGACGTTCTTCGGTACGCTCGACTTCGACCAGGACAACATCGCCCTTGCTCAAGCCACTGCGTCCGGTGTCAGCGTCCTTGAATCCTTTGGCCCACTCCACGTCCTCCTTGGAGATGGATGTCATCCGGGCATCATTCAGTGTAACTGTCGCGCCGCTGTTCGACACTTGCGTGATCATTCCGGCTTCCCAGGTGCCGAAACCGGGTGGCAAGGTCAGGTCACGCAGCTGCTCGGCAACATTTCCGTCTGGATCGACTGTTGCGAATGGGCCGCGATACCCGTGGCGGCGGTCATAGGATTCCAGGCCGTTTTGCAGGGCTTCTTGCGCTTCCAGCTGCAGTGTCGTGTCAATCGTCGTGCGAATTGACAATCCGCCCCGTTGTAGCGCTTCTTCTCCGTATTGCTCGATAAGCTGCTTCCGCAGTTCCTGCACGAAATAAGTCGCGGCCGCGTACTCGGGTCCCCGCAGGCGTTCGGTTACTTCAAGCGGGCGTTCTTTTGCAGCTTCGGCCTCTTCGTTCGAAATGTATCCATCTTCGACCATCCGCGAGAGCACATAATTGCGCCGCGCGAGCAATCTCTCTGGTCGACGATATGGGTTCACTGCAGATGGCGCTTTGGCAAGAGATGCCAGGATCGCGGCTTCGGAAAGATTCAGTTCTGGCAGTGACTTGTTGAAATAGAGCAACGCGGCCGAACCCACACCATAGGAGCGGGCACCGAGATAGATCTCATTCAGGTAAAGTTCGATGATCTCGTCTTTTGTGAATGCCTTTTCCATTCGCCGCGCGATTATGGCTTCCTTGACCTTGCGCTGAATCGTCTGGTCACGGGTTAGCAGCATGTTCTTGGCGACCTGCTGGGTAATCGTCGAACCACCTTGCAGATTTCCTCCACCGGTCAGCTTGATCTTCGCCGAGTTGATCGCGCCCCGCAGGATGCCGACATAGTCCAGGCCGCTATGCGAGAAGAACTTCTTGTCCTCCGCGGCAACAAAAGCCTGAACGACATGATCTGGAATTGATTCGATCGGCACGAAGACCCGATGTTCTTCAGCGAATTCGGCGATGAGTGTGCCGTCACCGGCATGGACGCGGGACGTGATCGGTGGCTCGTAGGATGCCAGTCGCTGGTGCGATGGCAGGTCACGGGCTAGCGACGCCACCCACAGAAACAACGCTATAAAACAGAGCGCTACCAGGATAAAAATCCCGATCGCCACACGCCGTGCAAGCTTCCAGGTCAGAAACCGCTTCTTCGCTGTCTCGTCAGTCATTTGAATTCCAGTCTGCGCTAAACCCTGCTGAATGCGCTATGTCGCAACACAGTCTGGCCAGACTAAGGCGCTCGCCTGTCAGGTGAAAGCCAAAATGGCCTAATTTGCTGCATAGAGCAGATCACGCTGTTCAAAATAGGTATCGATGGCAGAGGCGATTGCAGCGGCTGATTTGCGCTGTCCGGATTCGGAACCAAGTCGAGCCACATCGCTGCGATTGGTCAGAAATCCAACTTCCACCAGAACCGCAGGAACGTCCGGCGCCAGCAGAACGAAAAAGTTTTCTCTACGGTGACTATTGCGAACGACCGGACCTGCCTTCGCGAGTTCTGGAATGAGCATCTCCGCAAAAACCGAAGAGTTTGATTTGGTTTCGCGTCGGATCAGATCAGCAAGGATGCCAGAAACTTCGACAGTGGTTCCGTCTTCAATCGGCAGATCCCATCCATTCGTCTTGGCGGTTCCATCAATTCGCCGCTCTCCACGTGATGACAGGGTGTAGACCGTAGCGCCCGAGACCGCCGAATTACCGGCTGCGTCCGCATGCACAGAGATAAATAGGTCGGCGCCCCAATTTCTGGCTTTGGAAACACGCACCTCGTGATCGACATACACATCAGTCTCGCGTGTCATATACACTTCATACCGAGCGTTACGCTCAAGCAATTCCTTTAATTTCAGGGATGTGGAAAGAACGATATTCTTCTCACGCTTCTGATTGTGACTGGACGCGCCGGGATCTTTGCCCCCGTGTCCAGGGTCAATAACGATGACGTATTTGTCGGGGCGCGAAGCGCCGATCGCTGGCTCAGGTGCACGCCTCGCCAATGACGCCATTTGCGCTCTGTAAGTTTGTTTTGCACCGGCCTGTGCGGTAACCGCCCGCTCAAATCGGACGGGCGCAACCCGCACCAGGTCAATGACAAGGCGGTAGTTGCGTTCAAGCGTTGTTGGAGACAGATTCAACGTCCGCGACACCATCATTGGTGTCATCAGACTGAACACCACCTCGTCATCTCTAATTTCATAAGACTCAACCGCTCCCCCAGGCGGCGGCGTCGCTGCATTTGACAGCACGACAGATCCCGGAAGCAATACCTCAACCTGAGCGACACCGCCTGGTTGAGCCAGAAAGGAGCCATGCTCAATAGGTTCTGAGGTCGTGAGTGTGATTCGCGTGTGCTCGGTGTCCCCTGAAACCTGTATCGCGCTTATCTCTCCGGCATGGGCGCTCATCACGACAAGCGCGGCAAACAAAGCTGAGACAAGATATCGAATTCCGGGAATCACTTACACACCTTAATCCATTCGCTCACCCATTTCAGCGTGATGCCACATTGATGATTAATCCGACATTTACCGATCACTCGGCGACTGTGTTTTTTCTTTTTTATGACATTTTCTTCTTTTCATCTGTGTCGGCTTTGGGCATGTTCATGCCAACCCGGATATTCGGGCGAACAAAATCCCCGACAGGCGCGTGATCGAGCTTAGTCCCTCGCAGGCTGCCAGGTTGGAAACGGATACCAAACAATGGCTCTCGGACCCATACAATCAGCATTCAGAGTAGCGCCTTTCGGCGCGCGATGCCTTGTGTCCTCGAGCACCCTGAAAAACATTCCTGGCGTTTGCCGCACATCCATCCTCTACGGGAGGTGGAACGCGCCGCCAGTTCACAAGGCGATTACATATGAGCAAATTGATGCTGATCGATGCCGTTCACCCGGAAGAGACCCGGGTAGCGCTCGTTTCGAACGGCCGGGTTGACGACTTCGATTTTGAGACAACCGGCAAGGAACAACTCCGCGGCAATATTTACCTGGCTAAAGTTACCCGCGTAGAGCCCTCCCTGCAGGCCTGTTTCGTAGAATACGGTGGAAACCGTCACGGCTTCCTCGCTTTTAGCGAAATCCATCCTGACTATTACCAACTTCCGCAGGAAGACCGCGAGGCCCTTCTCGCCGATGCGGCTCGGGCGGCGGCTGAAGCCGCTGATGATGATCTTGAGGCGGACGATCCGGACGATGATGACGACAATAAGAAGTCGCTCATGGACGCCGACGATGACGACGCGGAGGGATCCGAAGACGCCGATGACGATAATAATGATAGCGAAGATGCTGCGCCGAAGCGAAAGCCGCGCACAAATCTGAAGCGATACAAGATTCAGGAAGTTATCCGCCGCCGGCAGGTCATGCTGGTTCAGGTGGTCAAGGAAGAGCGCGGCAACAAAGGCGCAGCGCTGACGACCTTCCTGTCCCTCGCCGGTCGCTACAGCGTTTTGATGCCGAACACGCCGCGTGGCGGAGGTATCTCACGCAAGATTTCGAATGGCGCGGACCGTAAGCGTCTAAAGGACATCATGAGCAGCCTGGATGTGCCAACCGGCATGGGCCTCATCGTGCGTACAGCGGGCGCGAAACGCACGAAAACTGATATCCGCCGCGACTATGAGTATCTCCAGAAGCTCTGGGACAATATACGCTCAAAAACGCTTGAATCGATCGCACCTTGCCTGATCCACGAGGAAGGTGGACTGGTGCACCGAGCCATGCGGGACATGTTCGACAAGGACATCGAAGAAGTCGTCATCCACGGACAACACGCCTATCGCGAGGCGAAAGACCTCTCGAAGATGATCATGCCCACACAGGCGCGGAAGGTGAAACAGTGGAAGTCCACGTCGCCACTCTTTGTTTCCGAAGGCGTAGAAGAGCAGCTGGATTCAATTTTCTCGCCCACTGTTCAGATGAAGTCGGGCGGCTATCTCGTTATCAACCAGACCGAAGCGCTCGTCGCGATCGACGTTAACTCCGGCAAATCGACCCGCGAACGTAATATCGAACAGACAGCGCTACGAACCAATCTGGAAGCGGCCGAGGAAGCCTGCCGCCAGATGCGACTGCGCGATCTCGCTGGCCTTGTTGTTATCGACTTCATCGACATGGAGGAGAACAAGAACAACCGGGCCGTAGAGAAGAAGCTGAAAGAGTGTCTCAAGATAGATCGCGCTCGCGTGCAGATGGGCAAAATCTCGCAATTTGGCCTGATGGAAATTTCACGTCAGCGTCGACGCGCGGGTGTGCTTCAGGCAACGTCTGATCCATGTGATGCCTGCAAGGGCACCGGACGCAGACGTTCGGTGCCCTCGGCGGCTCTTCAATTGCTCCGGGCGCTCGAAGCGCGCGCGGCGAGCGGCGGCCTCGCTTCCATCACGGTTCACGCCCCAACCGATGTTGCTCTCTACCTGCTGAACAGCAAGCGAGAGGCCGTTACAGACATCGAAGATACAGCCGGATTTGCCATTTCCGTGCGCTCTTCGGACGAGCTCCTCCCTGGCGATTTCAAGATCGATGCGGAGAAAGATCCGAACCAGAAGTCTCGTCGCAAGTCGAAGAACGCTGAGCGAGCCAAGCACATCGTTGGCGATGAAGATGATGACAAGCTTCCGAATGACACGGATGACGAAGAAGAAGATGTCGCTGCAGAGAGTGCCGACGACGGCGATAATGAAGACACATCGCCTCAATCCAGTGACAGTGGTTCGTCAAAAAAACGGCGCCGTCGTGGTCGCCGCGGTGGGCGTCGTCGGCGTCGGGAAACCAAGCCGATCGTTCCTGCAGATGGCGGCGCTCTGTTAGATGGTCTGGCCGTTAGCGCGCCTGCTATGCTGGATGATGAGCCCCCTGCCCTTCCCGATCCAGATCAGATGAACCAGTCGACCGCGTCACAGCCGCAACTGGCCAAGACGGTCGCGCTGGAGGCTGAAAAGGCAGACGATCCAAACACGACGACAAATGGCGACGGTCAGACGGAACCCAAGTCGGAAGCACCGAAAAAGCGCCGTCCGCGCCGCCGTCGCTCAAGCAACAAGGCCGAAGCGAAAACGCCGGATACAAATACCAAATCCGAAACTTCGCAGGATGCACCAGCGCCGGCGCCTTCTGAACCGGAAGAGACGCCTGCGAAAGCGCCGTCCAAGTCCAGCACTGGCCCAAAACCGGCGGAAGACAGCGTGGTTGAAGCTCCAAAAGACGACGAAAAGTCACCCGATCCTGCTGAGTCTGCACCTGAAGAGTCGCAAAAGCCGCCAATGACCGCACAGGTCTATGAAGCCGACAAACCTGTTGCTAGCGAACCTGTGCTCACAACCGGCGACGGTGAAAAGAAAGAAAGCCAGCCAAAGAAACGCGGTTGGTGGTCTCGCGGTCGATAGCTGGAACTGACCTATGAAGAACTAAGTCGGCTTGGCCGCGGCGATACGGTCGCGTGCCATCCGGTCGGCCACCAGATGCGTTGGCTCATCACCTGCGAGCGCCTCGTCGAGGACGCGACCTAGCGTGTCGATGAGTGTGTCGAGTTTGCCGATGACCCATTCGCGGGAGTACTCGCCAGAAATCTCTGCGGCGACATTGATGATCCCGCCCCCGTTAATGACATAGTCGGGCGCGTACAGAATGCCTCGTTCCTTGACGGCGTATCCCATCTCAGGCGTCGCAAGCTGATTGTTAGCCCCGCCAGCGATCACTTTCGTTTTCAAACGCGGAAGCGTCTCCGAATTTATGATTGCCCCAAGCGCGTTAGGCGAAAAGATATCCGCCTCGACGTCGTAAATATCCGCGGGCGCAACGATTTCAGCGCCGGTGCGCGAACGCACTGCTTCCAGTTCAGCCTGGTCGATATCGGCGATGATCAGCTTTGCGCCCTCCTCGGCGAGATGATCGCACAGATAGCCACCAACGGACCCAACGCCCTGAACCGCAATTCTGCGATCTTTCAGCTCGTCTGAACCAAACGCTCGGGCCGCGCATGCCTTGATGCCGCGGTAAATGCCAAGTGCAGTCGTCGGCGAGGGATCACCGCTAGCGGCGGCCCCGGTATCGAGGCCCGCGACGTATTGGGTCTGGCTGGCGACAATGCCGATATCACTGGTATCGATCCCGACATCTTCGGCCGTGTAGTATGCGCCGTTCAGCGTCTCGATCGCGCGGCCAAAAGCTTCGAAAAGCGCCTTCGACTTATCAGTTTTTGAATTGCCCCAGATAACAGCTTTGCCGCCCCCCAATGGCAGGTCGGCCATCGCATTCTTGAAGCTCATTCCCTGTGACAGGCGAAGCGCGTCGCGTAGCGCTTGTTCGCCGGTTTCGTAATTCCACATGCGGCACCCACCGGCGGCAGGTCCTCTCGCTGTCGAATGAATGGCAATGATAGCTCTAAGGCCGGAAGCCTCATCTTCGAAAAAATGGACGCCTTCGTGGTGATCGTAAGAAGGATGGTCGAACATGGAGCACTCCGCTTGGTCTTGGCTGCGCCATAACGTGCCTGCCGGTACGGTCAACCCGCATCTTCATCGTAGGGGCACATCAGACACGCCCGAAGGCAGCACCGCAGAATGATCGTGCAGAAATGCGAGAATATCCGCAAAAACGACCTCTGATTGCAGGTCTCTGAGCAACATATGGTATCCAGCGGGATAATAAGCTGTACGCACATGTGCCGGCAATGTGCCGGCCGTTCGCTTCATGGCCGATTGGGGGATTACGATGTCCTTGCCGCCATAGGTCAATAAGACCGGGACGGATGGGGATAGATTCGGCGCTGCTTTGTGCGCCGCCTCCATAAGCGAGACCACTCCATAGACCTGATCAATGCGATTGTCCTTTAGCGTCAAAGGATCAAACCACATCTCGCGAAGCATCTCGATATTATCCGACGGCTCAATCTTCACGCCTTTCGGTGGCCGCACCACCCAGCCGGGGCGCACATGCGCCGAAAGCCACAGGCTGCTACGATAAAGCCAGTTAAGCGCACCCCAGCCGCGAACGCCGGGGCCCGAAAGGATCAGTCGATCAACCCCTTCTGGAGGGTTATCAGAGCCAAACACCGTCATTGCGACAGCGCCGCCCATGGATATGCCCACCACCCCAATCGGCGTATTGGGATGCCGCTGCTTCGCCACTTCAATTGCGGTCCGCAGGTCCTGCTGCATCAGCGCCTGATCTGGCCACAAACCACGGTTCTCTGAACGCCCAAATCCACGCTGGTCGTAAGCGTACGTTGTGACGCCGCGCTCAGCGAGCCATGGCGCCAACATGTGAAACGCATTGGCGTAATCATTCATGCCGTGAAGTCCGACAATGATATAGTCCGGGTCGGCGTCCGCCGCACTCCACACTGTGAGACCGAGTTCAGCCCCATCGAAGCTGACGAACCGGTCTGTAGCCGGATAGAATTGCGGATCAGTTTGAGTTGTCATATTTGAGGGCGTCTGAATCTGGGGCGTTGCGCAGGCTGCGAGCGCTAGAAGAATGAAGGCGAATAGCGATCTCATTACAGTAGAGTTCTGATACGCCTGCGAAGTTCCGGCAAGACTTCACTTTCGAACCAGGGATTGCGTTTTAGCCAGCCATTGTTTCGCCAACTTGGGTGCGGCGTCGGCAACACCCCACTCTGAAGGTGCGTCCGCCAGTTTTTCACCGTTTCCGTCAGAGTCTTTTCGGCGGCGGGTCCCAGGTGCCAACGCTGCGCATAGCCTCCAATCGCCAAAACCAATTTCAAATTTGGAAGCCGTTCGAGCAATGCCGGGCGCCATGTGGGGGCGCACACTCGCATCGGCGGCAAGTCACCGCCATTTTTGTCATAACCGGGAAAACAGAAGCCCATCGGGACGATCGATATGCGCGTCTCGTCATAAAACTCCTCGTCACTCACATCCATCCACTCACGCAGTCTGACGCCGGAGGGGTCAGCGAAAGGTTTGGACTTCACGTCCGCCAGGTTGCCGGGTGCCTGGCTGGCGACCAGAATTCGCGCATTTTGATGAGCCCGAAGGATCGGGTTGGGCGCCCGTTGCATGTCGTCCTTGCAAAGGGTGCAAGCGCGGACCTTGTCGAGAAACGGTTGAAGTTCACATGTCACCAAAGCAACTTGATGACACCCGGCTCCAATTCAAGGATATTAGACATGAGTGACGACAGCATTGATCTGGTCATCGAGAGTCGGCGGAGGGACCTCGGAGATGGATTTCATGTTCGTCGCATTCTGCCGTATCACAAGCGGCGGATGGTCGGCCCATTCATTTTCTTCGACCACTTCGGTCCCGCTCAATTTGCGCCGGGCGAGGGAATGGATGTTCGCCCTCATCCCCATATCGGCCTTGCCACCGTCACCTACCTCTTCGATGGGGCTATTGCCCACAAGGATACGGTCGGATCCGACATCATTATCCGCCCCGGCGCGGTCAACTGGATGGTGGCCGGTAATGGCATCGTGCACTCTGAACGTACTCCGCCTGAGGAACGCGCAGCCGGGATGACGATTCACGGTATCCAGACTTGGGTTGCACTCCCGAAGGACTATGAAACTTGCGATCCGTCATTCACTCACCACCCGTCAGAATCGTTACCAGTCTTCGAACTTGGCGGCGCAACAGCAAGGCTTCTCGCTGGCGAAGCCTGGGGGCATCGTTCTCCCGTCGAGTTCCCATGGGGCATCTGGTACCTCGCAGTGGATGCCGCGGCGGTTGCCCGCTTTGATATTCCAGCAGACGCCGCTGAAGAGCGTGCGATTTATGTCGCTTCCGGCGCAGCGACCATATCCGGGCGCAACTTCTCTGAAGGCAATATGGCAGTGCTGAGGCCCGATTGTCCGGTAAATGTCGAAATGCGGCCGAACACCAAAATACTTCTGGCTGGCGGACAGAAGATGGATGGGACGCGCAAGATGGACTGGAACCTCGTCGCATCCGATGCTGCACTCATCGATGAAGCTCGGGAAGGATGGCGCGCTTCGGCGAAAGGCGGCTGGACTGGTACGCGGTTTTCACTCCCAGACGGCGAAGATGAATACATCCCACTTCCCGAAGACCGGTAGCCTTCCATTCGCTGCAAAACCCGTTGCTTGTGGGCAATGATTGCCTATGCAACAAAGTGAGCAAATAGACATCTATGGAGACGATTCATGAAGCGCATGCTCTGGCCCGCCATTTCCCTTGTGGCTCTGGCCGCCTGTTCAGCAGAGACCGCCGAGACAGCTGATCCAGTTGAACCGGACTCTGGCGACGCCGTAGAAGCGGAAGCAACCGAAACGGAAACGGCAACGAACGATCTCCTCCTCCCGCTTCCGGATGCCACCAGCACGGACATTACCGCAGACGACCTCGCAATCCGCATCGAGACGCTCGCCGATGACGCTTTTGAGGGGCGCGGCCCAGGAAGTGAAGCCGGCGAGAACGCGCCTGAATGGATTGCTGCTGAAATGGAGCGCATCGGCCTCACACCTGGCGGCGACAATGGAAGCTGGTTTCAGACGGTTGGCATGGTTGAGCAAACGCTCGACTCGACGGCATCAAGCCTGACCTTTGAAGGAGGCCGCTCAGGCGAAGCCTACCCGATGTCGTTGCCCACCGACGCCGTCCTCTGGACCAAACGCCAGAACGCACAGGAACTCGACTTTGACGATTCCGAACTCGTCTTCGTCGGCTACGGCGTGGTCGCACCGGAATATGACTGGAACGACTATGAGGGCGTCGATGCCGAAGGCAAGACCGTCGTTATGCTCGTCAATGATCCAGGCTTTGCGCGCGGAACCGACGATCTCTTCAACGGCAAGTCGATGACCTATTACGGCCGCTGGACCTACAAGTACGAAGAAGCTGCCCGACAGGGCGCTACGGGCGCGATCGTGATCCACGAAACGGCGCCTGCGTCCTATGGCTGGGATGTTGTTTCGAACTCATGGTCCGGCGCGCAAGCCGATCTTGTGCGTCCGAACGGCGGAGACGATCGCACGGTCTATGAATCGTGGATCACACAGGACGTTGCGCGCAAACTTTTCGCCGAAGCCAATCTGGATTTCGACGACTTGAAAGCCGCTGCTCAAGAGCCGGGCTTTACTGCAGTGGACATGGGCGACCTCACCGCGTCCGGCAAGATTGTACAAAGCGTCACCACCACTGAGTCGAAAAACGTTATCGGTGTCTTGCCCGGCACTGAAGCACCAGATGAGTACATGCTCTTCACTGCGCATTGGGATCATCTCGGCAAAAAAACGGGTGAGAAGACAGGGGCTCCCACAGAAGACTTTTACCGCGACGACATCTTCAACGGTGCGGTCGACAATGCCACTGGCTCCGCCGCCCTTCTTGAAATCGCAGAAGCAATGGCGGCTGAGCCGCATGCGCGCTCCGGCCTCTTTGTTTCGGTTACACTTGAAGAGTCCGGACTGCTTGGCTCGGCTTTCTACGCCGAAAATCCATCCGTTCCGCTCAATCAGGTCGTTGCCGGAATCAACATGGATGGCATGTTGCCCGTCGGGCGCACCAAGGACATGGTTGTTGTTGGCTACGGCGCCTCGGAACTTGAGGATATTCTGGCCGAGAAGCTGGCGGCGCAAGACCGTGTGGTAAAACCGGATACCAAGCCCGAAGCGGGCTATTTCTACCGCTCTGACCACATCTCACTAGCAAAGAAAGGCGTGCCGATGCTTTACGCAGACGGCGGCTCCGACAAGCGAGATGGCGGTGAAGCGGCAGGTATGGCCGCAGCAGAAGCCTACACCGCTCAGCGCTATCACAAGCCGATGGACGAGTATTCCGACACCTGGGATCTCTCAGGAATGGTCGAAGACATTACGGCGCTTTACGAAGTCGGGCTTGAAATCATCAATTCTGACGAATGGCCAACCTGGTACGAAGGCAATGAATTTGAATCCATCCGCAAGGCCTCCCTTGCTGGCGACGACGAGTAAACATTGCTTTCCTACCAACATGGATTTCACGCCGGAAACAGGGCTGATGTGTTCAAGCACTCGGTCCTGTTTTCAGTCCTGCAGATTGCGGCTCGGTCGCAGGAGAAATGGCTATACCTCGAAACCCATGCCGCGACCGGGACGTACGACCTGACTGGAAAGCAGTCGCTAAAGACGAATGAGGCCGCGCAAGGCGTGCTTCCGATGCTGGACCACGAAGCCCCCTGCCCCGAGATGGTGGACTGGTTGGCATTCGTACAATCTCGCGGACCAGAAGCATATCCTGGTTCACCGGCAATCGCTCAGCACTGTTTCAGACCGCAGGATCGGATGATCTTCTTTGAACGCCACCCTGCAGAATACAAGAAATTGCAGGCCGCATTGGCCAGCGATAATCGCACACGAGCGCTCGAAGAAGATGGCTATCAAGGCGCTTTGACCTTGCAGCCGCGCCGCGGCGAAAACATGCTGGTCTTTCTGGATCCGAGCTATGAGACTGAACGAGATATGGACGCGCTGGGCAATTGGCTCCCACGCGCCATGAAACGCTGGCCGAAGGCGACGTTTCTCGTCTGGCTACCCCTGTTTCGTGATGAGAGGGAACTTGAGTTCGGCCAGTATGTAGCCAGCCTGGACTACGGATTTGTCGCTGGTACGCGCTGGACAGAATTCTCGACCAAGGAATCAGCTCTGGAGGGTTCAGCCATCATCGGCTTGAGAACAACCCCGGCCATGGCTCGCCCGGCCTATCAGATCGGTGAAGCGCTCGAAGCGCTCTGGGCCTGATCAGGCGACGTTACGCTCGGCGGCGACGTCATCGGTGATGGCGCCGGCATCGTCATTACCGCTTTCAAGCAAAACCGACTTCGGCAAGGTCAAAACGGCGGTGGTTCCGACGCCCACTCGAGATTTGAGGATCACATCGCCTGCCATCAGACGTGCAAGGTGGCGACACAGCGTGAGGCCAAGCCCTGTTCCGCCGTGACTACGGTCGAGATCATTGTCCCCCTGATAAAACGCTTCGAACACGCGCTCCATCTTGTTCTCCGGAATACCGCGCCCAAAATCCCGAATTGCAATGAATGGGATGCCCGACGAATCGAGGCCAGCGCGTACAACCACTTTCTTGTCGGAGCGGTTAAACCGGATCGCATTGGTCATCAGATTGATAAGAATGCGCTTAATCGCTGTCTCATCAACCATCAGGTCAGACAGCTTGGCTGATACGGCCACATCGAATGAATCGAGGGTCGACTTGTTCTCAAAGCCCGCGGCGAGCGTAATGGCTTCAGAAAGCAATGCCTTGGTTTCGATCCGTTTCGGATTGATGGCAATGCGATCGAGTCCGACTTTGGAGTAGTCGATGATGTCGTTGATGAGGCGCAACAGATGCGTACCGCTTGCGTGAATATTGTCGGCATACTCACGGATTTCCTCGTTTGACAAACGAAGCTTGGAATCGCCCGTCATCAGTTTGGAGAATCCGAGAATAATGTTCATCGGCGTGCGTAATTCGTGGCTCATGGTCGAGAGGAAACGGCTTTTCGCCGCGTCCGCCTCAACAGCTTCGCGCTGCGCTTCAATCAGTTCGCGTTCGCGGGTTTTCAGGGCGGTAATGTCAGTGTGAACCACAACGACACCGCCCTGCCCGGTTTCGCGCGTCGACCGCATCAGCCAGCGGCCGCTTTTCAGAAGGACAGGGACAGATTCTTCCCCGGAAGCAAAGTCGGGGCGCTCAACACCGAACCAGTCCTTGTGCCGCTTGTTGGCGAGCAGCAGCTGGTTTTCATCATCATAAAATGCAAATGCGTCATTCGAGGAGTCGATCGCGTCCGTTAGCTTCTCGCGCGCACTTTCACTCTGGATGCTCTGGTCCATCATTTCAAAAACATGGCGATAATTCCGGAGACCACCGATGAGCAAGGCCGCCATGAATGAAAGTGCGAGCAATGACACTTGCAGAGCAAACGGTGAATCCATGGCAATGATGACGGCCATCATCACTAGCGTACTGCTGATCAGGAACCGCCCGCCGATACGTGAGACGGGGCCAAGGATCGACATGGTCCCCGCGCCCATCCCAGCAATAACAACACAGATAAAAAGGTTCGCCAGCTCATTTTCTGAACGGAAGAGCAGCGCGGACAGGCCCCAAACGACGCCAACCACCACAGTCGAAAACTCAGCTTTTCTCAGCAATCGCACCGAGGCGCGCGCCGGATTGGCTCGCTTTTTCAATCGCACCGATGCAAAAATCTGCATGGCCGAGAAGAATGCGACTGGAATATACCAGACAACTAGCTTCCAGAGCTCAACGTATTGAACAAATGCAGCGCAATATATCAGACCGTTAAACGCGCTTATCAGCGCCATCGGAACCAGGAGCTTGAGAAGCAGGCGCTGCATCTCTGCGTATACCCGTTCCTCGGTCCCCTTTTGGGGAACCGGCAGCTTGTGGAACAGCATCATCATCCACGTCGCAGCTTCTGGTTTTACGCTCATCTTAGAACCTGCGTAGGCTAATTTTATTAACTTTACGCAAAATCAGTTCTGGCAAATTCGCTAATCACAGCTCGCAATGTTTCTATGCCGTCGCAAAGTGGAAGAATTCTTGCAAAATAACTGCGGGAGCCTGTTGGCTAGTGAAGTAGGGTAAATTCAGGACCGCCATGCCGAAGCGTGTTGCAATCATTGGAGGTGGGCCGGCCGGGATTAGTCTGGCGAAAATGCTCGCTGATAAAGATGCGTTTCAGGTCACCGTCTTTGAATCTGAGAACGCTCCAGGCGGCAAGTCCTTCTCGGTCGTCCGTGGGGAATCCATCGTTGAGATGGGCACATGTTATCTGACCCGGGCCCATCGCATTGTAACGACCTGGATGAATGATGCTGACATTCACCTCGCCCGGATGAATGAACAGTCCTTTGATGGCGAGGATTTCCTCAAATATGTCAGGCGGGGTGCAGGTCCGCCATTGCCGGCGCAGATAATCAGCTTCCTCCTTGGACGCTGGCATCTTATGCGCGCCGTACAACAGAATCCGATCCCGCAATGGGCACTCGAACAAGCGGCACAGCCAGTGTCAGAGTGGCTACGCGCACGCAATCTGCACAAGATCGAACGCTTCATGTATCGCTCTCTGACCAATCTGGGCTACGGGTTTGTGGATGAGACCCCGACAGTCCAGGCCATGCGTTGGAATGACCTCGACCTTATCCTTACCGGACTCTTCCGGCAGCTGAAAATGCCTATTGAGGGTTGGTCGGCTTTCTGGACCAGACTGAGCGCCGATCTTGATGTCCGATTGGGACACCGCGCGTCTCGAATTGAACGAACGTCCCAAAGCGCGACAATCCATTTTGAGAATGGCGAAATGTTTGAAGCGGACCATGTCGTGTGCGCCATGCCGATCGACGATTTTGTAGCCCTGACAGACAGCACCCCGATGGAAGCTGAAGCAGCCTCTGCCATCACATGGAATGCGTACACGACGACGTTGATCGGCATGAAGGAGAAGTACGCAGACAGCCGCGTTGAGGCCTACAGCCGTGCTGTGGTTCCCGGTGCACCCTATGGGCGCCTGATGTCTGCGCGATATGAGGGATACGAGCCGGATCTTGGCGGACACCTCTATCTCACAGGACAGCTGGCGGGTTCGTATAGCGACGCAGAACTGGAAGAAATGCTGCGTGCCGACATCGCAGATCATGGCGGGGCCGTCGACAGTTTCATTCTTCAACGTACGTGGAAGTATTTTGCGCGTTATGACAGCGATGCCATTCGCAACGGTTTGCTGACGACGCTAAAGACGATGCAGGGTCATCGTAACACCTGGTACACCGGAGCTGCATTCTCGCATGAAGCCGTTTCCAACATTGTGAACTTCAATGCTGGACTCGCAGCAAAAATTCAGGCCACAGCCTAGCCGTTCAGGAACGCCAGCCGATGAATCTGTTTTTCCGCCTGCTCTGCGTTTTCTTCAAAGCGTACTTCTCGAAAAAAGATACCCATTACCTGGACGAGACTGAGATTAGATCACGCGTCATGCTGACCGATCAGGACATGTTCGCCCATATGACGAACAGCCGTTATTTCTCTTTCAGCGACCTCGCGACGATTGACTACATCATCCGGACGAATGCCTGGGCGCTGCTGCGCAAGCGAGGCTGGATGCCAGTGGTCGCTTCAGAGGCAGTCGCTTTTAGGCGCATGTTGCGAGCGCACCAGGCTTTCAAGGTTACCACACGCCTCGTCGGGTGGAACGACACTTATCTCTGCCTGGAACACCGTTTTGTTCGTGATGAGGAGGAGACAGCGCTGCTGCGAGTGGTCGCGAGGTTTGCAAGCCGCAAGAAGTCAGAACGGGTTCTGATCAAGGATGTAACGAAGCTCCTAGGCATCACTCAGGCGTCGCCACCCTTGCCGCGTGAGTTCCAGAATATGATCGATGACATCCAAACCTTTCGAGACTCTGCGTCGGCCTCGACATAAGGAAACTGGTGGGCGGTAACGGGCTCGAACCGCTGACCCTCTCGGTGTAAACGAGATGCTCTACCAACTGAGCTAACCGCCCTTCCAGAAGAGCCTTTTGCGCATGCTCGTCGCGAAAAGCAAGACGGCCTTCTGCGAATGATGCAGAAGGCCGCCCTCAATAAGTGTGTATTGCGACTAGTGGCGCAGCGAACCCGCAGTGTCCGGGTCAACCGGCTTGCCTGACAGAGACGCCTGAAGCGCAGCCTCGTCTTCGTCCGACCATTCAATCGGCGTCAGAGGACGCGTCAGGGCTCGGGCAAAGACTTCATTGATGTCCGTCACCGGAACGATCTTGAGGCCTTCCTTCACATTGTCCGGAATCTCAGCGAGGTCCTTCTCGTTCTCTTCCGGAATCAGCACCGTTTTGATTCCACCGCGGAGCGCAGCAAGTAGCTTCTCCTTGAGGCCGCCGATTGGCAGGACACGCCCCCTCAGGGACACCTCGCCGGTCATGGCGACATCACGGCGAACCGGATTGCCAGTCAGAAGCGACACAATGGCCGTGGTCATAGCGATACCCGCAGACGGTCCGTCCTTTGGAGTGGCGCCATCCGGTACGTGAACGTGAATGTCCGTCGTGTTGAATTGGCTCGGCTTGATACCCACCATGACGGCTCTGGACCGAACGAGCGAGCTTGCCGCCTGAATCGATTCCTTCATGACGTCGCGAAGGTTACCGGTCACTTTCATCATGCCTCGGCCGGGCATCTGCACGGCCTCGATGGTGAGCAGGTCACCGCCGGTTTCCGTCCAGGCAAGGCCTGTGACAGCACCAATCTGATCTTCCTCATCGGCAAGGCCGAAGCGGAACTTCCGGACGCCAGCGAAGTCACCCAGATTATCGGATGTGACTTCAATCGCTGTCTCACCCGATTGGGTGATCTTGCGCACAGCCTTGCGGGCAAGCTTTGCCAATTCACGTTCGAGGCTCCGCACCCCGCCTTCGCGGGTATAGTAGCGGATCAGATCGCGAACGGCATCGTCCTTAACGACCCATTCGCTCTCAGCAAGCCCGTGATCCTTACGGATCTTGGGAATGAGGTGACGGATCGCAATCTGCAGCTTCTCATCTTCCGTGTAGCCCGCGATCCGGATGATCTCCATCCGATCGAGAAGCGGCTGCGGCATGTTCAGCGAGTTCGCTGTCGTCACGAACATTACGTCCGACAGGTCATAATCGACTTCCAGATAGTGGTCGTTGAACGTCGAATTCTGCGCCGGATCCAGCACTTCGAGAAGTGCCGAAGCCGGGTCACCGCGATGGTCCATGCCCATCTTGTCGATCTCGTCCAGAAGGAAGAGCGGATTGCCCGACTTGGCTTTCTTCATAGACTGGATGATCCGTCCAGGCATAGAGCCGATATAAGTCCGGCGGTGGCCGCGAATTTCGCTTTCGTCACGCACGCCGCCGAGCGACACGCGCACAAAGTCACGCCCTGTTGCTTCCGCAATGGACTTGCCGAGCGACGTCTTACCAACACCCGGGGGACCAACGAGGCAGAGAATAGGTCCCTTCATCTTCTTGGTTCTCTTCTGAACCGCGAGATATTCGAGAATGCGTTCTTTCACCTTCTCGAGACCGTAATGATCCTCATCAAGCTGCTCTTCCGCCTTGTCGAGATCGGTCGAGATGTTCTTGTGATTGCCCCATGGCAGTGCAAGCAACCAGTCGAGATAGTTTCGAACCACAGTCGATTCCGCCGACATCGGGCTCATCTGACGGAGTTTCTTCACTTCCTGATCAGCCTTTGTGCGGGCTTCTTCACTGAGTGGCACTTCACGAATTTTCTCTTCGAGATCAGAGACTTCGTCCCGCTCTTCGCTCGCATCACCGAGTTCGCGCTGGATCGCTTTCATCTGCTCATTGAGATAGTATTCGCGCTGGGTCTTCTCCATCTGACGCTTGACGCGGTTTTTGATTTTCCGCTCCATTTGCATCATGCCCATCTCGCCCTCCATGAGAGCGAAGACTTTCTCCAGGCGTTCACGGGCATTGGAAACTTCCAGAAGCTCTTGCTTATCGGTCAGCTTGACCTGAAGCTGTGAGGCAACAGCGTCTGCCAGCTTGCCGGCGTCCGTGATCTGGGAAACGGTCGCAACCGACTCCGGCGGAATCTTCCGGTTCAGCTTTGCATAGTTTTCGAACTGATCGATGACCGCCCGCGCAAGCGCCTGCACTTCACCGGTGTCTCCGGCTTCAGGCTCGACGAGTTCGACTTCGGCGTCGAAATAACTGTCACGGTCATTGAATTCGACGATACGGGCCCGCTTGGAGCCTTCGACGAGCACTTTGACTGTGCCATCTGGCAGCTTCAGCAGCTGCAAGATCGTCGCAACCGTACCGAGCTCGTGAACATCATCGGCAGTCGGGTCATCGGTTGAAGGGTCTTTCTGGGCGACGAGCATGATCTCGTTCTCGCCTTCATCGACCATTTCCAGCGCTCTCACCGACTTGTCGCGGCCCACAAATAGTGGCGCCACCATGTCTGGAAAGACAACAATATCCCTCAATGGAAGGACTGGGAGGGTTTTCCTGGGCATTTCTGTGCCTCCTAAGTTCTGGATCCTGCTCAGCAGCGATCCGCCGCTCGTCTCAAGGGTGGACGATTCCGGCTTCTGGTTAAAGATGTGGAGGTAAACTCAGACCATTCAAGCCGGTCAGAGCATCAAGAATTGCACAGAATTAAGATGCTTCGCTCGGCTTGGCGGCTTTGGCGTGGACATGCAGCGGTGCAGCCTTGCCTTCAACCACTTCGCCATTGACCACAACTTCTTCGACACCACGCAGGTTTGGCAGCTCGAACATCGTGTCGAGCAGGATGCCTTCCATGATTGACCGCAGGCCACGCGCACCGGTTTTACGGGCAATAGCCTTGCGCGCAACGGCGGTGAGAGCCTCCTCGGTGAAGGTCAGCTTGACGTCTTCCATATCAAAGAGACGCTGGTACTGCTTCAGCAGAGCATTCTTGGGCTGGCTCAGGATCTCGATCAGTGCTTCCTCATCGAGGTCTTCCAGCGTCGCAATGACGGGCAGACGGCCGATGAATTCCGGAATGAGACCGTAACGCTGCAGGTCTTCGGGCTCTGTATCACGAAGCACTTCGCCAACACCGCGACCGTCCGGATCCTTCACATCAGCGCCGAAGCCCATACGGGTCCCTTCACCACGCGAAGAAATGATCTTGTCGAGGCCAGCAAAGGCACCACCGCAAATAAACAGGATGTTGGTTGTGTCGACCTGCAAAAATTCCTGCTGCGGATGCTTACGTCCACCTTGGGGAGGAACAGACGCAACCGTTCCTTCCATAATCTTCAGGAGCGCTTGCTGAACCCCCTCGCCTGACACATCGCGGGTTATGGATGGATTGTCCGACTTGCGGGAAATCTTGTCGATCTCGTCGATATAAACGATACCGCGTTGTGCCCGCTCGACATTGTAGTCGGCAGACTGCAGCAGTTTGAGAACGATATTCTCGACATCTTCACCGACATAACCGGCTTCCGTGAGCGTCGTCGCATCAGCCATGGTGAACGGCACATCCAGGATGCGCGCCAGCGTCTGTGCGAGCAGCGTCTTGCCGCACCCCGTCGGGCCGACGAGCAGAATGTTTGACTTCGCGAGTTCCACACCATCAGACGTGGAGGCGTGCGAGAGACGCTTGTAATGGTTGTGTACAGCGACCGACAAAATGCGTTTGGCGTAGGATTGGCCGATCACATAGTCATCAAGGACGTCACATATCTCACGGGGGCTTGGAACGCCCTCTTTCGATTTGAAGCCTGAAGCCTTGCTCTCTTCACGGATGATATCCATGCAGAGTTCGACGCATTCGTCGCAGATGAAAACGGTAGGTCCCGCAATCAGCTTCTTAACTTCGTGCTGGCTCTTTCCACAGAAAGAGCAATAGAGCGTATTCTTCGAATCGCCGGTGCCGTTTTGTTTAGTCATGGCTACCTCAATGCTTGCGATCAATTAACGCACGATTTATGCCGCGCAGCTTTCTCGCACGAAATCGATCTTATTTTCAAAGTTCAGACGCGCAAGTGCAGCGGCGCATCAGCCTGAACTATTCTTCGTCTTCGCCTTTGCGGCGCTCAAAAACCTGGTCAATCAAACCGAAATCCCTAGCTTCCTCAGCCGTCATGAAGGTGTCGCGGTCCAGTTTACGCTCAATCGTGTCATAATCCTGTCCGGTGTGCTTCACATAGATATTGTTCAAACGGCGTTTCAATTCGAGAATCTCCTCGGCGTGCCGTTCAATATCAGTCGCCACACCGCGAAACCCGCCAGATGGCTGGTGCACCATGACGCGTGCATTCGGCAGAGCGATGCGCAGGTCTTTCTTGCCGGCAGCCAGCAGAAGCGAGCCCATCGAGGCCGCCTGCCCTATGCAGACCGTTGAGATCGGGCAGCGGATATATTGCATCGTGTCGTAGATCGCGAGGCCGGAGGAAACGTATCCGCCCGGGCTGTTGATATACATGGCGATCTCTTTTTTCGGGCTTTCGGACTCCAGAAACAGGAGCTGCGACGTGATCAGAGCGGCCATGCCGTCATCAATCCCGCCAGTGACAAAAATGATACGCTCCTTCAGGAGCCGAGAGAAGATGTCGAAAGCCCGCTCACCCCGGCTCGTCTGCTCGACGACCATAGGGACCAGGTTCAGCGCAGTGGTGTAGGGATCGGACATTCGGGAGTTCCCAGCGTAGTCTGTTGTTCTCATCACGACTGTGGTCGCAGAGGTTGGCATATTTGTCTACCAACCATTGCACGCAAGAGGCGTTATGATGACGGCAGTGGATAAAGTCTTAATCTGAATCGAAAGCGCCGAGGCAATGCCCCGGCGCAATCTTGTTGAAGGTCCACCAAGACCTAGATCTTGTAGTACATGTCAAATTCGACAGGGTGAGGGTGGAGCTGAAGGCGCTCAACCTCTTCCATCTTCAGATCGATATAGGCATCGATCTGGTCATCGTCGAACACATTACCCTTCTTGAGGAACTCCCGGTCGCCGTCGAGGCTTTCGAGCGCTTCACGCAGCGATCCACATACTTGTGGGATCGACTTCGCTTCTTCCGGTGGAAGGTCGTAAAGGTCCTTGTCCATGGCGTCGCCCGGATGGATCTTGTTTTCGATCCCATCAAGGCCAGCCATCAGAAGCGCTGCGAATGCCAGGTATGGGTTCGCGGTTGGATCCGGGAAGCGCGTTTCAATACGCTTGGCTTTCGGGTTCGAGCCGAACGGAATGCGGATCGACGCCGAGCGGTTGCGGGCTGAATAGGCCAGCATAACCGGCGCTTCGAAGCCCGGCACCAGACGCTTATAGGAGTTCGTGGACGCGTTGGTGATCGCGTTCAGAGCCTTGGCGTGCTTGATGATGCCGCCGATATAGAAAAGGCAGGACTCCGACAGACCAGCATAAAGATCGCCGGCGAACGTTGGCGAAGAGCCATTCCAGATCGACTGGTGAACGTGCATGCCCGAGCCGTTATCATTGAAGTATGGCTTCGGCATAAATGTGGCGGTCTTGCCGTACTGGGCAGCCACATTGTGAATCACGTATTTATAATACTGAAGATTGTCGGCCATCTTGGTGAGGGTCGAGAACTTCATGCCGAGCTCGTGCTGAGCAGGCGCCACTTCGTGGTGATGCTTCTCTGGCTCCAGGCCAATTTCGCCCATGATGGACAGCATTTCAGAGCGCATGTCCTGCTCGGAATCGATTGGCGGCACCGGGAAATAACCGCCCTTGGCATGTGGGCGATGGCCCATATTGCCCATTGGATATTCCTTGTCCGTATTGGCCGGCAGTTCGGTCGAATCGAACGAATATCCAGTCTTGTGCGGCTCGGTGGACCACTTCACATCGTCGAATACGAAAAATTCGGCTTCAGGTCCGAAATAGGCCGTCGTGCCGATTCCCGACTGCTTCAGATAGGCTTCCGCCTTCTTTGCTGTTGTCCGCGGGTCGCGGCTATAGGCCTCGCCCGTGATCGGATCGAGAATATCGCAGATAACGGCCAAGGTTGTCTGCTGGAAAAACGGGTCGATAAGCGCAGCGCTCGTGTCCGGCATGAGCAGCATGTCGGACTCATTGATCGTTTTCCAACCCGCAACTGACGAGCCATCGAACATCTGACCTTCCGTGAAGAAGTCATCGTCGATCATGCCCTTGTCGAAGGTGACGTGCTGCAGCTTGCCGCGCGGATCCGTGAACCGCAGGTCGACAAACTCGACGTCCTTTTCCTTCATGAGTTTCATTAGATTTTCGGCCATAAAGCCCTCCTGTATGAATTCCTGTCTTTTCGCCCGTCTCGATGACGGCACACCCGCTTAGAGCGCGCCCTCGCCTGTCTCGCCGGTTCTGATCCGGACAGCCTCGGTTACTTCTGACACAAAGATTTTTCCATCGCCAATCTTTCCGGTGTGCGCTGCTTTGGAAATCGCTTCAATCGCACCAGGTATGCTACCATCGGCGACGACGAGTTCGACCTTCAGCTTGGGAAGAAAATCGACAACATATTCAGCGCCGCGATACAGCTCAGTATGTCCGCGCTGGCGTCCAAAGCCTTTTGCTTCAGTGACAGTCATCCCCTGCATGCCGACTGCGTGAAGCGCTTCCTTCACGTCATCAAGCTTGAATGGCTTGATGATCGCTTCAATCTTTTTCATTGGCCCTAGACCCTCTCTTTTTGAATGGTTTTGCCGTGGATTAGCAGGCCTGCGCGCAAGGCGGCAATTCGATTAACGAATTGGACCACAGCTCTCTGCTTCTGCACAGAAATTCAGCGCAACTGACTGTGATTTGGGCAGGGCTGTAGCGGCAAAAATGACGCCCGCGTCATTGTTCTGTTAATGGGCTGATGCTATATAATGTCCAACGTTTATACAGCATTTCCGGGAAGTTTCATGACCGCCGCTACGATGACGAACATCAATCCAGACCGTCCTCAGCCTAAATTCAGGCCGCTCAAGGCATGGATGCACATGCAGCGGCTCATCGCCAACAAGGAAGATACCGAGCAGGTCTTTCTGATCATCGAGTCGCTGAACGGCAATCATTTGCTGAAAGACTTCGAGCGGTTCGTCTCGACGGAACGCGGAGCCGCAGAGCTTCGAAAGAGAACGTATCTTCCCCCTCTTCTCGACGATCACGGCCCTCTTTATGAGATGCCAGAAGGCAGCGTCGGCCGCGTCTATGCGGAATTCATGGAACGCGAAGGGCTAACAGCAGCCGGCCTCGTTGCAGAAAGCGAGAAGCGCGACACTGGCTGGCGGGACTACGATGACGATCTTCTCTGGTACGCGAACCGTCTGCGCGACACGCATGATATGTTTCACATTCTGAGCGGTTATGGTCGCGACGCGCTTGGTGAGGCAACGCTTCTGGGGTTCACACATAGCCAGCAAGGCGGCCTCGGCGTGCGCTTCATCAACTTCATGGGCGGGCGTCAGATCGCGAAAGTCGCCCCCAAGGAAGCGGACATTAAAGGCGTGATCCGGGAAGGCCGCGAAAACGGCAAGCGCGCAAAACGAATAATCGAACAAGACATTCTTGCTCTGTTGCCGAGGCCACTGGACGAAGTGCGCGCTGAACTCGGAATTGCAGAGCCGATCCTGTATCATCGCGCCCTGAAAATTCTGGCCGACGCTGGGATCGAACCCCTGGCAACAGCAGCTTGATCTGGCTTATTCGACACGGAGAAGCCGCCGCCAGCTGGGGTGAAGCGGCTGATCCAGGACTGTCCAAGTCAGGCCGAAAGCAGGCCGCGGCCGCCGCAAAAGAATTGTTGAGAGCGCCGGTCGAAAAGGTCATCTCCAGTCCAATGGCGCGGTGTCAGGAAACGGCGCGCGCCTTTTCGGGACAATCGGGGATCGAGATGGAAACGGTCCACGCAGTAACAGAAATCCCGACACCGGAGGGCCTTGAAGACCGCCGCGCCTGGCTGTCCAATCTCATGGCCGGCAACTGGTCCGCTGCGCCGCAAGTTCTGAAAGACTGGCGGTCCAGACTGATTGCGACGGTGGAAGCCCTACCCGATAACACGGCAGTCTTCACACACTTCGTGGCGATCAATGCCATCGTTGGGCACCTTGATGGAACTCAGAGCGTGACTGTCTTCCGCCCAGGCAATTGCTCCATCACAACACTCGTTCGAAATGGTGACAAATTGGCTGTTCAGGCGATGGGCGGCGAAGCAGAGACCAAAGTCCTTTAGTCCCAGAACGCCGCAGATGTGCCCAACGTTCTGCATGGGGCGGTGTTCTGCCCTTTATAGTTTGCTCTTGGATTGGCTCGGGCTGTTGATACCGCTTCCTTTCGCCGTATCATTTCATCCGGAAGATGCGAGGCGGAATTCATTGGAGAAGTCGAGTTGACCAAGCTCAGCCCTCTTGAGAACGGCCCCGAGCTTTGGCTCGCAAGATGGCCGTGGCCCAGCGTGGAAGGCCATAAATATGGGCGTGGACATCTGGGGTGTGTAACGGGCCCAACAGCTGCCACAGGCGCAGCGCGCTTGACGGCTCGAGCTGGCCTACGCATCGGCGCCGGCCTGGTCAGCCTTCTCTCGCCGCCCGCTTCGGTTCTGGTCAATGCCACCCACGCCACGGCGGTCATGGTAAAGCCCTTCCAGAACGAAGAAGAGCTGGCGGCGCTCACCGCACAGATGGATTGTGTCGTTATCGGGCCCGGCGCAGGAGTTTCAGGCACAACGGCCCGAAACGTTGAAACGGTATTGGATCATGCAGCATCAGCCGTCCTCGATGCGGATGCTCTCACGGTATTCAAGGATCAGCCGGAACATCTTTTCAAACGCCTGCAGAAGCCCGCAATTCTGACCCCTCACGAAGGAGAGTTCGAACGGTTATTTGCAGGGCTGTTGAAAGACAAAGGGCGTGAGCTGGCGGCGATTGAGGCGGCACAAAAGTCCGGCGCGACGATCATTCTAAAAGGTGCAGAAACGATAATTGCGTCGCCTGACGAGCGTCCTGTGATCAACCGTCACGCTTCACCTTTCCTTGCGACGGCGGGCAGCGGAGATGTATTGGCCGGGGTCGTCGGCGGTCTCATGTCTCAGGGCATGACCTCATTCGATGCGGCGTGTGCGGGCGTCTGGGTGCACGGCGAAGCGGGACGCAATTTCGGTCCGGGGCTCATCGCGGAAGATCTTCCCGAAGCCCTGCCGGCTATTCTCTCCAGATTTTATGAATTGAGGTCTTGAACCGCGCCTCGGAGCTGAGTACGAGACCCCTCCACATATTGCGGATGTGGCGAAATTGGTAGACGCACCAGATTTAGGTTCTGGCGCCGCGAGGCGTGGGGGTTCAAGTCCCTCCATCCGCACCATGTGAGATTGGTCATGTTCCACGCGTAGACAGTCGCGCCACGCTGTGACATACACCGCCGCTTCAAGGATAATCGATGCCAGATGCGCGGCCAATGAGGCCGAACCGGCACAAGGAATGACAGACATGGAATGCACCGAAACCGCCGAAGGCCTCAGCCGCATGTACAAGGTCAAGGTGCCTGCAAGCGAACTGCAGACGCGCTTTGATGCCAAGATTGAGGAAATTCGTCCTCAAATGCGTCTGAAGGGCTTCCGCCCCGGCAAAGTACCTGCTGCGCACGTCAAGAAAATGTTCGGCAAGTCGATCATGGGCGAAGTGGTCGAAGCTGCGATGAAAGAATCCAGCGAAAAGGCAATTGCCGACGCCGATATCCGGCCAGCTTCCCAGCCGAACATGCACATGGAAAGCGACATGGACGCTGTCCTGGACGGCAAGGAAGACCTCGCCTTCCACATGCATGTCGACATCATGCCGGAGTTCGAGCCAGCCGATACGTCGAAGATGAAGATTACGCGTCCCGTCTCCGAAGTCGACGACGCGGCGATCGAAGAGGCGCTCGGCCAGGTTGCCGAAAACAATCAGAAATTCGAGGCTCGCGGCAAGACAGCGAAGGCTCGTGATGGCGACGCCGTGTTGATCGATTTCCTCGGCAAGGTTGACGGCGAAGCCTTTGAAGGCGGCGCAGCCGAAGGCCACTCGCTGGTCCTTGGGTCAGGCAGCTTTATCCCAGGCTTTGAAGAACAGCTTGTTGGAGCGAAAGCCGGCGACAAAAAAGACGTCGAAGTGACCTTCCCCGAACAGTACCAAGCCGAGCACCTCGCCGGCAAGGACGCCGTCTTTGAAGTGACCGTACACGAAGTTCGCGCGCCAAAGACGCCGGAAGTGGATGAGGAGTTCGCCAAAGGTCTCGGCATCGATTCTCTGGAAGAGCTGAAAAAACTCATCACCGACCAGCTTCAGGCCGAACTCGACAATGCATCTCGCGCCAAGGCAAAACGCGCCCTGCTCGACGAACTGGACAAAGCCCATGATTTCGAGCTGCCGCCTAAAATGGTGGACATGGAGTTCGATCAGATCTGGCAACAACTCCAGGCCGAAATGGATGCCGGCCGCGCCAGCGACGAAGACAAGGACAAGCCCGAAGACAAGCTGAAAGAAGAGTACCGCGCCATTGCTGAGCGCCGTGTTCGCCTTGGGCTTGTTCTGGCTGAAATCGGTCGTCTCCAGGACATCAAGATCTCCGAGCAGGAAGTCCAGCAGGCTCTGATCCGCGAAGCTCAACGCTATCCCGGACAGGAGCGCCAGGTCATCGAATTCTTCCAGCAGAATCCGAACGCAATGGCCCAGCTTCGCGCTCCCATCTACGAAGACAAAGTCGTCGACTATCTCCTCGAAAACGTCAAAGTCACCGACAAGAAGGTGTCCAAAGACGAGCTCATGAAAGACGACGAAGAGTAAGCGACGATCAGCTTCATGAATAAAGGCCCGGCAGCGTAAAGCTGTCGGGCCTTTTTTTTAGGCTGCTGCTGCGATCTCGTCTGGCAGAGCCGCATCAACCGGTGGCTCCATCCCCATCAGCGCTGGCGGCACCGCAATTGGTACAACCTTCAGCAGGTCGTCATCTGCCAACTCGACATCAACGTTGAACTCCTGCCAGCCAATCATGACGCGCAGACGATACTTGCCGGCAGACAGGTTCTCAAAGCCATACTGACCAAAAGAAGCTGAAGCTGCCTCGGAGACCTTCGATGTCGAAGCGTCAATGAGTTGAATGGCCTGACCCTCCAGCCTTTGATCCTCTGGCCCGGCCTTTCCGTCGCCGTCCATATCCACAAAGACGGCACCGCGGACCTGGCCGGACATCACAATCGGAATCTCAACATTTGTTCGCCGACCGCTTGTGATGGTCGCTGTTGAGAGCTGGCCATCAGACACCATGTAGCCGAGAGGCAGGCTTTGGCGGCTGACCGATATGACAGACACCCCCTCCTTTATATTCTGGATCATGAAGTTGCCGTCCCGATCGGTTGCCAGGGACAAGCGAGTGCCACGCACGCTGAGGCGGGCACCGGGCACGCCTGGTTCAATTTCCTGACGAATTCCATCTCGGTTCAAATCGACGAAAACCGTGCCGGTCAGAGCGCCGCGGTCTTCGAGAGGCAGCGCATGCTGGCGCGGTTCATTGAACGCGATGGTGCCGCGCAGCGCCACGGACAAGTCGTTGCGCCCTTGAAGGTCGTCAAAGTAGCTCGCGGTCAACTCAGTATTCTTGTTGATCAGGTACCGAGCCCGCAGATTCGCGAAATATCGCGTGTCATTGTCATCAGGATTCACGCTGGGTAGCGCCGACATCTGTCCGTCCACTGTCAGCTTGTCGCCAAGCCTTGATCCGGAGGAAAATGCGGCGGACGCACCGACCCGTAGCGATGTGTATCCATCAGTCCTAGCGAGTGTCGCCGACGGGGCAAGGGAAACATATGCGCCCTCTCCAAGCGACTTGCGGAAAGGATTACCCTGCACTGCCACGACGGCTTGTTCGGCAGTATTGGCAGCGGGTTGAGAGTCGTAACTCGCCTGCACTATCCCCCAATCGAACCGTTGAAACACACGCGCACGAACCGAGGTTGTGTCGGTTACGCCGTCGGTTTCTTCCTTCCTGGTCTGGTCGATATCAATCGACACGCCCGGCCCGTCTCTACCGATGCGCGTACTGACCGACATGACAAGTGATTGCGCGGTGATATCGTTACTGCCACCAATGTGGGTGACGCTGGCCCGTGCACCGACGGCGACATATTGTAGGAGGCCCCAGGATTTTGCGCTGCGCCAGTCGGTCGAAACACTCCCTCCAGTGCGGGCGCCGACGCGGTTGTCGAACACACCCTGGAAGGCAGAGTCAGTTGCTGAGGCCGTAAATTTCTCACCGACATGATAGGCCGTAATGGCAGCGTTTATCTGGTCCGTTATCCGATAGCGCGCCTGCCCCCGACCGCGAATATCGAGGCCGGAGCCGATCTTCGTATCGAAATGTCCTACATCCGCCGAAACATAGGCGGACTGCAGAACGCCCTCTTTTCCGTTCTGATCCAGGACCTTCTGGCCTGACAAGACAAAGGCTGATGTTTCACCGCCGTCCAGTGACTTCATGGACGCCCCCAATTCTTGTGAACCATCAGCCCCCAAGACCCTGACACCCGCGGCAAATCCCCCGAATTCCGGCTTTGAAGCGGTATCGCTCAGTCTTTCCGTCCCCGTCAAAGTTGATCCGCCGGCCACAGCAACCAGAGTGCCGTCATCTAATTGCTCGCGGTATGACAAACCCCGTATGCGCGACACATCTACGCCAGATAATTCGCGGTGGCGCTCGCTATAGTCGCCAGCACTGCCGACCCAGCCATCAAGGCTCTGAACGTCCAGCGACAGCCAGCTGGGCTCCAACTCGCGACGACTTTCCATGCCGCCTGCACTTTCATAGGTGAGGCGAGAGTTTACGCGATCAACGCGGCTACTGAATTGCGCCATGACAGGCCCGCGATCGCTAAGCTGATAGCTCAACGCTTCGGGCGTGAGGGGCGTATTGCCGATCCCTGACGAAACGGCGTCTCCCGGCAGTCCAGCGTCACCCAGGCGATCATCAAGACTGATGTCTATGCGATTGGAGCCCGGCGTAACGGTGATATGGGTGCCCGTAAGCGTTTCAACGGCTGAAAACGGTAGCAAGAGCTGGTTCCGGTCGGAGAAGGACATATTGGGCGTCACAAGGCGTGGTGTGTTGTTCACTGAAACCAATCCAGACGCTAGATCGAGCTTGATGACCGCAGAGTCCTGCGACCGGACGACAGTCACAAAACCAGGCTCCACTCTCAATTCATGACCCAAAGCTTCAGCAACTGGCCCAAGCGGAACCAGGAGCACAGGACCGACGGTTCGGGCTTCATTGCCAAAGGTGTCGACGGGGCGGCCATTGACCCACACGTCGAGGTCGAACTCTGGACGCAACCGCTTGTCGAGAGCGTAAATCAATTCGCCATCCAGGCCTTGGTTGACGACCGTGCCGGTAAGAACCGCAATCGCATTCGGCCCGAGCCACACGCCTGCCTTCTCAATAGGCTCGAAACTGGGCAATTTGCCGACAAGCACTCCGTTTGATCGGACGTCTCCATCCGCAAAATCCATCGTTATCACAGCGCCATCCTGGTGACGGTGGTATGTGAGCGTCGATTCATTCATTTCGAACCGCCCTTGGAGGGCGTCTGCAATAGGCTCAGCATCGATCAGAAGTGCATCAAGCTCGTCACCCGTGCGACGCGTGCGAACAGAAACGACAACACCTTCGACAGTCACATCGCGGTATTCGACCGGCACATCGACCTCACCGGCTGCATCGTCAAATGAACGCTCCAGAGACATGACATACGCATCTGGCTGAGACACGCGTATCGAATCGCTGCGCACACCCGTCTGGGCAGCTGCGACAGGCGCCACAGCCATTAAGAGTGCAGCCACGAGGGCTGGTATGCCAGATCGGTTCGCCATTGCCTGTGAGCTACCAGGAAGCTCACATCCTCAAATCAACTCACTGGAGCCGATGCCAAGGACCAGTTAGGCAGACGCGCTTCCCCACGACAGGCAAGCGATCCAGCCGGAAGGCCAGCACGCATTCGAAACATTTGTTATCACCCAATGGTATTTTTATTGGGCAAGCCTTATCCGAACTGAGTTAATATCTGGCTTATCTGCCTGTAAGCAGCACAACAGGAGCCAGCGGGACGCGACATCAGGCCCCACCGACAATAGCCCCGCTTTGTGAAATCGTTTGATGGTCGTTTTCTTCGCAATTCACGCAGCGAGAAGCTAGCTAAAGAGTCTCCCCTAATGCCGGAATTTAAAACACTTTTTTTGGCCACCATGGCCTCGATTCTTGTGTCAGCCTGTAGCCCATCAGAGCCAGCGCCTGCCGAACCGACTCGTGAGACCAGCAAAACCAATGCAAAGACTCCGCCCGCTGCCAGCAAAGATACCACTACGCCTCAAGGCAATGAATTTGCGGGCCTGCCGGCGCCTTACAATGAGGCCAGCTACTCCCTTGGGCGCCGGACGTTCAAACTTTGCGCGTCTTGCCACACAGTCAAAGAAGGCGGTCAAAATCTCGTCGGGCCAAACTTGTACGGGATCTTCGGACGGCGAGCCGGCTCCTTACCAGACTTCAAATATTCCGATGCACTCTCAAATGCCGACATTGTATGGACGCCCGGTCATGTGGACGAATGGCTTTCAAACCCGAAGTCCTACCTCCCCGGCAACAATATGAGTTTCGTGGGCGTCCGAAAGCCGGCAGACCGCACGGCCGTGATCGCTTATCTCATGCTTGAAAGCGGATATGAGACGACACCGCCCGACACTTCAGAAGATCCTTGAAACGGCGACGAACACAGCGCTTTCATCGAACTCTCCGCCAAACTCCGTAAGGGTGCCCGCTGACAATTCGAACGTGTCAGCCTTCCAGAGATACTCGAACTGATATTTGCTGGAGCCCGCATTGTGCGTGCCATCATCAAACCAGGCCTGGGAGATGGCCCACACATTGCCAAAAACGCGTTGGCCATAACCAAGCTCCAGGCGCTGGCGATTGCAACCGTCATCGTGAACCCGGTAAGCCGCTTCAGCAAACCAGAAAGCAGGCACGGACTTCTTTTTCATTTTATAGGTCAGTGATTGCCCGAAACCGGCCCGCGCCTCTGCTCCGAATTTTTCGCAAGCCGCAGCGCCGCCGATTGCAGCCCCTTGCAACACGCCGCCCTCGACCGAGGCAACAATATTTGGAGATAGCCGGAAGCCCCGGCGCGCTGTGGCGCGCCATCCATCAGCGTTGAATTCTTCAAATTGGTCGAATTGCAAACGTTCATATTTGAACGTGGCGGTCCAGTCGTCACTCAGGCCGAATTCGGAATAAGTGTCGTACCGCAGGGCATCAAGAGACTCGACAGTCGAGCGCGACACGGCAAGGCGGGTATAAACCTCATTGTCATGGCGAACCCACGGGCCAGCATTTGCATCTGGCGCGCAATACGCGATCGCAACGATTAGACCCCACCTAAGCATAGACGGAGGGCTTTATAGGCCCTCCGTCACACGTTGAAAAGCTTGCGCTTAAATTAGAGCCGGAAACGGATCTGGTCGGACCAGAAGCGCTCGAGACGGGAAACCGTCTTGTTGAGCTGCGTCAAGTCGTTCGGACGGACGCTCGCAGTCGGCTCAAGTGCGTTTGCTTGCTTGGCAAAGAGGCCTTCGACACGTTCGCGCACCTTGTGACCGCGCTCTGTGAGCCGCAGGTGAACGGTGCGCTTGTCGGCTTCAGAGCGCGCTTGCAGCAGGTAGCCACCCTCCTGAAGCTTCTTGATGTTGTAAGATAGGCTCGTGCCTGCGAATGCACCGCGAGCCCGCAGCGTCGAAGCTGGCGTTTCACCATCCCCGATTTCATAAAGAAGCAGAGCTTGCACACCCGTCAGGTGACGCTCACCACCCCGCTCCAAGTCGTCTTTGACGACGTCGTGCAGACGGCGATGAGCCTGCTCAAGCAGGGAAAGAGATTTCAGAAAAGATTCAGCGACCGTGTCTTCACTGGTCACTGCTTGCGCAGCGTTGTTCATTTGTACCACCATCATCACTCAACTTTTGTTGTAGTTTGATTAGAGTTACGCCCATCTTCCTGATATTTCGTTAAACATGACCGTTCTGGACGCTCACTTCGTTAACAAAACGGGCAATTTTCATTAAATTTGAATGGTCGCAGAACCGAAAATTGGCAGCCCTGCTGCTATTGAGCGTTGAATTTGGACGGGAAGGAACGCTTTCTACGTTCCGCATCGTTGACTGCAGATGGAAGCCAACAGCTCAGTGTAGGTTTGGCCGCAAATCGCAGTAAGTCGTTGTTCCAGATTAAATCCCGCGCAACCAAATCAGGATAGTTAGCGCCCATGGAAGAACATCGCGAATATGTCCGGTTCCAGGTAAATACATCGGGCACCCTGATCCTTGAGAATGGGTTCAAGATTTCGTTTGTCGTAAAAGATCTTTCGCAGCGCGGAGCAAAGCTGCTGCTGTCCAACTCAGTTGTTGTTCCCGAAAATTTCGTGATCGAAATTGTGAGCCCTGATCGTCAGAAAATTAAGAAGTGCAAAGCGATCAAGCAATGGCAACGCGGTCCCCTGCTCGGCGTCCGCTTGCTGTCTTCGGAAACCATCGCTCTATAGAAATCTGGGAGCCGAGCCCATTCACGATATAAAGATCGGCCCCGCCGGACCATCCGACATCTCTCGATTAATCGAGCTCGACCTTGCCGCAGGACAGCTATTCGCTCCGACCGGCTTGTTGAGCGAAGAGGCGTTACAAGACCATGTCCCGCTGGATGTGCTTGAGGAGGCCATGCGGTCTGAGCGTCTCGACGTCGCGAGGGACGATACCGGGCATGCTATCGGCTTTACGCTCGTCTCTATCGCGCCATCCGGCCTGTACTTGGATCAGGTGAGCGTGCATCCCGACCATGGTAAGAAGGGCATCGGCACGCTCCTGATGAATAACCTGACCTCGAAGGCTCGCAAGCTTGGCCAGCCGCAGATTATTCTTTCGACCTTCAGGGATGTACCTTGGAATGCACCTTTTTATGCAAGACTGGGCTACCGAATAATCCGAAAACAGGACTACCAGCCCTTCATGATTGAAATTGAAACGGCGCAACGTCCCTTTATGGACGTTTCGAAGAGAGTTTTCATGAGAAAGCGTGTTCGCAAGAGCTTCATTCGCGCTAATAGGAACGCATGACTTCACCATTTCCCCAGACTTTTCCAAACACCCGCCTTCGCCGCCTCCGCCAGGCCGGCTGGATCAGGACGCTGAGCGCAGAACATGTTCTGACGCCCTCTGACCTCATCTGGTCGATGGTTGTACATGACGGAGCGGAGCCCCGAATTCCGGTCGGCTCAATGCCAGATCTCTATCGCCTCAACGTCGCTGAGGCTGCCAAAGCCGCGCGCAAGGCCGAAAGTCTCGGCATACCCGCTATCGCAGTCTTCCCTCACATCAATCCGGACCGGAAAGATGAGCGCGGACAGGAAGCCCTGAATCCATCCGGCCTGGTGCCAGAAGTCATAAAGGCCATGAAGGACGCAGCCCCAGATGTTGGGATCATCTGCGATGTGGCGCTGGACCCCTATACATCCCACGGCCACGACGGCCTGGTCGATGAGAATGGCTACGTGCTGAACGACACAACGACCGACATTCTCGTTCAACAGGCGCTAGTTCAGGCTGACGCCGGCGCGGACGTTGTTGCCCCGTCGGATATGATGGACGGGCGCATCGGTGCCATCAGACAGGCATTAGAGGAGGAAGGACACGTCAACACAATGATCCTGTCCTACGCCGCCAAATACGCCAGTGGCTTCTACGGGCCCTACCGCGATGCGATCGGTTCAGCGACGGCCCTCAAAGGCGACAAGAAGACCTATCAGCAAAATCCGGCGAACTCGGACGAGGCCCTGCGTGAAGTGGCTATGGATATTGCTGAAGGCGCTGACATGGTCATGGTGAAACCTGGCCTTCCCTATCTCGATATTGTTCGCCGGGTTTCGGAGACTTTTGCGATCCCGACAATCGCCTTCCAGGTCTCGGGGGAATATGCGCAAATCAAAGCGGCTGGTGACCGCGGCTGGATTGATGGCGAACGCGTCATGATGGAAACTCTGGTTTCATTCAAACGTGCAGGCGCCGCCGGTGTGATTACCTACTTTGCCGAGCAGGCTGCAGAGCTGTTGAACGCCTGATGATGAGCAGATGGCTCAGTCGCGCCTGTCGGTCGTTACTAATCGTCGGCGCTTGTACGAGTTTTCTGGTCGCCGCGCCGATACAGGCTCAAACGCCAAGCGCTAATGACGAGATCAAGGATCTCGACCTCAAAGGCGGCAATATTGGCATCTCCGTTGTCCGGCTCGACGGCACGCCTGTCCTGGAGACGAACGCGCAACGCCGTTTCCTGCCAGCGTCCAGCCAAAAGCTACTGACAACCATCGCAGCGTTCCATTTTCTGGGGGATTTTGAAAATTCCGGGTGGCCCCGAGGAACCGTTCTCACCGTTGAATCAAGTGCGACCGACGCCGAGCGTCCTAACGTGCGCCTGATTGGCACTGGCGACGTCACCCTGTCTGTTGCACCAGACTGCCAACTCAATTGCCTCTCGACGCTCGCAGAAACTCTGGCAAGTTCGGACTTCGACGAAATTGGGTCTGTGATTGTCGATGACACGCTGTTTCGCCCACCCTACCGGCCGGATGGCTGGAGCCATGACGACCTCAAATTCGCTTATGGTGCTGCAGTTTCCGCGCTCAGCGCTGATCGTGGAGAAGCGGCCGCCAGGATCTCAGCGCCGCGCCAATCCTCCGCAAGTCCGCTGTTTTCCTGGACGTCATACCCTGCTTTCGAAACGGATGTGTCCGCAGTCACCATGAACAGCGGTAGCCAGGAACTCGAATTGGACCTGCAAGCGGGCTCAAACCTGGCGGTTTTCAGTGGAAACCTGCCGCCCGGCACGACCCTCCCGCTTCGATTTGGCCTCGCTGACCCAACCAATTATGTGGGTCAGGTCTTTCGGGCGATGCTGATTGAACGGGGTGTAAATGTTACCGGCGGCGTCGTCCGATCGTCGCCCAATTCCGAAGCCGGCCATAACAGCCGCGTGGAACTTGCTCGTTATGCGCTGCCGACTCCCAACCCGTCAGAAACGATCGAAGCGATCCTGCACGAAAGCAGCAACATCGATAGCGAAGTCCTGCTGCAGCACATTTCATTGACTTTGGCCGATCGCACCCCGGAATCTGGAATTTGGCTAGTCGAACACATTCTGGCCGAAGCCGGGGCTGAAGACTACGAATACGATGTCGCTGACGGATCCGGTCTTTCGGTTTACAACCGCTTATCACCCGGCGCCATGACGAGCGCCCTCAGCTGGGCGAGCCAGCAGGAATGGTATGAAGCCTGGTACCCGCTCATTGCCGCCAATGGCGAGGACGGGACGTTATCGAGGCGTTTTGTTGCGTCTTTTCTACCCGGAATGATCCGCGCGAAAACGGGCAGCGTCTATGGAACTGACGCACTTGCTGGATACTTCACGGCGGCCAGCGGCGAACAGTATGCCTTCGCCGTATTCATCAACGATTCCGGCCTCACGCATCGTCAGGCGCGCCGCATCATCGATGATTTGGTGCTTGGCTTCGTTCGGGACCTCTGAGTCACTCTTCCCAGGTCTCGTACTTCGCGCGCATATATTGGATGCCATGCTTGATGATCTCCCGCAGGACATCTTCATCCACGTCGGCCAGCTTGTTGATATATAGGCAAGATTTGCCGAGCTTGTGTTTTCCGAGCTGTTCTAATTGGGCCTCAAGGCCGGAATACCCCGACAGAATATAGATGGCGAGGTTCGACTTTCGCGGCGAAAACCCGGTGAGCAGGAAGTCGCCTTCGCGACCACTTTCATACTTATAATGGTAGCGACCATAACCAATTATGCTCGGTCCCCACATTTTCGGTTCCAGGTTCGTGACCTCTGCGAAGATCTTGAGCAGGCGCTTTGCGTCGTCCCGTCGAGTTTTATTCTCTACCGAGTCTATAAATGCGGTCGGAGACTGCGCTGTCGGTTTGGTCTTGTTTTCAGCCTTGCCCATTCATCACCCCAGATCGACAGCTTTGCCGAGGTCAAGAACGATGATGAGAACGATCAACACGATCAACAAAGCAACCGATAGCCCCACATTGAGCCAAAAAGCGCGATCCGCATTCTGTTGATCGATCCATCCGCGAGGCTTGATTTGCTTCAGACGGAACACCGCCAATGCCGATACAAGCAGGCAGACAATGTTGAGGAAAAGAAGCGTGGCCGATCGTGATGCCAGGGTCCACTCACCCGCTCCAAGGAAAAGCCCGAGGGCCGCACCCGGCGGCAGCAGCGCAGCAGCGACCATGACGCCGACCAGCACGGCCGCCTTACCTTGAGCCATGGAGAGGGCAGCAGCACCACCAGCGGCCAAAGCCAATGCAACACTATCGAGACGCACCTGAGTTCGCGAAATCAATTGCTGGCTCTCTAGATTAAGAGGCAGCACAAATGAGAGTGCGAACGCAACCAGAAGCGCAATTCCCAATCCTGCGGCGAGCGTTTTGCCAGACTCTCTCAGCAGGGTCATATTCCCAAGCCCGCTACCGAGCGCAAACCCCAGGATCGGGCCCAGGAGCGGGGCAATAACCATCGCGCCGATGACCGCAGCGACCCCATTCGAATTCATCCCGATCGCGGCCACCACCGTCGACAGGCCCGACAGGATCAGAAAATCCGTGGTCAGAGCCGCATCCCGGGTGACATCGTCGAGCAACTCTTCTCTCAGGACAGCCAGATTTGCTTTCTTGTCTTCTTCCTCGAGCGGCTCGGGTGTGGGTATGACGGCTTCGATAGGAATCATCGTCACCCGCCAGTCATTGCACGTCTCAAGAGCCGTGTAGATGGCATCACTAAGCGCCTGCGAGCGACCATCGTGCATGATCACTTTCAGATACATGCGGTCTTCCTGGTGGACGTCGAATTGCACCCAGTCGACCGGCTCAAAAGCCTTGATCGCCCGCAGCACTGTATCGCTATCGCGTCGTTTGAGATGAACTTCTAGCTGGCGCACCTCAAGACTCGGTTTTCTTCAGGCGTGCAATGAGGCTCGAGGTATCCCAGCGCCGGCCACCTGCAGCCTGCACGTCCGCATAAAACTGATCGACCAAAGCCGTTACCGGTAAAGACGCGCCGGCCGAATTGCCCGCCGTCAGGGCGATACGAAGGTCCTTTCGCATCCAGTCGACAGCAAAGCCGTGTTCGAATTCTCGCTCCGACATCGTCTTCCAGCGGTTCTCCATCTGCCAGCTTTGCGCCGCGCCACCGGAGATTGCTTCAATGACTTTCGCAACGTCCAGTCCGTTCGCTTCGGCGAAGTGAATACCTTCTGACAAACCTTGCACGATACCGGCGATACAAATCTGGTTCACGGACTTAGCGAGCTGGCCTGCCCCGCTCTCCCCAATGTGCGTTATCCGCGAGCCATACGACTTCATGACGGGTCGAGCCTTGTCCATCGCGGTTTCATCGCCGCCGCACATAATTGTCAGTTTGCCGTTTTCCGCACCGGCCTGGCCGCCTGATATCGGCGCATCAATGAAACTCGCCCCGCGCTTTTGGCAACGCTCATTCAGGCGGCGAGCCAAGTCCGCACTCGCGGTCGTGTGATCAACGACTACCATACCTGCAGCGAGATTGGGCTCAATCGCATCAAATACGGCTTCGACATCTGGATCGTCGCCGAGACAGAGAAACACGAACTCCTTGCCGAATACAGCAGTCGCCGCATCCGTTTCCGATTCCCCCTTATACTTGCTTGCCCAGGTTTTCGATTTCGATGCCGTCCGGTTCCAGACGCTGACATCGTGTCCGCTTCTGGAAAGGTGACCTGCCATAGGGAAGCCCATCACCCCGAGCCCCAAAAACGCGCACTTGCTCATATTCGCTTGTCCAATCGTCATATTGTTTTCGCTCAAACTAGAGCGGTTGACGCCATTTATCGACACCGGCTGCAGATAAATACCAAAATATCGAGCCCGGTTGGATTTGTATCAAATTCGTCAGGATTACGAGAGGAGACCTCAAGACAGACCTGTTAACCACGTTTCCAGATCAGAATGATCGGAAGACTATGGCTGGAAATTACGCCTCTTACCGCAGGGCTAGCAGAATGCCCCTCGCTCCCGTCCGCCGCCAAGGCGCATGGAAGCTGGCTTATGCCGATTTTCTGACGGCGCTATGCGCATTCTTTCTGGTCATGTGGCTGATACACGGCGCATCCAACGACCAACGTGCGGATATTGCCGGTCAGTTCAGCTCTTCGTCAAAGCTCGAACCACACCTCACGACAGTTACGGAGCCTGAAAGCAACCTCATTCTTGAGCAACTTTACGCTTCCAGCTTACTCCAGCAGCATCGAGACAATGTCTTCGTGCAGGCTAACGACGGCGGTATTCGCGTTGAGCTCATCGATCTCGAGCGCATGCCACTCTTCAACAAGGGTGAAGCGACACTGAATGATCGCGGAACGCTTGTCATCAACCTTGCCGCCAAAGCGATAGCAGGCCTCGGCCTCCCGGTAGCCATTGAGGGCCACACCGACAGCGCCCCAATGCTGCGGGCCGGCTATTCTAATTGGGAATTGTCTTCTGATCGAGCCAACGCGGCGCGCCGTGCCCTGTTAGCTGGCGGCGTCGATGCCTCGCAGATCCGCAGTGTATCAGGCCTCGCAGACACGCGGCCCCTCGAAGACGGCCGCGCTGACTTGCCTCAAAACCGTCGCTTGAGCATAGTGATTCAAATAGAATAGATCCGCGGATCCATAGGGGTCGGGATACAGGCGAGGAGGCCGAATGGCCGCAGAACTGATATCGAATTGGCCCATGTGGGTCAGCCTGATTGCGGTCCTCGTCACCATTGTCCTCTATACGCTCGATCGATGGTCAATGGAGATCATCTCGATCGGTGTGATCGCGGCATTGATGGTGATCTTCTCCCTGCCGGGCGCCGTCGGCGTTGATGGAAATCAAATTACTGCCAAAAATCTGCTGGAGGGATTTGGCAACCCGGCCCTGATTACAATCATGGCCTTACTCGTCGTCGGACAAGGTATTTTCCAGACGGGCGCCATTGACGGACCGACAAAGGCGTTGGTGTCATCATACGGCAAACGGCCGTTTCTCACGCTGCTCACAACCTTTCTTGCTGTGTTCGCGACCAGCGCCCTCACCAACAATACGCCGGTGGTCATCATGTTCTTGCCGATCATGAGCGCGATTGCCTCCCGGATGAAGACGTCGCCCTCCAAGCTCATGATGCCGTTGAGTTTCGTGTCCATTCTCGCCGGGATGACAACTCTGATCGGTACTTCAACGAACCTGCTGGCGGCTGATGCCTACAACCGGATTGAAGACACGCAGTTGGGCTTTTTTGCGCAGACTCCAATGGGCATCATCCTCGCGGGGGTCGGCATGGTGTACATCCTGTTATTCTCCCGCTTTCTGCTGCCGGATCGTGGCACATTTGCGGAAGAACTCGTGCCGACGGGTAAACAGTTCGTCGCGCAGATCGAGGTGACCGGTGACCATTTCCTTGTTGGGAAATCACCGGTTGCGGGCATGTTTCCCGACCTAAAGCACATGACCGTCCGAATGATCCAGCGCGGCGAACGGGCCATATTACCGCCGTTTGACGATGTTCAATTGCGCGCCGGCGATCTGGTAATCGTCGCCGCTACGCGTAAATCCTTGACCGATTTGCTGGCATCCCGGCCGGGTATGCTGCAACAGATATGGCAGGGCGCGGACGATTCCGACGACGTCGATTCGAATGCCCCACAGCTTAGCCTTGTCGAGGCCGTCATCGCACCGGGCTCGAGAATGGCCGGACGGACAGTCGAACTCCTCGGTTTCAGGCGCCTCACCTCCTCCGTGGTGCTTGGCATTCAGCGACGCTCCAGAATGATCCGCGCAAAACTTGGACAAATCCGACTGGAAGCAGGTGACACGCTGCTTCTTTGCGGTCCGACGGACGCCTTTCAGAACCTGCGGACCAGCCGTGATATTATTCTGCTTGAATGGTCCCAAAGTGAAATTCCCATCACGGCGCGCGGTCAGGCAGCACGCATCATTGCTATTTCGATGGTTATTGTCGCAGCCTTGAACCTAACCTCGATATTGATCGCTTCAGTGGCCGCTGCTGTGGCGATGATCCTGTTTCAATGCGTGAATACGCGTCAGGCAAGCCGCGCCCTCGACCTGCGGATCTTCCTCGTGATCGCAGCTGCGCTTGCCATGGGAACCGCTCTGGAAATGACAGGCGCTGCGACACTCATCGCGCAACTCGTCGTGGGCGTAGCCGAGCCCTATGGCGAGCTGGCGATCCTGTCCGCAATCTTCCTGAGTGTCGCGGTGCTGACCAACATCCTCAGTAATGCGGCAACCGCCGTCCTGTTCGCGCCGGTTGCGCTTGAAGCGGCGCACGCGGCCAATGCTGATCCATTGCCCTACGTCCTGGCGGTCATATACGCTGCCAATTGCAGCTTTGCCTCTCCAATCGCCTATCAGACGAACATGCTTGTCATGGCGCCCGGTCATTACAGATTTACGGACTTTATTAAGTTTGGTGGACCATTGATTGTAGTGATATGGTTGGCCTTTACGGCATTGGCCCCTTGGCGATTTGGACTTTGAGTGCGTTAATAAATGACGATGAAACTTGATGAGTCGCTATTTTCAGTACCCGGCTTGCGCCGTGGGCTGCGGTTTTACGTGACCGCGCCAACACCTTGCCCCTACCTGGAAGACCAGTTCGAGCGCAAAGCTTTCACTCATCTCGCACAAGCTTCTCCAGACTCTCTGCACCATCAACTCAGCGAAGCGGGCTTCCGCCGAAGTCAGGCCGTCGCGTACCGGCCGGCCTGCCCGAGCTGCAACGCTTGTCGCAGCGTCCGCGTCGACGCTGGAAACTTCAAACTCAGCCGCAATCAGGCGAGAATTGTAAATCGCAACCAGGACCTGGTCCGCACACCCGTCGAACCAAAAGCGACCCGCGAGCAATTCCGGCTGCTCAAGAATTACCTTCTCGCGCGTCACAAAGGCGGCGGCATGTCAGAGATGGGTTACCGCGAATATGTTGGCATGGTGAATGAATCACCGGTCCAGACGCTGCTCTTCGAATACCGCCAAGGAAGTGAGCCGGACGCGCCTTTGGTCGCCGTTTCGCTGACAGACGTGCTGCGAGACGGGTTTTCGATGGTCTACACTTTCTTCGATCCTCGGCAGTCTCAACGTAGCTTGGGCACCTACATGGTCCTTGATCACATATTGAGCGCTGAAGACTTTGCCCTGCCTCATGTTTATCTTGGCTACTGGATCAAGGGCAGCCAGAAAATGGACTACAAGCGTCGCTTCCAGCCGCTGGAAGTGCTTGACGGACCCGTCTGGCGTCGGCTTGAAGACGACGAATAGATCTTTCACCGGGCAAAAGTCCCGAGAATGATCACACCGGTCGGGAGGGCCCATTGATCCGAAGACGCAATTTGCTGGGAGCCGGCCTTTTAGGCATCGGCGGTGCGGCCGCATCGTTCGGCAATCCGCACAAGGCCGCGGATCTTGCTGCACCAGCCGTTAGCCGCAACAGGCGCCGCCTGAACATGGTTACGACGTGGCCGAAAGGACTGCCCGGTCTTGGCCGCGCTGCCGAACGCGTTGCCGAATCAATTCTTGCGATGTCCAACGGTCTTATCGAAGTGAAGGTCTACGCGGCCGGGGAACTTGTACCGGCCTTTGAAAGCTTCGACGCGGTCGCTAACGGCTCGGCCGATATGTATCACGGTGCGGAATATTACTGGACGGCCAAATCAACCGCCTACCCCTTCTTTACGGCTGTTCCTTTCGGCATGACCGCGCAGGAAATCATGGGCTGGATCGATTTTGGCGGCGGGCAGAAACTCTGGGACGAACTGTCGGCCCAGTTCGGCGTCAAAGCCATTCAGGGCGCAAACACGGGACACCAGATGGGTGGTTGGTTTCGCAAGGAGATCAACAGCCTGGATGACCTGGTCGGACTGCAGATGCGCATTCCCGGGCAAGGCGGTGACGTCCTGCGCGCGCTCGGTGGATCGGCCAAAGCACTGCCCGGTGGCGAAATCTATCAGGCGCTGCAGACCGGCAATATCGATGCAACCGAATGGGTCGGGCCTTGGAATGACTACTCCCTCGGATTTTACCGTGAAGCTCCTTATTATTACGGGCCAGGCTTCCACGAACCAGGCGCGAGCCTGGCTGTCGGCATAAATCTCAAAGTCTGGGAAAGTATGTCACCTGGCGAAAAGGCCCTGATTACGGCGGCGTGCCAGTCGGTAAACCACCTGTCTCTTGGCGAATTCACCTATCAGAATGCTGTCTATCTCAATATTTTGAAGGATGAGCACGGCGTTCAGATGCGGTCGTTTCCCGATGATGTCGTGAAGGCGATGGGGGAAGCCGCTGCTGATGTGCGCGCGGCATCCGGGCGGGACGGAATTGAGAAACGCATCTATGAGAGCTTTGAGGCGGGCCTGAAAACCATGCGTGAATGGGCCGCTGTGTCAGATGGGCCTTATTACGCCGCTCGTGAACTCGGCGCACAAAACGAATAGGCGCGGCAATGGGGGCAGACTTTTTTCTCACGCTCGGAAGCTTCCTTAAATGGATTGGCATCTGTCTGTTGCCTGTCTTCCTCCTCCCCCTACTCACGCTCGTTTTTCCGGCGGTATTTGCCCGCGTCTCTGTATTCCTGTGCCGTCAGATAGATAGAGCGACGCGGTTTGTGCTCAGCGCGGCCATCGTTGCTTCTGTCTTGCTCTTCATGCTTCAGCTTGCCGTTGTGATCGCGAGTTACGCCTTTGCTCTGTCGTGGACGTGGCTCTCGGAAACCGTGATCTATGCGTTTGCGACCATGTTCATGCTTGGCGCAGCGTCGGCACTCAAGGACGACTCCCATGTGCGTGTCGATATTCTCCGCCCTCGTTTTGGCGAAGAAGGCCGCAACTGGATCGAGTTGGCTGGGACCTATCTGTTCCTATTTCCAATTTGCATACGAATTCTGACAACCGGCGAACAAGGACTGACGCGCGCCTGGTCTCTGTTTGAAGGGTCGCGAGAGAGTGATGGCCTCCCCCTCCTTTTCCTCTTCAAAACACTCGTACCGATATTTGCCGTTCTTCTCCTGGCACAGGGCCTGTCGATCGCGCTCAAGTCCGCACTGCGCCTGACAGGGCAAATGAAAGAAGGCGACGCTGACAACACGCCGATGAGCGAACACTATGGAGCTTGAGGTCCTTCTCGCCCTGTTGATGTTCGCGACCGCTATCGGCGCGCTGCTCGCGGGCTATCCCGTTGCGCTTACACTTGGTGGCGTCGCTCTTATTTTCGCGCTGATCGGCATCGCAGTTGGCGTATTTCCAGAGCCTTTATTGAGGTCGTTACCAAGCCGCATACAGGGCGGTTCGATCATGCAGAACGAAACGCTCGTCGCCGTGCCCTTATTTGTCCTCATGGGCGTGATTCTCGAGCGCTCACGCGTCGCAGAGGACCTGCTGCACATCGCCAGCCGCCTCCTCGGCGGCGTTCGGGGCGGCCTTGGCTATGCCGTTGTCCTCGTTGGCGCGCTGCTCGCGGCCTCTACCGGTATCGTAGGCGCGACGGTCATCACGATGACGCTCATCGCCCTGCCGTCAATGCTGCAAAAGAACTACGACCCGAAACTCGCGACAGGCACGATTGCGGCGTCAGGCACCCTTGGCCAGATCATTCCGCCGAGCATTGTGCTCATCCTGCTTGCCGACGCAGTCTCCAACGCGGCGAGCCAGGCCGCTTCTCAAATGGAGGGAGACGGCTTCGTCGTTTCAGTCGGTGATCTCTTCGCCGGCGCCCTCATTCCCGGCGTCATCCTGGTCGGCTTGTACCTCGCCTGGATAGCCTTTACGGCATTTACCCGGCCCTCGGCCTGTCCGGCGACCAGCGATGATGACGGTCCGCCTTTGACGCGAAAAGAAGTTCTGTTTGGCCTCGGCGCTCCATTGGTGCTGATCATCGCTGTCCTGGGAGCCATCCTGGCAGGCATAGCGACGCCAACCGAAGCTGCATCGATCGGTGTTGCTGGCGCGTTGCTGCTGGCTGGCCTGCGGTTGAGCACGAAAGATGATGAATTGCTTCAGCGATTTGTATTGATCGCTTTCCCGTCGATGTTCGCCATCTTGCTGGTGCGAAATCTTATCGATCTCCGTCTCGGTGTGGAGCACCTCTCTGCCATAACGATTATCGGGGCGCTGATCACACTTGCGGCGACCGTACTCCTGTTCGTCGGCATCTTGGCCAGCATGATGATCCTGCACCGCAGCGACCAGCTGCAGCCTGCGCTGAAAAGCGCTGTGCACATTACGTCTATGGTTTTCCTGATCCTGATCGGTGCGTCATTGTTCTCGCTCGTCTTCAGGGGATATGGCGGCGATGAAACCGTAGCAGAAGTCCTGGCTTCAATACCTGGCGGCCGCTGGGGGGCATTGATCGGTGCCATGCTGGTCATGTTCGTGCTCGGCTTCTTCCTGGACTTCATTGAGATCGTCTTCGTCGTCGTCCCCCTCGTCACGCCGCCGTTGATTGTCATGGGTTTCGACCCTGTCTGGCTCGCCATTCTGATGGCGCTCAATCTGCAAACCAGCTTTCTGACACCTCCCTTTGGGTTCGCACTCTTTTATCTGCGAGGCGCAGCACCCGACACCGTGAAGACCGCTGATATCTGGCGCGGCGCTGTACCCTTTATCGGGCTACAACTTCTCATCATCTTGCTTGTGGCCCTCGTGCCGGGCCTCGCCACCTGGTTGCCGTCACTTGTGGCCAAATAAAAAGCCCGCCAAAATCCGGCGGGCCTTTCAATCATTTCACATGGTTACGCGGCGCGCGTTAGAATTTCACTTCCGGCACCGTGGAAAGCGCTGTGCGATCGCCGCCCAGATCAAAGAATTCGCGTTCCGGGAAGTTGAACATGCCGGCCACGATAGAGTTCGGGAACTGCTCGCGTGACGTGTTGTAGTCCTGAACGGCAGCGTTGTAGAAGCGCCGCGCGGCGGCCAGTTTGTCTTCGATGACGGACAGCTCGTCCTGAAGGTCTTTGAAGTTCTCATTGGCTTTGAGGTCAGGATACGCCTCGGCCAGCGCAAACAGTTTGCCAAGCGCACTCGTCAGCATGCCTTCGGCTTGCGCCATCTCCCCAGGAGAGTTTGCGGCAACAGCCGAGTTCCGCGCCGTGATCACCGCATCAAGCGTTTCGCGCTCGTGCGTGGCGTATCCTTTAACGGTTTCAACGAGGTTCGGGATCAGGTTCTGACGCTGCTTCAGCTGAACGTCGATGTCGGCAAAAGCCTGATTGACGCGCTGCTTCTTCGAAACCAGCGAATTGTAGATGCCGATCAGGAAAACGACGACAATCGCCAGCGCCCCGAGCAGTACGTAAAGAACAGTCATCAAAGACCTCCACCCTCTTAATCAATCAATGCAGTAGCCGCCACTACGGACCGTGGCAAGCTATCCGCTAAAGAGACCCGACTTCGGGAACCCCTTTGGTGCAATCTTGCCTGCCTGCGCACGCTTGCCGAGCCACTCCTCCCATTCAGGGAAGCCGCGTGAACGACCAGCCGCGTCCTTCACGAAGAGTCCGTCTTCGCGGAAGAAGGTCATTGCATCCGCGAGCGTTTCCTTGCCGCGGTAATTCTGCAGTTTGACCCCTTTGCCACGCGGCATTTCTGGCAGCTCGTCCAGCGGGAATACGAGGAGCTTTTTATTGGTGCCGATCACGGCAATCTGGTCGCCCTCAACAGGTTCGCAGAGAACCAATTTCCCGCCACCGGTATTCACCGACGATTTGCCGGCCTTGCGGTTCGATTCCAGTTCTCCCTCGGGGACGATGAAGCCATAACCGATGTCTGACGCGACGAGACGTTTGCGGTCCGGCTCAAGTTTGAACATGGAAACGATGTCGACATTGTCTTCCAGGTCGATAGACAAGCGAATTGGCTCTCCATGTCCGCGCCCGCCCGGAAGCTTATCGCAGGTCAAGGTAAAAGCTCGACCATCGCTTGCCATCAGAATGATCTTGTCGGTCGTGTAGACCTCTTCACTCAGATAGAGACTGTCTCCGTCCTTGAATTTGGTCGTTTCAAGATCGACGCCGTGCCCCTTGAGACCACGGATCCACCCCATGGACGAGAGGACAACCGTGAGAGGCTCTTTCGGCGTGGATGCCTCAAGAGCCGCTGTGAGGTCGATCTCTGGCGCGTCTTCGAATGCAGCCCGGCGACGACCAAGCTCGGTCTCAGGATCGAAGGCCTTGCGAGCTTCTTTGAGCTCTTTGCCGACTTTGGTCCACTGGCGGCGCGTCGACCCAAGCAGGGCTTCGATCTGCGCGCGCTCTTCCATAAGGTTTTCATGCTCGCGCTTGATCTCCATCTCCTCGAGTTTACGCAGGGCGCGCAAACGGAGATTGAGGATCGCTTCAGCCTGGACATCGGTGATCTTGAACCGGTCCATCATGAATTGTTTCGGTTCATCCTCTTCACGGATAATCCGGATGACCTCATCAATATTGAGATATGCGATGAGATAGCCGTCGAGCAGATGGAGGCGCTTCTCAATCTTGTCCAGACGGAACGCAGCGCGGCGCACGACGACTTCGCGGCGATGGTCGAGATAGGCTTGCAACACCTCTCGCAGCCCCATGACGCGCGGAGCCCCCTTATGCAGCACGTTCATGTTCATCGAGAAGCGCGACTCCAGGTCACAGAGCTTGAACAAGCTCTCCATCAGCACGTCCGGTTCAACCGTCTTGGCGCGCGGCTCGAGCACGATACGAATGTCTTCTGCGCTTTCGTCACGAACATCGCTGAGAAGCGGCGCCTTTTTGCTCTCGATAAGCTCGGCCAGCTTTTCAATGAGGCGCGACTTCTGAACCTGATACGGAATCTCCGTGACGATGACCTGCCAGGTGCCGCGGCCAAGGTCTTCGACATGCCAGCGCGCGCGGATGCGAAAACCTCCACGGCCGGTCTCGTAAGCTTCGCGGATAGCACTGCGGGGCTCAACGATAACGCCGCCTGTGGGGAAGTCCGGCCCGGGCATGACGTTCATCAGCTCGGTGATGGAAGTGTCCTTGTTGTCGATCAGCAGCAGAGCGGCATCAATGACTTCAGCGACGTTGTGAGACGGAATCGAGGTCGCCATACCGACAGCGATGCCAGTGGCACCATTCGCCAGCAGGTTTGGATATCCGGCCGGCAGCACCACCGGCTCTGTATCGGTTTCCGAATAGTTGTCTTTGAAATCGACCGCATCCTCATTGAGGCCTTCAAGCAGCAGTTTCGCTGCTTCGGTCATGCGCGCTTCGGTATAGCGATATGCGGCTGCATTATCGCCATCGATATTGCCGAAATTACCCTGACCATCGACAAGCGGATAGCGAACCGAGAAATCCTGCGCGAGCCGGACGAGTGTGTCATAGATCGCGCTGTCGCCGTGGGGATGGAAGTTACCCATGACGTCACCAACGATTTTGGCGCACTTGCGGAACCCTGCATCCGGATCAAGCTTTAGTTCCCGCATGCCGTAGAGAATACGGCGCTGGACCGGTTTGAGGCCGTCCCGCACATCTGGAAGCGCCCGCGAAGTAATTGTCGACAGCGCATAAGCGAGATAGCGCTTCGTCAGTGCTTCGCTAAGCGGTTCGTTGATAATCTTGCCATCTTCATGGTCCAGAAGGTCGGACATGTAGGCTCCCTATTCTTGTTCCCGATCGGGAATCAGCCAGCAGACGTAACGTTAACAGATTGCCGCGATTGGTTAAGGAATGAACAACACGCTCGAAAGAACGATAAAGCAGGTCGGCATTGTCGCCATCGTTCTGTTCGCGATCTTTATCGCCAATCGTTACCTGCCGGCACAGCATAACCCGCTGAGACCGATCAGCCTGAATGACCCGATTGGCGTCGCCACATACTTCAAGCTTCAGCGTATAAAGGCCGACACAGACCTGTGCTATGACGTGCTTCAGAAAGCTGGCGTCGAGTATACGCCCTTGACAGATGAAGACGCGAGCACCGACCGCTGCCCCCTGTCACGGACCGCCGTCCTGAACAATTCGACGATCCCCTATTCGGTCGCACCACTCAAGATGACCTGCCACCAGATGGCTTCGCTGTATATCTGGGAACGCGAAATCGTTGCGCCTGCCGCGAGAGATATTCTTGGTTCACCGGTCGAAGAAGTGCTGACCTATGGCAGCTTTTCCTGTCGCAATATCGCCGGCTCAAAACGCCTCAGTGAGCACGGCCGCGCAAATGCCATCGACATTCGCGGTTTCAAGCTGGCCGATGGGCGAACCGTCGACGTGCGCCAACATTGGCGAGAGGACAGTGAACTGGGGGAATTTCTGACCGCGACCCATGACGGCGCGTGCCGATTGTTCTCTGTTGTACTCGGACCAGATTACAACGCCGCCCATGCCGACCACTTCCACTTTGACATGGGTAGCAGCAGCATCTGCCGCTAGGTGCGTTTGACGAGCCTTGCATAGAGACGACGTCTTGGCTCTGGTAAGTCCTTGTTGTTTGCATGGAAGAGACGACGCTCAACAAAGACGCCGGTCAATTCAAGGCCATCGATGATATCGGCGTCGGAAGCGGGCTGCTTCGGATCAACCAGGAACGCGGGCAACGCCAACAAGCGATCAACATACTCTTCAGCTTCCGAGCCGCGCACCGCCCTGCCCGTTTTTGGCGAAACGTGGGTCAGCCCATCATTTTCGCCGCTGATCGCACAGGCATCGAGATCAAGACCGAACCCGAGAGCAGACAGCAGTCCGAGCTCCCATCTGACATAAAGCGCAGGCCAGACGTCTTCTTCTTCCAGGCTGTTGAGCAACATTTCGGTCGCCTCAAACAAGTAGGATCCAGCCTGATCACCTTCATTGAGCGTGCCCCTGAGAAGAGCCGCGACTGATGCTACGGCAAGCAAGGCCTCAGGAAGGTCAATGAGCCGCGAAGACCGGGCCCTCGTGGCCTCGGCAACATCGAACCGACCAAGCTGCTCTTCCAGTCGGCCGGACCAGGAAAGCTCGACTGAGTTTCCCGGCTCGAATTGGGCACGCTTTTTTCGCGATGCGCCGCCATAGACCAGGCCGGACCTCCGACCTCGAGTTTTGGTCAATACGTCCAGGATCAGGCCGCTTTCACCAAATTTGCGACCGCCGAGGATCAGGCCCTCATCGCGCCACTGCATCAGAGATCAAAGTCCAGCCCGACGCTGGAATAGGACTCACGACGTTCCTGCCACTTCTCGTCGACCTTCACGAATAGAAACAGGTGAACCTTTCTATCAAGCAGGTCACTGAGTTCCTGGCGTGCTGCTTTGCTGACCGCTTTGATGGTTTGGCCGTTCTTGCCGAGCACAATGGATTTATGCGTATCGCGGCCCACTATGACGGCCTGCTGAATCTTTACATCGCCATTGCGAAAATCTTCCCAGGATTCCGTCTCGACCATGAGCTGATATGGCAGTTCCTCATGCAAGCGAAGCATCAGCTTTTCGCGCGTGATTTCAGCCGCAAGAAGCCGCATTGGAATATCCGCGGACTGGTCAGGCGGGAACATTGCGCCGCCTTCGGGCATACGTTTGGCCAGCTCCGCCATCAATGCATCCACCCCATCGCCATTCTCGGCGGATATCATGAAGATGTCGCTGTAGACGCCCGCATCATTGAATTTCTTCATGAAGGGTAGAATTTCGTCATGCGGAAAGAGGTCAATCTTGTTGAGCGCGAGGATGACCTGCTTGCCTGTCTCCTGAAGCGTCGCGATCACGCGCTCATCGTCCTCGACGGATCGCTTTTGCGCAGGCGCTGCCTTTCCTTTGCTTTCAGCGATCCATGAAGCCGCATCGATCAGGTGAACAACAGCATCCGCATCGTCGGCGCCAGCCCAGGCCGCCTTTACCATGGCGCGGTCCAGCTTGCGCTTGGCCGAAAAGATGCCGGGCGTATCAACGATGACGATCTGCGCCTCGCCATGGTGCGCCACACCTCGAACGGGAAACCGCGTCGTCTGCACCTTGTGTGTCACGATCGCGACCTTTGTCCCAACCATCGCATTGGTCAGCGTCGATTTACCCGCATTTGGCGCGCCGATGACAGCGACAAAGCCAGATTTCTTGATGTCGTTCTCGTCAACCACGTAGCAGTTCCCTCAATAGCCGGTCAGCAGCTGCCATCTCAGCTTCCTGCCGAGACCGGCCTGTTTCTCTCGCCGAGCCCCTACCCTCGACGCTCACTTCGACCGTAAAGACCGGCTCATGATCCGGCCCCGACTGATCGATAATCTTGTAGACCGCATATGGTGAGCGATTTGCCCCGCACCAATCACTCAGGCGCGTCTTGGGGTTCTGCTGCGAAACCTCGCGCTCGACAAGTTCCATGATCCAGTGGCGCTTGATGAATCCGCGTGCAGAATCCATGCCTCCATCTCGATAGATGCCGGCTATGATCGCCTCGATAGCGTCAGCGACACTCTTGTCGTAACTGCCCTTCTTGTTCTTTTGCATGGAGGCGTCGAGGAACAGATAGTCGCCGAGACTGATCGCTTCTCCAACTTCTGCACACGCCTCGCCGCTCACGAGCTGGTGGAATATCTTTGTTAGATACCCCTCGCGCTCGGCCGGGAACTTCGCGATCAACAACTCTGCCATGACAAGACCGAGAACGCGGTCTCCCAGGAATTCAAGACGCTGGTTCGAAAACTGGGCATCGCCATCATAATTGTCGATCAAACTTGGATGGGTGAGAGCGCGATGAAGCCACTCGACGTTCTGAAAATTGTAACCAAGCCTCTTTTCCAGTTCAGCCCGGCGTTCCGACGACAGCTCAGGCCGCTTGCGCGGAATCGTACGGCCTGCTGCGCGTAGGCGTTTTCTTTTTGGACGCGGCTTGTTCATGTCGTGGTTCTTTGAGGCACCGCTTCGATTATGACAACAGCGGATGCCCATGGATGGTCATCGGTAATCGTTAGGTGGATGAGCGCATCGTAGCCTTCCGGCAACAGTTCAGCGAGCCGTTTTTCCGCGCCGCCCGTCAGCTTCATCGTGGGCTTGCCAGACGGCAAGTTGATTACACCCATATGTTTCCAATGGACCCCCCGACGTGGCACGCCCGTACCCAGCGCTTTGGCGCAGGCCTCTTTGGCCGCAAATCGCTTTGCATACGTCTCGGCCGAGAGGCGCCGGCGTTCGGCAAGCGCGATCTCTGTCTCAGTAAAACAACGCTGCTTGAACCGGTCACCGAACCGCGCGATCGACTTCTCGATCCGCTCGATATTGCAGAGATCGTTACCCATTCCGATGATCATGAAATTTCACTCCCGCCTAGGCGAGGCCCCGACTGCCAGGCTTCACGGCTGGCAATGCCTCTAGCTCCGGCGGAAGACTGTCGGCCGGATAATCCGGAAAATCGACGCTGGCGAGCGAGACCAAGGTGCACCCGACATCTGCCTTACCATTCGAGCGATCAATGATGCAGGAGCCGCCCACCACGTCGCCAGGAAGTTTATCCAGAGCGATAACCGTCTCGCGAAAGGACAATCCCGTCGTCACAATATCCTCGGCGATAAGGATCCGCTCGCCCTCCGATATCGAAAAGCCTCGGCGGAACTGCAGATCCCCATCAACCCTTTCGGCGAAGATCGACCGACAGCCAAGTTGGCGCGCGAGTTCATAGCCTGGAATAATACCGCCAACGGCCGGACCGGCGACAACATCGATCCGACCAAACTTTTCGGTGACGAGGTCTGCAAGCGCCCCACACAGTCTGGCGGCCAGATCTGGCTGAGAAAATACAAGCGCCTTCTGCAAGAAAACCGGGCTGCGTCTACCAGACGAAAGAATGAAGTGGCCTTCGAGAAGTGCGCCCGCCTCTCGAAACACATCCAGCACATCGTCATTGGTCAAGTGTGAACCTCCTCCAGGCGTTCGACGCTCTCGACAACAGCGAGCGCCCGCAATGCGGCCTTTATCTGCTCCAGATGGCGAAGGTCCTCAACCTCAATATCGAAGATGAGCTGAAGAAAATCCGATGTGCGCTCGCCGGTTTCAACGCGTGTGATGTTTCCACCGGCCTGCGCGACGGCCGAACACTGGCTCGCCATGACACCACGCTTGTTCACGGCACGAACACTGATGCGGCCGATCGCAACAACACCTTGTTTGGACAGCTCATTCCAGCGCAGGTCCACCCAGAGATCAGGACGGTCTTCAAATTCAGCGACCCGCGAACAGAAAATAGTGTGAATCACGAGCCCCTTTTCGGGCTCTCGCAAACCAATGATCCTGTCGCCGGGAATTGGATGGCAACATTCGCCAAGATGGAGCGTCACGCCCGGTGTCAGATCCTCACCAGCAACGATCCGACTGGCATACTCGTCATCGAGAACCGTGCGATCAGTCGAGCCCGGCTCGGGAGGCTCATGGCCCGGAAATGCGGTTCGAATGAAGTCGCCTGTATCGTATCGCCCCCTGCCGATGGCTTCGGCAAGCGCTTCGGCGCTATCGAAGTCCGCGCGCGACGCGATGCGGGGCAAATCGATCTCGAACGGATCCAGGCCCGCCCGGCGAAGGTCACGGTCCATGAGCGTACGGCCCAGCCGAATAAACTCGGCCTGCTCGCGACCGCGAATGAGCCGCCGGATGGCAGATCGGGCTCTGCCTGTAACGGTCAGAGCCTCCCAACCGACAACCGGCCGCGACTCTTCGCGGCGCAAAATCTCGACGACGTCACCATTCTTCAGAGGCGTTCGAAGCGTTCGCACGACACCATTGACCTTCACGCCATCGCAAGTGTCGCCGACAGCTGTGTGAACGGCGTAGGCAAAGTCCAGCGGCATCGCACCGCCCGGCAGGATGATAAGGCGCCCTTTGGGCGTAAAAACAAACACGTGCTCGCGGAACATCTCGAGCTTCGCGTGCTCGAGGAACTCATCTGGCTCGGCGCCATCCGCGAGGAGTTCGCCAAACGCCCGCAGGTTTGCCCCGGGGTCCAGACCGGCAGCCTTCGACGATTCCAGATCGAAGCCATACTCACTATTCTTGTAGGTCCAGTGCGCCGCAACGCCGTGCTCGGCGGTATCATCCATGGCCTCGGTACGGATCTGGAGCTCTACCAGCCGATTGCCGGATGCACGTACCGTTGTGTGCAGCGACGCGTAACCGTTCGGCTTTGGCACGGAAATGAAGTCGCGAAAGCGGTCGGGCAGACAGGCCCAGACCGTATGAAACGCCCCAAGCAACTGATAGCACTGGTCCACACGTTCAACGATGATCCTGAATGCAAAGATGTCCGCGACATCGCGGAAGGAAATGGATTTCTTTTCCAGCTTGCGCCAGATCGAATAAGGTTGTTTGCGCCGCCCTTTAATTCGGGCCTCTATGCCCTGCTCGCCGACAACCTGCTTGATGGCGAAACGGATACGCTCAAGATCATCCGCATTTTCCGAGGTCAGTTCCTCGAGCTTCTGGATAATGCTTTCACGTGCGCCAGGATTCACATGATGGAAGGCCAGGTCCTCAAGCTCTGATGCGACCTGATACAGACCGACCCGGCGAGCGAGCGGCGCGTAAATTTCCATCGTCTCTTTCGCGATGCGCATCCGCGACGCTTCTTTCGGAACGAAATGCAGCGTTCGCATATTGTGAAGTCGGTCTGCCAGCTTGACCAGCAAGACACGAATATCGTGAACCGTCGCCAGGATGAATTTCTGGAAGTTCTCAGCCTGCTTGGACTTCTCAGACTTATAGTCGAGCTTTCCGAGCTTCGTTACGCCATCGACGAGTTCGGCGACGTCATGACCAAACCGGGTCTCGATCTCGTCCAGCGTAACATCGCAATCTTCCACAGTGTCATGCAGGAGGCCGGCCATGATCGTACATTGGTCCAGCCGGATTCCGGCCAGCAACATCGCGACCTGAACAGGGTGAGAATAGTAAGGATCACCTGATTGGCGAAGCTGTTCGCCATGCTGTTCCTTGGCGAAATCATAGGCGTTCCCAAGACGGATCGCATCTGCTTCGGGATGGTATTGTTTGACTGCCGCGATCAGGTCGTCGCGAGATGGTATAACGGCGCGAGCACCAGACTCGCGCCGCTCCATATTTGCGGGCGACCGATCAGAGATCGTTACGGTCGCACTTTTCATAATCGCCTAGAACCTATCGTCGCGTCCTGATTCGAGCTCAGCCTGGTAAGCGCGCATGACGTCTTCCTCGCTGGCCGCTGGTGCCGCCTCGAGAGCGACGCGGTCGGCTTCGCGCTCTTCTTCTTCGCCCGGACGAACTTCCTGAAGGCTTGCAATGAGGCCTTCCTTGACGACGTCCAAGCTCACGGAACGTTCAGCGATTTCGCGAAGCGAGACCACCGGGTCCTTGTCATTGTCACGGTCAATGGTCAGCGGCGAGCCTTCGCGGATCATGCGTGCGCGCTGCGCAGCCACCAGAATCAGGTCGAAACGATTTGGAATCTGCTCGATGCAGTCTTCAACAGTTACGCGTGCCATGGGAATTCTCCTGTAGCCGGACTTTATATGCGCCGCAGCACGCCAGCACAACCCACGACTTGCTTTGAATGCAGTGCGCCGGTAACCTTCAGTCAGCATTACACAATCTAATGGATTGGCTAGATGTTTTCAGGGCCGAACCCGCATCCGGTCAGCATCTGTCATTGCGCGTCGCGCGAGTCGTTCTCGAATGCATGTCCTTCACTGCGCCGAAGCGAACCGACACGGTCAGGAGTTAAATGATGACTAAAGCGAATAAACTGCCGGCTGAGGCACCGGCAGACTGTGACCTCTGCTCTCGGCTCGTGTCATACCGCTCGAAGAACCGCCTCGAACACCCCGGCTGGTTCAATGGTGCCGTGCCATCATTCGGCGATGAGAACGCCCGTCTGCTGATTGTCGGGCTCGCCCCCGGCGTGTCAGGGGCAAACAAGACCGGCCGCCCGTTTACGGGCGACTGGGCCGGAGATCTGCTCTACGCCACCATCAACAAGTTTGGATTTTCAAGCGGTGAATATGCTGCCAACCCGAATGATGGCCTGGAACTGAAGGATGCAATGATCACCAACGCGGTGCGCTGCGTTCCGCCTGCAAACAAACCCGTAGGGTCAGAAGTGAACACGTGCCGCGAGTATCTGAAGGCCCGGATCGCAGCACTCAAGAACCTTCGCATCATCCTTTGCCTGGGCAAGATCTCGCACGACTCGACCTGTCGGGCACTCGACATGAAAGTGAAGGAGCATCCGTTTGGGCATGGCACCGAATACAATGCGCCGAACGGCCTCATCGTTATCTCGAGCTATCACTGCTCACGCTACAACACGAATACCGGCCGACTGACGACAGAGATGTTCGAAGACGTTTTCGGTCGCGCCAGGGAACTTATGGAAGCCGTTTCCGCCTGATCCACAGACATTACCCACAAGAGCGGGAAGGTTAACGCGCCATTAACACTGTCGCCCTGACATTAGGCCTCGTATCATTCGGGTGAGTCGGTTTAGACGGGGATTCTCAATGGCAGCTTCCAACCAGGCGCAACTTTTCGACAATATGACGCCCGATGAATCCGGTTACTCCGCTAAGGACATTGAAGTCCTTGAAGGCCTCGAGCCCGTCCGCAAACGCCCCGGCATGTATATCGGCGGCACGGATGAGCGCGCCTATCACCACCTCTTTGCCGAAATTCTCGACAATGCGATGGACGAAGCCGTTGCTGGGCACGCAAGTCGGATTGAAGTCCATCTCGACGCGGACGGCTATTTGACGGTCGTCGACAATGGTCGGGGCATCCCGGTCGATCCGCATCCGAAATTCCCAAACAAGTCCGCTCTGGAAGTGATCATGACGACGCTTCACTCAGGCGGTAAGTTCTCTGACAAGGCCTATGCGACTGCCGGTGGTCTTCATGGCGTCGGTATTTCAGTCGTGAATGCGCTGTCCGAGCGCGTCGACGTGGAAGTTGCCCGCGACAAGAAGCTCTATGTGCAATCGTTTGAGCGAGGCCACGTTGTCGGTCCGGTGGAACTGAAAGGCGCAGCGCCGAACCGCCGCGGCACAACGGTCCGCTTCAAGCCCGACAACGAGATTTTCGGCGACAAACTCCGCTTCAAGCCTGCGCGCCTGTTCCAGATGGCGCGCTCGAAAGCGTATCTTTACCGGGGCGTCGAAGTTCGTTGGTCCTGCGACCCATCCCTGCTGCCAGAAGATTCCAAGATCCCAAGCGAGGCGGTCCTCACTTATCCGAACGGTCTCGCCGACCAGCTGGACGAAGTCTTCAAAGGCAAGGACACGATTACCGCGGAAGCTTTCTCGGGCCTCGTCGAAACCGATGAAGGCAAGGTCGAGTGGGCAATCGCCTGGACGGCAGCCGGCTTTGGTGAGGCTGACGGTTTCTCACGGTCTTACTGTAACACCATTCCAACGCCAGATGGCGGCACGCACGAGGCAGGTCTTCGCTCTGCGATCACCAAGGGCCTTCGCAATTATGGTGAGCTGACCGGCCAGAAGAAAGCCTCAACAATTACCGCTGACGACATCATGGCCTATGCTGGTATCCTGTTGTCAGTCTTCATCCGTGGCCCTGAATTTGTTGGCCAGACCAAGGACAAGCTCTCAACCACTGCCGCGTTCCGCCTGGTTGAAAATGCCGTGCGAGACCGTTTCGACCATTGGCTCGCCGCCAGCCCGAAAGAGTCCGACAAGCTGCTCAACTGGGCCATGGAGCGCGCTGATGAACGTGCCAAGCGCCGCAAGGCCAAAGACGTCGCCCGAAAGTCAGCAACAAAACGACTACGCCTACCCGGTAAACTCGCAGACTGCTCCGCCAGCGGCGGCGAAAACACTGAACTCTTCATCGTCGAGGGTGACTCGGCCGGTGGTTCTGCCAAGCAGGCCCGCGACCGTAAAACCCAAGCCATTCTGCCACTGCGCGGCAAGATTCTGAACGTCGCTTCGGCCTCGGACGACAAGCTCGAAAAAAACCAGGAATTGTCAGACCTCATGCTGGCACTGGGTACTGGCCTCAAAACGCGTTTCAACATCGACGATCTGCGATACGAGCGGGTGATCATCATGACGGATGCTGACGTCGACGGCGCCCACATCGCATCCTTGCTCATCACTTTCTTCTATCAGATGACGCCTGGCCTGATCGAAAGCGGCCGCCTCTACATGGCGATGCCTCCGCTCTATCGTCTCAGCTATAAGGGCAAATCTGTCTACGCGATGGACGACGAGCAAAAGGCCGACCTTCTCGAAGCAGAGTTCAAGCCCAGCCAGAAAGTCGAGATTGGACGCTTCAAGGGCCTGGGCGAAATGAACCCGGCGCAGTTGAAGGAAACGACGATGCATCCGTCGACGCGCACCCTCGCCCGCATCACGCTGCCAGACTCCCTGGACGAGCTGACCGAAATGAAACCAGCCGAACTGATCGAGACGTTGATGGGCAAGAAGGCTGAGCATCGTTTCCGGTTCATTCAGGAAAACGCCCAGTTCGCAGACGATCTGGACGTCTAAGCCGCCACTACCGGACCATCCAATTCCACCAATCGGCCCGCATCTTGCTCTCCTGAGAGGCGAGTAGGGCTGGATGTACGTTTTGCGACGCGCGAATGCCCGTAATGTTTCAGGACGGGACGACGATCATGGTGAAATGGCCGCAGGCAGCACGCGACGAGTTTGGCAAGGCGATCATTGAAGCACGCCACTCATTTCACAACTCTCCGCTTTTCTGCGACGGCTCGCTGGCCGCGCTTCTCGATATGTATCCGCGGGACAAGCTGGGAATCTGGACGTTTGCCGAACATGGTGAAGGTGAAGAAGCGCCCGTTAAAGGCGAAGCGCCGGATATGTCCGGTGAAGAACTGCTCGAAGCGGTGAAGACCGGTCGAATCTGGCTGAATCTGCGCGCCACAAACCAGCTCGTTGAAGACTATGCTCCCATCGCAGACCAGATCTTCGACGGCATCCAGACGATGTCCGGCCAGAAAGTCATGAAGCGAGACATGGGCGTCTTGATCTCGTCGCCGAACGTTAATGTCCACTATCACCTCGACATTCCCATGGTGGCGCTCTTTCAGGTTCGCGGGCAAAAAACCGCCTGGTTTTATCCACCGACCGAACGGTTCGCGCCAGCAAGCAGTCTGGAAGCCATCGCTTTGCGGGAGAAGGAAGAAGGCCTGCACTATAGCGCAGACTTTGAGCGCCTCGCGCAGGAGTTCTCCCTGAAGCCCGGCATGGGCGTGACCTGGCCCCAGACCGCGCCACACCGCGTTCAGAACGGCGATATGTTGAATGTTTCGCTCTCCTGCGAATTCATGACCCTGCCTGCCATCATCAATGCGAATGCGACATACACCAATGCACGCCTTCGCCGTGATTTTGGTGCGAATCCTCCGCGCGCTTATGGTGTTTCTCCCGAGACCGTCTCCAAAGCGCTTATAGCGCGGGTTCTGAAGCGGGTCGGAAAACGAGCGCCCGAAACGTCGCCAACGCCAGCAACCTTCGCGGTTGATCTCTCGGTCCCCAATTGCACGCGCCAGCTGCAATAGGTGTTGCGCGTGGCGTTCTCGTCTCCTGCTCCCATCATTGCCTCGCGGCTCGTCCGGTTTGATGAGTTATCTCTCGTTGACCTTGATGCCTGGTCGGCGTTGATCGCTGAAGCGCAAGCCTACGACAGCGCGCTTCTGATGCCCGAATTCGGCGCGGTGATTTCGCAGATTCGAGATGATGTGCGCATCGCAATCATATCTCAGGGCAAGCGCTTCGTGGCTGTCCTGCCTGTACATTTGCGTCCAGGTGGGCTTGCACGGCCCCTTGGCGCGCCATTCAGTGACTATTCCGGTCCCATCATCTCCCCCAGCGCTGATCTGAACCTCGAAGACATTCTAAATCTGACCGGACTTCCGGCATTTGAAAGCGCAACCTCGGTCACTCCCTATCCAGATCCAACCACCGGTGACACCGCGCTTGAACATCACGTTATACGTCCCGGCGACATGACCGCTGATGAATACATCGAATCTCGTCGGCAAAAACACGCCAAACGCTTCAAGAATTTTCGTCGATTGGCCAAACAGTTTGAGAGGGAGGTTGGTCCGCTGCAGCTTGAATGGGGACGTCCCTCCAATTCGTTCCTGACGCAGCTTTTTCAGATCAAGTCACGTCAGTTCGCTGAGTCTGGATATCTCGATATCACGTCGAGCCGCGAATCGCGCCGAATCCTCGATGCTGTCGCCGCGAGCGAATATGGCTTTTGCATCAGCCTCTGGTCAGGTGATGAACTCGTCAGTGGGCATTTTGGCTTTCGCGCTGGAGACAGTTTCCACCCCTGGATCGCAGCCTTCGAACCAAAATGGGCGCCCTACTCTCCCGGCAACCTGCTCCTCCTGAACGTCCTGAAGCACTGGGATGAAATGGGACTGGACTGCTATGACCTCGCAACCGGCCACGATCACTACAAGAAATACTTCGCCAATTCAGCGAGACCAACGACGACCGTCTTCGCAACGGGTGACGGCTTTCAGGCTCAGCATCGAAAGCTGTGGCATGATCTGTGGGTTCGGGCCGGCGCGATGAAGGATGGCTCGCTCACTGGCCGGTTGAAACGCCGAATGGACCAGATCGCTGCAAGCGAGTTCAACTCCGTGGCGCGCATGGTGCACTTCCTGGATGCCGTGAAAGCGCGCGCTGCTGGGACAAAGGCCTGAACCGCAGGAAATCTCAGGAAAATTTCCCGAAGCCATTGCAAGTCCGATCCGGTCGATCACTATAGCCGTTCAACACAGTTGAGGGGTGATGATGAAACGAGCGATTGGGCTGGCAACAGCTATCATCTGTGCAACCGGATTGGTGTCCTGCGGTGGTGACAACGGCATCGAGAGTGAGCCAGAAAACACCGGCTCAACTGAAACGGCGGGCTTCGACAAAAATCCCTACCCTTCCACTTACGAACCATATCCCTCGCAGCCCGTCCTGCTTCAGGGGGCGACGGTTTATGATGGTATCGGTGGCGTTTTCGAAAACTATGACGTCCTCTTGTCGGACGGCAACATCGCTGAGATCGGCGAAAGCATTGAAGTCGGCGATGACGTGGACGTTATCGATGCATCCGGGAAATTCGTCACGCCGGGCATAATCGACAATCATTCGCACCTCGGCGTCTATCCGTCCCCGGGCGTTAGCGCACACGGCGACGGGAATGAGATATCTGGTCCCGTCACGGCAGAAGTCTGGGCTGAACACAGCGTCTGGCCTCAGGATCCCGGCTTCACGCGCTCCCTCGCGGGCGGCGTCACGTCTATGCAAATTCTTCCTGGTTCGGCCAATCTGTTTGGCGGTCGCGGCGTCATTGTGAAGAACATACGCGCCCGCACCGTTCAGGGCATGAAATTCCCGGACGCGCCCTACACGTTGAAAATGGCATGCGGCGAGAATCCAAAGCGGGTTTATGGTTATGGTGGCGGCGGCTTTCCTGGAGGCGCGCCATATTCACGGATGGGCAACCTCGCCGGTTACCGGAATTCATGGATCAAGGCGACCGAATACAAGCAGAAATGGGACAAATGGGAAGAGGATGGCGGAGATATGCCCGCCCGCGACCTCGAACTCGACACCCTCAAAGGGGTGCTTGATGGCGACATCCTCGTCCACATGCACTGTTACCGCGTCGACGAAATGGCCCAGATCATCGATATGTCGAAGGAGTTTGGATACAAAGTGAGCTCCTTCCACCATGCCGTCGAGAGTTACAAGATTGCCGACAAGCTCGCAGACGAAGGCATCTGCTCGTCGATGTGGGCAGACTGGTGGGGCTTCAAGATGGAAGCCTATGACGGCATCCCGGAGAACATTCCGATGGTCCACAATGCAGGCGCCTGCGCCATCGTACACTCCGATAGTGACATCGGCATACAAAGACTCAATCAGGAAGCGGCCAAGGCTCTATCCGATGGTCGAAGGGTGGGCATCGAAATCTCTGATGCCGATGCGTGGACGTGGCTGACATCCAACCCGGCCAAATCGCTGGGTATCTTTGACCAGACCGGCTCGCTCGAGACCGGCAAGGACGCAGACGTTGTGCTCTGGAACACGAACCCATTCAGTGTCTACGCCAAGGCAGAGAAGGTCTTTATCGACGGCGCCTTGATGTATGACCTCAACGCTCCGGACGAAAATGCCGTTACGGACTTTGAACTCGGCCAACCGGGTGAAGGAGACACCAAATGATCCGGAATATTCTGGCCTTGCTCGCTACGTCTTCGCTCGCCGTTCTGGGCGCGGCAGCTCAGGACGTCGCCATTGATAACGCAAAGTTGTGGACTGGTGATCGCGTCGTCGAAGGTGCGACCCTGATTATTCAGGATGGCAAGGTAACGGCCGTGGGGCCGAACGCCTCCATTCCAGCTGGCACGACAACAATCGACGCCGATGGCGCCTGGGTCACGCCAGGCATATTCGCAGCTTACTCGCGCATGGGCATTGTCGAGGTGTCCTCTGAGGTATCTACAAACGATTCAGCCGCCGGCGCTTCCGACTATTCAATCGCGCTCGACATGAGCGATGGCTTCAATCCAAACGAGACAACTATCGACGTGACGCGTCTTGCAGGGGTCACTCGCGTCGCGGTCGCGCCTGGCTTCGGTTCTTCGCTTTTTGGTGGGCAGGGATTCATTGCCGACACATCAGGCAAACCCAATTCCATCACCAAGGAGAAAGCTTTCACCTTCATCAATCTTGGCGAAGGCGGTTCCGGCCTGTCAGGCGGATCACGACCCGCCGCCTGGGCGAAACTGCGCGCCGCCCTGGTCGACGCGCGCACCTACCCTGCGAGATACTTCGCGCACAATGAAGGTGACGCGCTCAGCCGCGTCGATGCGCTCGCATTTGGTCCGGCGAGTCGTGGGTCGCAGCTCATCCTTTTGCGTGTCAGCCGTGCCAGCGACATACGGGAGGTCATCGAGCTGAAGGCCGAGAACAGCAGTCTCAACATCGCGCTGGTCGGTGCCGAGGAAGGCTGGATGGTCGCCGAAGAGCTCGCCGACGCAGACATTCCAGTCATCATCGATCCTTTTGCGAACCTGCCCGGACGTTTCGAATCGCTGGGGGCCACGCAATACAATGCTGAACGCCTCATTGATGCGGGCGTCCCCACAGCTTTTTCCTATTTCGACGATGAAAGCCACCAGACGCGGCTGATCTTGCAAGTTGCCGGTAATGCAGTCGCCAATGGCGTCGATCATGAAGACGCTCTGCGCGCGATAACCACGGTGCCCGCGCGAATTTATGGAATGTCGGGATATGGAAGCTTGCAAACTGGCAGCGCGGGCGATGTCGTCATTTGGGATGGCGACCCTTTGGAAATTACGAGCGCACCGACCAAGATTTACATAGATGGCGTCGAGCAGAGCCTGGAGAGCCGACAAACCAGACTGCGCGACCGGTATCTGTCACTGGATGAAAGCCAGAAGCCGCTGGCATATAAGCGCTAGCGCTTCGCGACATTGGCGACCGCTTCCAAAGGCTCCGTCGTCTGCATGTAGCCCGCCTCAGCCGGGATGTGCAGGCACGGATTGCCCAAATCATCCTCACCGACCACGGGCAACACAGTAACGACCGCCTCCCCGGTGAAGCGTTCAATCGCCGCGGCACATGCCTCGCTTTCTGCCAGCTTGCCCAGGTTCATACGTGTAGGAAAGATCACGGTCGCTTCGCCATTCGCCGCCATGTCGAGCGCCCGCGACGGCTCCACCCAGATTGCGTCCGTCGTTTCTCGACCATCATGTTCGGCAAGCTGATCGGGAGGCGTGGGTGCCAGGTAAAAATGTGTATCGAAGCGTTTCGGCATCATGGTCGGCGTAATCCAGTGCCCGAAATGCACGAGCGTATCGAGCGCGAGTACAATCTCGTTGTCGCGAACCAACTCAATGAAACTCTTCTCGCGTTTGTCGACGGCGCTCCGGTGTGGCGAGAGCCGTTCGGCGACATCGGCTCCCACCAATGGTTTGCCTTCGCCCCGCCCCGACTGTCCGCGTGCCAGGATAATCCCGCTCTCCTCATAGGCCTCGCGAATGGCTGCAATCCGGGCAACCCGTTCTGCACCGGCATAATCACCATCGGTCAGGTCCGCCCAGTCGTCCGACGTATCTTCTTCGTTGGCCTTGCCACCCGGAAAGACAAGGGCGCCAGCAGCGAAGTCTATCTGGTAGTGCCGCTTGACCATGAGCACCTGCAAACCGGGCTCATCGCGCAGCAGCAGAATGGTCGAGGACAGCAACGGATCAGGCACGGGTTTGGTCACTCAGTCTTCCTCTGTATTTCCAGCAAATTTGAAAGAAATCAGAGCGCCCTTGTGCGCGTGATCTCAATTCCCTTGCTCTATATCGTTCTTATCAGACGATCACAGAACAGGTGAAAAATGCAACAGCTCAGAACGCGCGCCACGCCTAAAGCCTACAATCCGGGCCTTTTGCCAGCGCTACGTTTCGAGCCCGTCATACACCTCATCAATGGTGACATCGTCAACCTGATTGCCGAAACGCCCAAGCGCTATGAAGAGCGTGCGTCCTTCGGCACGACAGGGCTGATCGCAGAACGCATCAGCCCTGCCCTCTGGCTCGCGCACCAGGTCGAAGCAGCCGCTCGCCTGGCCCATGAGGAAGTCGCAACGGCCCGTCCAATCATCGTCGCCGCCCCCATAGCCGCCATGATGCATCCCGATACACCGATGGCGTGCGATGCTGCAGCTGCCCGTAGCCACATCTGCCCACAGGAAATCTGCATCGAGGTGGAAGACGCTTCACTCGCTCAATCGCGAACAGACATATCCAACAGCATCAAAGCCCTCCGCAGCAAGGGTTTTCGGGTCGGGATCAATGCCACTAAGTCCTGGTGTACGCCTATGGACACCGGCCTTCGACTGATGCTGGATTCGGCCCGCATCGACGCTAAAGAGCTCTGGACGTCGGATGATCTCGCTGGCCGCGTTGAAGCGGCAGTAGCTTGTGGAATGGCGATAATTGCGGAAAACGTGAACTATCGGGACGGCGAGGACCTGGCAGAGTTCGGTATCGAGCTTGGCTTGCGCCCCCGCACAGACGCTTAGCCAGCGCTGAAAATGCGCTCCGAGCCTTGGTCGCCTCCGGATATGGCGGACTGCTCGGAGTAAGCATCGAGCTTCTCAAGAAGATAATCGAGATCGTCCTTCGGAATGGCCTGAAACTGGGTCAGCACCCGTTCGATCATGCGCGAGCGGAAACGGGCCTTGTCGTCCGTGCCGCCATCTAGTTCTGTCTCGTGATAAACGCTCACCGCAGCCTTGAACGCCGGCAACAACTTCCGCGGAAGACCCGCTCTGTCAAAAATGGCGGCAAGACCGCGAGGTCCGGCGTCATGCACCATCAGCCACACACGGCTGTGTGGAACGCCTGAGAGCTCTGCGAGCGCATGCTCAACGAAGCTCATATGGCCGACACACAGCGCCCGCATCAGCAGCGACTGGGTAAGGCGACCGTTCAAATCGAGCTGGTGAACGAAGCGGGGCATATCCTGGCTGCGGTCTGCCTGCTCAACGAGATCGATCGTGGCGCGCTCCCTGGCACCAGACGCCAGATCAATGGCCACCTGAGCCGGAAGCTCATGACGATTGACCAGGATGTCGAACACCTGCCCCGACACCAGCGACACCAGCTTTTCAGCAATATGGACGGGAATATATTCGCGATCGACGATGGCCGTTTTCAGCTCATCATTGTCGGCAAAGCGCGAAATTGAGTTTTCAAAGGCCTTCTCGGTCCAACTCGCAGTCTTGTTACGCGCAAGCGTGACAACCGCTTCGGATGCGGCATGTTCGCTGATGATTTCGCAAAGCTCGGTATTAATTCCTGAGCGCGCCGCAATCGCCGACTGCTTGCTGGCCGTAACCGCAAGGACGAGTTCAATCAGGTCCTCATCGGTAAATGATGGCGAGAATTCCAGAACCGGCAAAGCCACCGATTCGATATCTTGAGCCAACTTCAGCGCAATCTCACGCGGCAGACGTGGCGAATTACGCAGGGCGATTGCCAGCGTGCGACGAACGAGGTCTGCCGTATCATCGGCGAGAATCTGGATAATGCCTTCGGCGTGCTCCCGCTCATCGTCGGTGAGAGCGTCCGTAGCGATGCGACGGCACAGACGATGCGCGATACTGGCACGCTCTTCGGAGGTTTCTCCTCGCATCAGCCTTTCGATATCATCTTGCGACAAATGCGGACGCATGGTTGCAACGCTCATTTGGACGCCTTCTCTTGTGCTCCGATTTCAAATGACGACAATTGAGTCGGTCCGGTTAATTTCCGGTTTACCAATCTGGAAATTGCCGCAGCAATACAAGTGAGGAAACTGCAATGCTCGAAGGACTGCGCGTAATTGAGTACGCAACTTATATGGCGGCTCCGGGCGCTGGCAGCATTCTGAGCGACTGGGGCGCAGAGGTCATCAAGGTCGAACCACCCGGCGGCGACCCCATTCGGAAGTTCTTTCGCACGATCGGCACCGACCTCCAGGACAACCCGGTTTTCGACTTTGACAATCGCGGAAAGAAATCGATCGCGATCGATACCCGCACTGACGAAGGAAACGCCCTGCTCCGTGAGCTCGCAGCGACTGCGGACGTGTTCCTGACCAATGTTCGGCCGGGTGGTCTCGCCCGTTCTGGGCTCGACTATGAGGGCTTGAAAGCGGTCAATCCAAAACTGGTATACTGCAGCCTCACGGGCTACGGCCTGGACGGCCCCGACGCCGACAAGCCAGGCTTCGATATTGCGAGTTTCTGGGCCCGCTCAGGCGTGGCGCGCTCGACCATCCCGAAAGGTAGCGAACCATTTCCGTGCCGAACAGCTTTTGGTGATCACACGACCAGCATTGCTGCGGCTGCAGGCATTTGTGCGGCACTCGTAGAAGCCGGGCGAACCGGACACGGGCGCCTGGTTGAAGCGTCCCTTTTGAGAACTGCCCTCTTCACGATGGGTTCGGATTTTGCGATCCAGCTCTTCTTTGGGCGGCTTGGGTCGACCAAAGAGCGTCATGAGCAGACGGTACCGATCATGAACTTCTTCAAGACCTCCGACGACCACTGGCTCTGCATCGTCGCGCGCCAAGGCGAGTCGGATTGGGCGCCGATCTGCAAGGTCATCGGCCGGGAAGACCTGATCGATGACGAACGATTCAACAATGCTAAAGGCCGCCGCGCCAATAGTCGTGAATGCGTGGACGTCCTCGATGCTGGCTTCGGTGCGCTCACAAAGCAGGAAGCTGGCGAGCGGCTGGACAAACATGCCGTCGCATGGTCGCCGGTACAGACCATGGCGGAGGCCGCTAAGGACCCGCAGGTCCTTGCAGCAGGCGGCGTCGTGCAAGTGCCATCATCCGCCGGTGACGGATCAACCTTTTCGTCACCCGCCTCGCCTGTCCGGTTTCCCGGCGCGAATGATGGCCCCAAGGGCCCGTCACCACAGTTCGGGGAGCATTCCCGTACAATTCTGGAATCGCTCGGCAAAAGCGAAGAGAAGATCAGTCAATTGATCTCATCAGGCGTGGTATCTTCGGGCAGCTGATCGGTCGGCAGCTCAGGCTCGACAGGCGTTAGAAGCGAGAAATATCGACGAACTTCTTCGGACTTTGCATCGCGCAGCGCCACGCACAACTGGATGCTTTCCTGCGCTTCAGCAAGCGCTCGCTCATGCCCCGGCGCCAAATCGCCATATCGCTCGAACAGCCGACTGAGCTGACCCGATGCTTCTGCGCTACAGAGGTCTGACGCCAGTCTGGGTGTCGCCCGAGGCCTTTGGCCTGGAATGACCCTTACAAAGGTGGGAAAGTTGTTACGCAGCCATATCCATGTCTCAGCGCGGGTTTCAGCACGCCCCATTTGTCCGGATACGATCGTGTAGGCCTCACGCGTTCCCAGCGCTCCTGAAACGGCCAGTTCCAGAATTTCGCCGTTGAGCGTGGGATCGGTGTTCTGCCCGATGGCGTAGGCGCCAGCCCGTTCAAACATCGGATCATCGATCTCGTCCAGCGCAGACAGAAGCGCTTCATATACTGGTCGCCCACCATCCTGAACCGCGATCGCGAGGGCTGTCGAGAAATCATCACTCGTCAGCGTTCGTGTCTCGTCTTCGACGTGCATACCAATATAGGAGCGTGCTGCCCCGGAGAATCCAGCCCTCAATTCCGCATCGTTTCCGTACCTTGCGACGAAGGATTCCAGTTTCGACGCCAGGATCCGGCCGTTCTCGTCGCTGGCTTGCGCCAACAATTCGATCTGAGGCTTGAACAGGCGTTGTATTTCCGCCTCATAGCTTGCGCGCGCATCACTGTTCTTTGGCAGGAATTGAAGCAACGTCGCATATGCTGATATGGCTTCGGCAACCACCTGGCGCTCGGACCGCAGAGCAGCTGCGTTGACGACGGCCATAACCGATACGAGTGACGCATCACCCGCCCTGAACGCGCCCATCGCACTGTCCACAGCAACCAGCGCCTCTGCGCCGCTCAACTCAGAGAAGTTGACCGCCAGCGTTGCCCATTGCGGCGCTTCCAGATTGAATCGCCAATAGCCTGTCCCGCCCGCGTTCGGGAGTATCCAGTCCGGACACGGCGCGCCCGCGTCCAGGGAAATGGTCGCTGTTTCCCGATCGATCATCGCGCACTGACGGGACCGTTCGGCACCCGCACCGGTGACGACACAAAACGGAATTGTCCATCGGCGTTCCTCCTCGATGGGACTGCCGAGAGGCTTGTAGCGGCTTTGACGAACAGTAATGGTCGGCGCTTCATCTTCCAGACACTGAAGCTGCGCATCTATTCGAGGCAATCCTGATTGTTCGACGAAGCTCCGGAAGGCTTTTGTGAGATCTGGTTCATCGGTTTCCTGGCCGATAACTTCGAAAAACTCCGGGCTGTCGGCGATACCATCCTCAAACCGTTCGATATATCGGCCAAGCGCCGGTCGGAATATGTCTGCGCCAAAATAGCCGTCGACCATTGCAATGACGGCTAGCCCCTTGTCATAGGTAATCGAGTCGTAGGCGTTCCGGATATTCTCATTCAACGTGATGGGTTCACGCACCGCACGCGCACTTTGCAGGCTGTCGAGTGACATCGCGCTGACGCTCTCTGAAATCGCATCGAGCTCAAACCCGCCATCAGGCTCCAGATCCGACAGCACGATACCGGTGGCCCAGCTTGCGAAGGCTTCCTTTAGCCAGAGGTCATCCCACCAGGGCGGGGTCACAAGATCCCCAAACCACATATGCGCGAGTTCGTGACTATGAATATTCAACAGCGAGCGGCGTGCGGCCGGTCCGCTGGACGGGCCATACAGGATGCGGCTTTCGCGATAGGTGATCGCCGCAGCCAGTTCCGTGGCACCACTCGGCCATTGCGGCGCAGCGATGATATCGAGCTTCTCATAAGGATACGGAATCCCGAGCGCATTCTCGAAAAAATCGATCATCGCCCCGGTGGTCGACAGCGCATAAGCGATCTCTTCTCCCTTTCCGCGGCGTGTGTAACCGGTGAGCGGAACGACGGCCCGCCGGACGGCATTCGGCGCGAGCGCTGGTGCCTCCAGCACGTCAAACGGCCCAACGGCCAGAGACAGGAGATAGGTCGGCATCGGCCGCGTGCGTTTGAATGTGACGCGCTCCAGACCGTTCTCGACCGGGTCGCGGCTCAGAATTGGAGTATTCGAGATCGCTTCGTAGCCTTCCGGCACCGTGAGGCTGATGTCGAAAGGCGCCTTGTACTTCGGTTCATCAAAACCCGGCATGAACCGCCGCGCCTGAATGCTCTCTGATTTGGCAAGCGCATAGGCATCGCCCTGCTCTTCCACACGAAAGAGTCCGGAAAGATTCTTGTCGAAGGGGGCTGTGTAGTCGACCCTGACGGTCACCGTTCCAGGGCTCACTCGACGTGGAAATCCGACCCAGGCAACGCCTGACTTCAAAACGTCCCGCCAATAGCCATCGTCTTCATCAAGCGTACGCCCGCTGAGGATTACGTCTTTGATTTCAAGGCCTTGCCCATGCAACCAAAATCCCGTCGCCGATTGGTCAAAGGCCACATCCATCGTGACAGAACCGCCAAATCTCTGTTGGCGCGGATCAAGCGTCAGGTCGACACGGTAGGCGGTAGGCCGAACGCCGTCGGGCAGCTGACCCCGCGGGGCTCTTTCGTACAATTCGGACAAGTCTGGCTGTGCAGGATGCGGCGTAGGCCCGCACGCGGCGAGAAACGCCCCGGACAGGACCATGACAAACAAGTTCCGAACGAACAAATCGCCCTCCCGCATTCGTAATTCTTACGACCAGGTTTTCCAGCCTACCAACCTATTACAGCGAGCCGTAAAGCGATTTGGCAGATTTTCGAAGCGGCAAGATGGTCCTCACTGTGATTGGTGATTATACGGGTGCCATGAGAGTCGCCACCTGGAATGTAAATTCGATCAAGGCCCGCTTGCCGACCGTTCTTGAAGTGCTGAAAGAGATCGATTGCGATGTCATCTGCCTTCAGGAGATCAAGTGCGAGACGGACGCCTTCCCATACCTCGAAATTGAGGAGCTAGGCTATAATTGCGCCGTGCATGGGCAGAAGAGTTACAATGGCGTCGCCCTGCTCTCTCGCCATCCGTTAGAGGATGTGCGCAAAGGGCTACCCGGCGACGAAAGCGATGACCAATCTCGCTACATTGAAGCGCTGGTGCTCAGCGATCAGCCGGTTCGGGTTGGCGGAATATACCTGCCAAACGGCAACCCTGCCCCCGGCGACAAATATGATTACAAGCTGGCCTGGATGGACCGGCTGGCAGACCACGCAAAAGCACTCCTCGAACAGGAAGAGGCATTTGTGCTCGGGGGCGATTACAACACGATCCCGCGCGATGTGGACTGCTGGGATATTGCTGTCTGGCGCGATGACGCCCTCGCCCTGCCGAAGACCAGGCAGGCCTTTCAGAAGCTCAAATGGCTCGGTCTGACGGAGGCCTACGACGTCGCCGACGGCCGGGCGCACGAATATTCATTCTGGGATTATCAGGGCGGGGCATGGCAGAAAGGCCACGGTATTCGCATTGATCATCTGCTGCTCTCACCCCAAGCTGCGGACCGTCTCGAAGGCGTCGAGATTTTCAAGAAGGCACGCGGGCTCGAGAAACCGTCCGATCACGTACCGGTCATTGCAACATTGAGAGACGACGAGATCTAGTTCTTGGTCGCGCAGCTGCGATTGTAGGCGGCCACGCCTTCGTTCAGACTGACAACTTTCTCCTGCAGCTCGGCTTCAAGCGCGTAGAGTTCGTCCTTTAGCGAATTGTATTTCGCTTTGGTCGCGTCTGCGGTTGCGGTATGTTCAGGCGTCCAGCCACGCGTGGCTTCGGCTTCTTCCCAGACATCTCCTGCATCTTCAACGCTGACAAGAAGTGCGTCGCGTTCCGTTTTCAGGTCAGCCGCCTCGGCCTGCTGGGCATTGAGCGACTTGCCCTGACTGTAACAACTTGCCGACGCCATAGCCGGTGTGAAAGCGGCTGAGACGATCGCGGCAATCGAAATGGCCGCACCAGAGCGCAAGGAAAGAAGGTGTTTCATGGAAAACACTCCTAACTTCAGTTTCGTGAAGCCTTGCTGAACAGATTGGCCATTTCTGGACCACATTTGGGCATCTGCAATGGACCTTACAGATCCGCGTAAACGTGACGCTCTCCGTCGAACCCTTCGTGCGTGACCGCGCCGAGATGAGCCGGCCCAACCAGTTTCGAGAATTTTGCGAGCGCCCCGGAACCATAGCGGGTCTGGCGGGGCTCCCACTTACGCTTGCGGTCGGCCATCTCCGCCGGAGAGAGGCGGACGTCGATCGTTCCTTTTTCAGCATCGATCGTGATGATATCGCCATCCTCGAGCAGGCCGATCGGCCCACCTTCCTGCGCTTCCGGGCCGACATGGCCAATGCAGAAGCCGCGTGTCGCGCCAGAGAATCGACCATCCGTGATCAGCGCGACCTTGTCGCCCATGCCCTGCCCGTAAATCGCCGCCGTGGTCGACAGCATCTCGCGCATGCCAGGGCCGCCTTTGGCCCCCTCATAACGGATCACGAGGACATCACCTTCCTCATACTCCTTGTTCTCAACGGCTTTGAAGCAGGCTTCTTCGCCATCGAAGACGCGAGCCGGTCCCTGGAACTGAAGTTTTTCAAGCCCTGCGACCTTCACGATCGCGCCGTCTGGCGCAAGTGAGCCCCAAAGGCCGACAACGCCGCCCGTTTTGGTGATGGGCTTGCTCGCCGGGTAGATGACCTTCTGCTCTGGGTTCCAGGTCACCTCTTCGAGGTTTTCGGCCCAGGTTTTGCCTGTGACCGTCATACAGTCCCCGTGAATGAGGCCTTCCTCATGCAGCGTCTTCATCAGCATCGGCACACCGCCCGCTTCGCCGAAATCCTTGGCGACATATTCGCCGCCCGGCTTCAGGGACGCAATGTATGGGGTCTTCTGGAAGATTTCGGCGACGTCCTTCAGCTCAAACTTCACGCCGCACTCATTTGCCATGGCCGGCAGATGGAGCGCCGCATTGGTCGAGCCACCTGTGGCCGCCACAACGATCGCAGCGTTCTCGAAGGCTTCTCGTGTGCAGATATCCCGCGGGCGCAGACCGCTCTCGATGAGGCGCATGACAGCCTTGCCGGACTCAACAGCATACTCGTCGCGATTGGTATACGGCGCAGGAAGAGCTGAAGACAGCGGCAGCGCAAGACCAATGGCTTCGGACACGCAAGCCATTGTATTTGCGGTGAATTGGCCGCCGCAAGCGCCGTCACCGGGACAGGCGAGCTTCTCCAGGGCGTGGAGCTTCTCCTCGGTCATCTGATTATTGCCAGCGGCGTGGGCACCGACGGCTTCGAAGACGTCAAGGACGGTGACGTCCTTGCCCTCAAACTTGCCGGGCATGATGGAGCCGCCATACAGGAAGACCGATGGCACGTTGAGGCGGAGCATCGCCATCATCATGCCGGGCAGTGACTTGTCACAGCCAGCGACGCCGACGAGCGCGTCATAGCCGTGGCCGCGCATCGTCAGTTCGACAGAATCTGCAATGACTTCACGGGAAACCAGCGATGAGCGCATGCCTTCATGGCCCATGGCGATGCCGTCCGTGACGGTAATCGTGCAAAACTCGCGCGGGGTGCCGTCCGCTTCCTTGACGCCTTCGGAAACCGCATGGGCCTGGCGCATCAGCGCGGTATTGCATGGAGCGGCTTCATTCCAGCAGGAAGCAACGCCGACAAAGGGCTTCTTGATGTCCTTGGTCGACAGGCCCATTGCGTAATAATAGCTGCGGTGCGGCGCGCGCGCCGGGCCTTCGGTCACATGACGGGATGGAAGGCGTGACTTGTCCCAGGTCTTGCTCATATCGGGGGCCTCCAGGGCGGAAATTGAACTCGCCGCCTGAATAGGACGCCAAAGCCGCTGGCGCTAGTCGTTTGGAGAAATTTCCGCCTGATCAACTGTGAAATATCCTGCCCTTCGAGCTTCATTTGACAGGCCGAAACCAGGCCGATTTTCGCACAATCGTCAGTTAAGTGGTCTATTTGAGCAAGATTATGCCCTTGTCCAACACATCAGGTACTCAAGGTCCCTGTGTTCACCGACCGGGAACCAGAATTCATCCACCTTCTCAAATCCCATGCGATGATAGAGCCTTTGAGCCCCATGGTTTTCGGAGAAGACGGAAAGGAACATCTGCGGTGCGCCTTGCGCCTTTGCCCAGACAAACGCCTCCTCAGCAAAGCGCGTCCCGAGCCCCTGCCCCTGCAAAGGCTCATCGACATAAAGGCGCTTCAGCTCAACAGCGCCCGGCGCCGGATCTTTTGCCGGCAAGCTGAGCGGCCCGCAAAGGAGGTAGGCGCCAAGGTCACCATCAGCGCTTTCGGCGACCCGGATCAGGAGATCGGCGCGACCTAGACGGGGCCTGTAGAAAGCCTCGCTGTGCGACTCTTCCAGAAAGGCGTCGAGATCCTCTCGGCGGTAGAGATGGGCGAACTTGTCACAGAATGTTTTCCGCGACAGCGCCGCGATGGCCTGCAAGTCATCCGGTGTCGCGTCGCGAACGACGAGATCGGTCGCATCGGTGTCAGGCATCGTTCAGCTTTTTTACCTCGTCGATGCTCAACCCAATGCCGGCAACACCCATAATGTCTTCCAGTTGCTCGAGACTGGTGGCACTGGCAATCGGCGCCGTTACGCTCGGACGTTCGAGCAGCCATGCAAGCGCGATCTGCGCCATCGTCGCATTATGCGCCTCGGCAACCTCTTCCATCGTGTCGAGTAGCGCCAAGTTGCGATCGGTCAGCCACTCCTTCATTCGGCCGCCGCGTGGACTTTTGTCTAGATCGGCTTCGCTGCGGTACTTACCGGTCAAGAAGCCCATGGCGAGCCCGAAATATGGAATGACGCCAATTCCGTTCTTGAGGCATAGGTTTTCAAGATCGCCGACATAATCGTCCCGGTTCATCAGATTGAGATGCGGCTGCAGGACGGTGTACGACGCTCGGCCATCTTCCTGACCCGCTTCGAGCGCTTCGGCGAGCTGTTTCGCATCATAATTCGAGGCCCCAACGAATCGCACCTTGCCCTGATCAATCAGTTTCTGGTGCGCCTTAAGCGTTTCCTCGATGGGCGTGTCCTCATCGGGCGCATGAGAGAAATAAAGATCGATATGATCGGTCTGCAGACGCTTTAACGACGCCTCGCAATTCTCGATGATCCGATCTGCTTTGAGGCCGACATTCCCGTCACCCATATCCATGCCGACCTTGGTGATCAGGAACAGCTCATCGCGGCGCTTGTCGGCGGCCAGCCACTCGCCGATCACCGTTTCGGACTCGCCGCCCTTATGGCCCGGAATCCAGCGCGAATAGACATTGGCGGTATCAACCGCATTGAAACCGCCATCGAGGAAAGCGTTCAGAATATCGAAGCTGGTCTCTTTGTCCGCTGTCCAGCCGAAGACGTTTCCGCCCAGGACAAGCGGGGCAATTTTTGCGTCGGGTTGGCCGAGAGTGCGCATGTCCATGATGGTATCTCCTGAAACTGTTACATCAGTCAGGTAGGGTGCTGGCGCACCGTTACCAACCGGCAATTACTCGGCAGCGAAAATTGCCGTTTCCAGCGTCCCGCTCGCGTCCATCATACCGCGATACATGCCGGCGGAGTTGAAGACAAAAGCATATTGCCCTTCGCCGCCCATGACGATGACACCCCCGTCACCGCCGAGGGTTTCGACCTGACCAAGAGCGTTTTCTGCTGCCGCCACGATCGTTTCGCCAGCGAGCTCGACGCGCGAACAGATGGTTTTGGCGACACCGACGCGGATGAAGTATTCGCCGTGGCCGGTCGCAGAGACGGCGCAGACACCGTTCTGGGCATAGGTCGCAGCGCCGATAATGGGCGAGTCGCCGACCCGGCCGGCCGCCTTTGCGGTCATCCCGCCGGTCGTTGTCGCCGCAGCGATGTTGCCTTGCCGGTCAATCGCAACGGCGCCGACGGTGCCGTGACGGTCTGCGTCGGTACGGGTCTGCTCCCTGAGCACACGGTCGAGCGCCTGGCTGCGACGCTCGGTTGTGAAATAGGAATTATCGACCATCTCCAGCCCGGCAGTTTCAGCGAAATTGTCGGCGCCTGGCCCGGCGAACATCACATGTTCGGACTGGTCCATCACGGCGCGGGCGGCAAGGATGGGGTTGCGCACGCGAGTGACGCCTGCGACAGCGCCGGCATTGCGGTCGCGGCCATCCATGATCGAGGCGTCAAGTTCGTGAATGCGGGCAGCTGTCATCACGGCGCCGCGCCCTGCATTGAACAGCGGATCATCCTCCATGGTCAGGACGGCAGCCTGAACGGCATCGACGGCGCTGCCACCGGAGGCCAGCACATCGCCGCCTGCCTTGAGCGAGGTTTCGAGTGCGGCCGTGTAGGCCGCTTCCCGTTCAACCGAGAGGTTCTCGCGCAAGATGACCCCTGCCCCGCCATGAATGACGATGCGCCATTCAGGTGTGTCATCGGCATGCGCGGGGGCGTGGATAATCGTGACCATTGTGGCAAGCGCGCAAAAGACTGAACGGATCACGTTTAGTCTTTGCTCTTGTCAGCAACAGCAGATCTGGCCGGCTCGAGCCGCGCCTCCGCCTTGTCCAGAAGACGCGAAAACTTCGGAAGGATGACGGAATCGATAAGCACGAAAATGGCGATGCCGAGAGCGATGTTCCAGATCATTAGCGGGGTCCAATCAATTGCCTGCCTCAGTGTTCCCGCGCCGCGAGCGGTTTTTCAAGGGCCGCGCAACAATCTTCCGGGTCATTGCTTCATTTTACCTGATCGCATTGGACGGATCAGGGTATTTGTCGGCGTTTCAAACTTCAGCTGTCGTCGCGGTGCTCATCTTCCAGCGTGCGCAGGCCCGGCTGGGCATTGCGGTTCTGGCGTTTGAACAGCCAGGCCAGCACGATCATGTCCAGAACCACGAAAGCCATTATGCCAATCACGATCCAGATATTCATGTTGCGCTCCTTTGGCTAGGCAATCGAGGCTAATTGGTCGCGCGCAGAGGCGAGCTTGGCAAGCGTGGCTTTCCATTCAACCACGCGTTCGCGATTTTCCTCAACGATTTCTGGCGGCGCCTTGGAGACGAAGTTCTCGTTCTGGAGTTTCTTCTCAGTGCCGGTGATGTCCTTGTCGAGTTTCGCCATCTCCTTGTCGAGGCGGGCGATCTCGTCGGCAGGCGTGATGAATTCCTCGACTTCGAGGGCGATAGTCTCGTCACCAGAGGCGATCGTCACGGCACCGGCGGGCTTATCATCCGCGATGGCGAAGGCCGAGAGGCGCGCCATCTGTTTGATGGCCGTTTCGTTCTCGCTGGCCCAGCCTTTCACCTTGTCGGACGCGCCGATAAGGGAGGCCGCAATCTGCGAGCCAGCGGGGACGTTCAGGACAGAGCGGGTCGAGCGAATTTCGGAGATGGTATCCAGAACCCACTGAAGTTCCTCTTCAGCATCTGTGTCAGCCCACGCGCCTTTGAAGTCTGGCCAGGACTGCCTCATCAGGAAGCCCGGACGTTTGCGCGCGTCGTCTTCCGTCTGTTCCCAAAGCGCTTCTGTGACGAACGGCGTGATCGGATGGAGGAGTTTCAGCGTCTGGTCGATGACCCAGCCGCATGTCTTGCGCGTTTCGGCCTTGGCCGCCTCGTCCTCGCCGTTCATGACGGGCTTGATCAGTTCGATGTACCAGTCGCAGAGGACGTTCCAGATAAACTGGTAGAGCGCATCGGCGGCTTCGTTGAACTTGTAGGCTTCAAGCGCGGCGGTGACGGCGTCTGCGGCCTCGGCGAGCTCTGCGGCGATCCAGCGATTGAGTGGGAGTTTGAGGTCGCCGGGCTGAAGGTTGTGGCCGAACTCGCACTGATTCATCTCAGCGAAGCGGGTCGCGTTCCAGAGCTTGGTGGTGAAGTTGCGATAGCCTTCGACGGCCTGGTTGGAGAGGCGGATATTGCGGCCCTGGGCGGCCTGGCGGGCGAAGGTGAAGCGCAGCGCGTCGGCGCCATACTCATCGACCAGTTCCAGCGGGTCCATGGCGTTGCCCTTGGACTTCGACATCTTCTGGCCCTTCTCGTCGAGGACGAGTGCGTGGATGTAGACATCGTGGAACGGGATTTCGTCCATGAATTTGAGGCCCATCATCATCATCCGGGCGACCCAAAAGAAGATAATGTCATGCGCGGTGATGAGCACACTGGTCGGGTAGAAGGTTTTCAGATCCTCGGTCTTCTCAGGCCAGCCCTGCGTCGAGAACGGCCAGAGGGCGGAAGAGAACCAAGTGTCGAGGACGTCTTCGTCTTGCTCAAGGCATATGGGGTCACTTTTGTATGCCGCGCAGACAATCTCTACGATTTCATCTGGCACGTTCTCATCATGATAAAATTGCTGGTAGTGTGACTTGGCCTGCTCGACGGCCTCTTCCCTGGACACCGCGACAAAAGGTTTGCCATCCGGGCCATACCAGACTGGAATCCGATGCCCCCACCAGAGCTGGCGCGAGATACACCAGGGCTGGATGTTCTCCATCCAGTTGTAATAGGTCTTGGTCCAGTTCTCGGGCACGAACTTGGTCTTGCCGGAGCGCACCGCCTCAATGGCGGGCTTGGCGAGCTCTTCGGCGTTCACGAACCACTGGTCCGTCAGCATCGGCTCGATCACGACGCCGGAGCGGTCCCCGAAGGGCTGGGTGATCAGCTTGTCCTCGATCTCGATCATCAGGCCGTCGGCATCGATATCCTCGACCACGCGTTTGCGGGCCTCATACCGGTCAAGCCCGCGATAGGCTTCCGGAACGAGGTTGAGCGCATCGATCTCAGCTGTTGTGGCAGATTTACCGCCCGCGATCTCTTTCGCCGCAGCCGCGCTCTCTTCATAGCTTGGGCCATCCGTACGCATGCGCGCTTCGACATCCATGAGGCGGTACATCGGGATATTGTTGCGCTGCGCGACGCCATAATCGTTCTCGTCATGCGCACCGGTAATCTTGACCGCGCCGGAGCCGAAGTCCGGGTCCGGATAGTCGTCCGTAATAATCGGGATCAGACGGCGATGCTCTTTCGGGCCAACCGGGATCTCGCACAGCTTGCCGACAATTGGGGCGTAGCGCTCATCATCCGGATGGACCGCCACAGCGCCGTCGCCGAGCATTGTTTCGGGGCGTGTCGTGGCGATGGAGATGTAGTCGCGGGTTTCTTCGAGCGTGATGTTCCCGTCCTCGTCCTTCTCGACATAGGTGTAGGTCTCGCCGTCCTGGAGCGGGTATTTGAAGTGCCACATGTGGCCTTTGACATCGCGGTTCTCGACCTCGAGGTCCGATATCGCCGTCTGGAAGTGCGGGTCCCAGTTTACCAGGCGCTTGTCGCGGTAGATGAGGCCGTCCTCGTAGAGCTGCACGAAGACCTTCTTCACCGCGTCCGACAGGCCCTCATCCATAGTGAAGCGCTCATTGTCCCAGTCGCAGGAGGCGCCGAGGCGTTTCAGCTGGTTGATAATCTGGCCGCCGGACTTCTCTTTCCATTCCCAGACGCGGTCTACGAACTTTTCGCGGCCGAGGCTGGCGCGGCTCTCATTGCCATCTGCAGCGAGCTGGCGCTCAACCACCATCTGGGTCGCGATACCGGCATGGTCGGTGCCCGGCTGCCAGCGCACATTCTTGCCGCGCATCCGCTCGAACCGGATCAGCGTGTCCTGCAGCGTGTTGTTGAGCGCGTGGCCCATGTGAAGGACGCCGGTGACGTTCGGCGGCGGGATAACGATGGAATAAGCCTCGGCGCTGGTATCGCCGGAGGGACGGAAGCATCCAGCTTCCTCCCAGCGCTCATAGATGCGCTGTTCGGCACTCGCAGGGTCAAAGCGTTGGTCGAGCATATTCAAATTCCATCAGGACAATAAACAAAAGGCGCGCCGGTTATGGCGCGCCTCGTCTCTATATCAAAGAGTGTGAGCTGTTCTAGCCTGCCATGCGCGCAATACGGCGGACTTCTTCTTCCACCTTGCGCTCGACGATGGCTGGCAGGTTGGCATCGAGCCACTCTTTCAACATCGGACGGAGCATTTCCATCATCAGGCCTTCGAGCGTGTTCGGGTCGCCGCTCTCGGTAGATTGCTTGACCATCAGCTTGCCAAGCGCACTCGCGGCGGCGCCGGCGATGCGCTCATCGGTGATGCCGCCGCTTTGTGCGGCTGGCGCTTCAGTCTTGCCACGTAACATGTGCGTTTCCTCGCTATGAGAGACTGGTGCCGGTTCGGCGGCGGGCTCATCTTCTTCTTCGGTGACCGAGACGAACTCTTCCTCAAGATCGGTTTCGGGCGCCGACAGTGTATCCTCGATGACCGGTTCAGAAACATCCAGATCGACAGCATCGAAGTCGAAATCCTCGAGGTCCGGGTCAACCGGAGCTGCGGTCTCTACCGCTTCTTCTTCGATGGATTCGGCGGTCAGATTGTCGAACATGTCCTCGTCGACGTCCGTGAGAAGATCGTCATCGTCAGAAAGCGATTCGAACTCGTCATCCGGGTCGCTGGCCAATGCCTCAGCGGTGCTGTCTGAATCCTCAAGCACATCATCCAGCGACAGATCGTCGAACTCATCCGGCTCGCCAACCGATACAGCCACTTTCGGTTCCGGGGCTGCACGCGTCGCCGTCGCGCCGCCCGTGTCGCTATCATCAGCGATAATCTTGCGAATGGAGGCGAGGATTTCCTCCATTGTCGGTTCTGCTTGCGCTTTGTCGGCCATTCCCAGCTCCCGAATGGTATGTTGTCATGTTGCCCTTCTGGGCTACACCGCGTCGGTTAATAGGGTGTTATGATGGATTCGCTGGACGATTGCACGTCAACGAACAGTTAGCGAATGCCAATGCCCAGCATTTCTGGGGATAGACGTCCCATTGCGGCGAGCAACTGGTGCACGGCGACGTACCGGTCCCGCTTGGCCGTGACCACTGCCAGGCGCGCCTCCAGCAATTGCTGTTCCTGATCCAGGACATCCAGCGTGGTCCGAAAGCCGACCTTCAATTCTTCCTGAGCGCCTTCATAAGCAATCTCGGCGGCTTCGACCTGCCGCTCCGTCGCTGCAACTGCACGTGACGCGGCCTCATGAGCGTACCAGGCCTGAGCGACCTGGGCCCGGATCAGACGCTCATTCAACGCAATCTGACTCAGCGCCTGACTGCGCTGGAGCTTGGCTTCGCGCAGGCGCGAGGCGTTGAGGCCTCCGGTAAAGAGAGGAACGCTCGCTTGGGCCCCCGCCACAAAGTTCGTGTCCGTGAAACCATCGGTATGGTACTCCTGCACGCCGGCCTGAGCGATGGCGGCAAGCTCGGGCCGAAGGCTTCCCTTGGCAAACTTTATGGCTTCGCGCGCGGCCTGCTCCGCGTGCCGGGCCGCTTCGATGGCTGGATTGGAATTCAACGCTTGATCAAGCGCCTGTTCGAATGTCGCCGGAAGCTCTGGCGCTGGTGGGACTGGCGCCAGCTCTCCGGCCTCGGTTCCCGTCAGATAAACATAATAAGCGAGGCTGCCTTCGAGCTGAGCCTCCGCCGCTGCCAGCTGAGCGCGCCCCCCTTCCAGCCGGGCTTCAGACAAGGCCACATCAGTGCGTGTGATGTCACCGACCTCAAACCTGTCTTCCGAAGCGGTCAGCTGTCCTTCCAGAAGCTCTATGCTGCTATTGCGGATATCGATGACGGCGCGATCGCGGATGATGTCTACATACGAAGTGATCGTGTCGAGCATCAGCGACTGGGTCGCCGCGTCCAGCTGCGCATCAGCTGCGAAGGCGTTGGCTTCGGCCTGTCGCACACCTGCTCCAAGACGACCGCCCGAATAGATGGGAAAACGAGCCTCAAGCTGTGCTGAAGCAACCGGCCGGTCACCATTGTTGAAGGCGAACGGACGGCTGGAGTCGATCGACTCATAAAGGTAGCTGCCGAACACACTGACGGTCGGCTTGCCGCGAGATCGCGCCTGATTGATCCGCTCTTCAGCGATATCGGCGGCGTCTCTCTGAACGCGAATATCCGGATTGTTGAGGTAGGCGGCGCCGAGCGCGTCCTGAAGCGACTCGCCAGATGCTGGCGGCGCACCAACAAGCAGGAGCGAAGACACGCTTGCCAATAGGTATGTCAGCCTCATCCCGCATCCTCCTCATCCACTCAACGTAGACTAGGCACGAATTTCAAAAAAGTGAACACTGTTCACTCTTTTGCTAACGACAGGTAATCAGTGGGGCTCGGCCCGCTAGAATGCGAAGCTTTTCTTCTTCCGGAAACCGGGAAGCTCCGGTGGGCAGCCATCGAAGACATCGCGATAAGACGTCGTGTCCCCGGCACGTGTATAGACACGGCCGCGCGCCAGATCCCGTCCGACAGGAACCGGTACGCCAAGACGCCCGCCTTCTGCCAACTGGCTGAACCAGGCCTCAGGAGCTTCTTCAACGGTGCCCGTGACAAATATGATGTCGAACGGCCCCTGGTCCGGCAGCCCGTCTCTGAGATTGCCCTGCACGGCCACGGCACGATCGATGCCCAGCTTGCCGAACCGGTCCGACATTTCATCCACGAGGGTTTCGTCATCTTCCAGAGCGATCGCCGTCTCGATGATGCGCGCCAGCAGGGCCGTTTCGTAACCGGCACCGGCGCCAATCACGAGCGCAATATCATTTGGCTGGGGATCGAGAGATTTCAGCATTTTTCCGAGATCGCGCGGCGTCCAGAGCGCGCGGCCCTCGCTCGTTTCAATCTCGTATTCCGCATAGGCAATCGCCTGATCCGCTTTGGGGACAAAAGCTTCCCGCGGCGTATGCAGGAAGGCTGAAACGATTTCAGGATCCGTCACATCATTCGGGCGGACCTGAGTGTCGACCATGGTCTGGCGCATCTTTGCGAAATTCACGGGGCAGCATCCTCTTCAAGGCTCAGACTCGTTTGAGCCTCGCAATATATTAGCCGGCTCCAACTGGCAATGTGACCATATGTGAGAAAGGCCGCTTTCTTCGATTGCATGCGGCAAGGCACGCTGCTATCAGATCGCCCTGCTCTGAACGGCCCTGTGGCGGAGTGGTGACGCAGCGGATTGCAAATCCGTGTACCCCGGTTCGATTCCGGGCGGGGCCTCCAGATGCAAGCTTCCAGACAATTCAAGGCAATCACTCGGCCCCTACTCTGGGTCCTAGCTTCCGCGATAGGTCGAATAGCCATACGGCGACAGCAGCAGCGGCACGTGGTAGTGGCGTCCCGTGTCCGAGACGGTGAATTGAATATCGATCACGTCAAAGAAGGGGGCTTCGCCTTCGCCCGGATGGGTCGTGCGCAAATATGACCCCGCCTGAAACGTCAGCTTGTAAATGCCTTTTTCCAGCGACCCGCCGTCCAGCAGGTCCGCGCAGCGGCCATCATCATTCGTCTTATCGCGTTTGATTTCCTTGCCGTTAAGCGACACTGAAACCGACACGTCCCGCGCCGGCTGTCCGGTGACAAGGTCAAGCACATGCGTCGACAGTCCCATTATGCCCTTACCTTTTCGTCCGGCGTCCATTCGCTAACAAACTCTTCATCGTTATAGCCGAGATAGGCTTCCAGCCATGCGCCCTTGTCGTCAAGGAAGAGCTGATCAGCAACCGCCTTTGCCAGGCGTGGGAGCGCGTAAGGCAGCCCTGTCAGCGCGGACGCTGACAGCCCGAGGCTGACCAGCGTAGAGTAATTAAACGCGAAGAGGCCGTGCACATCCGCAGCGTCTTCCGGCGTACGGGGCGTGAATTCGAATCCGTCGCCGAGATAGGGATGCAAGTCGAGGAGCCGGTTCCTGATCGCTTCCGGCGCGTCGAATACGTCGCCCCAGCGCGCAATGCTATCGGCGACTTCTGAGAGTTCGGGGCGCAGCTCGACATCGGTCAGCATGCCGGTCGAAAGAACAACGAAGTCATAGGTCAACGTGCCTTTTGGCGTCGTGACTTCGACGCCAGTCCCGGTGTCGCGCACCGCTTCCCAGGGAGAGCCGAGATGAAGGCCAAAGCCGGGATAAGCCGCTGCCCTCTGAAATGTGTCATTCGTCGGAGGTTGGTTCATCGTGATGAAGTGCGAGATGACCTCGTATTTGCGCGCATCGTCCAACGCGGCAAAGCGGGGCACGACGCCCGTCTTCTCCATGAACCGGATCGGGTTGATACGCGGCATTTTCTTGCGGCGCATGAAGACATCGACCGTGTCGACACCGAGTGAGAGCGCATGCTGGGCATTGTCGAATGCCGAGGCTCCGCCGCCGAGGATACCGACACGCTTGCCTTTGAGCGCTTCATAATCGATCGCTTCGGAGGTGTGTGCGTATCGCGATTTCGGCAGCGCATCCTTGATGAAGTCAGGCGTGTGCCACTCGCCGCCCCCCTGGATGCCCGTCGCGAGGATCACCTTGCGGGCCTTTATGGTTTGCGGGCCGGACGGCGTGGTTACGTTCAGCTCGTGAATGCCACCTCCTGTCGGCGTAATTTTCGTCACTTTCGACTCGTTCTGGACCGGCAGGTCGAGGATATCCCGATACCAGCGGAGGTAGCCCATCCAGTCCTTTCGGGGGATCTTGTCGATAGAATCCCAACCTTCTTCCCCGTGCTGGGCGACCCAGTATTCCCGAAACGTCAGGGAGGGGATACCGCAATCGATGGAAAGCAGGTCCTTGGGCGTTCGCAGTGTGATCATGCGCGCATAGGTCACCCACGGGCCTTCGAGGCCTTTCTCATTCTCATCGAGGATCAGAACATTGGTGACGCGTTCCTTGCGGAGCGCGAAGGCCGCGCCCATGCCACTCTGCCCGCCGCCGACGATAACAACATCATAGACCCCTTCGCGCGGTTCAACCCAGGTCGGCGCGTTGAGCCCCAGGGCTTCGAGGTCATAGCGCACACGCGCATTGTGTTCGGCAAGGCCAGTCATGACATGATCTCCTCCAGTCGGATCCCGACGATCTTTGAAACTTCGTCGAGCGCCGTGCGGAATTCGGTTTCGCGGTCATTCTGAAGTCTTTCGCGCATGGCTCTCAGAATGCCCGGCTTGTCGGTTAGTCGCACGCAGATGATGAATGGAAAATCGAAGCGCTCGCGATAGGCGGCGTTGAGCGCATGAAACTCCTCGTATTCGGCGGGCGTCATCCGGTCGAGACCCGCCGATGCCTGTTCGGCGGTGGACGCATCGGTCAGGGTCTTGTCCATGGCGGCCTTGCCAGCCAATTCCGGGTGAGCACGCAGAAGCGAGAGCTGCCGGTCCTCTCCGGCCGTTTCCACCACGTGCGTCATCGCAGACTGTAGATGATCGCGATCCTTGAAGGGTCCGCGCTCAGCGCTTTCGGCAACAATCCAGGGGCTATGCTCGTATAGATCGCCGAATGCTTCGATGAAGGCGGAGCGGTCCATGGCATTCACGTCATCGATCGTCATGAGCCGGACCCTTCTATCGAGACGTGCGCAGAGACGACCTTCCAGCCGTCAGGAAACTTCACCCAGGACTGGCTCTGCCGGCCGCGCCTGTCTGTCCCTTCACGGAAGAATTCGACATTGGCGGTGGCGAAACTGTCTCCATAGGTGGCGATCTCGACACGTCCGAGTTTTCGCTGTGGAGACCCACCGCGCCCTCTGCGAAAGGCCGCGATCTCATCATAGCCGTACAACACCTCGCCGACGCCGTATCGCACGGTCTGAGGCGCCTGCCGGAAGAGGTCGTCCATGGCCGCAATATCATCTTCCATGAGTGCTTTTTCGTATCGTGCCAACGCTTCGCGCACCTCGGAAACGACCGCAGGATCATCAATCTTCATACGGATGCTCCTTTAGCCAATGATTTGCGATATCGATCCGCCGCGCGATCCACACATCGTCCGTGTTGAGAATGTGATCGAGAAAGCGGGATATGGCGAGCGTACGGCCCGGCCGCCCGGCAATGCGTCCGTGAAGGCCGATCGACATCATTCGACCGCCTTCGGAATGCAGCACATCAAACGTATCCCTCAGATAACGGAAGAACTCTTCACCCTCCGCAAAGCCGTTATACGCCACGATCTTCATGTCGTTCACATCCAGCGTATACGGAACGATAAGCTGTGGCTTGCCATGGCGACTGTCATAGTAAGGCAAATCGTCGGCATAGCTATCAGCGTCGTAGGTGAAGCCGCCCTCTTCCACGACGAGACGCGCCGTATTCGGACTGGTGCGCCCCTGGTAAAAACCAAGCGGACGGCTGCCGGTCAGACGCGTGTGGATGTCGATGGCTTCGGCAATATGTGCCCGCTCCACGGCTTCATCGACATACTGGTAATCAATCCACTTCAGGCCGTGGCTGGCGACCTCCCAGTCAGCGGCCAGCATGGCCTCCACCGCTTCGGGATTCATCTCCATCGCTTTCGCAACGCCAAAAACTGTCATCGGCACGCCTCGTGACGTGAAGAGGCGGTGAAGCCGCCAGAAGCCGGCGCGCGAGCCATATTCGTAGAGGCTTTCCATTGCCATGGACCGCATGCCTTCGTGCGACCCCGCGCCGACCATTTCTGACAGGAATGCTTCGGAGCCCTTGTCGCCGTTGATGACGTTGTTTTCGGCGCCCTCTTCATAGTTCACGACAAACTGGACGGCCGTCCTGGCTCCACCAGGCCAATTTGGGTTGGGCGGGTTTGCTCCATATCCAACAAGATCGCGCATCATGACGCGTAGACCTCAAGCGCTGCATCGACCCCTGCCCCGGCGGCGACGCCGAAACCTTCTGCGCGAAGGACGGCTTCAAGCGCGCCCAGCGTTATCAGGACTTTATGCTTGCGGGCATTGTAGCCCATCGCGCCGATACGCCAGATCTTGCCATGCAAAGGACCAAAGCTTGTGCCGATTTCAATTTCGAAGTCTTCGCGCATTCGTGTGCGCACACGCTCACTCTCCACGCCGTCCGGGATATAGACGCCAGTGACATTGGTCATTCGGGTGGCATCGTCGCCAAACACGGTCAGCCCCATCGCCCGAAGGCCCGCCGTCATCGCTTCGCCGGCTGCGGCATGGCGGGCGAAGCGGGCGTCCAGGCCTTCGTCATGGCAAACGCAAGCGCACTCGCGGGCCGCATAAAGCATGCTGGTCGCTTCTGTATGGTGATTGAGACGCTTCTCCGACCAGTAATCCATGACCATGGCGAGGTCGAAATAATTGGATCCAATGCGCTGGCCGCTGCCCTGCTCCAGATCATCCCGCTGAATTCCGAGTTCGGTATGCCGGCGCGCAAAAATATGCTCTGCGGCGTGATCGGAAATCGTTATAGGCGCTGAGCCGGAAGGCCCGCCGAGGCATTTCTGAAGACCGCCCGTCACGATGTCGACGCCCCACCGGTCCGACGCAATTTCCATCCCGCCAATCGTCGCCGTCGCGTCGACATAGGAGAGCGCACCCGCTTCGCGGCAAAGGGCTCCCAAGCCTTCAAGCGGCTGCGCCATTGTCGTCGACGTATCACCGTGAACCGTCGCAACGACTTTGGGCTCAAACTCCGCAATCGCGGCGGCAACCTCATCCAGCGGTACGGTCTTGCCCCATTCGGCATCCACGGTTCGCACCTGCGCCCCGATCCGGCCGAGGATTTCCGTCAGCAGCAGGCCGAACCGCCCAAAGTTCAGCACCAGAACTCGGTCTCCCGGCTTGGCGAGAGAAATGAGCGACGCCTCGATGGCCGAGCGGGCGGTGCCATCGACGAGGAAGGTCCACTTGTTCTCTGTCCCGAATATCGGCCGGTAGAGCGCCATCACCTCATTCATATAGGCGGTGAACTCCGGATCGAATTGTCCGAGGAGGTCCGCTGACATGGCCCGTAGAACACGGGGATGCGCATTGACGGGGCCCGGCCCCATCAGCAATCGCTGCGGTGGATCAATTTGCTTGTAAGAGCCGGTCATCCGCCCGTGCCTCCATTAATTCGAGAAATTTCATCATGACCTGCAACGCGTCTTCCGCGTCGGCCGGTTCAGCATGTTCGGCAGGGTTATGGCTGATCCCGCCTTCGCAACGAATGAACAGCATCACGGCCGGACAAAGCTCAGACAGGATCATCGCATCATGTCCGGCGCCGCTGACCAGTGTTCGCCGCTTTTGCCCGCAGGCCTCCAGCGCATCTTCCATCAGATTTACCAGATCCGGATCGCACGGCGCCGCCGCAAGATCCTGAAGTTTGCCAAGCGTGATCTCCAGCTTGCGTCGCCGGCAGATATCCTCAGCCCGTTGAATAATACGATCGGCCAGCGCGTCCCGGCGCGTCTGGTCGCCCGCGCGCACATCAAGCAGAAAGCGCGTTTCTCCAGGAACGACATTCGCCGCACCGGGGAATGCCTCGATCCGGCCGACAGTCGCGACTTCGTCGACATCGCCGAGCCCGGCAAGGCGCTCAATTTCGACCATAATTTCAGCTGCGCCGGCGAGCGCGTCGCGCCGCAAATGCATGGCGGTTGTCCCCGCATGGCCAGCATCGCCCTTGATCCGGACTTCATACCGAAGCTGCGCTGCAATACCGGATACCGCCCCGACTGACAAATCCTCTGCCTCCAGGACAGGGCCCTGCTCAATATGCGCCTCAAGAAAGGCCAACACATCGCCCGGATGGCGCCTGGCCGCAGACAAACTGCCTTCCGGCATCGGAATGGAGAGTTCACTTTCGAAGTGATAGAGCGCTTGAGCCATTGTGACGCCGTCCGCATCCTGAAGATCCGCCGCGCCGGTGACGACCTCCCCGACCACGGCGCGCGAGCACATCATCGCCACCTCGAAACGAGAGCCTTCCTCATCGCCGAAAGCGATCACTTCGATGGCAAATGGCATCCGCTTGCCAGCAGCATTAAGCGCAGCGACACATTCAATGCCGAGCATAACGCCGAGCGGGCCATCATAGCAGCCACCATTGCGGACCGAGTCGATATGCGACCCGATGAGCAGCACTTTGCGATCTGGAGCGACTGCTTCATAGCGCCCGATGAGATTACCGGCCGCATCCATGCGGACCGTCATTCCGGCCTCTTGCATCCATTCGCTCGTTCTGTTGACGGCTGCGGCGTGCGCGGACGTGAGATAACCGCGATAGAGCGAGTTCGAAGTTGCACTAAAGGGCTGCTTTCCAAGCTCAAGACAGCGATCGATCGCGCGATGTCCGGATGCCCCTACCATGTCGCTACCGCCCCATCACTTCTCGGATCGCTGGCGCCTTCCATCCTTCCATCCGGGTACAGACAGATCGCTCCGGCATGTCCCATCAAGGTCGAGAAATCCTCGACCATTTCTATGTCGTGCCCGGCCTTTGCCAGCGCGTCGCACAAGCCCTTGGGAAAGCGCGCTTCAAGTTTCAGGGAAATGCTCTGCTGGCCCCAAGTGCGCCCCAGAAGCCAGCGCGGTCGGTCCACAGCCTCCTGCAGCGGAACGCCAAACCGGGCGAAACGGGAGAAGATGGCAGCCTGCGTCTGGGGCTGCCCCTCGCCGCCCATCGTTCCGTAAGCCAGGACGCGCCCGTCATGAAATTTCGCCAAGGCCGGGTTGAGCGTATGGAAGGGTTTGCGACCGGGTTTGAGAGCATTCCAGCCGGATTCCGCCAGGCGGAAACTCGCACCGCGATTTTGCCAGACGATGCCTGTCTTTGGCAGCACGATGCCCGATCCGAATTCGAAATAGGTAGATTGAATCACGCTGACGACCCGGCCTTCAGAATCGGCGGCGCCGAACCATGTTGTGTCACCGGGCTGACTGGGCCGCGGCCAGGGCATGGCCATCGTGGGATCGATGTCTGCCGCCATGGCTTCAATGGCTGCCGTATCGTCCAGCACACTCTGAGCACTGGCCGTCATGTAGGCCGCATCGCCAAGGCCGATCTGCCGGTAGCGGATGAAGGCCTGCTTTGTCGCTTCGACGAGCCCGTGAATGTGATCGAAGCCCTCCGCTTCATTCGGATCCTGCCGATCAAAGAGAGACAGAATCAGCAACGACGTTAGGCCCTGCGTCGGCGGCGCGGTGTTGAAGAGCCTCGCCTCGCGGACCGTCATAGTCAGCGGCTCATGAAATTCCGCAGTATGGTTTTGCAGGTCTGATCGCGTGAGCGGGCTGCCGACCACTTCCAGTTCATCGGCAATATCGTTGGCGAGATCGCCCTCATAGAACGCGCGCAGTCCCTGTTCTGCGAGGCTTTCAAGCGTTCGCGCCAGTGCGGGTTGTTTGAGCCGATCGCCGGCTTTGAGCGGTTCGCCCGCCGGTCGAAAGACATCGGCATAACCCGGAACGTCTTTCAGCTCCGCATCCTTTGCGGCCGCGACGTCGGACCCGCCCTGGGTAACCGTGACGCCCTCTCGCGCATAGTGAGCGGCGTCACGCAGCAGGCGCGATAGAGGCAGCGAACTGCCCGTCTTCTCCAGGGCCGCGTCCCAGCCGGATATGGTGCCAGCCGTCGTGATCGCCGCAAGCGGACCGCGCCACGGCACGGTTTTCAGATTGGCGGCCTCGTAGAGCGACAGGGAGACCTTCTCCCCAGCCGCGCCGCAGGCATTGATGCTGTAGACCGAGCCATCCGGTTCGGAAACGAGCCAGAACCCATCTCCGCCAATGCCCGTCATATGAGGATAGACCACGGCCAGCGCCGCTGCGGTGGCGACGCAGGCTTCGACAGCGTTGCCGCCATCTTTCAACACCGCCAGCCCCGCCTCGCTCGCGAGATGATGAGGGCTTGTGACCATGCCCTTGCTTGGAGGGGTGCCTTCCACCATCACGTGGCCCCGGCAAATATTCTTGGCGTTTCGATAGCCACCACGCCCTCAGCCAGCAGGCGTTCGGCAACGTCAAACAACACTTCCTCGCGACCGCGCGCAGCAATGAGCTGCACGCCCATTGGAAGGCCTTTATTCTGACGAACCGGGACCGACAGGATCGGCACGCCAGGCAAGCTCAAAGGCTGTGTGTACAGCCCAAGGTTTGCGCGGGCGGAAACCATCTCCCCATCTATTTCGATCGTGCCGGCCTCAATGTCTGGCGCGGTGCATGGCGTCGCCGGCGCGATGAGTACGTCATACTCATCGAGCCTGTACCACACTTCCTGAATTGAGCGGTCCGCCATTTCGCGAGCGTCCGCCATCATCTTGTCCGGTAACATGGCCCCAGCGATCAGGCGGTCGCGCACAGCGGGGTCATAATCCATTGGCTGCGTGCGCAGATATGGCAGGTGAAGGCACCCACCCTCGTACGCGGTGATCAGAAAAGACGCCGACCGGCCCGCTTCTGCCAGATCAAGAACGACCTCATCTTCGCCGCCCAGTGCTTCGAATACAGTCTGCGCCGCGTCGAAGGCGACCTGCTGACCGCCCTTTTTGAACCAACCGCCCAGCAGACCGACCTTCAGAGTGTCTGGCGCCGGGTTGGTTGCTTCCGTCTGTCCGAGGACGCGAAAGGCAGCGCGCATCAGATCCATTGACCGTGTGAAGATGCCAGCCGTGTCGAGACGGTCTACAAATGGGTACACCCCCTCCATTGGAAAGGCGCCATGCGTCGGCCTCAGGCCAAATATCCCGCACAGGCTCGCTGGCACACGCACTGACCCATTCGTGTCGGAGCCCAGTGACAGAGGCACCAGTCCAGCCGCCACAGCCGCCGCCGAGCCGCCAGAAGAACCGCCAGCGAGACGCGTTGGATCATGCGGGTTGTGCGTCACGCCGAAATGGCTGTTCACCGTTGCAAAGCCGTAGGCAAACTCATCCATATTGAGTGTGCCGGTGAGGATCGCCCCCGCTTGCTTGAGGCGTTCGACGACCGGCGCTTCTTGCTTCGCCGCAGGCGCATGCTGCAGGATCGCCGAGCCCGCTGTGGTGGGCAAGCCTTTGACATCAAACAGATCTTTTACCGCAAACGGCACGCCGGAAAGCGGCCCCGGCGCCTCTCCCTGTTTCAGGCGCTCGTCCAGGTCAGCGGCGGCGCTGAGCGCTTCCGACCGGCAAATCCGCGTAAAGCAATTCAGCTCATCATCGAAGCGTTCCACAGCACCGAGTGCGGCCGAAACCGCTTCTACCGCGCCACCCGAGACGACACCGTTAACAGACATCAGTCGCCTGCCCTGGCCGCGCGGACCTTTGCATGATGTGCCAACAGCAATTCCAGATTCTGGCGGATGGCCGGCAGCATCTCGTCTTCAAGCTTAACGCCAAGCCGATCAGCTTTCGCTTCCAGATCGTTCCGATCCAGTGATATTGGCGTCTGTTCCTGATCCGACGACATGGTCCCTCTCATTGCGGTTCCGTCACCTGGGCCCGCAAAGTTCTCAGTTTCTGTTGTGGCACCGGCCTGCTTCGCGATCAATCAGAGCCGGTAATTCGTAGCAGCACATGCGCAATTCGCCCGAATTCTGAACACGGTTTGTAAGGTTCGGGGCCAACGCGTCAGTTCTGCGGGCAATGCGTGACTTCTAACGACGACTGGAACAGAAGATGCTGGCGCATCGCGTGGAGAGCCGTCTAGGCTGCGCGACGAAGCTTGAGGGGCAACATGAAGTTTATTCCAGACCGTTTCGTTTTGCTGATGATCGGCGCCGTCATATTGGCGCTTATCTTTCCGCAGCTCGGAACCAGTGATGGGCCATTGAGACTTGGCACCGTGACCGAGTGGGGCATCGCGCTTGTGTTCTTCCTGCACGGCGCGAACCTTGATCGCCAGAAGCTGGTGACCGGTCTGAAGAACTGGCGCGTTCACCTGCTGATCCAGACCACGACCTTTGTTGTGTTTCCAATCCTCGGCCTGATCCTCTATTTCAGCCTGAGGCAGACATTGCCGGAATTCCTTCTGCTTGGCTTTTTCTTCGTCGCCGCCCTGCCCTCCACCGTGTCTTCATCTGTCGCCATGACGGCGCTGGCGAGAGGCAACGTCCCCGTCGCCGTCTTCAATGCGACCCTTTCCGGGCTTCTCGGCATGATCATCACGCCGGCACTGATGTCGATTGTGACGGCGACAGGCGAAACGAACTTTTCGGTCCTCGACGCCATGGTCGACATTGCGATCACGCTGCTCCTCCCCTTCATTCTGGGTCAGCTTGCGCGACCATTGATCAAAACGCTGCTGGTCAAATACAAATCCATCACCTCCAAGATCGATCGCGGTGTGATCCTGCTCATCGTGTTCAGCTCATTTGCGGAATCGACAGCAGGCGGGGTCTGGTCGCAGTTCTCTCTCGTCGAATTTGTCGTGACGATCGCGCTCGTCCTGGTCTTTCTGGGCCTCGCCTTCAGCTATACGATCTTTGCATCCAAACGCCTCTCTCTGCCCTTGGATGATGAATCGGCAACCGTGTTCTGCGGATCGACGAAAAGCCTCGCCAATGGCGCCCCGATTGCGCAGATCCTGTTTGCTGGAAATCCAAGCCTTGGCCTGATCATGTTGCCGCTGATGCTGTATCACCAGCTCCAGCTGATGGCGTGTGCCGTCATGGCGCAGCGCTATGCGCGCAAGACCGAAGAGATGCTGGAAGCCGCTGCCGCCGACGCGCCGGCAAGCTGATGGAGTTGTGCAGCCACGGAGACGGCGATCATTGCAGGGGCCTTTCCGTCCAGCTCCGGCAATCCGATCGGTGACGTCAGGCGGGCGATCGCGTCTTCCGGGACGCCATCACCCTGCAAGCGTTTCAGGAAACGCGCCCGTTTCGTCTTCGAGCCGATCAGACCGCAATAAGCAAAGTCGCTTCGCAGAAGTATGGCACGCGTAAGCTGATAGTCGAGCTCGTGATCATGGGTCAGGATGAGCCAGATCGCGTCGGGCTGGCCGCTGGAAACTGCGGCATCGGCGTCGTCAAGCGATTCGATTTCGATGCCACTCTTCTCGCCGGTATAGTCTTCGCGGCTGTCGAACCAACGAATATTGAAGTCGGCAATCGAAAGCACATGCGCGATCGCTTCTCCCACATGACCCGCGCCAAAGAGCATGATTGTCGGGGCCCGTTTTTCAATCGGTTCAACCAGGATCCCGCAGGCCTCACGCGGCGGGCGCGCGACCGGAAACGCGTCTCCATCTGTGCTCATGAACCATGGTTGTGCCACCGCTCGCCCCTCAGCGACGCGCCGGACTGACTTTCGAGGGGACTGCCCATCAAGCCGAGTAACAAGTTCAATGGGAGCCGAAGTTGTTTCCGCGTCAGCGCATGCGGTCAACCAATCGGTATCGTTCTCATCAAGGCGCTCCAGGAGCAGGCGCACATGCCCTCCACAGCACTGGCGCAGGAGCGGACCCAGCGGGTAATCCTGCAACAGGTGCGGGAGATCAGCTCGCTCCAGCAGCGCCCGAGCCTGACGGATGGCCTGGTGTTCGAGGTTGCCGCCGCCAATTGTGCCGATGACACTCGAAGCACTGACCAGCATTTTCGTGCCCGCTTCGCGCGGCGCCGACCCTTCAACGATGCATTGCGTGATCAGGGTCGCTGCGCCCTCGGCTTCAATCAGCTTCAGCGCCTGTGCCGCCCATTCAAGACGTTTCATGTTGCCGCCTCGGCGCACGCAGCCTCAACAGCCATGAGGATGCGCTCGGGAGTCGCTGGCGCATCGAGGCGTGGCCAGACTTTATGCCCGGTCGCGCCGGAGACGGCATGCGTCAGCGCTGAGAGCACGGAGATCGCTAGCATGAAGGGCGGCTCACCGACGGCTTTGGAGCGGTGAATGGTGCGCTCTTCATTTCGGCCTTTGTCCCAGATTTTGATGTTCATAGCGGCCGGCCGGTCAGAGGCTGTCGGGATCTTGTATGTAGAAGGAGCATGTGTGCGCAGCCGCCCCCGCTCGTCATAGACAAGCTCCTCCGTCGTCAGCCAGCCCATGCCCTGAATGAATCCACCTTCGATTTGCCCCATGTCGATGGCCGGGTTCAGCGATTGCCCAACCTCGTGCAGGATATCAGTTCGGACCGTCCGGTTCTCGCCCGTCAGCGTGTCGATCTCGACCTCGGAGACGGCCGCGCCATAGGCGAAATAGTAGAAGGGCCGCCCCTGATGCTTCGCGCGGTCGTAATGGATTTTCGGCGTCCGGTAATAGCCCGTCGCAGACAAGGATATCCGCGCCAGATAGGCCGCTTGAACGATCTCCTGAAAGGTGAATTCTTTGCCGTCAGCCAGAATCTTGTTGTTCGTGAAAACAACGTCGTCAGCGTCCACGCCTTCCCGCTCAGCCACAAAGGCGACGAGCCGCGCCTTGATGGTCTCAGCGGCTGCCTTTGCGGCCATGCCATTCAGGTCAGAGCCTGACGATGCCGCCGTTGCTGACGTATTTGGCACCTTGTCGGTCGATGTCGCCATGATGCGAATGCGATCAATATCGACCTGGAACTCGTGCGCCACCACCTGCGCGACTTTGACCATCAGCCCCTGCCCCATTTCGGTGCCGCCATGGTTCAGCTGAATGCTGCCATCTGTGTAAACATTGATGAGCGCGCCGGCCTGATTGAGATGGGTGGTCGTGAAGGAGATACCGAACTTGACGGGCGTCAATGCAATGCCGCGCTTGATCGTGCCTTCCTGCTTGTTGAACGCTTCGATCTCGGCCCGCCGGGCGCGATAGTCTGAGGACCCGGCGAGCTCATCCATCAACTGGCGGGCAACAAAGTCCTCGACCGTCTGATGATATGGCGTCAGATCGCGGCCTTCACCGTAAAGATTGTCGAGCCGCACATCGAGTGGGTCGCGGCCCACCTCGAATGCGACGGCGTCCATCATCTGCTCAACGCCCACCATGCCCTGCGGCCCACCGAAGCCCCGAAATGCCGTGTTCGACACGGTATGGGTTCGCATGCGGTTAGAGACGATCCTGGCGTTGCCGAAGAAGTAACAATTGTCCGCATGAAACATGGCGCGGTCATTGATCGCCAGCGAAAGATCTGTCGAGAAGCCACAGCGGCTGGCAAGATCGAAGCTCGCCCCCTGCAAAACGCCGCGCGCATCAAAGCCGGCGGTCCAGCCCACTTCGAAATCGTGTCGCTTGCCGGTCATGATCATGTCATCGTCCCGGTCCATGCGAAACTTGACGGCTTTACCGGTTTTCAAGGCGCCTAGCGCTGCTGCAGCGGCGAGGAGCGTCGACTGCGTTTCCTTGCCGCCAAAACCGCCGCCCATCCGTCGCACGACAACGCTGACCTGACTGTCGGGGATGTTGAGAAGAGCCGCGATCAGGTGCTGCGCCTCGGTGGGATTCTGCGTCGAGGAATGGATCAGGAGTTCGCCATTCTCGCCGGGAATCGCGAGCGCGACCTGTCCCTCGAGGTAGAAATGGTCCTGTCCGCCTTCGACCAGTTTGCCGGAGAGTTTGAACGGCGCCGCATTGATGGCAGCATCCGCATCCCCCAATGTCATCACCTGCTCATCCTCAATCAAGGACGACGCGGTACGGGCATCACCGATCGTGACGAGTGGAACCTGATCTTCGTATTCGACAGCGGCCCGCAACGCCGCGAGCCGGGCGGCCTTTCGGCTCGTTGCCACGACGGCGAAAAGGCACTGGCCGTGATAGAGCACCGTACCGTCGGCAAAAAGCGGATCATCCTTGATGACTGGCCCGATGTCATTCGCGCCCGGAATGTCAGCCGCAGTGACCACGGCGACGACACCGGGTGATGCCTCGACAGAGGACAAATCCATACTCCGGATCTTCCCGTGAGCGCGCTCACTTTTGGCGACATAGAGATGCAGGCAGCCCGCCGGCTCTGGCACATCGTCGATATATTGCGCCTCACCGGTGACGTGCAGGTGCGCGCTGTCATGCTTGCTTGCCTGTCGCACGTCGCCTTTCACCGTATCTTCCGGGGCATCTTGAGCGGTTTTGTCGAGCATCAGGCCTGCGCCTCCAGAATGCGCGTGCGCGTTTTTCCTGTCGCCTCAAGGAAGGCTTTCTTGAGAAGATTTTGCGCCACCTTCAGGCGGTAGTCAGCCGACGCTCGCATGTCGGTGATCGGCGTGTAATCCTTCGCCATTTCAGCACAGGCCTGCTCAACGGTTTCCAGAGTCCACGGTTTACCTGAGAGCGCCATCTCGCAGGCTGCCGCGCGCTTCGGCGTTGGCGCCATACCGCCAAAGGCTATGCGGGCTGACTGCACGATGCCGCCGGATACTTTGATGGCAAAGGCCGCGCAGACAGCGGAAATATCCTGATCGAATCGTTTTGAAATCTTGTAAGTGCGGAACACGACATCGGACGTGATGGGCGGGACCGTGACCGACTTCACATATTCGCCTGGCCTCAAATCCTGCTTCCCATAGTCGATAAAGAAGTCTTCAAGCGCCAGCGACCGCTCCCCATTCGCCGACCCAAGTGTCAGCGTCGCGTCCAGCGCGATGAGGATTGGCGGTGTGTCGCCGATGGGCGACCCGTTCGCGATATTGCCACCAATCGTGCCGCTATTCCTGACCTGGACCGAGCCGAGGCGTGTCAGTAGGGCACCGATATCAGTGTGCAGGGCCGACAAGACCGACAGCGCATCACTGTATTTGACGCCTGCCCCAATCTTCAGCCCGGCATCGGTTTCGTCCACCGTCTGGAGCGAATTGATGTTGCCGAGAAAGATGACCGTTTCGAGGTTCTTCAGGGCCTTGGTGACCCAGAGACCGACATCCGTTGCGCCGGCGACCACTGTCGCGTCCGGATGGGCCGTCAGCAGGTCCGCCAGCGACGCTTCCGTCACCGGCACGTAACCGAGGCGCTCTGTCTGAAAAGCGGCGTCTGAGAAACGAAGTTCTCCAGCCGGTTCGTCAGCGATCTTCTGCAGGAGCTTGATTGTGTCCGGCCCACCGAACCGGTTCTGGATCGACGGGTCCGGCACAACTTCCTCGGCAGATTGCTGGATCGGGCCGTAACCGGTGCACCGGCATAGATTACCGGCCAGCACCGTATTTGCCGATGAAGGCAGCGCCGCGTCGCTATCCTGATAGCGCGCAAAAAGCGACATTATGAAGCCCGGTGTGCAGAAGCCACACTGCGACCCGTGATTGTCGACCATGGCCTGCTGGACCGGATGCATCGCCTTTGACGAGCCGATCGATTCAACCGTCACCAGTTCGCGTCCGTGAAGCATGGGCAGAAAAACGATACAGGCATTGATGGCGCGGTAGCGGACCTTCCCGTCCACGAGATCTCCCAATGCCACGGTACATGCGCCGCAATCGCCTTCAGCGCAGCCTTCCTTTGTGCCGGTGCGGTTTTCTTCTTCGCGCAGCCATTCCAGTACGGTCTGGGTGGGATCGCAATTTTCCAGCGTCCTCAGCCGACCATCCATGACAAAGCGGATCATGCGAAGGCTCCTGTGATCATTGCAGCATTATGCCCCCTGCGGCACGGCTTGTCAGTCAATCAGGTGAGCAAGCCGGCAGATTGGTGCGGTTGCATCAATTCTGCCCAGAAGTGCTGCGGTCCCGCCCTGGCCTGACAGAAAAGCGCACAGCGTTGATGTTCCTGCAGGTTTTGATGTCGAGCGATTTTACGTCCTGACCGATGCACGCCAGTCTGGCGCGACTGAGGGAATGGGAGGTAACCGGGCGATGCTCGACAGGTTTTTTGGACTTCAAGCGCGCGGAACGACTGTAAGGACGGAAGTGGTGGCAGGGCTGACCACTTTCCTGTCCATGTCCTACATCATCTTCGTCAATCCCGACATACTTTCCCAGGCCGGCATGGACCCGGGTGCCGTCTTCGTCGCCACATGCCTCGCCGCGGCTGTCGGCTCCCTGATCATGGGCGCTTACGCGAATTATCCGATCGCAATTGCCCCCGGCATGGGTCTCAATGCCTTCTTTACCTATGGTGTCGTGATCGGGATGGGCGTGGCGTGGCAGACCGCGCTGATGGCGGTCTTCATGTCGGGCACGATCTTTGTGATCCTCAGCCTGCTGCCGGTCCGCGAGTGGATCATCAACTCCATCCCCATGGAACTGAAACTCGCTATCGGGGCGGGCATCGGCTTCTTCCTGATTATTATCGGCCTCACAAGTGTCGGCATCGTCGTCGATAATCCAGCAACGCTGGTCGGCCTGGGCGACCTGTCCGCAACGCCGACCCTGCTCGCCATTCTGTGCTTCGTGACCATCGCCATTCTCGAGACGCGGAAGGTGCCAGGCGGCATTCTGCTCGGCATGCTGGGCATTACCATTCTGGGCATGCTGCTCGGCGTTGCCGAACCCAGCGGCATCGTCTCCGCACCGCCATCGATTGCGCCAACCTTCCTGCAGCTCGACTGGGCAAAAGCCTTCGAAGTCGCGCTCATCGCCGTGGTCATCTCCTTCCTTTTCGTCGACATGTTCGACACAGCTGGCACACTCGTATCTGTTGCGCACAAGGCAGGCCTTCTGGACGAAAACGGACACGTCAAAAACCTTCGCAAGGCGCTGCTGGCCGATAGTACCTCCACGATGATCGGGGCGGCACTCGGCACCTCATCGGCAACCTCCTATGTCGAGAGCATCGCAGGCGTGAATGCAGGCGGCCGGACAGGCCTGACCGCGATTGTTGTCGGCATCATGTTTCTGGTGGCGCTGTTCTTTGCTCCGCTCGCCGGCGCGATCCAATCCTATGCGACAGGGCCTGCCCTGGTTTTTGTCGGGTGCGTTATGGTGGGCGCGCTTGCGGATATCGATTGGGACGACGCAACCTGCTACGTGCCGTCGGTCATTACCGCCGTTGCGATGCCGCTGACCTATTCGATTGCGACCGGCCTCGGCCTTGGCTTCATCGCTTACACCGCAATCAAGATCGGTTCAGGCAAGTGGAAAGAGCTTAGCGTCGGCGTCATTGTCCTGGCAGCCCTGTTCCTGGCCAAGTTCATCTTCCTGGATGCGGCATGAGCGAGGCTGAGGCTCCGCGAAAGCCTTCGCCCACGCCTCTCATGACGGCTGAACAACGCCGCGATCCTGACTACTTCCCCGGCTTCGCCGCCGCGATCCCTCTGAGCATCCAACACATATTGGCGATGTTCATCTCGAATGTGACGCCGGCCATCATTGTCGCGGGTGCGGCTGGGTTCGGGTATGGGTCGCCTGACATCTCGGCCCTTCTCTACATGATCCAGATGTCGATGCTGTTTGCAGGCGCGGCGACGCTTTTGCAGACGATCGGCTTTGGGCCGGTCGGGTCGCAGCTTCCAATCGTGCAGGGCACCAGCTTCGCTTTCCTTCCGATCATGATTCCATTGGTGGCCGGCAAGGGCGTTGAGGCCATGGCGGTGCTCACGACAGGCGCGCTATTCGGCGGGCTATTTCACGCTGGCCTCAGCATCTTCGTGAAACGCCTGCGCTTTGCCTTTCCGCCACTGGTAACAGGTTTGGTGGTGGCGATGATTGCGCTGTCACTGTTACAGGTTGGCATTCAGTATGCTGCCGGCGGCGTCCCCCTCATCGGCACAGCTGAATATGGCGGCTGGCAGAGCTGGCTCCTCGCCGGAACGGTCATCGTCGCGACGTTCGGCTTCAAATTCTTCACGCGCGGCATGTGGTCATCCGCGTCTGTTCTGCTCGGGCTTTTGGTCGGGTACGCGCTGGCCTTCGCCATGGGGCGTGTGAACCTGGCCGAGGTGGGCGCAGCAGGCTGGGTGTCTGTCCCGGTGCCATTTGCGTTCGGCTTCAACTTCTCCATCGCCGCTGTAGTCGGGTTTTGCCTGATGGGAATCATTTCGGCGATCGAGACGGTTGGCGATGTCAGCGCGATTACAGAGGGCGGCGCTGGACGCGAAGCAAAGGACGAGGAGTTGTCGGGCGCGACGCTGGCCGATGGCCTTGGCACCTTCGGAGCAGCCATCTTCGGAAGCCTGCCCAATACGTCGTTCAGTCAGAATGTCGGGCTCATTGCCATGACCGGCATCATGAGCCGTCACATCGTCACGCTCGGCGCCATCTTCCTTATTTTGTGCGGCCTGCTGCCAAAGATCGGTGCGTTTATCATCACGGTCCCGATCGAAGTGCTTGGCGGCGGCGTGATCATCATGTTCGGCATGGTCGCGTCGGCGTCAATTTCCATCCTGTCAAAGGTCGACTGGACCCAGCGAAACATGCTTATCTTTGCGCTGTCGATTTCGCTGGGCTTTGGCCTGCAGCTGGAGCCCGGCGCGCTTCAACACGTGCCTGAAAGCATCCGCATGTTTCTGACGTCCGGCCTTCTTCCTGCGACCTTTATCGCCGTCGTCCTCAACCTCTGCCTGCCTGAGCTTGAAGAAGACGTCGCGTGACGACGACGCTGATCTGCAATGCAGACGTCGTGGCGGTTATGGACGATGCCGGCACGGAAATCGAAATGGGCGCGATCCTGATCGAAAACGGCGTTGTCCGGCAAGTTGGCCCACAAGCTGAACTCTCTGAGTGGCACACAGAGGCCGACGAGATCGTACGGGCGGACGGGTGTGTTGTCACGCCCGGCCTCGTCAACACACACCACCATCTCTTCCAGACACTCACCCGCGCTGTCCCGGCCGGTCAGGACGCGCTGCTGTTTGATTGGCTCAAGACGCTGTATCCGATCTGGTCTCGCTACCGGCTGGACGAGATCTTCCATTCAGCGCAGCTGGGGCTCGCTGAACTGGCCCTCTCCGGCTGCACGATGAGCACCGATCACCTCTATTTCCACCCACATCCAGACAGTCTTGAGCACTCGATCCAGGCGGCCCAGTCAATCGGCATTCGCTTCCACCCGACGCGCGGTTCGATGAGCATCGGCGAGAGCCAGGGCGGTCTGCCGCCGGACTCAATGGTCGAGAACGAAGCGGATATCCTCAAAGATTGTATCGACGCCATCGACAGGTTTCATGACCCATCCGACGGAGCGATGCTTCGCGTCGCGCTGGCACCCTGCTCTCCTTTTTCTGTGAGCCAAGACCTGATGCGTGACACGGCCCTTCTTGCCCGCGACAAGGGCGTCATGATGCACACGCATCTGGCTGAAAATGATCAGGATATCGCCTACAGCCTCGAAAAATTCGGCTGCCGACCGGGCGAATATGCCGAGCGTTTGGGATGGGTCGGGCCCGATGTCTGGCATGCGCATTGTGTGAAACTCGATGCGGACGAGATTGAACTCTTCGCTCGCACCGGGACAGGTGTCGCGCATTGCCCTTGCTCCAATTGCCGGCTCGGTTCCGGGATTGCGCCGGTCCGGCAGATGCTTTCGGCAGGCGTCCCAATCGGGCTGGGGGTTGATGGGTCTGCCTCGAATGATGCTGGCCATCTCCTGCTGGAAGCGCGGCAGGCCATGTTGCTGCAAAGGGTCGCCAACGGCGCAGATGCCATGAGCGCACGAGCTGCCTTGCATCTCGCCACGCGAGGCGGCGCCGAGATGCTGGGCCGCTCCGATTGCGGGACCCTTGAAGCGGGCAAGCGGGCCGATCTCACCGTCTGGGACACGACGGGGCTGCAAACAGCAGGGGCATGGGACCCGATTGCCGCGCTCGTGCTCTGCGCGCCCGTGTCCGCCCGTCATGTCTATGTCGACGGCAAAGCGATCGTGGTGGACGGACACCTGAATGGCGACGATGACGTCAATGATATCCGCAATCACGCCGAAGCTTCTCTGAAGTGGCTCATGGGCTAAACGATCGATCGGCCCACAGCGACACACACGAGCACAACAAAGAAAACCGCCCGGAGATCACTCTCCGGGCGGTCTCTTTTCTATGGCTCAGACCGTTTCGATCAGAACTTGTAGATCACGGATGCCTGCACGCTCCGAGGCTTCTCAGGAAGCACGATCGTTGAACCGAACAGCTCAGTGAAGTTGGCGCGGAAGTACTCTTCATCCGTTGCGTTCTTCACAGAGACCCGGAACAGCCAGTCGTCGATCTCATAGGAGGCAGACAGATCAACCAGCGTATAACCGGGCAGTTTGACGGCGCGAGACTGACCCGAGAAAACTTCTTCCACGTTCACAGCACTGCCTGATACCGAGAAACCATTCCCGAAGTCATACGTCCCGGTGATCGAGTACATGTTCTCAGGAATACCCTGGCGCTTGGCAGCATCTTCATCCGGAATAAGGACGAGGCCAATTGGCTGACCGCCATAGATCAGTGACGGATCGGTCACGTTCGGCATATCGTCGATACCAAAGAAGCTGAACGCTGTGCCGTCAGTCAAAAAGGTTTCGTTGACGATTTTGCTATTGGTGTAGGCCGCCGTGATGAGGAAGCTGTCGCTGACAGACCAGCGCATCTCAGCCTCAAGGCCTTCGGTCTTGATGTCCTGATTGACCGTTGTTGACTGAACGTTCCGATCAGTCCGCTCCTGCTCATAATAGGAAACGGCAGCATACAGACGACCATCAAGGAAATCGCCCTTAACGCCGACCTCTCTCATTTCTGTCGCTGTAAGGAAGGTTTTCGCCGCAACGTCAGGACCCGAAATGTCAGCACCCTGTCCAGCGATAACCACTGTCTGCTCTGAGAAGGTCACATACGGAATGACGCCAAACGGGGTCTTGTAGTTGACCGACGCATTCCAGGAAACGCCGCTATCAGACTCGTCACCGGACCCACCCTGGCTGTAGCGACCGGAAACCGCTTCTGCGGCGATCGTGTCGTGACGAATACCGAGCAAGACGCCCAGACCAAAGTCGAATTCAGCATCGACCAGGCCTGCGATACCATAATCGGTATAGTTGCCGACATTGTAGTCCGCCCAGCCACAGTCGCACTCAAGCGCCAGAAGACGATCTGAGCGCGCATCATAGCCTTGGGTAAGATCGACACGATGGAAGAACTCATAGTCAAAATCGTCGCCGTGACGGTATTCCGTGTAGCGGATGGACGGAGACAGCTGCGTATTCACCGTCAGACCATCGAACTCGAATTCATTTGCGATGACGATCTTGTCTTCAAACACCCACGAGTCGTGAAACTGTGCGAAGCCGTAGGAGTTGAGGTTCCGGTTATCATACGACTCATAGAACATCTGATTCTTGATCTCGAAGCCGTCGTCCCCTTCCCAGATCAGGTCGAAGTACATGGCGATGTCTTCGTTTTGCAGCGAATCTTCAGGCCCGGTGAGAACATTCTGGCGTGAGAGTTTCGCTGTCCCGACATTCTCCAGGGCGAGATAGGGATAGGCCGCCGTCAGGCAGGCATCGGTCCAGCCATCGGCCGTGGCCCCGCCACCGCACGCAAACGCCCCGAACGGGTTGAATACGCCCACGGCGTCGAACTCGGCTTGAGACAGTTGACCGTCGCCATCCGTGTCGAGCGGCTGAGCGGTGCCTGTGACATAGGTTCCATTGTCGACAAGGTCCTGGCTCAGGCGGTTCCAGCCACCATTCTGGGCCCCTTCGAAATCATGGTACATCACGCCGAACTCGGCCCGCAGCTTCTCAGTAATGTTCGTATCGAAGGCGGCCTGCAGAATCGTCTGCTGCGTCGAGATGTTGTTGTAGTAGCTGCCGGAATCTTCGATCTCAGCATAGAGGTTGTAGCCGAACGCTTGGCCAAACAGGTTGCCCGGCCCCGTGATGGTCCCGCTGAGCACGCTCTTGTCCCAGCTACCGCCCGTATACGTGATCTCGCCTTCAGGTGCGGCCATGTATTTGCCGCCCTCGATCCGTGCGGACTTCGGCACGAAGTTCATGTACCCGCCTGACTTGGACGGACCGTAGATCGGCGAGGCCGGGCCGCGCACGATGTCGATACGGTCAGCCGCCGCGATTGGCGTTGCGTAGTTGCCCGGGTTGTCGAGGCGGCGGACACCACGGAAATAGGTCTCACCGGCCTGTCCACGAATATCGAGCGCGCCACCAACACCGAAGAAGGAGTTGGTGAAAGTACCTGGCGATTGCGCGACGAGACCGTAAATGTCGGTAATGCCGAAACGTTCGATCTGGTCGGATGAAATGGTCGACGCGGAGCGCGGAATTTCCGTGAGCGTTTTGTCGAAACCGAAAACCGAACCGACATCTTCAACCGGAAGGGCGCGAAGGCTGCCCGTGACAATCACGGTTTCCTGCCGCGCTTCGGCTTCTTCTTCCTGCGCCAAGGCCGTATTTGGCATGGCGGCCAGCATGGCGAGACCAGCCGCTGACAACATGAATTTCGCCTGGAATGGCGATGTGGCGCTACGAGACTTTCGCTCCTCGCTACCCCCTACTGCATGGATGTTGGCCCCAGAGACCTCCTGCTTATTCGACATATTCGCTTACCCCTCACGTGTTCGATAATAATTCCAACTCAAAATTAAGGAGCCAACTCGCACTGTTCGCGGCCTTTTCAGAGGGTTCTGATCTTCCGAAAAGACTATCGCTATAGAGATCGCACGACTCGATAACCGATTTGACGCTATGAATGTCTGCATAGCGTGAGGAACAGATTCTCGGCGCGGAAAGCGTTAATGAGTATTAATGCGTAGATATCGATCACAACATCACCGCCATGCCAGCGATGCGATCACGAAACAGGCATCGACCGCTTAAGGCGAAGCAGTGATTGCAGTGAAGCAGGAAGGCCACAACTCTGGGATCACACTAACCGACGTCGGCTTCAGAGAGCGCTCCAATGAAATCTTTTTTATCGACACTGCCAAATTGGCCGGCACGATTTGTCGGATTGGCCGCGCTGGTTTGTCTGACCGGGTGTCAGAGCAAACCGGTCGTCATGGAGGTGGACGCCAATCCAGCGCCGAGCGGCGGCGAGACACCCCGGATCGCCATCGCCACGGCCTACGCACCTGAATTTGCAGCCCTGATTCCGGAACTGAAAAACGCCGCTGAGTACAAGATCAACGGTGTCTCCTACTGGACTGGCGAGATGCAGGGCGAGGACGTCATCCTGTTCGAAACAGGCGTCAGCTTGGTCAATGCCACGATGACCACCGAACGGCTCCTGCGACGCTTCGATGTCAGCGCCATCATCGTCAGCGGCGTTGCCGGCGGTCTCGATCCATCGCTCAGCATTGGTGACGTCACCGTCCCGGCAAGATGGGCCCAGTATAATGAGTCCGTCTATATGCGAGAGACGGCACCTGGCGAATACAAGCCGCATGCGGGCGTCGAGCCGGAAATGCCAGCATTCGACTTCATCGGCACGCGCGGGGTTCGTATTTCCCGCCCCGGCGATAGCGATCCAGAGCGCAAGATCTGGTTTGACGCCACGCCGGACCTTCTGGCGCTTGCAGACACGGTCGCCAGCAGCGCGAAGCTCAAACAATGCGACGATCACGGATTGTGCCTGCCTGAAGCCCCCGAAGTTGTCGTCGGCGGAAATGGTGTCACCGGATCCATTTTCATGGATAATGCGCGGTTCCGCGATTATCTCCACACGACGTTCGACGCGCAGGTCGCGGAAATGGAAACTGCCGCAATCGCGATGGTGGCCTACTCGAACGATGTGCCCTTCATAGCCTTCCGCAGCCTGTCGGATCTGGCGGGCGGCGGACAAGCTGAAGAGAATGAAATAACGGCGTTCCAGCATCTGGCGGCCGAAAACTCCGCCGCAGTGGTTCTGGCATTTCTGGACGCCTATGGAAGCGCTCAGGGCGCTCGGCCACAGGCCTTCACCCAGAAAGACTATTGCGAGATCAATTTCTCTGCTGCCTCGAAAGCCGCTGGCCTGTCATTGGGAGAGCCGAAGGCGGCGCAATTGATGGGCATGCTTTCAGACGATACGGCCCACAAGGCTTTTCTGGCGACACAAATCCAGAGGGCAGAAGACATCGCGCAACTTGTGGCCCCTTCCTCCAAAGCGCTCTCCGATCCCGTGGTCCTGGAGGTCTGGGGCGGATGGAAAGGCCGAACGTCGCCGTCGCTCGCCATGCGCCTCGCATCAGATGAGCCTGATGACCTCGACACCGCTGCGGCTATCGCCAGCGCCTTCGGATATGTCTTTATGCAGGAAGGGGTTATCGCCCACTGCCCCGTATATGACGATCAGTCTGCAGATCTTTCTGCGTTTCATCTGATCGAGCACGGCCAATACGACTTGCTATCCGTCGACAGCCTTGAATCCGTATTCGGTATGATGCTGGGTCAGGCGGACGGCAACTTTGATCTTGGTTACACCTATTATCCGGTCGAGGACCGTTTTTACACGCTGGGCAACACCGATGGCGGCGCGTTTGAGGCTGAAGCCATGAGTGATCTGCTCGATACACTCGACCGGATGAGCAGCGGACATAACGATCTCAGCTTAAGCGAAACGGGCCGAAAAGTCGCCTGGCTGGGCAATGACTGGGCAGCGATGCCGGACGGCCACGGCTACCTTGCAAACCCGGCTGTGGCGGAGCACAAGCTCGCGCTGGACAGCCTGCGGGCGGAATTTCTGGCCGATCTCAGCGACCTCGCGGCGACGGCCCAATAAATCGTTTTGAGTAAAGGAACCACACGCTTGAGAATATGCGTTTTTTGCGGATCGAACACCGGTAAGGGCGAAGCCTATATGAAGGCCGGTTACGAGTTTGGTGCCCTCATCGCCGGTAAGGGCTTTGGCGTTGTTTATGGCGGCGCCCGGGACGGACTGATGGGTGCTGTTGCCAACGGCGCCCTGGAGGCTGGCGGCGAGGTCATTGGTGTCCTGCCACGTCAGCTCTTCGATCTCGAGCAGGCGCACGAAACACTGACCGATCTACGCATCGTCGATTCCATGCATGAGCGAAAGCAGATCATGCACGATCTCTCCTCCTCCTTTGTCAGCCTCCCCGGCGGGATTGGCACAATGGAGGAAATGTTCGAGGTCTGGACGTGGACGCAGCTCGGCGTGCACCGCAAACCGCTGGCGCTCTATAATGTGAACGGGTTTTACGATGCGCTCGAAACCTTCCTGGACCATATGGTCGAAGAAGGCTTCGTGAAAGCGGTTCATCGCGGCATGACGCTCGTCGGCAATGACCCGGTCAAACTGCTTGATGAACTCACGACGTTCGAACCACCGCTGGTCAAGAAGTGGCTGAAGCCCGAAGAGCGATAATCGTCTACTTCAGCTGGCGACCGGCGACGTAAGTGGCCGTGATGCTGCGGTCATCACCGAGCGTCTGCAACACGAACAACTCGTCCTGGAGGCTCTCAGCCGTTTCCATGCGCACCGTCATGGCTGGCGTGGCGAGACTGTCGAGGACAATGAGATCGGCGGCGCATTGCGGCTCGATTGACCCGATCTGATCCGCCATCGAGAGGGCGTCGGCGTTTCCGCGCGTCATCTGGTAAAAGCTCTCAAGCGGATTCAGGCTGTATCCCCGCATCTGACAAACCTTGTAGGCCTCGGCGGCCGTAGCCAACATCGAGTAGCTGGTCCCCCCGCCAACGTCGCTGGCAAGCGCCACCGGGATGCCCGCATCCCTCAGCCCGTCATAGTCGAACAGGCCACTTCCGAGGAAGGTGTTCGAGGTTGGACAGAAAACGGCCACCGACTGGCTGGCCCGCATGGCATCACGCTCCCGGTCCGTAAGGTGCAGGCAGTGACCAAAGAGAGAGCGCTCACCGAGCAGACCGGCAGTTTCATAGACGTCGAGATAATCGCGCGCCGACGGATAGAGCCGTAAAGTCTCTTCGATCTCGTCATGATTTTCGGACAGATGGGTCTGCAGGTAGACCCCCTCTTCTTCCTTGAGAAGCGTGCCGGCAAGTTCGAGTTGTTGAGCGCTGCATGTGATCGCGAAGCGCGGCGTGATCGCGTAGTGTAGCCGCCCCTTGCCATGCCAGGCATTGATGAGCGCCTTACTGTCGTCGTAGCCCGATCGGGCCGTATCAAGCAGCACGGCCGGAGCGCCGCGGTCCATCAGCGTCTTGCCCGCGATCATACACATGCCGCGCGCATGCGCCTCGCTGAAGAAGGCATCCATGGACGCCTTGTGAGACGACCCGTAAACGACCGCCGTTGTGACACCCTGCCGGATCAACTCATCCAGATAATGGCTAGCGACCTGCTCGGCATAGGCGGCATCTTCAAAACGCGCCTCTTCCGGAAATGTATGGCGTTCAAGCCAGTCGAGAAGTTGGGTACCATAGCTCGCGATGACCCGCATCTGCACGTAGTGAGCGTGCGCATCGATGAAGCCGGGCAAGATCAGCCCCGGCCGATGGTCGACGACATCCATCCCGGCATAGTCATTCGGCAGATCGCCGAACCCGCCGCGCCAGACGATCTTGCCACTGGAAATCGCAACCGCGCCATCATCCCAGAACTCGTAGCTACCGTCGTCATCGAACGCGCGCGGACGCCGGACAAACGTCAGGACCCGCCCGCGCAGCACCTTGTCGGTCATACCAGTGTCGATGCCTCCAGCCGTGGTCATTGCCATTTTCTTCTAGTGTTATTCAGACCACAGCAGTCAACAAGCTGAGTCCAGTTGGAAGTGATGCTGGCGAATACTCGCCGCGCCGCTGCCCTGGAGTTCAGCAATTGAGCATCCCTTGGGCGAACTGGTATGCTTCAGAGCAGATCAATCGACTTCAATCGCCTCAATCAACGCATCGTTGACCAAAGAAAACCAACCGCCCCTTACTGTCATGACAGACATCATCAGACGGCACAGGGGGCCTACAAATGACGATATTTTCAGCAGGCAAGACGCTCATCGGCGCGGCGACATTGGCAGCGCTCGTTTCTGGCTGCGCCAAAGTGCCCCCGCCCGCCGAGGCCGAAACCGAAACGCCGGTCTCTGTCCTGGACTGTGTGCCGGGCGATTATTGCCCCGTGTCGCTGCCCGTTAAAGTCGTCGTGGTGACCATGTTCGAGATTGGCGAAGACGAAGGTGACATACCGGCCGAATTCCAGCTCTGGAAAGAACGTCGTCCACTCGACATGCAGATCCCGTTTCCGCAGTCCTATCATGATCTTTTCTATGACGAGGAAAATCAGGTTCTCGCCATGGTGACGGGCATCGGTACGGCGCGCGCCGCCACCGCGACCATGGCACTCGGGCTGGATAGCCGGTTCGACCTTTCAAAGGCGTACTGGCTGGTCGCGGGCATCGCTGGCGTCGATCCGGAAGATGCGTCGATTGGCTCTGCCGTCTGGTCTGCCTATCTGGTCGATGGCGACCTCTCCCATGAAATCGACGCGCGAGAGAAACCGGAGGACTGGCCGACCGGTTATTTCCCTCGCTACACGACGAAACCATATGATCCAGACAAGCCGGAGCCGACGGGTGAGATGTACAAGATCAATGAAGGCCTGCGCGACTGGGCGTATGAGCTGACCAAGGATCTGGACCTGCCGGACCTTGATGGCCTCGCCGAGGCACGGGCCGAATATGTGAATTATGAAATGGCGCAAAAACCACCCTTCGTCCTGAAAGGCGAACATCTCGCCGCCATGACGTTCTGGCACGGCAAGATCCTCAATGACTGGGCCAATGACTGGGTCGACTACTGGACCGATGGCCAGGGCGAATTCGTCACCTCGGCCATGGAAGAGACCGGCACCTATCTCGCCATCGATTATCTCGATCGGATTGAGAAGGTCGACAAGGACCGCTTCATGGTGCTGCGGGCTGGCAGCAACTATACGATGCAGCCTGAAGGCAAGACAGCCGCTGAAAACCTTCTCGACGAAAACAAGGGCTTTGCCGGCATGCTGGCATCATTGGAAAGTCTTTACCTGGTTGGCGGTTTTGTCGTGGACGAGATCACCGAGAATTGGGACGAGTACGAAGACACTGTTCCGGGCGTCGAATAAGGCGCTACCGGAAGTGCGTCAGCGGATATCCCATTCAGCGATGTCGTTTTCAAAGGCCGTGAAGTCACGCTCAAGCTGGCGCTGAAGGTCTGCTTTCGGACTTTCCGCTGCCAGCGCATCGCATGCGGCGGATGAAAGCGAGTTACACGCATCCGAGATGACGCCAACTTCTCCCTCGCTCCAAATGCTATCTCCTGGCACAAACGCGTATTCCAGACTGTTACGCGCGACCTGTTTGAGCGCTGCATAGTCGAGCCCATGCTCCAGTGCGGCGCGAACATACTGCTCCGTCATATCAGTCCGCAGAACGCCCTGATCATCCGTCGACAGAACAACGGGCACATCCGACGACAGATATAAGTTTAGCGGATGCTGCGCGCCGCGTACGCCGAGAATGACGTCGTTACTGACGAGGTTGATTTCGACCGCGATCTTTTCGTTTGCCATGCGGTCAAGCGTATCGCGGCTCTGATGCTCCCAGGCGATGTCGATGCCATGTCCAATGCGCTGCGATCCCGCAATCATGATGGCGTCACGAATATGGGTTCGAAGCGCGGAAGATGGTGCAAGCCCCAGCGTGAGTTCACCGGCATGTAAGGTGACCTTTGCGGTCGGATATTTCTCACTCAGGAAAGCGATCATCCTCATGTGGAGGTCGTAATTTTCAATCGAACGCGGATCGTCCTCAGGCTCGACAAGTGAAATACCAACGGACTTCGGGTCAGCTTCAATAAGGGCAAAGCCGAGCGCGAGCTGCCGGAACAACTGCTCATTCGGGAAACGGCGAAGACCGTAAGTGTTGTAATAGACGGTCACGTCACATCCCGCGTCCGGCTGGTCATCTTCGCAACCAAGAAGCCCATTTGCGTCATCTTCGACCGCTCGCCTTTCAGCTAGCGATTGCTGGATCAGAGGCTCAATTTCCGGCGCCAAACGCTGGAAAGCCGCTTCCAGGTCGTTTTCATCCCATTCAGGGTCCACCACTTGCGAGAAGTAACTGTCGATCGGACCCGGATTGAACATCAGCTCGACATAGGACACCCGGTCATCGGCCGCGAGGCGCTTCACCGATGCCAGCGTTCGAGCCGGCTCTTCACGCACAATCGGAAAGAATTTTCCGAAGCTCGAAAAGAACTGCTTGTGGCCTGACTGTTCGGACTGCACGCCGCTTATCAGGTCACGGACAGACAAGGCATCGACCAGTTCTGAATAAAGGTCGGGGTCAGAGCGCATCAATCCATTCGCCGACACCTGGTCCGCCCCGTCACAAGGCGGCTCGACGATCGCTTCTTCCGCTTCATCGATGCAGAAGTCCCGGCGCGCCGCCCAATCAAGATATTCCTCAGCATACGGTGTTCCGGACGCGTGATTGTGCAAGTCCCCGCCCTTCGGCATGTCGCGTAGGAAAACGCGCAGCAGAACCGGATCGTCTGAGATCCGCTCAAATAGCGCCTCTGTCCGGGCTTCGGCGCTCAATGGGGCGGTCGCAACCTTCATAGGCGCAGGCGGCGTGGTGCAACCCACGAGGTTTATCCCAGACAGGCCTGCAAGTGTAAGAAAGACGGAGCGCAGCATGGGCGTGAGTATCAGTCTGTTGTCAGCGCTGGTCTATCGCGCTGCGTTTTTCACGAAGTCTTCTATGAAGTCTTCTGGCTGGACGTCTGGTTCGCCCGACATCCATCCGCCGCGCACATGACGACGGATCGCCCGGTCATTGGTCGCGACGGCCGCCGAATGCCAGAGATAGGCGTCGTGAAACAGCACATCGCCAGCCTCGCAATAGATGCCAATCTCTCCTGGCGCCTTCTCGAAGGCCAGCGGCATGTCGAACGGTGGCGGCTCGTCAGTGTAGCCACCTGTGGGCGCTGAGCCATCCGGAACGGGTACGTTGTTCGCGTTTTTGTAGGGCGCAGGCGTCGCCCATTTGTGGGAGCCCGGCACAACCCGAAGAAACCCGTTTTCGGGGCTGGTTGCATCGATGTTGATGGTGAAGGCCACCGATGGCCAGCAATCGCGATGCGGACCGCTCTGCCAGTCAGAATGCCAGCCGATGCGCCGATAGCCGGAGTTCCGTCCGCCCCGTGCATCCTGATAGACAACGCCGAACCGGGAATGCTCCCTGAGGTGACCATCCGGAACCCACTTCTCCATGAGTTCCTCGATGGCCGGATGAAGCACGGATGCACGCGTCGCCGGAGACACTTCGGTGATGTATTGGACGTAATTCGTGAAGCGAACCTCGCCATTCACGGCATCATCCAGCAGAACCGAATTGCCATAGCGGGCGGCCAGATCGCCCTCGATTACCTTGTTCTGTGCCGCGACGCATTCAGCCGTCAGCGCCTCGAGACCATCCTTGCTATAGAGCCCGCGAAGGATCGCGAATCCGTGCTCACGAAAGAATGCATCCAGCTCTTCCAGCTGATCGACGTGAAAAACGCCGATATCCGTATTCAGACTGACCGTTCCAACCATCGCGAAAACTCTGTTCAAAAAGTAAAGCCGAGGCCGCATCATTCGCTTGGTGTCCAAGGCTGTCGAGTCCCCGCCCCTCAAGGCGCGCAAGTTTGGTGCTTTTGCTGGAAATCGTCACAAGACTGGCTGAGACTGCCCAGCAATCGGTCTCAAACGACCTGTCCCGACCAATCACACAGTCGCCCTGCTCGACCGGGTCCCATTTCTCATGAAGCTGAGAATGCGAAAAGGCAAAGAGGGATAGGCGGGCGATGGACTACTCATTCGATAATCTGCGGAGCGTTTTTGGCTTTCTTTTATTGCTCGCCATCGCCTGGGCCTGGTCGAGTGGCCGAAACCGCATTCCGTACAGGACGGTCGCTATTGCGATCGGCCTGCAAGTTGGCTTCGCATTCATCATGTTCACTGTGCCTTTCCTTCGAACGGCCCTTCAGTCGATTGCGGCGGGGCTTGGCGTGTTGCTCCAGGCGACAGGTGAAGGCACGCGCTTCGCTTTCGGATACCTTGCAGGCGGTCCCGCCCCCTTCGACGAGGTGAATCCGGAAAACAATATGATCCTCGCGATCCAGATCCTGCCCCTGATGATCGTGGTGTCTGCCATCGCCGCCATATTGTGGCACTGGGGCATCCTCGAAAAGCTGTGCCAGGGGATCGGATTTGTGCTCCAGCGGACGCTTGGCCTTTCCGGCCCGCTTGGCCTCGGCACGGCGGCCAGCATCTTCCTCGGCATGGTCGAAGCGCCAATGATTGTCCGTCCCTATCTCGAGCGGATGTCGCGCGCCGACATCTTCCTTGTCATGACGGCAGCCATGGCGACGGTCGCCGGCACAGTCATGGCGCTCTACATTACCCTGCTCCAGGTCACGATTCCGGAAGCGGCATCGCACGTCATCGTCGCCTCCTTCATGGCAGCCCCGGCAGCGATTGCGATGGCGCGAATCATGCAGCCGCCCGAACCGGCTGACGACGCCATCCAGAAGGAGGTGCCACCGCCAAAACTGTACCAGTCGACAATGGACGCGTTCGCACGCGGCGTTCAGGACGGGGTGAACGTGTTCATCTTCGTCGTTGGGATGATTGTCGTAGCCGTCGCCCTGATCGCGCTGACTGACATCGCTCTTGCCGCCTGGATTCCCGACGTCGACGGCGGACCGGTGACAACAGGCCGACTGTTCGGTTGGCTACTCGCCCCCTTCATGTACCTTCTTGGCATTCCGTGGGAAGACTGCGTGGATGCCGGACGACTCATCGGGATCAAGATGGTTCTGAACGAGTTGCTCGCCTTCATCGACCTGTCAGCGATTGCAGAAGGTCAATTGGCGCCCCGGTCGCGCGTCATGTTGATCTATATGCTGTGCGGTTTCGCCAATTTTGGCGCTTTGGCCATCATGGTTGGCGGCCTGTCTGCCATGTGCCGAAGCCGCAGGCAGGACTTCCTGGACTTGGGGCTTAAAAGCATGTGGGCCGGCGTGATGGCGAACCTGCTCAACGGCACATTGCTTGGTATCTTCCTGACCTGACGCTTGCCGACTCGGTTATCTCTGCACCGCCGTTTGGCAAACCGGTTTAAGGTTTGGTTTCAGAATAAGGGACAGGCCAAGCGTCCACGGCGTTTATGGCCTTAATATTGACGGGCGATCACAAGCTTCAGGCAATCTGTTTACGCCGCATTAACCATTCCGCGAGATACCTAGTCTCGTCTTCTTTGGAGACACCCACCATCACCCAACGCCTCGGCGGGAGCTTGCCTCCCGCCGTTTTTTTTCACCTCGCTGCAAGAGGGCGTTTGACACAGGGCGCTGCTTTGGTATTGGAGCCGTCTCGCAAGTGATCCGCGATAGCTCAGTTGGTAGAGCAGGCGACTGTTAATCGCCCGGTCGTAGGTTCGAGTCCTACTCGCGGAGCCACTTTCACCCTTCCCTGACGATCAAGCCTTCAAGGTTGGCAGGCACGCACGCCGAGCACCGGAATCACCGTAGTCCACTGCTCTGTCGTGGTGATCGAGAGTTTTCCCGATTCGACGCGTTGTCCGCCGTCCAGCTGATCGCCTGGAACAACGCTCACGACAATCTGCTCGCCCGCCGGGCCAGCGAAACCTTGCTCGGTCAGAAACTGGCCAAAGATCTCGCCCGAATTGCGCGTCTGAACGACATTAACAGTCTCTGTTCCGAGTTTCATCGTGGCGGTGCCTGACTGTGCCTTCTCGAAAAAGATGAGCTGCGTCGCGTCTGTCTTGCTCCACAGGAAGAGCGCGCATTCTCTCGAGCCGAGTTGCTGAGGGCCGAGACCGCCTGTTGGCACGACATTGGTCGCGGGAATGAAGGATGAGGGCGCGCTTTGTACGGGCGCTGCCACGTCTGGCTTTTCACCCTGCGAAGAGCAGGCCGCCAGCGCCGCACAGGCGATGATTGCAAGGCTGAATGTCGTTCTCATGGCGTTACGCCTCCGCCGGCCTGGGTGGTTTGCTGATACGTCCACACGTCTCCAGACTTCGTAAAACCGCCACGCGCCAGAAGCGTCTCAATATCGTCGCTTTCTGTTTCAGCGGTCACATCAATCCGCGAATTTCCGTTGAGGTCGGCGATCGCTTTGAAGTCCAGCACGTCGCCATCCGGGCTGTCCCCATTCATCGCGATGTTGAAGGCGCCCTCTTCGCACGTGATCGTACCTGTGAGGGTGGAAAACTGCCGGCCAAATTGCTGGGCAGCACGGGTCAGCGCATCGGTCTGGACATTGCCGGAGGCGGACACGCACACATTATCGACGATTTCGACGCTGCCACCATTGATCCGCAGAATCCCGCCGATCGAACGAATTTCATTGGTCAGGCTTTCCAGAGCCGAGATGTTCTGCTCGACGCGCACGTCGCTCGCGGAGATATCACCTGACCCCTTCACCGTGACGACGCCAGCACCGCGGCCACCTGCCCCGCCCCACTGCACTTCCATTGTTGGCGACAGCGACAGCAACGACACTGGCCTCAATGCGACATCCACATCGCCAACCGGCTGGCCATTGATATAAACGCCGGACATTCGTCCGTCCCAGACCGTGCCTTCTGATTGCGTCCACTCAACGCCCATATCGTTGAGCGGCAGACGGGTCAGCACCATGCCGAGCGGCACCCGGCTCGCGGCAAACCAGACAAGGGCGCCGAGCACCACCAAGACAAGAATGAAACGGATCAAGTACCGGCACCTCCACTGAGTTCTATCGTGGCTCTAACGCGTCCATTGCCCGCTTGATCCACACTCATGCGCTCAATCCGCCCGCCGAGCTGAGTCTCGACGCTACTCATCCAGTAAAAAAGCTGGCGCGGATCGACCTGCTCGAAGACAAGCGAGAAACGACCCTCATCACTGCTTTGGAGGCGTGCGATTGAAAGACCCGCAGACTGCGCCTGCTGCGTGACCGCAGTCTTGAAGGCATCGGCATTCATGGCCGCATTCGATGAGACCGGGACAGCGGCGCTGGAGGCTGAGCGGGCCCGGATTGACGCGGCCAGGCGCTCGATGCGCGACAGCTCATCTGCCGCCGCCAGGCGATCAAGCCGCGCGGTGTCTCGCGCCGAGGAGATTGGCGACACCAGACCGTACCAGACAAACACGCAAAGAAGGAGCAGCCCTGCTGCACCGATCAGGCCTTTCTCGCGGCCGGAGAGCGTTTCCCACCAACCGCTCATGTTGCTGCCTCGATGTTGAATTCGCCCAGAACACGCGCGCCAGACTGACGGGCGGCACCAAGCGTGACAGACAGACCCATCCCTTCCAGTCGACTACCGATCTCATCGGCCTGCGCATAGTCATCGAATACGACCATCGCCGTCAGGCGTCCGGTATTCGCGTCATATCTGAGGGAGCGGACCTCGGTGTTCTCAACAGGCGCGACAGCTTCATATAGAGCGGCTGTGGCCGATGTCGGGCGCATCGAGGTTGCGGCTGAGCGCTGGCTCTGCTGCATGCTCTGAATTGCGGCGGTAGCGTTTCCATTGGCCTCGGGCGCAAAATTGCGAACGATCATATTGGTGCGCGAGCGCAGGTCTGCAGCCTGGGTCTCGAGCGCCTGAGTTTCCAGCCAGGCTCCCCCGAGCCACGCCACGCCGGCGATGCAAGCCAGCGATCCCGCCAGGCGCCAGCGTTCAAACCCTTTGAGATCCATCGAACGGCGCACAGCGAAATCACCCTGCCTCAGCGAGACATGCGCGGACGGCGTTTTGGAGTTGTACCACTCAGCCAGCTGCGCGAGCGCGGCTTCGGGGCCGTCCAGCGGCTCGACCCGGGCCGCCGAGTCCAATCGGCGCGCGAGCGCTGTGCCGTAAACCGTGTCGATGCTGTCTGGTGCGATCGACCGCACCAGATCGTCCGACGCGTCGCTGTCACAGGCGAACGTCGTGGCGTCACTTCGGAAAAGAAGCTCGTCACCAATATCCACGACGACATTCCCGCCGGGCAGCAGAGCATGCACGCAAACGAGGTCAGCTTCCGGCACGCCGAGCGCGTTCAGATAGCCCAGCCACCGCTGCATGTCGTCCAGGGACGCAACATGGACGTCTCGGGTGGGCCCTTCGCCCGCAGGCCCAAGGGCGACGTGCAGCGCTTCAACGGGCTGGGCGAGATCATCCTCTATGGCGAAGAGAGCCGTGCGCCGCGCTTCTGCCGGTTTGCGCGCAACAATTTCGGCCCGGTGGGCTGTGACCGATGTGCCGGGCACCAGCGCCACTGCAGACTCGCCGTTCCCAAACCGCCCCTCCGGCCTTTCTTCACTGCAGTGCCATTCGCCCGATGCCCGCCATGCAAAAAGCGGACGCCCCGACGGCAGTTTCGGCAAGCGGATGAAAAGATCAGCCACGACTATCCTTTGCGCTCACGGCGAACAGTAAGCGTGCGGCCTTCGTCCACCGCAAACAACAAGTCAAATACCCGCCGTGTCCCGCGATACTCGATCGCCGCCCGCACGTCGATATAGGTGGATGTTCTCCCGAGCATATCTGCGCGTATCAGTTCTGGCGAGATCTCAGCGACGTCCGGAAGGCCAATGAACTCGTCGAGTGAACTCCATCCTCCCTGTGGGCGCTGAAAGACAAGATCGCGCGCGCGATCGACAGGAAGTGCACCTGACAGGGCCAGAGACAAAAGTGGGGCCTGGGCCTCAGTTATCGTATTGATATTGAAAGGCGGCTGCGTCTCCTCAGGCAGCGCGCAGATGAACGGCTCCATGGCATCAAGCGTGTCGGCGCTGAAATGCCGAACCGACAGAAGCTCGGACACATCCGCCAGCTTCTGTCCTGACGTTCGGTAATTCATAGTGGGACTGGAATAATAGCTGTCTTCAGCGCCATTAAGCCCTGGAGACTGGTCTGCATCGATCCAGTCCACAATGCTCGCGACCAGGCCTTCACCATCCACCGTGTCGAGCCCCGCTAATTCGATGAGTGCCAGGAGGTCGGTTGCCGGCGAATGGATTTGAGCTGCGGATCCGACAGTCCGGTCGTTCGAAGCCTGATGACCGGTGAGACTGTTCAGATTGAAGCAATTACTCGCATCACGGGCTGTGAGGGTGATCAGTCCACCCTCCGCCTCAAAAGTCAGCGGGGTATTTAGCCCTTCAATACTGTCAGACAGTGCGCCCGCCGTCGCGATCATGACGTCGTTGACGACCAGGCGCGCATATTCTTCAGCCGCATATGACAACCAGTCCGCCTGCGTGCTGGCATCAAGCGATTTTGCCCGGTTCGTACTCGACAAGACGGCGGTCGAAAGAGTGACGGCCACAACAGACATGGCGGCAACGATCATCAAAGTGGTGACGAGAGCCACCCCCCGTTCATTCTGTCGGGAATGCTGGCTCATGACGGCAACCCTCCGACAAGGCCGCTGATCGTGAGCACGCGGCCATCCTCCAGCGCGATACGCATATCGATCAGATCCGGTAGAACATTGTCGGGCGGCGCAATACGTCCTTCCCAATAGGCAGACGGCTGGCCATTTCGCCAGAAGACCAGGTCCACCGTTTCAACATGATCGAGCAGCACGCGGCGGGCGACATTGGTATTCGGGGTCGGGTCGGGGCGAAGGTAGGCTGCCCGCACCAGTTCGCCGTCTTCTGTCAGTTCGTAGCGGATGGTCTGTAGTCCGCTGCGGGGGATGACACGATTAGGATTGATCCAGCCATTGCGCACAAATCTCAGAAGCGCATCAGTCTGGTTGGTGCGCCCGCCGACAAGACTTACCGGTTCACCAAACCCGTCTTCAGGGATAGACCCGCGCGCCACCATGGCTTCGAGGTCATCTCGAATGAAGGCCTGCGCGATGTCCAATGTGCGGATCACGGCTTCACGGTCTCTGACCTGCTTGCCCGCTTGTGTGGCCCGCAACAACAAATTGCCGCCCGCCACCGCAAGAATGGACAGGATAAACAGGGCCACGAGCGTTTCGGTGAGGGTGAAACCGGACTGGCTGGATGCCTGGTGCGTCATGGCTCGACCGCCCTTAATGTTGCCAATCGGGCCAACACCTGCTCGCGGTCGGATTCGCGCACCTGCACTTCAAGACGCAGGAGGTCTTCACGCTCGGTGGGAAGGATGGTGAGTGACCAGTCGTATTCGCGGCCAAGCTGTTCTTCTCGTCCATTCTCCTGACCAACCACGAGAGGCGCATTGTCAGCCATCGCCCGCGCGAGAACGTTCTCGGCGGTGGTCCGCGCCAGCAGCCGGGACTCCAGACGCGCAGTATTGACGACAGCATCTGACGACAGCTGCATGAGCGGCACCGCCGCCAGCGACAGGACGCCCAGAGCGGCGACCGTCTCAACGAGGCTGAAGCCCCGCTCCGCCTGATGAGCGCGCCTAGCTTTCATTGGCTTCCACCAGGTCGCCATCTTCGGTGAGCTTCAGCGCAAAGGTGAGCGGCCCGGCGCGAAGGTCGAGCCGCACCGGTTCTGTCACACCGAGGGGGTTGAAGACGATGACGGACGGACCATCACTGCTGCGCCGAGCGCCGCGCTCGCGAACAATCTCGAGTTCAGCATTGGGTGGCAGGTCAAACCCCGCTCTGCCTGTCGGCTGCCATTCCGTTCCTGTCCAGCTGACGATGGAGACCCGGTCATCGTGGATCGATACGCCCAGGACCTCACCGGTCAGGATTGAACGATCACGGATCGCGCTGATTGTTTGCTGCACCTCGGCAAGCGTTTTTTCGTATGGATCTTCGCGCTCAGGCAGTGTCAGCACAGCCACGCCGGTAATCAGGCTCATGATAAATACCACGAGCAACACTTCGACCAGCGTAAACCCGGTCTCGCAGCGGTATGCGGGCGCGTGTTTCAAACCCTAGTTCCAGTTACCGATGTCGGCATTCTCTTCCTCGCCGCCATCCTGACCGTCCGCGCCAAGCGAGTATAGATCATACGCCTTGTCTGATTTCTCAGCAGGGCGCTGGTAGACAAATGGACGACCCCATGGGTCGAGCGGCAGCTTCTGAATGTAACCGCCCTTGCGGTACGTGCCTGCGGAATTGGCACCGGCCGGTTCAGTCACCAGCGCCTCAAGGCCCTGTTGTTCTGTCGGATAGTCATACATGTCGAGGCTATACTGCTCGAGCGCGTTGGTCAGGGCCGCAACATTCGTGCGCGCCGTCTTTACCTGCGCATCAGTACGGGCACCCAGGACATTGAACAGGACGACTGTCGACAGCAGGCCGATGATGAAGATCACGACCATGATCTCGGTCAGGGTGAAGCCGGCCTGCTTCGATGGTTTGCGCTTCTTTTTCTGGGTCATTCGACGCCTCCTCTTCTAGCCAATGGCCAGCGTATTGATCTGTAGAATGGGTAGCATGATCGATAGCACGATCAGCGCGACAATACCTGCCAGGAACACAATCATCAGCGGCTCGAGCAGGCCGAGCGCGACGGTGGTGGCATTGTCGAATTCGTCTTCGAGATAGTCGGCTGCCCGCCCCATCATGCCGGCGAGGTCGCCGCCGCGCTCGCCGCTGGCGACCATATGGATCAGCATTGGCGGGAAAACCTGTTCGGTCCGCATCGCACGCGCAAGTGTGGAGCCTTCCTCCACCCGGCGACGGACACTCGAAACGGCCTTGCGGAAGACGGCATTCGACATGGAATTTCGCGCAGCGCCAAGGCACTCGGGAACCGGTGCACCGCTGGCGGACAATGTCGCGAATGTCCGCGCGAAGGCTGCTGATGAGACGCCGCGTGAAAGCTTGCCGACAACAGGCAGGGACAGGATGAAGCGATCACGCATTTCGGCCACGGCGGGCACCTGGAACAGGCGCCTGGCGCCCCAACCGGCGGCGATGATCACCAGGATCAGAACAATGCCCCAGCGTCGCAAGAAGGCTGAAATTGCGATCACGGCCTCCGTCAGCCATGGCAGGTCCTGGCCGAGCGTGTCGAATTGCTCAACGATGGCGGGGACCACGAAGACCATGAGCAGCGTCACCACGACCAGCGCGATGACGCTCAGCACGATCGGGTAAATCAGCGCCGAGAGGATCTTGTTCTTCATCTTGCGTGATTTTTCGAGGTGCGTGGCAAGACGCTCCAGCACTTCGTCGAGCTTGCTCGAGGCCTGTCCAGACGAGACCACGGCGCGATAGAAAGCCGGAAAGGCTTTCGGGGCACCATTCAAGGCCTCAGAGACCGAATAGCCATCCGTAATCGATGAACGAACGCCCATGAACACTTTGCGGGTCGCCGGCTTTTCCGCTTCGGCGGCAACTGAACCGATGGCTTCCTCAACCGGCGTGCCTGCCTTGACCAGAAGGGCGAGTTGGCGCGTCGCGACGACAAGATCACCGCCCGACAAGCGCTGATCATGTCCGGTCACGCCGTCTTTGGCTTTGGCCTTGCGACTTTCGCTGACATCGAGCGGCGAGAGCTGGCGCAAGCGCAGCTCTTTGCGTGCCGCACGCGCTGAGTCGGCGGTTATGACGCCGGACGTGCGCTTTCCATCCGCGCCGATGGCCTGATAATCATAGACCGCCACTGCGCTCATCCTCCTTGCGGCAGACGCGCAACACCTCTTCGACGCTCGTCTCCCCTGCGGTCACGTAACGCCGAGCATTGCGGAACAGGCTGTCATGACCTGCAAAGGCGTGGCGCTCCAGAGCATCTTCGGACGCATCGTCGCGAATGAGCTGACGCAAGTCCTGATCGACGAGGAGAAGTTCATAAACGCCGAGACGGCCTTCATAGCCGGTTTGCGAGCAGCTCATACATCCGGCTGGCCGAAAGAAGGTATGAGCTTCATGTTCCGGTATGCCGAACATCGCCTTCTCATCAGCGGTCGCTTCGTGCGGGGAACGGCAATGGTGGCACAACCGACGCACCAGACGCTGGGCAAGCACGGCGCGCATGGTTGCCGCCAGAACGTAAGGCTCGATCCCCATATCCCTCAGGCGCTGGATCGCGCCCGCCGCACTGTTGGTATGCACCGTGGACAGCACTGGGCGGCCAGTTGACGCGAACTCAAACGCGACTTTTGCTGTCTCCAGATCGCGGATCTCACCGACCATGACGACATCAGGATCGTGGCGGAGAATAGCCCGGAGCGTCGCCGCGAAGGTCAAACCGACCTTATGATGCATCTGCGTCTGGCTAATGCCTTCCAGGCCATACTCGATTGGATCTTCAAGCGTCATGACATTGCGCTGACCATTGTTCAGCACAGAGAGCGCTGAATAGAGCGTCGTCGTCTTGCCGGAGCCGGTTGGCCCCGTGACGAGCGTAATGCCGTTGGGTTGAGCGAGAACGGATCGGAAGCGCGTCAGCGTCTCTTCATCCATGCCGAGCTCATTGAGGCTCAGCAAGGCGTTGCGCGTATCCAGCAGCCTCATAGTGACACGTTCGCCGTACCGGGATGGCAAAGTCGAAACGCGGACATCGATCGAGCGCCCGCCAATCGACAGAGAGATACGCCCGTCCTGCGGAATGCGTTTTTCGGCGATATCGAGCCGCGCCATGACCTTGACGCGGCTGGTGAGCGGCGCTGCCAACCGGCGGGTTGGCGTCAGGACTTCCTGCAACACGCCATCGATCCGGTAACGAACCGACAGATTGTCCTCATGCGGCTCGATGTGGATATCGGACGCCCTGCGTTTCACCGCTTCATAGATCAAACCATTGATCAGCCGGACCACGGGCGCGTCATCGTCCCCGTCAAGAAGGTCGGCCGTTTGCGGAATATCGTCGATAAGCGAGTGAAGATCGCCCTGCCCGTCCATGGCCGCTTCGGTTTCGCCGCCATCGACCGCGCTGCGCGCGTAGTGTTCGGAAAGTTCGCGCTCAAAACGCTGAGCATCAAGATGCTGGAAGCGGAGCGGCCGTCCCAGGGCGCGGCGGGCTTCGATGATGGATTGAGGAGCGGCACCCGCGCGCACGCCGAGCTCAATCGTCTCTTCGTCGTCAGACAACACCACGAGGCCTTTGTCGCGGGCAAAGGCGTATGTCAGTGTGCGATGTCCGGCGATTTCACTCATACACAATTGGCCTGGCTATGATTGGCGCTTACTCGGACGGCTCCGTGACAGGAACGGGCCCCGTCAGGACTTCGCCCAGAAATTCATCCATGCCAACGCCGACCCTGTTGTCGCGCAGCAAGTCCTGAGCGCGCAGATAGTTGTAACTACGCGCCGTCACGCGAGATGCATCGTCACGATCCCTGACAATCGTTGGCTTGATGAAGATCATCAGATTGGTTCGCGTATTCGCCCGCCCTTCGGACTTGAACAGATTACCCGCCACCGGGATATCTGCCAGCAGCGGAACTTTTGAATTCACTTTCGAATCTGTCTGCTCAATCAAGCCGCCAAGAACGATGATCTCGCCGTCATCGGCCAGCAGGCTGGTCGAGAACTCGCGCGTGTTCAAGATGAGGTCCGGAGACGATCCACCAATAAAATCGGCCACATTGGACACCTCCTGATAGATATCGAGGCGGATGGTGTCGTCGGAGGAGATGCGCGGTGTCACCTCGAGCTTCACGCCGACCTGTTTGCGCTGAACCGTCCGGAACGGGTTGGAATTGGCGTCGCCCAGCACTTCGCCAGAAGTCAGCGGAACATCCTGGCCGACAAGCAAGGATGACGTTCCATTGTCCAGCGTCATGTTGAAAGGTTTGGAAAGGACGCGGGAATTAGTGTCCTGTTCGACCGCGTTGATGATGGCACCAAACAGCGTGTCTCCATCCTGGCCGCCAATGCCAAGCAGCGAACCGTTCACACCCAGAAGCGAGCTGATCGCAGCGTTGGTGAAAGGGCTACCATTAGAGCCGCCGGGCAGGTCACCATCGGTCAGGATGGCGCCGGCCAGCGCCAGCAGATTGGGGGCCGAACGGGTGAAGTTGGTGCTGGCAAATGGTGTCGTGGAATCGCCCGTACCAGACAGCAGGAACTGAACGCCAAGCTCTCGGGCCGTGTCGTCGGACATTTCGACAATAATCGCTTCGACCAGCACCTGCGCGCGGCGCTTATCGAGCGCTTCGACCACTCGCTCCATCGCCAGAAGTGTGTCCGGAGTTGCACTGATGATCAGAGAATTCGACTCCGGGTGATGCGCGATTGTCGCGGTCGGCACGCCGCCCTCCGCCGGTCCGCGCTGCTCAGCCATCGTCGCAGCGATCTTCTCGAGAATCGGGACGATCTCTTCGGCATTGGAATTGTTGAGCTCGATCACCCGCAGATTGTCCCGGGTCGGCTCAGCCTGGTCCAGCTCCTGGGCGATCTGGATCGACCGGGCCACCATGGTGGCGTCTCCGCGGACGATAATGGAATTGCTCGTTGGCGACGAAGAGACTTCGAAATTCTTGACGGCCTCTCCATCTCGCGTGCCGAGCAGACTCTTGAGGATTTCCGCCATCTCCTTGGACGGCACGCTTTTCAGGGCGAGGGACTGAACTTCGGTCCGGTCATCCGCGTCCAGCTGGTCAACGATACTACGAATGCGGGGCATATTGGACGCGTAATCCACCACCACGACGGAGTTCGACCGCGTATTGGCCACCACCTGACCTTGCGCATCGACGATTGGTTTAATCATCTGAGCGGCCTCGACCGCACCGAATGTGTCGAACCTGAAAACCTCAGTGATAAAAGTATTCGGCCCAGCGTTCACCGTTCCCGCTTCTCCTACAGCCAGCTGCTCTGGCACCACGCGGTAGACGCCCTTGCCTGCCGGAATGGCAGCGAAGCCGTGAACACGAAGCGTCGACAGGAAAACCTGAAACACCTCCTCCGTCGTCATGGGTGACTGAGACAATACCGTCACGCGCGTGCGCGCGACATCGGGGTGAAGGATAAACGTATAGCCTGTGATGATGGAGACATCGTCGATCAGCGCTGTGATCTCCACGTCGTCCAGACTGAGCACATGGCGCGCGGCCTGCGGCGACTGCATTTCGGCTGTAGCGAATGGTGCAGACAGGGCAGCGACGGCGCAAGCGGTGAGGAGCGTCTTCATGTGTGTCTCAATCAATCTCAAAGTTGATATCCAGCGAGCGGCGTTCGCCATTCCGGATAATAGTCACATTAACCCGAGGTGTATTCAGAAAACGGCTTGTCAGCGCAGCCGGGTCAAGCTGGCTGAGATCGGAGCCATTGATCTCGACCAATCGGTCGCCAGGCTGGAGCCCGGCCGACTGCATCAAGGAGGCGTCGCCGCGCGGGCGCAGGACAAACCCGCTGATCTGACCGGACGAGCCGGTCTCGGGCACAGCGTCGATGCCAGCCATAAGGGTCGCTGCTCTTACACCCGGTGTATAATTCGCCGGAGCGTCTGTCCTGACGCGGTTAGCCTCGGATCGCGTGGTCGATCCATCCCCGATCACCGACAGCCCGGAATCGCGACCGCTGCGCATCAGGGTTTCTTCAGCGCCATTGCGGGAGATGATCACACGATCTGAAAGGATACGTTCCAGGACCACGCCGTTGATAATGTCATCGCCGAGCTCGTATCGCGTCGTCTCGCCGTTCGGCGTCACGATCGTCGCCGACCCGCCAGCGTCTCCGGTCGACATGAACAGCGCCACCAGCTTCAGGTTCAATTGTGTTTCAGGCGCATCCGGGACAATCTCAATGGCTGCGCCTGTGGCTTCAAACGGGTTGGTCGTCATCAGCAGGCTGAGATCTGCGCGCGCCGCGCTATCAGCGGACTGCCCAATCGGGGATGGCAGCGGACGCGGTTGCAATGGCGAAACAGCAGGCCCGGGCGCCAAGATGAGCCAGGTGATCTTTGCAACAAGATAAGCAATGGCAATGAGAAGCAAAAACTCCATAGCGACGCGCGCGGCTTCAAGGAAGCGCGGCATCCACTGTGGCAGCGTCAATTTTCCCTCTGTCACCATCACCACTTTCGCGGTCTCATCAGAACGCGCACAATCGCGCCCCGCTGTACCGGCTTATCATTCCACTCCCAACAGATACGACCGCAGCGCGCTATCGGGTGCTCCCCAATGTCTGGAATAGCATTTGTTCAAAAGTGTAACAGGCTTAAAGCCCGTTCTCGCCTCTTTATGCGAAGTCGATGACGTTTTTCTGACAGGCGCTGCAGACAGCAATGGAAGGAAAATGTGGTGCCGGCACCAGGACTTGAACCCGGGACCCCCTGATTACAAATCAGGTGCTCTACCAGCTGAGCTATACCGGCCGACGTCTGCCCTTTAGTCTGTCAAAAGCGGCAGGGCAAGATTCCTTTGTAAGATCACCTGTTCGCCACAAAGTTCAACTTTTTGGGCACCTTTTTGCCAAAGCTGCGTTGTTTCATCACTGTGCAAGAAGGAGCACTAGAGATGAAGAAGACGATTTTTGCTACTGCCACCGCCATGGCCTGCCTGGTCGCCCCTGCTTTCGCAGATGATGCGCTGCCAGCGCCGCCAACCGAACCCTATTACGCCCCTGAAGTGCGCACCTGCGACACTGTCGAACTCGATGTCTATTTCGAGCCAGGCACTGCCGAGTTGACCAGCTTTGCCCGCGACGCCATTCGCGAAGTGCGTGAACAGATGTCAGGCTGCGCCGTCCTCAATATCGACGCGACGTCGAAGGCTGGCGATGCAACCACCGAGGCGACGAAACTGTCGCTCGCTGAAGCCCGCCGCATGACCGTCATGAGCGAACTTCGCGCACACGGCATCCAATCGGCCAAGACCAATCTGAAAACTGACGTGTCGGCTGAAGCCTCGAACGCCGTCATGGCGCGCGATGTGAAACTCAAAATGGACACTGAAGTCGCCGTCGTCGGCTAGACTTCTGCACAGTCCAGAGTTCCGAACCCCGAACGGCTCATGCCATTCGGGGTTCATTCATATTGATCGTGCATATTGAGGCTTAGTTTGCATGAAAGTCGCCACACGGGAGCATTGTCATGTCCTTCACGCCTCCATTCAGCCGGACCGCATTTGTCCTAATTTTGCTGGCAGCACCCGCCATGATGGCTGCGGCACAAGGCGACAAGCGAATTGAAACAAAAGACGAAGTGCAATTGGCAAAACCAGGCATGTCCAAAGTAGAGACGGGAAAGACGTCGGCTATCGTTTCCGATCAGAGCAAGTTAGCCGATCCAGCCAAACGCACTCTCGTGACGCCCTCCCAAAAAGGGAAGCTGAAAACTCCCGACCAATCCAAACTAACAAAACCTGGCAAGAGCAATTTGGCCGTCACAGGCGGCAAAGTCACATTTGAGGATCAGACGGAGTTTAGCGAGTCGCGCTCTTCTCAAGGATTTTCCACGTCCGACCGATCCGTTTTGGCGACGGAAAACAGCCGCGTCGGTGTGACAGGCGGCGCGTTCAGTGCCTCCGATTCATCCGAGGTGTCGACCAGCGACCAGAGTACAATCGGCGTCGAGGACGAGTGAGGCGCTTGCGGCTGCGAGGATTGAAACTCCTGATTGCCTGAACGCTGCTAGCCCGTTTGATTTTCAAATTGCGGCGCAATGAGTTGGCCGCAGACCGCAGGGTCTTTTTTATGCCTTTCTAGTCAAAGAATGACAGGACCGCGCAGCCGACCACAAAGGTGACGACCGTATGAGACGCGTCGACCAGGAATGCGGTAACTGAATGCCACGGCGAATAAACAAGCGCGTAGCCCATCAGCGGCACGCCAATCAGCAAGGATAGCCAGAGTCCGAACAGGACAGCCGTCTGCAATGATTTGATGCCTTTCTGCTTCATGTGCCAGCCTAGACCGAATGCCAGCACGATCGGAATCACCATTCCCGCCAGCATCCAGGTGATATCCATCGGCATCTGCGTGTCTGTCCGCGCGCCCTCCGGCGTCATCCAAGTGACCGATTCCATGCCTTCGCCGAAATACACACCGATGCCGTTCAAATACGGCTCGGCGAAGAGGAGCCCGTACCAAATGAAGCCGACAAAATAGATTGCGATGGCGGCGAGAAGCACTCCGAGCAGATTCACATTTGCAAGTCGTGGCATGGTTTCCTCCCCTTGCCCGTTTCATTTTTAATTCGCCGCGCTATGAGTGGCCCCCAGCCCAGCGGGTGCGAGCATGCCCGCAAAAGTAGAATTATGGAAGAGACATGACCGCCACTGGCAAACGCCGCATCCTCGTCACCTCAGCCCTCCCCTATATCAATGGGGTCAAGCATCTCGGCAATCTTGCTGGCTCGATGCTTCCGGCTGACGTGTATTCACGGTTCCAGCGGCTGCGTGGCCACGACGTACTTTACATCTGCGCCACGGATGAACACGGCACACCCGCCGAACTCGCCGCGCAGGCGGCCGGCATTTCGGTTCGTGATTACTGCGACGAACAGCACGAAATTCAGAAAAAGGCCGGCGAAGGCTTTGAGCTTTCCTATGATCATTTCGGGCGCTCATCCGGCGAGGAGAATGCACGTCTGACGCAGCACTTCGCAAACGTCCTCGAAGCCAATGGCCTCATCGAGGAACGGGTCATGGAGCAGGTCTATTCCATCGACGACGGCCGCTTCCTGCCAGACCGCTATGTCGAAGGCACCTGCCCACATTGTGACTATGAGAAGGCTCGCGGCGACCAGTGTGATAATTGCGGGCGCCTGCTGGACCCTGTGGAGCTGATCGATCCCTATTCGGCCGTATCCGGCTCGAAGAATGTAGAAGTGCGCGAGACGCGCCATCTCTTCCTGCGCCAGTCAGAGATGCAAGAGACGATCCGCGACTGGGTGGAGGCCTCGACAGACTGGCCAGCGCTGGCGCGGAGTATTGCGCTGAAATGGCTGGATGAGGGCCTGCGCGACCGTGCCATCACACGTGACCTGTCATGGGGCGTGCCGGTCATCAATCCGGACGGATCGGTCCGGGACGGATTCGAGAACAAGGTCTTCTATGTCTGGTTCGACGCGCCGATCGAATATATCGGCGCGACTGAGGAATGGGCGAAGGCGAAAGGAAACCCGGACGCCTGGCGCTCCTGGTGGCGGACCGATGAGGGCGCCGACGAAGTCCAGTACGTCCAATTCATGGGCAAGGACAATGTCGCCTTTCATACAGTCGGATTCCCCGTCACGATCATGGGCTCGAAGGAGCCATGGAAGCTCGTCGACCAGCTCAAGGCCTTCAACTGGGTCACCTGGTATGGCGGAAAGTTCTCTACCTCGAACAAGCGCGGCGTCTTCATGGACCAGGCGCTGGACCTGCTGCCCGCCGACTATTGGCGCTGGTACCTGATTGCGAATGCGCCGGAAGGCTCTGACGCGGCCTTCACCTGGGAAGGCTTCCAGTCATCCATCAACTCCGACCTTGCCAACGTTCTCGGCAATTTCGTGAACCGGATCACCAAATACTGCGCGTCCAAGTTTGATGGAAAAGTGCCTGCCGCTGGTGACACTGGCGAGGCCGAAGCCTGGATGGTATCAGAACTCGAAACCCGGCTGCCGCAGCTCGTTCAGCATTATGAAAATATGGACTTCCGCAAAGCAGCCGCGGAAACGCGCGCGATCTGGGCGGCGGGCAATGAATACCTCACCAAGGCCGAACCATGGGTGAAGTATAAGAACAATGTCGATGAGGCCGCAATCGGCGTACGAACTGGCCTTAACCTCGCGGCCCTCTTTGGCATCATCGCTCAGCCCATCATACCGGAAGCGGCGAAAATGATCCTCGATGCTTTGAACATTCCGGACGCCAATCGAACCATGACCGCCGAGGGCCTGAGCGACGTCCGGACGCTTCTGGATGCCCTGCCCCACGGCATGGACATCGCGCCGCCGGACGTGCTCTTCCGCAAAATCGAGGACGATCAGGTCGCCGAATGGACTGAGAAGTTCGGCGGGGAAGACTGAACCTGTTTTGACGGGTGTCGCAATGCCGACACCAAATAGGAGTAATGCGACGGCGCTTCGGTGATCTGGAGACCGTGCCATGACCTTACAAAACCGTGTCGATCCCTTTGGCGAGATTCATGCGTCGCCATCCAGGGGTCTTTTCACGGGCAATCGAGGTGGTTGCTTTCACCGCGAAGATCAGACGCTCAGACCCACCCGGTGGTCTAGCCGCCAGTGGATCATCTGTCTGCTTGAGTTCAAGGGACGCCGCCGCAAGCTGATGCAGCCCGGCCTCTACACGGAACTCTTCTTCATGGACGAGGCGACGGCGCTCGCGGCCGGACACCGCCCATGCTTCGAATGCCGCAAGGGCGATGCGCTCGCCTTCCGTGGCGCGCTGATGTCTCGCAAAGTATTCGATGACACACCATCGGTGGGCGAGCTCGACAGTCTGATCGCGGGTGAGATGCAGGCCAGAATACGACAAAAGCTGCCACTTATGCGTGGGCCGGCTCACGCCTTGCCGGATGGCGCCATGTTTGCGCATGCCGGCCGCGCCTGGCTGAAGTGGCAAGACAAGGCGCTGGCATGGTCCTTTAATAGCTATGAAGCAGCAACCGACCTTCCATCAGCGCCCGTCGGGTATCTGACTCCATCGGCCACACTGGAAGCCCTGAGGGGCGGCTACCTGCCGACCCTTCACCCAAGCTTCAATCAACTGGCCGCGTAACGATCAGCTCATTGATCTTGCGCGTACGTTGCTTGGCAAACAGCACATTGTGCATATGCCAGACTTCGCCGTCACCGAGCGTCACTTCGATGTCTCCCGTCACGACCAGGCCTAGGATCCGGTGACGCAGGAAATCGTCGGAGCGGTAACGGCAGCGCGCATTCGCGCCGCTCTCGGCCCGGTCTCCACTGCCCCAGAAGACGCGTTCGTGCAGCTGCCCCGGCACGACTTCCCAATAACGAACCTTGTCGAAGGCGAAGATCATGAGCGCCCATTGAAGGAAGATCAGAACCGCCGTGACGAGGTAGAACATGTTGCTCATGCGAATATCGAGCTGCGCTAAAAAGTCGGCAATCGGGCCGGACAGATTAGCAAAGGTCAGCAGAATAAATCCAATCAGAAGAATGAGACCGAAGATAACGGAATTGGCTCCGCGCAACCGGACTGTGGTCGAAAAAATCACGAATGCCAGCGTGAAGACAAAGATCAGGCCCAGGACCTTCTGGTTCACCGGCTCGCCGACAAAACCGGTGGCCTGCAGGAAATAGAAGATGAAGCCCAATGACCAGATCGGCCACCAATAGAGGATTGGCGAATGGGTATAGACCTTCATTGGCTGCAGCAGGTTGCGATCGAGTGTTTCGCCCTTGCGCGGCTTTGGAGACTTCGCTGGTGAAGCGCTGATCGCCGGCCCTGTCGGTGGCGGAGGCGGCCCCTCAGGCGGAGGCAACGGTCCGCCAGGCGGCGGCGGGGATGGAGGTGTGGTGTCGCTCATGTCGTCTCCCACTGTTTGGGGCCTCTATCCGCGCATCTTATCGCAGAGCCCCCTTGTGACAAACAATTCCTCGCCAGAATTCGCCCACTAGGCGAGCCGAACCAATTTGATAGGGTACTGCCAAAGCGTTCATCCGGAAGGACACCCTCATGAAAATCGCCCATCTCCTCGCCGCTTCCAGCATTGCCATCGCCTCATCGGTGACCGCCGCCAACGCCCAGGATTCAAATCCGGAACCGGGGACAGCGCTGCTGGACCTCTACACCTATTTTCACACGCACCCGGAACTCTCGTTCAAGGAACAGACCTCTTCGAAAATCCTCGCAGAAGAACTGCGCTCGCTCGGTTTCAGTGTGACGACGGGGCTTGGCGATGACTGGGTCCGTGAGAAATCCATGCGGGACGAAGGCGTGGTTCGCGACGGGGTCGGCGGCTACGGCGTTGTGGGCGTTTTCGAGAACGGCGATGGGCCGACAGTACTGATCCGCGCGGATATGGATGCCCTGCCCGTCCCCGAGCAGACCGGCCTGTCCTATGCGTCGGATGTCACCAGCACGACATGGACTGGCGTTGAGAGCCCCGTCATGCACGCCTGTGGGCACGATGTTCACATGACAAATTGGGTCGGAACGGCACGAAAACTGATTGAAAACAAGGATGACTGGTCCGGCACGCTGGTGATGCTCGCGCAGCCCGCCGAGGAAATCGGGCTAGGCGCGAAAGCGATGATCGAGGACGGGCTTTATTCCGACTTTCCGGTGCCTGACTACAACCTTGCGCTTCATGTCTCGGCTTCCGCACCCGCTGGCACAGTCGCTTATTCGTCGGGCTTCGCGCTCGCCAACGTCGACAGCGTGGACATCCTGGTGAAGGGTGTTGGCGGGCATGGTGCGTATCCGCACACGACCAAAGACCCCATCCTCGTTGCCTCATCGATCGTCACGGCGCTTCAATCACTCGTGGCTCGCAATGTCGATCCGCAAACACCTGCCGTCGTCACCGTTGGCTCATTCACTGCCGGAGCAAAGCACAACATCATCTCCGATCAGGCCGAACTCTTGCTCACCGTGCGCTCCTATGACGATGAAACGCGACAGCTCCTGCTTGATGGCATTGAACGCATCGCCAAAGGGCAAGCCGCCGCCTTTGGAGCGCCGGAACCGGAAATCCGCATCGATAGCGATTACACGCCATCGACCTACAATGACCCTGCCCTGACCGAGAAAGCGGTGGCCGCAATGTCCGCCGTTCTTGGTGAGGAGAATGTTGTGTCTGTCACGCCAGTCATGGGCGGCGAGGACTTCTCGCAATATGGCCGGACGACACAGGATGTGCCCGGACTGATCTTCTGGCTGGGCGCGGTGGAGAAAGACAAATACGAGAAGGCGCAAGGCGCCCCCCTACCCCTGCCGTCCCTCCATTCGCCTTTCTTCGCTCCAGACCCTGCCCCCACCATCGAAACTGGCGTCAGCGCGATGACGGCTGCAGCCATGTCGCTGTTCAACGACAGCTAGCCTTACAGGCGGGCGAGCCAGTCGATCAGGAGCGCGTTGACCTCATCTGGACATTCCTGCTGGGTCCAATGCCCGCAGCCGTCCAGCATGTAGGCGCCACGCAGGTCTGACAGGTAGCGTTTCATGGTCTCGACCATGTCGAACGGCGCCATCTTGAGCACGAGGTCTTTTGTCCCGCCAATGAAGAGCGACGGCTGATGGATCACCTGGTCGCCGCTGGCACGAAGATAGGCATTGTCACGGTGAGAATTGCGGTAGCGGTTCAGTGGTCCGCGAAAACCGGACTCTCGGAACTGTGAGGCATAGTATTCGACGTCATCCTCATCGAGCCAGGGAAGTGGCATGTCAGGTTCTGGCAGCCGATGCAGCAGGGTATCATTGAACTTCTTGTCTGTCGGCCAGGTGCCGTCCGGCGCGTCGCCCGAGATGGCATAATAGAAGCGGCGGATCGTGGCAGCAGGATCGGCTTCCAGCTCAGCTTCCGCGACGCCTTCCTCCTGGAAATAAAGCTGATAGAAAAACAGGTCGCGACCCCTGAAGAACTCGCGGGCCGCATCCAGCTGAACAATCTCACCCTGAGGCATGTAAGGAACCGACAGTCCGGCTACGGCCTTGAACTGGTCTGGATGAAGCAGGGCCGAATTCCACGCGATCGGCGCGCCCCAATCATGGCCTACGACGACGGCAGGTCCATCGGGCTGCAAAGCACGAGCAACGGCCGCGACATCGCTCGCAATCGACTGCATGTCATAGGCTTCGACTGGCTCTGGCTTGTCAGAACCGCCATAGCCCCGCACATCCATCGCTGCGGCGGTGAAGCCTGCCGCTGACAGGGCTTTCATCTGGTGACGCCAGGAATACCAGCTCTCTGGAAAACCGTGAACGAACAGAACAAGCGGCCCATCTCCTTCGACGGCGACGCGAATATTGATGCCATCAGCGTCGACGTTCCGGAATTGATGGGCCATTGTCTATCCTTATCCGTCGCCTGAACGCGCTGCCTTCGCTTTGGCCTCGATCATGGCCACGGTTTCAGGGTGCGTAAACACCCGGTAATGCGACTCCGACTCCACGGTCGATATTTGTCGCAGGACAGCTGCCAGCTCGATCGGCACGATCTCAATCGTCGATTCATCAATGCCCTCATCAGCCAGCTTCTTGGCCAGTTGCGTTGCATTCTGGTAGCTCGGCAGGATCGGCGTCACATCACCAGTCGGCGTCTTCATCATCGTTTCCTTGCCGTCGGTCGTGACGAAGAAGACTGGCGCAACGAATTCCACCCCTTCAGGCCCGACCTCCTTGGCCTTGGCGACTTCAGCCGCACTCGCCTCAAACACCACAGGACCTGCCCAACTATTCATGATGGCTGCGAGCGGCACGACATCAACCGACATCGTTTCGCCTTCAAGCGCCGCCTGGGCTTTCTCGGCGGCTGCTGGTTCAAGAAATGTTACGACGGCGGCCTGGCCCGAACCATTGCCGACAGATGCAATGCCGCCTCCATCGTCGCGCAATATCGCAACGTGAAATCCGGCCAGCGCTTCGGACATCGCGGCTGGCGCGAGGGGTTTCTCACTGGCAGTCTTGGGAGTGGCCGCGCCATTCTGGGCGGTCGCAACCGGACCGACTGCGACCATCGCCGCAACGGCCAAAGCTGAAACGGTCAGTCTCATTGGGGTATCCTTCTGGGTAACACCGGTATCAGGCTATGAAGCCTGACCCGGTATTACAAGGAATCGCCCTCAGCCCTGCTTTAAATCTTCGAAAGGTACATCCTTGTCGACACGGACGTCCTGCGGAAGACCGAGAACGCGTTCGGCAATAATGTTCTTCAGGATTTCGTCCGTACCACCCGCGATACGCAGGCCGGGCGCCCACATGAAGCTGTTTTGGAACAGCGCATTCGCCGGCATCGTATCACTGTCATTCATGATGCCGTAATGGTCCTGCATCTCGATCGCCGTGTTGCAGATATCCTGTAGCTGATTGGCCGTGATGATCTTGCCGATCGAATTCTCCGGCCCCGGCGTTTCACCGCGAGAGAGCGCCGTTTGCGTCCGGAACTTGGTGAGGCTGTAGCCCTGTGCGGCGACGTACCAGTCGGCCAGGTTTTCCCGGAACGCCTGATCCGACAAGGTGCCGGTGTCGCGGGCGTAATCCATGATTTCTTTCCAGTCCGGCCCGGGCGAACCGCCAACTGCCAGGCGTTCATTCATCAGCGTCACGATGGCGACCTTCCAGCCCTCGCCGACGTCGCCAAGGCGGTCCGAATCGGGAATGCGAACGTCCGTGAAGTAGACCTCATTGAACTCGCGTCCGCCGGAAGCCTGGTGAATTGGCTTTGCTTCGACGCCTTTCTGCTTCATGTCCACGATGAACATGGTGAGGCCCTTATGCTTTGGCGCTTTCGGGTCCGTGCGCGTCAGCAGGATGCCAAAATCAGAGAAGTGGGCGCCCGTGGTCCAGACTTTCTGGCCGTTGATGACCCACTCGTCGCCGTCTTTCACAGCGCGCGTCTTCACGCCCGCGACGTCAGAGCCTGCGGCCGGCTCTGAGAACAGCTGGCACCAGATTTCCTCGCCCATCAGGGCCGGTTTCACATAGCGCTTCTTGTGCTCATCCGAGCCAAACGCGATGACGGTCGGCACACACATGCCGAGCCCGATCGCGAACGGGCCGACAGGGGCATCGAATTTGCCTTCTTCCTGGTTCCAGATGACCTGCTGCATGGCCGTACCGCCACGCCCGCCCCATTCCTTGGGCCAGGTAATCTGCGCAAAGCCGCCTTCGGCCTTGGTCTTCTGCCAATTCTTGGCGCGCTTCAGGAAATCCTCGCCGGATGGGCGGCGGGGGCTGTTGGCGTCTTTCAGTTTCAGGTGCTTCTCAAGGAAGCTACGAGCCTCCTTGCGGAATTCTGCTTCTTCGGGGGTATCGTTGAAATCCATGTTTCTTCCTCCTTATGCAGCGTTCTTGCGCTCGAGCGCAGACACCAGCTTTTCTTTCCAGACTTTTGGGGCACCCGCCTGCACGGCAAGCAGCTTGGCGCGGCGATAGAAGAGGTGGCAGTCCACTTCCCAGGTAAAGCCCATGCCGCCATGGGTCTGAATGTTTTCCTTCGACGCGAACCAATACGCTTCAGATGCCGCCAGCCGGGACGCCGCAGCCGCTTCCGGCAATTCTGCCGCGTCTGTGGAGAGCGCCCATGCGCCGTAATAGCAATTGGATCGGGCGACCTGGTTCTTCACATACATCTCGGCAAGCTTGTGCTTGATCGACTGATTGCCGCCAATCGGACGGCCGAACGCGTAACGCTCTTTCGCATACGCTGTCGCCATTTCGAGGCATCGGTCAGCACCGCCGAGCTGTTCGAATGCGATGAGGACAGCAACCCGATTGAGCAGCGCGTCATTGTTGGCCTCGCCTTCCCCCGCCGCGCCGACACGTTCCCCTGGTGCGCCGTCGAAAACGATTTCGGCATGGCTGCGCGTGGGCTCAAGCGTGCTCACCGGCTTGCGGCTGACGCCCGGAGCGTTGAGGTCTACCAGCACCCAGCTTGCGCCCGATCCTTCCTTGGCAAGCACGATGGCATGTGTCGCCACGTCGCCATCTGTCACCGGAATTTTCGTGCCGGATACCTTTGAACCATCAAAGTTTGTTTTCAGCTGGGAGGCTTCAGGGTTTCCCGGGCCTTCGCTCGCAGCGTAACAGCCAATGACCTCACCGGTCGCCACCTTTGCAAGCAGCTCCTTTTTCTGGTCTTCAGATCCAGCCGCTTTCAGCGCCTCAGCGAAGAAATAGACGGTCGACGCAAACGGCACGGGTGCCAGCGCCCGGCCCATCTCCTCAGCGATAACGCAGAGCTCGAGCATACCGAGACCGAGACCGCCATATTCTTCCGGAATGGCCGTTCCGAGCCAGCCCATCTCGACGACCTGTTTCCAGACCCCCTCATGATGGCTTTTGGCGTCGTCATCGAGGACTTCACGAACCTGCGCGGTCGTACACTGAGCACCGAGAAATTTCCGGGCCTCATTGGCCAGAAATTTCTGATCTTCCGAAAAATCGAAATTCATTAGACGAGAGCTCCCTTGGAATATCTGTTTGACCAGACAATAGCGCATGCCGGCTTGGGGGAAAGGCGTCCCGCTGGGTAAGGGACATTGATTGCAGGATAGGTGAAATTTTACAGACCCGTTTCACCAGACCTCAAACCGGATTTGGCACAAGGGTGGGAGTCTGGAGAACACGAAATGGCAAAAGCACTCTTTCACAAGTCGCAACGCGTCTTCGTCAAACCTGTTGGCACGTGGGCGCTGGTTGAGAAAGTTATTCCGCATTGGGTGAAAGATGTCGAAGAGCCGCTCCGTGTAACCTATTGCGTCGGCCTCGGCCGGGACTTCACAGGTGCCGAACTGGTCTCCGAAGAAGTCATGCACGGCCGCGACCGGATGAAGAACGACCAGAATGCTTCAGGCAATGACTGGCGGATACAGCGCGTAAAGAACAGGTGGCAGGAAGGCGATGACACGTCCTCACACCCTTATCCAGGCACGTTTCCAGTCGTCATGACCGACGAAAATGACTGGGGCGGCTGGCGCGTCCCGGGATCTGAGTATGATCGCGATCCGCACAGAATTGAGCATCAGGCCCGCCTGATCGTGAATTCACCGAAGATGCTGAAAATCTGCCGCATGATTGCGGAGATGGCTGCGCAGTCACCGGATGCCCTTCCGGCGCAGCTTCAGCCCGCTGTGAAACACTGCAAGCTGATCCTTCGTCACGTATACGACATCACCGATACACCTCGGCAGGCTGCAGAATAATTGCAGACTCACCAAAACGGTGATTGTGACATCAAACGGTGCGTCCTATCTTTCGTGGAACGACGATTGAAGGACACGGCAGTATGCGCACGGAAACGCCAGTTTCGGTAAAGCTCGAAAACTACAAACCCTACCCGTTTGAAATTGAAAGCGTATCGCTCGATTTCTCACTCGAGCCGGAAGCTACTCGCGTTCGCACAAAGATGAAGGTCAATCGTCTTCGTCCCGGAGACTTCGTGCTCGATGGCGTGGGCATGATCCTGCACGAGATCAAACTCAATGACGTGGTGCTCGACCTGGAGCAATATGACCGCGGCGACGAAACCCTGACGCTGACATCGGTGCCTGACAGCTTCACGCTCGAAACCGACGTGACCATCAATCCGGCAGCCAATACCGCTCTCTCCGGCCTCTATATTTCGGGCGGACGTTTCTGCAGCCAGTGCGAAGCGACCGGTTTCCGGCACATCACTTTCTGGCCTGACCGCCCGGACGTGATGAGCCGCTTCCACGTCCGCATGGACGCCGACAAGTCAAAATACCCGATCTTGCTGTCAAACGGCACGCCGGGCGAAAGCGGTGATTTCTCCGATGGTCGCCATTATGCCGAATGGGACGACCCGCATCCGAAACCCTCCTACCTCTTCGCCCTGTGCGCTGGCGACTACGATGTCTGGCGCGATACGTTCACCACGATGAATGGCGATCATGTCGACCTCGGCGTCTATGTCGACAAAGGCCAGGCCGACCGCGCCGAATGGGCGATGGAAAGCCTGAAAGCCTCAATGAAGTGGGATGAGGAACGGTTTGGCCGCGCCTATGACCTTGGCGTCTTCAACATCGTCGCTGTGCGCGACTTCAATTTCGGCGCCATGGAGAACAAAGGTCTCAATATCTTTAATTCGGCCTATGTGCTCGCCAATCCGGAAAGTGCGACCGACGCCGACTTCGAAGCGATCGAGAGCATCGTCGGCCACGAATATTTCCACAACTGGACCGGCAACCGGATCACCTGCCGCGACTGGTTCCAGCTCTGCCTGAAGGAAGGCCTGACCGTTTTCCGCGACCAGGAGTTCTCGTCCGATCTTCGCTCGCGCCCGGTTCAGCGCATCAAGGATGTGATGCGGCTTCGCGGTCGCCAGTTTGCCGAAGATGGCGGCCCCCTCGCCCACCCGGTGCGCCCGGATTCTTACGCATCGATCGACAATCTCTACACGGCGACGGTCTACGAAAAGGGCGCAGAACTCATTCGCGCTCTGACGGTTCTGATTGGCGACGAAGCCTTCAATAAGGGCATGCAGATCTATTTCGATGAGTTCGATGGCACAGCCTCGACCATCGAGGATTTCTATTCGTGTTTTGAAAAAGCGTCGGGGCGTGACCTCAGTCAGTTCCGTATCTGGTACGCTCAGGCTGGCACACCCGAAGTGTCCATAGTCGAATCCTGGGACGAGAAAAAATCGACGCTAACGCTCAAGCTCGCCCAGAAAACACCTCCAACGCCCAAGCAGTCGGACAAGAAGCCTGTCCCTATTCCTCTGCGCGCTGCGCTTCTCGATGGAAAAGGCGGCCAGATCGAGGCTGAAGGCTGGGACGATGGCGACACCGTTATCGTGCTCGATGAAGCCAGGAAGAAGGTCGAAGTAAAGCTCGAGGACGGCGCCCAGCGCCCGCTCCTTTCGATCAATCGCGAGTTCAGTGCGCCCGTACGGATCAAGCGCGACCTCACGACCCAGCAACTGCTGGAGCTTGCATCTGCAGAGACAGACCCCTTCAACATCTGGGACAATTTCCAGACTCTGTCGAAAACCGAAATATTCCGCCTCCTCGACAATCCACAGTCACCGCCAGACGCAGACTTGGTCAGCGCTTTGGCGGATGCCGTTCGCCAGAATTCGCCAGATCCGGCTTTCGCCGCGCTTCTGACTGTTCTGCCGGACATCGGCGAGCTATTCCAGGAGCGTGAACCGGTCAATCCAACAGGCCTGAACGATGCCCGCAAGCGCCTTCGCAAAGCTCTGGCGACGGAATTGAAATCAGATGCAGAGCGCATCCTTGCCGAGCCGACGCCTCAACCATTTGCGCCGTCTGCTGAGCAGGCGGGGATCCGGGCTCTGCGTACAGCGATGATCGGGCTCACAGGTGCGCTTGCCACTCCCGACGCCGCGCGCAGCCTCAAGAACCTGTTCGATCAGGCCGACAACATGACGGAAAAACTTGCCTGCCTGCGAACTCTCATCCCCATCGAGGGCAATGAACGCGATGCGGCGATCGAAACCTTCTATGAAGAGTGGAAAGACAATCCGCTGGTGATTGATAAATGGTTTGCGGTGCAGGCTGGCCAGGGGACAGCCGCCGATGCGGAGCGCCTTTCGAAGCATCCTGACTTTGACCTGTCGAACCCCAATCGTGTCCGCTCGGTTGCCGCCGCCTTTTCGATGACCAATCTCGCGGAATTTCATGCTCCGGACGGCTCAGGCCACAAGGTGATCGGGGACATCATCGAAACTGCCGACAAGCGCAATCCGGCCCTCGCAGCGAGACTGCTGACGAGTTTTGAACAATGGAAAAAGCTCGAACCTGTGGCCAAGGCTAGCGCCAAAGCGACTCTTGAGCGCCTGCGCGACGGCGGGCTGTCCAAGAATGCCATGGATATTGTCGCTCGCGCTTTGGACTAAGTCCGACTCAGCCTCATTAACTGAAGCGCAAGCATTACGCAGGCTAATTAGCGATCTGTTTACTCATTGCGCCGGAGGCGGGGGCGTTGGCACGCAAAGTCAAAACATCTCCCGGTAAGTCGAAACCGGCAGCTTCGTCCGACAGCAATGGATCGTTGAAGGTCATCCTTGCCTGCACGTTGCTGATGGTCGCGGTTGCGCTTGGCCTCATGAGCTGGAACGCCCACGTCAAGCAGGATCGGGAAGCTCTGCGCCTGTTGCAGCGTGATGCGCTGATTGCGGGCGAACGTCTGAACCGCAACGCCGAACAGGTGATCGATCGGCTGGACCGGAAATTGCGGGACGGCACGCGCCTGTCGCGCATCGACAGGAACGATGTCGGTGTCGATGCCCTGGTGGATCTCGAACAGGCGAAAGCCTCCAATGATGCTGGCGTCGTCGCGCTCGCTGATGCGGCGTCTGCCCTCCTCGTTGAGGGTGACCGGCTAACACTGCTCAATGACGGCCGCATGATGCTGGTCCACGTTCCAGCGAGTGGCAACGCGATTATTGCCACCGTCAATGCTGACCGCTGGATACCGTCCATGTCCGGCGAGATGCGGGTCGGCATCTATGGAGACGCCACGGCCAGCCTGGGAAACCGCGATGTTCTACCACCAACGTCGAAGATCCTGCAGTCTGGATCAGGTTTTCGCTATGATGGACTCGTCGACCGGTCTGCGACGGCTTGTGTCGACATTGGAAAGGCTGAGTTTTCGCTGTGCGTATCGCGCGCCAGCCCTCTTCTGACGGCCGAGACAGGGATAGAGCTGTTGCTCTACTTCCTGCTGCTGGCAGCCCCAACGCTCGCCATCATCGGCATGTACTCAAACATGAGCCGCGACGCGCATTACCCGAACGGTCAGACGATCGCGTCTACCGAGCCATCCTCGAGTCCAATTGACGCTGATCCAACAGGCAGCGCCGGTTTGGGGGTGTGGTCTGTTCAGCCGGAAACGGGGGAGGCGCGCATCGACAGGACAGGCGCGCAATTGCTCGGAATGACAAGGCACGGCAAGATGAAGGTTTCAGACCTGCTAAGCCATGTGTATGCCGCCCATCGCCAGCAATTTGAGACGGCGATCAATGCCGCACGCGGAAGCACGCCCTTCTCCAGCGTATTCGCCACATCGATGTCGGGCGGCGAGAACTGGATCGAAGCCCGCGCCAGCCAAGCCTACTCCGACGACTCCGCCATGCCAAAAGTTGAAGGCGTTCTCTTTGATGTCACCGAAACCATTCGGACTCAGGAACGTCAGAAATCTGCCGAAGCACGCCTGCGAAATGCGATTGAGTCATTTCCCTCACCGTTCGCGCTCTGGGACAAGAATCGGCGCCTGGCCTACTGGAACAAGTCATTCGAAGCCGCTTTCGGCCTCGACGGCGTCCTTCGTCCGGGCACCAGCCACGAGACGGTAATGTTGGCGCGCAGTGGCAATATCATAAACGAACGGGCCAGCTCAGACGATGCCGGCATGTCTATTCTAGGGCTTCGCAACGGACAGTGGATCAAACTGGTTGAACGCCAGACACCGGCCGGTGGCATGGTCAGCTTCGGGCTGGATGTAACCAAGGATGTAAAAAGCGAAGAAGAACTGACGCGACAGCAGAAGAAACTGAAGTCGCTGGTTCAGGATCTCGAAGTCTCTGAGGGACGAAATGCAGAGCTTGCGCGAAAATACAATGAAGAGAAGGCCAAAGCCGAACGGTCTGCCGATTCCAAGAGCGCTTTCCTCGCCAATATGAGCCATGAGCTGCGAACGCCGCTCAATGCGATCAACGGCTTCTCTGAAATCCTCGTCAACGAGATGTACGGTCCTCTCGGACACAAGCGCTATGGTGAATACGCGCGAGACATTCTGACATCGGGTCAGCATCTGCTCGACATGATCAATGACATTCTCGACATCGCCAAGATCGAAGCCGGCAAGATGACCATCGAGCCTAAGCCGATCGATCTGGTCGATCCCGTAGACGCCGCGGTACGCATGATCCGCCGCAAAGCCGAGGACAAGGGCATTACGATGTCCCTGCAGGCTGAAAACCGGCTGCCAGAGGTCGATGCAGACCATCGCGCCGTTCGCCAGATGGTGCTGAACCTTTTGTCCAACGCAATCAAATTTACCGATGAAGGCGGCCGCATCATGGTTGGCGTGCAGCGCCGGGACGATTTTGTGCGCGTGGCGGTACGAGACACCGGCGTCGGTATTCCGAAAGAACATTTGCCGCGTCTCGCCCAGCCTTTCGAGCAGGTCCAGGAAACGCGTGAGCGCAACTATGAAGGCACGGGGCTCGGTCTCGCGCTGACCAAATCCTTTGCCGAGATGCATGGCGGACGGTTCACGATCGCCAGCGAAGTCGGCAAGGGAACGATGGTGAGTTTCTTCCTGCCAATCAGCAAGGACGATGTGCGGTCCGACCGCAACGTCGCCTGATCACTGGTCAGTGTCGAGGGCGGCCATTTCCTGCGCAATGAATTCAGCGCCTTTCGCGATGCACGCCTGACCGGCATCCGCCAAGGCTCGCGCCCTGGCCTGCGCTTTCTCTCCAGATGCCGACGCCCGTCCACGAACTGTCGTTTGCGCCAGCGGCTCACGTGAGCGTCCGTCGAGCAAGGTAAGCTGCAATTCGCAAACCCCTTCGTTTCCCTCCAGCGTTAAATCCGGTACGCGCCAGTAAAGTTCCGCCGCGCCGCTGACACCGGCCGCGTCATCCACGGCAATCCCTTTGCCGTCGGTAGAGAAGGCATCAATCATCGCAACCTGCATCAGGCGAGTCATGCGATCGGCCCAGGCCACCCCCTCAATGATCCGCAGCCCGTCATTGGGCCCTTTGACAGCGATGTTTCGACTGGCAAACAAACGCGGCGCGTCGGGTTCTCGAATGACAACATGGTGGCTGAGCGAGACCTGCGATTCAGGTCCGCCTATCTGGTACAGCGCTTTCGGTTTGGGTTGCTCGGGTAGAACCGAAACACATGCCGACAAGCTGCAAACCAGCGCCAGAAGGCCAACTTTAGGGGTAAGCGAGCGCATGATTAGCGGTCTCCTTCATATGGCACGGGCTCACTGCGTAGCAGGCCCTGCGGATTTTGCTCAAGTTCACGCGTTAGACTGTCGAGACGCCGGATAAGGATTCTAAGATCCTGCGCGACAAGGCGGAAATCAACGACAGCATCCGTGCCCGGTCCTTCAATCACGTCTGCAGCAGCATCTGCAGCGCGTTTTCCACTTTCGATTCCCTGGCGAGCGGTCGTTGTGATTCCTTCAAGCTCGCCGAGAAGCTGCGAGATTTCAGCGCCAATGCGGGTCACTTCGGAGTCAGCCGTGTTACCAAATTGACCGAGCGACTGGGACGCCTGGTCGAAGCTTTCTGCGGCGTCGTTGATATTGGCGAGCACATCGGCAAAGTCTGCCGTGAAAGTGCCCTCCCCGCTCAGCGAGGCCGAAATGGTTTCGATGTTCTCGATCGTCCGCGAGACGGAATTGATATTCTCTTCGCTCAACAGGTCGTCAAACCGCTCGAGTGCAAGCGTCGCGCGGCCCATAACTTCCGTGCCACTGGAGAACAGTTCAGAGACCGGGCTCTGGATCGCCTCGATCACTGGGACATCCTGGCCGGACACGCGCCGAAGGGGGCCAGCGTTCGGCGAGCCTGCATTGATCTGTACGAAAGTGACGCCAGTAATACCGGCGAACTCGATGCTCGCAGTGGAGTCGACTTTGACTGGTGTTTCGGCGTCGACACGAATGCGCGCGCGAACTTTTGAATCGTCCTCGCGGTCGATGCCAATTCGCGTGACCTCGCCGACCTTGATGCCGATATAACGGACCGACGCACCTTCCTCCAGGCTAACGGGACCTTCGAAGACGATGTCGTAATTATCGTATTCCTGATTGAACTGTGACTGTCCAAGCCACAGCACGAAGCCGAGGCCCATCAGACCTGCCAGCAGCACGAAAGCGCCGATCATTGCGTAATTGGCTCTGGTTTCCATCACTTAACCCCGGCCGTTGCTGCGCGGCCTCTCGGCCCACCAAAATATTCCTTGATCCAAGGATGCTCTTCCTTGCGTAACTCGTCCATCGTGCCCACAGCGAGCACCTTCCTGTCACCTAACACCGCGATGCGGTCACAAGTTGCGGCGAGTGTGTCTACATCATGGGTCACGAGAAACACCGTTAATTGGAGTGAACGCTGCAAGTCGCGCACCAGCTTGTCGAAACCTGCAGCAGTGATCGGGTCGAGGCCGGCGGTCGGCTCATCGAGGAAAAGGATAGGCGGATCGAGCGCCAGCGCTCGGGCGAGAGCCGCGCGCTTGCGCATTCCGCCGGAAAGGTCAGACGGGTATTTGTCGCCTGCGGACGTCTCCAGACCTGACATCCGGATCTTCATATCGGCAAGTTGCCGCATGAATGTCAGAGACAGGTCAGTATGCTCTTTCAAAGGCACCATGACGTTTTCGCGGACAGTCAGGTTCGAGAAGAGCGCGCCGTCCTGGAACATGATGCCCCAGAATTGCTGGACGCGGCTGAGTTCATCGCCTTCCACGCCTGTCACATCTTCGCCGAAGACTTCGACTTCTCCTGCGGATGGCGTCTTCAGGCCTACAATGGCGCGCAGCAGAACGGATTTGCCGCAACCGGACGGTCCGATGACGCCGATGACTTCGCCTTCACGGACATCAAGGTCCAGGTTTTCGTGAACGACATGGTCGCCATAGGCTGTCTTGAGGCCGCGCACCTTGATCGCGATGGACTCACTCATACGCCAAGCTCCATGTAGAAGATCGCAAAGAGTGCATCGACAACGATAATGGAGAAGAGCGCCTGCACCACTGACCGCGTGGTCGATTGCCCCAGTGACTGGACGCTGCCGCCAACCAGAAGGCCCTGCCGGCAGCCAATCAGCGCGACGATCATGCCGAAGACCGGCGCTTTTGACATCCCGACCCAGAAATTCTCGATCGGCACGAAGTCCCGGATCCGGCCAAAGAACACCGTGGGATTAATGTCCAGAGCGAGCCAGCTGACAACGGCGCCGCCGCCTATCCCGAACAGAATTGCGACCAGTGTGAGGACCGGCGTCATGATCAGCATGGCGTAGGCGCGCGGCACGACAAGCACGTCCATCGGGTCGAGGCCGAGCGTTGTCATCGCATCGACTTCCTGGCGCATGCGCATAGCGCCGATCTGCGCGGTAAAGGCTGAATTGGTCCGCCCGGCGAGAATGACCGCCGTCAGGACCACGCCGAACTCACGCAGGACGGCGAAGCCTACAAGTTCGACGGTGAAGATGGTCGCGCCGAAGGCTTCTAGTGTGGTCGCTCCGATGAACGCGATCACCATGCCAACGAAGAAAGAGAGAAAGGCGACAATCGGGACGGCATCCAGACCAGATTCTTCCATCACGGCGACCAATGCCGTCCAGCGCATCTTCGTCGGCCGCACCAACATTTTCAGCATGGAAACAATGGTCTCGCCAAGAAACGCCAGCGTGTCGACCGCCTCGTTTGCGAAGCTCGCCACTGTACGTCCGGTCCGCTCCAGAAGATCTATGAAACCATGCGGATTGGATTGCGGTTTTTCGTGCTCCGGCTTGGGGCGCAAGGCGCGTGCCTGCTCGAGCAATTCTGTAACCTGTTCGCTCGCGCCTCTCGGTTCAACCGAGTTGGCACCGGCTTTAGCTGCTACAGTGTCAATCAGGTAGGCGCCCGCCGTATCGAGCCGGCCGACCTCATTGACGTCGACCTCAAGGCCGGTGACACTGCCGAAATCCTGCGATGCCAGATCACGCTGGACATCGCCAAGCGTATGCACTGTCCAGTCGCCTTTCAGCGTCAGGACAGCACGGTCGCCGTCGATTTCATATGCGTACTCTGGGTCGGATGACATAAATGGCTTGAGGTCTACTTGGCGTTTACCTTAACAGGCGAGTTTTAATTTTGCCGCATGGCATCGTGTGAAATTCAATAGAAATCAGGTACCTTTGGGGCGATGACGACACTTTCTCTCCAGAAAATTTCTTCGCCTCTCGGCCGCAGCTTCTCGATCTCAAGAGGGTCGAAGCTATCGGCGGAAACGATTGTGGTTACGCTCGAACGAGACGGAAAGCGTGGGCGCGGCGAATGTGTTCCCTATGGGAGATACGGCGAGACGGTTGCGTCCGTCGCCGCCGAAATTGAAAGCCAACAGGTTAAGATCGAGTCTGGTCTGGACCGCGAGACGCTGCAAGACGAGATGAAACCGGGCGCGGCGCGATGTGCAATCGACTGCGCCTTCTGGGACCTGGAAGCCAAGATCGTGGGCAAACCTGTCTGGGAGCTGGCTGACCTGCCTGAACCGCAACCGTTACAAACCGCTGTTACGATCGTGCTGGACAGTCCCGAAGCCATGGCGCGCGCTGCGAAGATGACGGATGGACGTCTGCTCAAACTCAAACTCGGCGGACGTGAAGACATGAACCGCGTTGAAGCTGTTCGCTCGGCGCGGCCCGACGCGAAACTCATCCTTGATGCCAATGAAGCGCTCGATGGCAGCGTGTTTCCGGACATTGTCAGACGCGCTGCGAAACTCGGCGTCATCATGATCGAACAGCCTTTCCCGGATGGCGATGACGCGCTTCTCATGCGGCGTCCGCCGGAAGTTGCGATCTGCGCCGATGAAAGCGCCCACACAAGCAAGGACGTGCAGGATCTCGCCCGGCGCTATGATGTGGTGAATGTCAAACTGGACAAGACCGGCGGCCTCACGGAAGGGCTGGCCATGGTTCGTGAAGCCAAAGCCGCTGGCATGGGCGTGATGGTCGGGTGCATGGTCGCCGGATCAATCAGCATGGCGCCGGCCGTGTTGCTCGGTGGCCTTGCTGATGCCGTCGATCTCGACGGACCGCTCTGGCTCGCCAAAGATGTCCCGAATGGCCTCAAATACGTTGATGGCCGTGTCCATCCCCCCAAACCGGAGTTGTGGGGCTAATCTTCAAATCGTGGCGGCGCAGGCATACGGGCCGCGCTGGTCGCCACAAGATGCGCCCAGATTTGAGTGTTGAGCGTGCTGGCGGATTCATCGTCGCGTCCCTCAAGGCCAGACTGAAGCTCAATCAGCTTCTCAGCCAGTACATTCCGCGTGGCCGTAAGGTCATCGATTTTCAGCGATGGTGCCTCTGGGGTGTCATCGTCCACTCCGCCCGCTTCCAGCAGCGTCCGCAAGCCAGCTATTTCGTTTACCAACAGGTCAGCCTGCTTGTTCCAAAGGTCCCCGGCCATACTCGCCAGGACCCCTGACATGGCGGCGTGACCGCTGGCATAGCTGCCCTCCAGGCGCGGCGCGACGTCGGTCGCCAGCGTTGCGCCGATGCGCTTCAGGATCATCGCAATGTCGCTCAAATCGCCACTCCATTTTTCGCCGCCAGGCGGTGGGCGAGCATCAGCTCATGGGCACAATGGGTAAACCAGCCTGAAAAAGCGAGGATGGGATCATCATTCCTGGCGTCGGCGAAAGCCCTTGCCGAGCTGATCCAGATTCCAAGGCCCTTGAGATGGGCAAAAAGACTCCACCATTCAAATGCGGCCGGATCAAACTTACATCCGGATGCATCCTGCCAGATGGCAATTGCTTCTGGCCACGGCAGCAGACCAGCAGCACGCTCGGTGTCATTGCCGCACCAAAGCAAGTCTGTCGCCCATGCGAGGTCTTCGTACGGGTCGCCTAAATGGGCCATCTCCCAATCCAGGATGGCAGTGATGTGCCCTTCCCCGTCCTGTAGGTAATTGCCCGTCCTGTAGTCGCCGTGCACCAGAGACAACTTTTGCGCTGCAGGCGGCGGATTGGCCCGCAGATAACGGATCGCCGCTTCAGCGACGGGCTGAGGCTCGCGGGCATTTTCGCGGATTTCCTTGGCCCAGTAATCCAGCTCTCTTTTCCAACATGCATCGGGCGCAGGGGTGTCGATCTCCCGACAGATCGGCGCGGCTTCAATATCAAGAGACGCAATGGCGCCCAGATATCGAAAGAAATCACGGCCAAGCGCCGCACCATGCGGATCTGCCTCTTCGATCTTGAACGGATTGAGCGGCGTTCCGCCCTCAAGGCGTCCCATGACAAAAAAGGGCGCGCCAAGCACATCGGAGTCGGTTTCCAGGAATAGTGCTTCGGGCACCGGAATGTCGGCTTTGCCAAAGGCCGACCGTATAGCAGCAAATTCGACGCGGCGTTCGGTATCAATCAAGCTGTCCGGCGGATCACGCCGCAGGATGACGCCTTTGACCTTTGGCCCTGTCGCGTCTTCATAAGCGATGTCTATGGAATAGGTCTGGCGGCTCGCGCCACCGTGAATGCGGTTGATTGCCGTCACACGAAGATTGCGCGCGCCCGGGATCTGACCTTCTGCGTAGGCGGCGAATTTCGCGGCAAGATCCTGCTCTGTCATGCGGCCACCTTCATCGACACGATACGCCGGGCGCGCTCGGCCAGTTTTCCATGTTGATAAAGAAGACGTTGTGTTTCAGTCGGATCAGGCTCCAACGACCACACATCCCGTCGGCGAGACCCGCCGAGCACGATGCTTGTTTCGCGCGGGAACATGTAAAGCTGTCCGTCTCCAGCGTGCGCAACGTAGGAATAGTCGATCTCAGGCTGTGGATGCAGACGGACCAGCTGTCCCCAAACCGGGTGCACCGCTTCGTCACCAAACAGCGCACCTGCCCCCAGGCCGGTACAATTTACGATGACCGGCTGGCTAAGCGCACTCAATTCTGTCGGGCTCTCAAACCGCTTGGTGTAGAATATCGCGCCCAGATCCCGCGCCTGCTTCATGAGATATGGCAGGTAGAGGCTCATATCGATCATTGTTGGATGCGTGACCGAATTGAACGGGCAGCCGAACAGCGTCTTCTCGCCCGGTTCAGCCTGGTCTTGCCGACGTCGCTGAAGATAATGATGTCTGACCCGCGTTACGCCTGTTCCAGGCTGGTTTTCGTATTGGTCGAAACCCGTCCGTGCGAGTGCATTCACCCGCGCAACCGTGTCGATCGGAACATCGCCATAGGACGCCGCTGTCAGGATCAGCGCCCCTGCCACATTAGATGTCACGTATGGGTGGAACTTGTCGGCATAGACCGTCACGCGCTTGCCCATCCGCGACAGGATGAGCGCCGTTGTCAGGCCTTGCGCGCCCGCACCGACAATAGCAACGTCGTCGGCCCCAGTGTGCGCAACCAGTTCAGACGCCAATGTCCCGCAGCCCCAGGACAAGGTGACCCCATCGCCTTCATGGCCGTAATTGTGGACCAAAATCTTGTCGCCGAATGGCTCAGCTTCCAGCCTGAAACCACCATCGCGGCCGGGACGAAGCCCGACCACAATTTCCTTGATCCGCTCTGGCCGCACATCGACCGGGTAAAACGGCGCCGCGCTGGCTTCATAGCCGGAAATCGTCGGGCGTCCGGTGGTCGTACAAGCGGCGAGAAGGCCGCCTGACAGGCCAAGAAGAACGCCGCGCCGGTCAAGCATCAAGGACATCCTTCCATCCTGATGGCTCATGGGGGCCGATGAAGAGCTGTTCCAGGGCCCCTATACCTTCTGACGAAAGTCCGCCTGGGCCTTCGTGACGAACCTTGCTGATCGCCTGGACATGAAGATTATCTGGCTGGTTCCATGGCATGACGTCCGGTTTGAAGTCTTCTCGCTCGATTGCGTATTCGCCCTTGTAGACGCCATGAGCCCATTGCGGATGGCCGTAGCCGAGGCCCTTCATCTGGAAAGTCGCGATGGGTTCATAATGGACCTTGTGCTCGCGCCCATGCCCATCGGTAACAGCCAGCGTTCCCTTCCGGACGCGGCGCGTGCCCACGTCGTACTCGGCGGTGAATTTCGGCGCATCAAGATGAAGAAGGCTGTCAGCATCCGCCCCATCCATTGCGAGAACCGAGCGCGTATTCCAGCTGTCGCCCTTTTCGTCTTCGTTCACATGGAAGTAAAGCGACAGGCTCGGGAAGTTCAACGGCGTCCACACCCAGTAAAACTGGAAGGGCTTCTCTGGAATGACCGGTTGTGCGTCCTGTGCGCCGATCGGGCGAATGCCCCAACTGCGATCTCGCGTCCCGTAATAGCTGTCGACATCAATCCGTTCGCCATCGATTTCGATCCAGCCGGTCCAGCGGCCATTCTGCGTCATCCGGGTCACGTCCATCACGGTGCGCGAGCCATTGCGCCGTTGGAAACGCGGCTCCTCGACCGGGAAGTGGCGGCCCTCAAAAGTGAGTTCTGCCGAAATGCCTTCAGCCTCGTCGAGGGTGATCTTCACCGAATGAAGCGGTTGAAGCACGTCGATCTTCATCGGCCCGACGCGAACATCCATCCGCTCATGGTTCATGATGCGCGACAGGTGCACGGACGTCTGGACGCCATCTTTCAGGACGGAGAATGCGCCGTCCATGATATTGAGATGAGGATAGACACCGAAGGACGCGCCGAAAAAGACCGATCCGTCTTTCGAATAGCCATTGAAGAAGTAGCGGTCATAGAAATTCCGGTCAGTGCCCGCGACCCAGACGGGCTCTGGCGTCTGGTGGATCGGGTATTCGTCGCCCCAGGTGAGCATGTATGGCTTTCCTCTCTCTGCGTGACCTCTTGGCGGGCCCCGTCATGGTCCTAGAGTGTCGGATAGAAGAGGCCGGATCAATCTCCGGCGCGCGGAAAAGGATAAAGTCGATGACATCAAAGGTGAGCGTCGATGAAGCGAATGCATTTTTGGACGAGGCGTTCAACAGCGCGCAGAACCGGTCGACCGTCATTGCGATGGAGGATAGTCGGGCAATTTTGCGTATGAAGGCCGGTCCCGAGCAGTTGCGCCCCGGGAATTACATTTCTGGTCCCACACAGATGGCGATGGCCGATAGCGTCGCCTATTTCGCAATCTTTACCAAGCTCGGCATCGTGCCCATGGCTGTGACGAGCAATCTCTCGATCAATTTTCTTCGTCCCTGCATTGGCGAGGCCGTGATCGCCGACGGTCGGCTGATGAAGCTCGGTCGCACACTTGCCGTCATCGAAGTGGACATTCGCGCCGAAGGCTCCGACAAGACGTCCAGTCACGCCATCGTGACCTATTCAATTCCGCAGGAGGGCTGAGCAGATGCAGGCAACTATCGGAGCAATTCTCGGCTTCACCGGAGTCGCCCTCGGTGCGTTTGGTGCGCATGGCATGTCGGGTCGTTTCACGCCGGAAACGCGCGGCTGGTGGGAAACCGCGACGCTTTACCTTCTCGTCCACGCTGTCGCAGTGTTTGCTGCAGGCCTCAGCGGTCGCACCGGCCTCTTCTCCACAGGTGGCTGGGTGATGGTGATCGGCGCGCTCATCTTTTCCGGAACGCTTTATTCCATGGCCCTCGGCGCGCCTCGCTGGTTCGGCGCAATCACGCCGCTTGGAGGGCTTGCTCTTCTTGCCGGCTGGGCGCTCTTTGCCTTCGCTGCCCTGCGCAGCTGAAATTTCCATCTCAACCCGGTTCGCGGGGATTGGCAGCACGCGCGTTTTGAATATGGTGCGGCGAGAAACTGCACATGTGAAATAAACGGAGGACCTCATGGCCAGTCTTTTCGATCTATCGGGAAAAGTTGCTGTCATTACCGGCTCATCACGCGGCATCGGTAAATCCATCGCCGAAGAGATGGCAGAGCAAGGCGCCAAGGTCGTGATCTCTTCGCGCAAACCCGGTCCGTGCCAGGACGTCGCCAAGGAAATCAATGACAAGCATGGCGATGGCACCGCGATTTCCGTCCCGGCGAACATCTCGTCAAAGGAAGAGCTTCAGACGCTTGTCGACGAGACACGCAAGGCCTTCGACAAGATCGACATTCTGGTCTGCAATGCGGCCTCCAACCCCTATTACGGTCCGATGGAAGAGATCGAGGACGAAAAGTTCGAGAAGATCCTGCAGAACAACATCATCTCCAATCACTGGCTGATCCAGATGGTCGCCCCGGAGATGAAGGAGCGCAAGGACGGCGCCATCGTCATCATCTCATCAATTGGTGGTCTGAAAGGCTCGCCCGTTATCGGCGCTTACAACATCTCAAAGGCGGCAGACTTTCAGCTCGCCCGCAACTACGCCATCGAGCTTGGCCCGCACAATATTCGTGTGAACTGCGTCGCCCCCGGCCTTATCAAGACAGATTTTGCACGCGCCCTCTGGGAGAATCCGGAGAATGTGAAACGCATCGAAGGCGGCACCCCGATGCGCCGCATCGGCGACCCGGTTGATATTGCCGGGGCGGCGATCTTTCTTGCATCCGACGCTGGCAAATACATGGCCGGCCAGATGATCGTGGTCGATGGCGGATCGGTGATCGTTTAGACATGCACAAGGTTGACCTGCCCGGTAATCCGCCAGAAGCGGAAACCGATTTTGATACTTTCCGGAAGCTCGACATTCGTGTCGGTACTGTGCTCGAGGCGGCACCGCTGGAGGGCGCGCGCAAGCCGGCGATCCGCCTTCTCATCGACTTCGGACCCGGCGTTGGAGAGAAGAAGTCGTCCGCCCAGATCACCGAACACTATGACCCGGACCAGTTGATCGGTCGGCAGGTCATGGCCGTCGTCAACTTCCCGCCTCGCCAGATTGGCAAGTTCATGTCGCAGGTTCTGACGCTTGGTTTCCCTGATGATCGCGGCGCCATCGTCCTTGGCGGCACCGACAGTCCCGTGCCCAATGGAGCGCGCCTTGTATGACTGTTGAGTACAATCCAGACGATTTCTCCCCACTCTTTCAGGGCTTTCTTGGCGGCGTCACATCCGGCAACTGGTCGCAAAAGCCGAAAGGGCTTCAGAAACTCGGCATCATGCCGGAGCATTGGCTGAAGAAGATCGAGCCAGGATATGTCCACTATATCTGGCCGAATGATGGCTCCCACGACGTTCAGCCTGAGCGCGCCTTCGGCGGCTGGGTCGGCGCCTTGTCGGACCATGTCGTCTCCATCTGCATGTTCTCGGCCCTCAAGGATGGCGAAGCCTTCACCACGCAGGATTTGCAAATCAAGTTTTTCCGCCCGGTCTCGCATGGCGACATCACCATCGAAGCGAACGTCATCAATCGGTCTCGAACAACCGGTTATGTCGAAGCCGAATGGCGAAATGCCGACGGAAAACTCGCGGCCAAAGTACTTGCCTGGAAAGCCATTCGAACCATCGAGGCCATTCACGCACAGCGCTAAGACCGGCATGAGCGGCGGCACCCTGCCCGACGATGCGCACTGGCGACAATTTCACATTTTGAAGTGTTGACGCGGGCACTGCACACCCCTACCTGAGCCCTCGTTAGCACTCTCCTGACTTGAGTGCTAATCGAGCGAACACATTGCCCGACCGGGCAAACGAAAAGGTAAGAGAGAAAATGAAATTCCGTCCTCTGCACGACCGCGTTCTCGTGAAGCGCGTTGAAGAAGAAGCAAAAACCTCCGGCGGCATCATCATCCCCGACACCGCCAAGGAAAAGCCGCAGGAAGGCGAAGTTGTCGCTGTCGGCACCGGCGCACGCGGCGATGACAATGAAGTCGTCCCAATGGACGTCAAGGCGGGCGACCGCATCCTGTTCGGCAAATGGTCGGGCACCGAAGTGAAAGTCGACGGCCAGGACCTCCTGATCATGAAGGAAAGCGACATTCTCGGCGTCATCGAGAAGTAAGCTTTACCACTCCCCAAATCCCTGAACACGAAATTCTGGAAGGAAGACAGCAACATGGCTGCTAAACACGTAAAATTCGGCTCCGAAGCACGCGAACGCATGCTCAAGGGCGTCGATACGCTTGCAAACGCCGTAAAAGTCACGCTCGGCCCGAAAGGCCGCAACGTGGTTATCGAGAAATCCTTCGGCGCACCACGCACCACGAAGGACGGCGTCACCGTAGCAAAAGAGATCGAGCTTGAAGACAAGTTCGAGAATATGGGCGCACAGATGCTGCGCGAAGTTGCCTCCAAGGCAAACGACGTCGCAGGTGACGGCACGACGACTGCAACGGTCCTCGCCCAGTCGATCGTTCGCGAAGGCATGAAGCGCGTCGCCGCCGGCATGAACCCGATGGACCTGAAGCGCGGTATCGACAAAGCCGTTCTGGAAGTCACGTCCGATCTCGCGCATCACTCGCGCAAGGTCAAAGAGAACTCCGAGATCTCGCAAGTCGGTTCAATCTCCGCCAATGGCGACAAGGAAATCGGCGACATGATTGCCAAGGCCATGGAAAAGGTCGGCAATGAAGGCGTCATCACGGTAGAGGAAGCCAAATCCCTCGAAACCGAACTCGATGTCGTTGAAGGCATGCAGTTCGACCGTGGTTACCTGTCCCCATACTTTGTGACCAATCCGGACAAGATGTCTGTCGAACTCGAAGATCCATTCATCCTGCTGCACGAGAAGAAACTCTCCTCGCTCCAGCCGATGCTTCCGATCCTCGAAGCTGTCGTTCAGTCCCAGCGTCCACTGCTCATCATCGCTGAAGATGTCGACGGTGAAGCGCTCGCAACGCTCGTCGTGAACAAGCTACGCGGTGGCCTCAAGGTTGCTGCTGTGAAGGCACCTGGCTTCGGCGATCGCCGCAAAGCCATGCTGCAGGACATCGCAGTTCTCACAGGCGGCCAGGTCATCTCCGAAGACCTCGGCATCAAGCTCGAGAACGTTGCCCTCGACATGCTTGGCACGGCCAAGAAAGTCGAAATCGACAAGGACAACACGACCATCGTCGACGGTGCTGGCACCAAGGACGAGATCGAAGCCCGCGTCGGCCAGATCAAGAAGCAGATCGAAGACACCTCTTCCGACTATGACCGTGAGAAACTGCAAGAGCGTCTGGCGAAACTCGCTGGCGGCGTTGCCGTGATCAAGGTCGGCGGTGCGACCGAAGTCGAAGTGAAAGAGCGCAAGGACCGCGTCGACGATGCGCTGAACGCAACGCGTGCAGCTGTCGAAGAAGGCGTGATCCCTGGCGGCGGCGTTGCCCTCCTCCGCGCAGCACAGCACATCGACACCAAAGGCGAGAACACCGACGAGCAAGCCGGTGTGGACATTGTCCGCCGTGCCCTCGAAGCTCCGATCCGTCAGATCGTCAACAATGCTGGCCTCGAAGGCTCGGTGGTTGTTGCGAACATCCTGGCCCAAAAAGATCGCGGCTACGGCTTCAACGCCCAGACCGAAGAGTATGGCGACATGTACAAGATGGGTATCATCGACCCAGCGAAAGTCGTGCGCTCTGCCCTGCAGAACGCCGCGTCGGTTGCTGGCCTTCTCATCACGACGGAAGCCGGCATTGCCGAAGCTCCGAAGAAAGAAGGCGACGCCCCTGCAATGCCTGATATGGGCGGCATGGGTGGAATGGGCGGCATGGGCTTCTAAGCTCAGCAACCACATCCAGATAAGGAAAGGGCGGCACCTTGTGTGCCGCCCTTTTTCTTTGTCATCGAGGCTAAAACGATGCTTGCCCGATCCACGTTTTCAATGATGCTCCAGCCATGCGAATAATGTATCGCAGGAACGCTACGAAATGATTCGCTGGCCCCTGACGTTCAATTGAAAGGCTGACAATGTCCGATATCATTTTTTACGCTGCTGCCGGCGTTGTGGCGATGTTGCTCATTTTCGGCATACGCTGGATTGCCGCCAAACAGGGCGCAGGCGCCAAGGCCAAGGCCACCTCGGAAATGGAAGCAGCCACGGGACGGTCACCCGACTTCGTCCACGCTTATGGCGCGACCGGCATCGGACTGGACTTCGATGACCGCAAACTGATCGTCCATGACCGCAAGACCGGACTGGACATCCGCTCATTCGATGACGTCGGCACCTGGTTTGTCGGGACGATATCTCAGGAGCTATTATCGCCGCAAACGGCCCACGCGATGTCCGGCGCGAGCGACGATTCCCAGATAAGTGCGCGCATAACGCATACAAAATACGTCATTATCTGTGATCACGACAGCAATCGCATCTGTCAGGTCGGGATCATTGAGCGCTCTGCAGAGGACGCGCTCAGCGATGCGCTTGAACGCGCTTTCCCCGGAAAACGTAATGACGAAGCGATCGGCGCGAAGGACATGTCGGACCTTATGCGCGGCAAGCGCTAGACGAGGTTCGAGCGCCTTCGAGGTCTTGGCGACCTAAATGCGCCTGCTTTAAGCTCCGTTGTCGGACACTCAACGGCTCTGAATGATGTGACATCTGCTCCTCGGGCAACGACGCTGGTCGCCCGGCTTCAGACCTTTTTTCGCGCAAAGCTTGCCGTGCGATAAGCAGATCGAATGTGTTCAATCTGTCTGCACGCAAGTGTCCCTTGCGCCCTGCGCTGGCCATGCTTTAACACCTCGTCATGAGCAAGATTTACAAAGACGCAGCCGCCGCTCTCGACGGCGTTCTGTTTGATGGCATGACAATCGCTGCAGGCGGTTTCGGCCTTTGCGGCATCCCTGAGCTTTCCATCGCCGCGATCCGCGAGGCCGGCACCAAGGATTTGACCGTCTATTCCAATAATGCGGGCGTCGACGGCTTCGGTCTCGGCGTCCTGCTGGAAAGCCGGCAGGTCAAGAAGATGGGCTCGTCCTATGTCGGCGAGAACAAGGAATTCATGCGCCAGTATCTCGGCGGCGAACTCGAACTGGAGTTTAACCCGCAAGGCACGCTGGCCGAACGCATGCGCGCCGGCGGGGCAGGCATTGCCGGCTTCTACACCAAGACCGGCTATGGCACGCAGATCGGTGAAGGCAAGGAAGTGAAGGAATTTCACGGCGAGAAGTACATTCTCGAAGAAGGCATCTTCGCAGACCTCGCCATCGTGAAAGCCTGGAAGGCGGACACGACGGGCAACGCCATCTTCCGCAAGACCGCCCGCAATTTCAACGAGCCAGCCGCGATGTGCGGCAAGGTCTGCGTCATGGAAGTCGAGGAAATCGTCGAGCCGGGCGAGCTTGACCCGAACCACATTCACCTGCCCGGCGTTTTCGTGCACCGGCTGGTGCAGGGCGAGTTCGAAAAGCGTATCGAGCAGCGCACGACCCGGAAGAAGGAGACCGCCTGATGCCCTGGACACGAGATCAGATGGCCGAGCGCGCCGCGCAGGAGCTGGAAGACGGGATGTATGTCAATCTCGGCATCGGCATTCCGACGCTGGTGGCGAACCACATCCCGGACGGCGTCGAGGTGACGCTGCAATCAGAGAATGGCATGCTCGGCATGGGCCCCTTCCCTTACGAGGGCGAGGAAGACCCCGACCTGATCAATGCCGGCAAGCAGACCATCACGGAACTGCCGCACACCGCCTTCTTCGACAGCGCCATGAGCTTTGCGATGATCCGCGGCGGCAAGATCAACATGGCGATCCTCGGCGCGATGGAAGTTGCCGAGAATGGCGACCTCGCCAACTGGATGATCCCCGGCAAGCTGGTGAAAGGCATGGGCGGGGCGATGGATCTCGTCGCGGGCGTCAAGCGCATCATCGTCATTACCGACCACACCTCGAAGTCCGGCGAGCCGAAACTGCTTCACGAATGCAATCTGCCGCTGACTGGCAAGCATGTCGTGAACATGATCATCACGGATCTCGGCGTCTTCGACGTTGTCGAAGGCGGCCTTGAAATCAAGGAAATCGCGCCGGGCGTCACCCGCGACGAAATCTATGAAAAAACTGAAGCAAAGATCGTAAATTGAGCGAACTACCCCCCTGCCCAAAGTGCAATTCGTCCTTCACCTATGAAGACGGGGCACTTCTTGTCTGTCCGGAATGCGCTCATGAATGGTCGCCATCCGCCGACGCGGAAAACGCCAAGGTCTGGCGCGATGCGAATGGCAATGTTCTCGAAGATGGCGACACCGTCACCGTAATCAAAGACCTGAAGGTCAAAGGCTCATCCAGTGTCGTGAAAGTCGGCACGCGGGTGAAGAACATCCGCCTGGTCGAAGGTGACCACGATATCGACTGCAAGATCGACGGCATCGGCCAGATGGGCCTCAAGACCGAATTTGTGAAAAAGGCCTGACGGCCCAAGGATACGCCCCATGACAGCCACTTGCCTCTGCGGTGCCGTCACCGTGACGGTCGAGACCGCGCCAGACTTCATTCACGATTGCAATTGCGACCTCTGCCGCAAGACAGGCGCAGCCTGGGGATATTATCCGTCCGCTTCGGCGTCAGCGACTGGAAAGACAACAGCTTTCATGCGGAAGGACAAGCCGAATGCTGGCGTCGAGGTCCACACCTGCCAGACCTGCGGGGCGACGACGCACTTCGAACTCGCGCCCGCCTTCAAGGCGCAGAACCCCGGCGCAGACCTCCTTGGCGTGAATATGAAGCTGTTCGCCGCTGCGGACCTTACAGGCGTCGAAGTTCGCTACCCGAACGGCAAGGACTGGAGCGGCGAAGGGCCATTTGGCTATCGGCGCGACGCGATGACGATCAGCGACGCGTCACCCTGGTAAAAGTGTTAGCGGCCCGCGCCGCGCGCCCTCAATCTGCTGCGCCTGGCTTCCAGGTCTCGGGTACAGGTTTTGTATCTTCTTCGCATTGAGACACTGCATAGGCTGATGGGAGCAGGATGTCCGGCATCGGCTCCACCCGCCAGTTCGACAGCGCATTCTCTCCCAGCCAATCGATCCCCAATTGTTTCAGGCGCTCTGGCGAGAGATAGGGTTCACCTGGCCCAAGCTGCGCGAGAAGCGCAGGATCAACAAAGCTCGCCCCGCCATCGAATGTGATCGCTTCAAAGCTGTTATTCCAGTCGGTGCCGGCGCACATCTGCCGGAAGACCACAATGCTGATGCCGCGCTCGACATAGCAGAAGGCGACGGAATTTTCGCCAACCAGGACTTCCGGCTCGGATGGCAGTCCCGGCAGGATGAGTGTGTCGTGGGAGGCAAGGTCAGCGCCTTCACGCTGGTCGCCGACATCATAGACATAGAAGCTGCCGGCTTTTCCGAATGTGACCGTGTCGCCGCCGAGATTTGGAAAGATCGACAAAGGGCGGCTCGGAAGGCCGCAGTCGGGCAGGCCCGCACGCTCTCGTGGCCGGGCGTCATCGCTTTCAATGTTGCTCAGCCGCTCCCTGTCAGCCTGACTGACGGGAACAACGTCCATCTCCGGCAGGCGCATCTGCAGCTTTTCCGACTTCGGTGTCATCAGAGGTGTTTGCCCCACCAGCGCTGCCGTCGCGCAACCGGCAAGAAACAGGCCGAGGAAGATGACAAGGCGGTTGGAAGGCATAACTGGCATCGCTTTCTCCGGACTCGGGCGAGAAAGCTTAAGCGCGATCGAGCTTCAATTACCTTAAATTGAAAGGGTTGATTGATCGGAAATCGAGGCTCGCCTCACTCTTCAAGTACAGCGAACAGCCGTCTTTCATTCTTTTTAAGCCTGACCGGGCCGGACACCTCCTCCGGATTCAAGCCTTCGCGCGCCATCTCGATCACGCGCGGATGGATATAGGAATTGCGAGCGATGGTTGGCGTATTGCCGAGGTGCGCCGCCGCAGCTTCCGAAATGGCCTTGATGCTGTCTGCGCCTTTTCTCAGCGCCGAGACAGCGGCGACCGAACCGCCCCACGTCCTGAAATCCTTCGCGGTGAACGCACCGTCAGCAGACTCCTGGATGAAGCGGTTGACGCGCGATGAGCAAACCCTGCCGTCAGGTGTGTCGAACAGGCTCTGACCAGGAAGACATTGCAGCGCGGCCACGGCCCTGCTCAGGCCGTCATCGCAGATTGAGATGTCCTGTGGCTTGCCGCCCTTGCCCTTGAAGCGCAGCCGGATCGTGTCTTCGTCGGTCTGGCGGACATGCCGCTTGTAGAGTGTCGTCGCTCCGAACGTTCCCTGAAGGCGGCTCTTCTCTGACCCGATGCGGACCGCGCCCTTGTCCATAAGCCGCACAATTGCAGCCACAGCGAGTTCGACATGGTCGGCCGGGTCGTCGAGCGTCTCGCGTACCCGCGCCCTGATGCGCGGAAGCGCCTGCCCGAAATACAGCATGTCTGAGAACTTCACCTGCTCGCAATGCGCGCGAAAATCCGGATGATAGCGGTATTGCGTTCGGCCAGCTTCATCGACGCCCGTCGCCTGCAAATGCCCATTCGGCCTTGAGCAGATCCAGACGTCTTTCCACGCCGGCGGCAGGACAAGCCCCTCAGCGCGGGCGCGTTGTTCGCCTTCGAGCGTGCGCCCGTTTTCGTCCTGATAGGTAAAGCCCTTGCCATACGGCTTGCGTGTCCAGCCTGTCTCGCCGGGATCGACATAGACGAGGCCGGCGTCTTTCGGATCAACATCAGAACGGGCGAGCGAGAAAGCCATGTTCGAGAAACTGCACGCCGAGACGTAAAGTTCCGCGCACGCCTGTTGGCGTCGCGTTACCGATTGAAGAGGCGCCTCAGACGGCTAATCATGTGACCGAAGAAGATTGGGAGATTAGTTATGGCCAAAGGATCAATGCCGGTTCTGGTCGGTGTCGGCCAAGCCCTTAGCACCTGGGACGGAAGTGACGGTGCTGACGGCGCCCCTTCACCGCTTAGCCTTGCGACGACAGCGTCCAAGGCTGCCCTCTCGGATGCCGGTATTGGCGCAGACGGGGTTGATGCCATCACATTCGTTCGGATATTCGAGGATTCGGTTCCGGGCGCGCCTCATCCGCATGGGCATAACAAAAATCTGCCTGGCACGCTCGCTCGCGATCTTGGCGCCACCCCGTCCACACTGATCTACTCAGACGTCGGTGGTCAGAGTCCGCAGGCGCTTGCCAATGAGATGGCAAAACGGATCCATGAAGGTGAGTTTGACGTTGCCCTCGTCGCTGGATCGGAAGCCAATCTTGCCTCCAAGAGCGCCCGCAGAAACAATATCGACATCGATTGGGCAGATGACGACGAGGCGCCATACGAAGATCGCGGCCTCGGCGGCAAGATGATCACCCGGACAGAAATCAAACACGGCATTGCCGCGCCAGCATATTTCTATGCGCTTTTCGAAAACGCGATCGCTGCTCGCGAGGGACGTACGCGCAGCGAGCAGCGCGAAGCCATGGCGCGGCTCTTCCAGCCGTTTACAGAAGTGGCCGCTGAGAATCCTTTCTCCCAATTCCCGACCGAACGGAGCGTCGAGTTTCTGGCAACGCCGTCTCCGGAAAATTATGAGTTCGCTGACCCTTTCCTGAAGTGGCATATCGCCCAGGACGCCGTGAATCAGGGCGGCGCCATACTTCTGATGTCAGAGGACAAGGCAGATGAACTCGGCATTCCCGCCGACAAACGCGTCTACCTTCACGGGGCTGGAGAAGCGAAAGACGATTTCATTTCCGAGCGTCCGCGACTGGATGGCTCTTGGGCGATGGAGCAGGCCATCAAGCGTGCCCTTTCCCAGGCCGGGAAGACGCCGGGCGGCATGGCAGCCTTCGACCTGTACTCTTGTTTTCCGTGCGCCGTTTTCTCATCGATACAGGAGCTCGGCATCGATCCGGAAGCGGATGCACGTCCGATAACCCTGACCGGCGGCCTGCCATTCTTCGGGGGCGCGGGAAACAATTACTCCATGCATGGAATTGCCAGCATGACCGAATGGTTGAGAGAAAATCAGGGCGCCTTCGGACTCGTTCTGGCGAATGGTGGCTGGATGACCAAGGAAGCCGTTGGCGTGTGGTCAACGAGCCGTCCCGACACCTTCACGCCAGTTGAAGAAATCGCCGCGCCGACAGAAAAAGTCGAGATCGATCCTGCGCCTTCCGCCGGCACAGTCGAGACGTTTACCGTCATGCATGGCAAAAAGGGCCCGACCCATGGCGTAGTCTTCGGGCGCACTGAAAGTGGTGCGCGCTTTCTCGCCAAAGCATCTCCGGCAGCGCTTGAAGTGCTGCGTGAGAATGAAAGCCCCGTCGGTCGCAAGGTTCGCGTGGAGCAGGACGGCGAGGTCAACACATTCCATTTCGTCTGACGCAAAAGACGCGATAGGGTCGGTCACGACTCGAAAGGTGACCCGGGATGAAGACCTCATTTCACGCGCTCAAACTCGCTCTTGCCGGCGCCGCAGCCATAGTCGGCGTGTCGGCCTGCACGACACCTCAACCCTGCACTTCAGAATGGGTGGAGTGGAGGACAGACAAGGTCATGTCCCGCTTCGCCCGCTCAAACTACGGGACGATCAATGAGCTGAGGGGCCTTTCAGGCAAAGTTGACACACCGTCTGCGCTGACCGCTCTGCGTATCGCTTCGCTCGTTGATGATTTCGATGACCTTGCCCGAGACTTTGACCGCATTGTCATGCCGGAACTCAACAATGCGATCGCACAATGCTCGGAGCCTCAGAACTTCGTTCCCGCGTTCACGGGCTTCCTTCGCGATGAAGGCGTCGGCGAGGATGTGATCGAGTGGATCGAGGTGATCGGATACATTGCCATGGAGCAGTACCGTTCATGACGACGACGGTCGACAACCCGCTTGTCTTCGCATTTGAATTCGAGACTGACGGCCATGCCCGCCGCCTGAACTGGGACGAAATCGCCTCCGGCCCGGCCGAGAAAGCTGGCGTGCGCCGCTGGCTGCATCTCAATCGGCTGTCACCTCAGGTCCGACAATGGCTGATCGAAAAAAGCGGCGTCGACATGGTTATCGACAATGCCCTGCTTCAGGAAGATACGCGGCCTCGCTGTGTGAAGCATCCACCGGGCCTTCTTATCAATCTGCGCGGCGTCAATATGAATGAGGGTTCGGAGCCCGAGGACATGATCGCCATTCGCATCTGGACGACACCGGGGCTGGTCATTTCACTCCGGGCCTTCCACATCATGGCGGCCCAGCACCTGCGCGACGACATCATGCAGGGAGACATCCCGCCCTCCAGTGGAGCGATCATTGCCTATCTGGCTGCAGGCCTGACGGATGGGATCGAACCCATCGTTTCCAGCCTCGAAGACCAGGCCGATGCGTTTGAAGATCGGATCATCGATGAGGCTTCCAAACTGTCCAAATTCGCACTCGGCGACTTTCGCCGAAAAGTCCTCCAGCTGCGCCGCTACATCATTCCGCAACGCGATGCTCTGGCGCAGATGGCGCGGGAGGGCCTTGACCTGTTTTCCCCCGATGAAGCATTGCACCTTCGCGAAATCGCGGACCGTGTGACCCGGATCGGCGAGGAACTCGACAATATCCGCGACCGCTCAACCATGCTGCAGGAGCAGATCGTCGAAGACCGCGCTGACCGGATGAACCAGCGGCTGTTCGTGCTTTCAATCATCTCCGCCATCTTCCTGCCACTCGGCTTTGTGACAGGCCTTTTCGGCGTAAATCTAGGCGGCATGCCGGGCACGGCCTCCCCCGTCGCGTTCACGCTTCTCTGCTTTGGCATGAGTGGTCTTGCCCTCCTTCTGGTCCTGCTCCTGCACAGAATGCGCTGGCTCTAACGACGCCAGCCCCCTGTATTACCTTGCATTTTCATCAAGTGATGGGCGATGCCCTGCACACGGATCTTCCTTCGACGGCCCGCACATCTAGTTGTAGCGGCCTCCCCTCAGCCTTCGAAAAAGTGAACATTCGATCACATTGCCACATTCCTGCCATTTTATGTGATCAAACACTCACATGTGAACACTTGCTCACATTCGAGCGGCCAAGATGGAGGTTCACATGTTTGTATCGGCTATCACCTCAGCGGCAGGCGTCGCAGCAAAAGTCCTGGGCGGGGTGTATCTTGCGGACTTCGTATCCGGCGCTTTCCACTGGATGGAGGACCGCTATGGCGACCCCAAATGGCCCATCCTCGGCCACACAATCCGGGAGAACCAGCAGCATCACCACACACCGCGCAGCTTCCTGAAGGGCAACCTCTGGACGCGAAACCGTGAAGTTATTCTGATCGGTCTCGCCTTCCTTGGACTGTTCTGGGCTGTTGGCTGGCTAAACCTGTTTACCGGCACGGCGGTCATATTTGGCATGTTTGCAAACGAAATTCATGCTTGCGCTCACCGCAGCCCGAAAGAGAACGGTCGGATCATCCCTCTGGCCCAGAAAATCGGTATCATGCAGTCCCACAGGCACCATGCCGCCCACCACCGCAAAGGCAAGGACAGCCACTATTGCGTGATGACCAACCATCTCAATCCAGCGCTGGAGAAAGTTCAGTTCTTTCAGAGGGTTGAGAAAGGTATAAAATTTCTGACCGGTGTTGTGCCGCGCCTCGATGACAGCGTAAATCCGCGCTATCGCCGCGCCGTCTAGGCTTCACTGAATGGCCGTCCCACACCAAGGTGGGGCGGCCTTTTTCAGGTCTTTTCGAAGATAACAATATTATTATTGGCGGGCATATCGACGACCTCAACCAATTGAAGTCTCGCGCGCTCAGCAAGCGGCAGCAGGTCTCGATCGAGATCTCTGACACCCCATGATGGATCACGCTGCCGAAGACTGTCGCGAAACCGCGCATTTGATTCGGCGATGTCGCCGTCCCGCGCGAAGGGTCCGTAGAGGACCAGCCTTCCTGAAGGCGATAGAAGACGCCCTGCCCCGGCGAAAAGCCCTTCCACTGCCGCGAAAGGCGCAATGTGGATCATGTTTGCGCAGAAAATCGCGTCCCAACTGTCCTGTCGTTCGACAGCGCCCCAGTCTAACGAAGACGCATCAAGCGCAACGGGGCCGCTCAAACGGCCGTCAAAGTCCTCATACGCCGTCCAGGACGCCTGGCTCGCCAGGCTGATCTCGTCGAGATCTGAATAGGTCCAGCGAAGTTCTGGCATAGCCGCAACGAAATGAGCCCCGTGCTCCCCCGTGCCTGAGGCGACTTCCAGCACATTCGCCCGCGACGGCAGCTTTTCGGCGAGCACCTCACAGATGACGGCCTTGTTGCGCCCAGCAGACGGCGAATAGCGCCGTCCGTCTTGAGCCGTCTCGCGCGCTTCAAGCGCGACCGCTTTACCGGAGCTTCCAATATCGTCGTTCTCGGCCAATTCAGGTCCCGCTGGTTTCAAAATCGTATTGTTCAGTGTCGACACTTGCCTGACCGTAGCGATTATAGCGCGGGCCGACGGCACTTTCGGGTGTGAAGTGGGCATCCAGCCTGGCCACGATTTCCGGCGACAGCGACACCGCGCCCGCCGCGTGGTTTTCTTCGAGGTGCTTCACGCTGGTCGTGCCGGGGATGGGGACAACATGGTCGCCTTTGGCCAGCGTCCATGCCAGTGCGAGCTGAGCCACGCTACAGCCGACCTCCTCGGCGCATGCGCGCGCCTCGTCAAGCAATACCAGATTGGCGGGATAGTTCTCTGGCGAGAAACGCGGAAAGATCGTTCCCCTCATATCGCTCTCATGGAACGTCGCGGGATCTGCCGGCGGATCGGCAAGAAACCCGCGGCCCACAGGCGAAAACGCCACCAGAGCGGTCCCCAGCTCCTTGCAGGCCTCCATGACCGCAATCTCCGGATTGCGGACCCAGAGCGAGTATTCCGACTGCAGCGCCGCAATCGGATGAACCGCGTGCGCACGCCGCAGGAGGCCCTCGCCCATTTCGGATAACCCAATCATCCGGATCTTGCCGGCTTCGACAAGCTCGGACAGCGCACCAACTGAGTCTTCAATCGGAACATTCGGGTCCGGACGATGCATGTAATAAAGATCGATGACATCGACATTGAGGCGTTTCAGACTCGCATCACACGCGCTCTTGATCGCCTCTGGACGCGCATCCAGCACCCGCTTGCCATCCTTGACAGCGAGCACGCACTTGCTGGCGAGAAAAACATCGTCCCGGCGACCGGCAATTGCCTGACCGACAAGCTGTTCGCTCCGGCCCGCTCCGTAAATCGTAGCGGTATCGAAGAAATTGCAACCGATATCGAGCGCCCGCTGAAACAGTCTGACAGCATCGGCTTCATCGATGGGCGGCCCGTAGGCATGGGTGACATTCATGCAGCCAAGGCCGACCGGATAGACCGGGTCGCCTCCGATGGTTCGGGACCTGATGCTCATTTACTTCTCCATGTCCTGCATGTCTCAGCCGCGCGGCGCGAAACGCTCTCGCAGTTCAGGCTTTAGAATCTTGCCATTCGCATTGCGCGGCAATGGATCCGTCTGGAACTGGATTTCGACCGGCACCTTGAATGCGGCGAGCTGTTTGGCGACATGCGCACGCAGCTCATCCTGACTGACCGTCTTGCCGGGCTTCAGCTGAACGACAGCGCCGACCTCTTCACCAAGCACCTTGTGGGGAATTCCGACGACTGAAGCATCCATGACGGCGGGGTGGTCATACAGCGCACTCTCCACCTCAATGCAGTAGATGTTCTCGCCGCCCCGGATCAACATGTCCTTGGCGCGGTCGACGAGATACAGAAACCCTTCCTCATCAAGGCGGGCAAGGTCTCCGGTGACGACCCATCCGTCCTTGAAGGTCTCGGCCGTTGCATCGGGCCTGTTCCAGTAGGAACGGCAGTTCGACGGGCTCTTGCACCACAGTTCGCCAACTTCGCCCGCTGGAAGCGTCTCACCTTCCGGGCTGACGACTTTAAGCTCCACGGCAAGCGGCGGCGCCCCCGCACTGTTCGGCCGGTTCTCATAGTCCTCACCGATATTGAGCGTGGCCGTCGCGCAGGTCTCCGTCATGCCCCACCCATTGCCGGGCGCAGCTTCCGGGAACCGTTTTTTGATCGTCGAAACGAGCTCTGGCGCAGATGGCGCGCCACCATACGACACAACGCTAATCGACGAGAGATCGTAATTGTCCCGCTCTGGATGCTCGAGGACTTGCCAGGCAATCGCTGGCACGCCGCCAATCGTCGTGATCTTTTCATTCTCGATGATCGGCAACGCTTTGCCTGCATCCCACTTGTACATGGAGACGATCTTGTCGCCGCGAAGCAGCGTCGGGATTAGTACAGCGAAGGCGCCGGTGGCATGGAAGAAAGGAATGGCCAGCAATGTGGCGCGTTGTTCACTGAGGTCCTGCTCGGGCGGCTGCTCCCCCCGGCGCAGATACATCCTCGCCTGACAGGTCATCGAATTCAGGAAGTTCGAAATGACAGCCCGGTTGCTTGCGATTGCGCCCTTTGGTCGGCCGGTGGTCCCCGATGTGTACATCAGGGTGGCATCATCGTCCGTACCGATCGGCACGTCCGGCATCGACACGTCTTTCAGCTTTTCCCAGTCATTTGTCTCGCCGACGAAATCCTCAAAGTTGTGAACCCGTGGATCATTGCGTTCTTCTTCGGTCTCGCGGGCGATGATGACCGCTTCGAGATCCGGCAGCTTGTCGAGATGTTCGCGGATGCGCTCGAAAATCTGTGGATCGATGACGGCCACCTTCACACCGGCATTCTGCAGCCCGTATTCCAGTTCATCAGCGGTCCACCAGGAGTTCATCGGTGTTGCGATCGCCCCAATGGACAGAGCCGCAAAGAATGCGACCGGCCATTGCGGGAAATTGCGCATCACGATTGCAACCCGGTCACCAGGTTTAATGTTGAAACTGTCCTTCAGCACATGCGCGAAATGTGCGACGGCCTTGTAGTGCGAAAGAAAGGAAGCGCGCTCGTTCTCATAGACGAGGAATGTCCGGTCGCCATACGCTTTGGAGGCCTCGACAAGAAAGCGTATGGTGGGCGGCGCTTCGGGGTAATATTTCATCTCGATGCCGTCGATGACGCCATCGCTGACCGCAAGCGGCGTCCCCGGTTCAGCCAGTTTCGCATTCGCCTGCGCAATCGACATTGCCGGCCATGACGGTCCACCATCTGCTGCCATGTGATACTCCCTATATCTGTATAGTCAGCAATCAATCATGGCGGCCGCGCCAAAGAAAGAGGCGAGCTAAGATTGTGATGATTTCAACACAGTAGGGGCAGCCCGTCTCGATAGAACGCCTAACGGGCCGGAAGAGAGTCCGGCAGCTCCAGAGCCGTCTGATAGGCAGCGACCTCGTCAGCAGAGAGCGGCTCGGAATACGGCTTCGGCCACAAAAGCAGCACCGCCGTGCAGGCCAGGCCTGCCAGAAATATTGTCAGAAGATCTTTTTTCATGATGGCCCCTCCCCGCCGAAAGGAGGGGAGGAGCAATCAGCGTGCCAGCCGCGCTGGCCTTACGTGATTATTTACCGAGTTCGCAGAACTGGACCGCCCGGCTGGTGCCGTCCGGCTCGACCAGTTCAAACACCGGGCCGGCGAGTTCGTCACCGTCGCAGAGATATCCGATCTGGTACATGTCGAGGATATACGAATTTTCCGGCTCCAGTGCGCCAGCCAGCATGAGGTCTGCCGCTTCCTGGTGCTGGCCAAGGCGGAACAGGATTTCGAACCGCTCCATTGCCGTCGTGTCGCCCGATGCCAGCATGTCATTCAGCATCGCAAACTCAGCCTCAGCCTCAGCCTGCATGGCTGCTGCTTCATCGGCGATACTGCTTTCCGGATACTGTGCGGCAATCTCTTTCAGATCTGCGACCGCACCGGTCAGATCATTACCGCCAGCTGCACGAAGCTTGGCGCGCGCATACAAGGCCTTGGCCATCTGCTCGTCACTCATGCCGGGATCGCCCAGCAGCTGTGTCAGACGGTCAATCGCGATCTGCTCATTACCGGCTTCGACAAGCGAATTGACCGTTCCCATCGCGAGTTCGAACGGTGTCGGCTCTGACGTCGTACTGGTTTCAACCGGCTCAGCCGGTGCATCTGTTGACGACGCACATGCAGCTGCAAGGATGACAAGGCTCGCGCCTGCCAGCATGGATCTAAGCATCTCGGTACTCCCTGATAATCATGACGCCTTGTGAAATGACACCGGCTCCAAGGCAAGAATATGACTGATCTCAGGTTTCTGAAGGCGCCTCGCACCAATTGATGGCATCAAGGTGACCAATATCCTCGCCCAGGGTGAAATCCTCACTCGGCTCATCTTCGGCTCCCCGGCAAAGATAGCCAGCGGCCTCCAGGAAACGGGCTTGCTCGGCAGAGGGAGAAAGGCCCGACGCGCGGATCCGCTCCGCAACCGCCTCAAAGTCGCCGATCGCGACGGTATCGACAAACCATTCCGAAAGCGTCTGAAGGCGTCCAAGGCGTCCACGGGCGAGTGCCAGGTCGCTGGCGGCGAAGTTTTTCTCGTCTTCCAGGATTGCCAAGAACGCCGCATCCGTTGTCAGCGTGGTCGCCGCATCAAAGTCTTCGATGGCCCCAGGCAAATTGATTCTCTCAAGGCGGCGCGTCTTGCCACGCTCGAACAGGAGCTGCGCCCTTTGTGCATCCGTCAGTGTCGCTGTATCGAGCGTCTCGGAGTA